>CAMDKK010000012.1 GCA_945901045.1 Limnohabitans sp. Rim8
CCACTCGCGCAGGACTGCCCGATCAGATCGAGCAGCATCTGACGGTCCTTGCACGGCGTCATTTCTCCTCGTCCTCCCACAGGGCTTGGAACTTTTTTTGCAACACCAGCAAGGCTGCGGCTTCGGCCAGCGCCCTCTCTTTTCTGCGCTGATCGGGGTTCTCAGCACCCAACGTATTCGGGCGGGTAAATCGACGCGCTATAGGGCGTTTTATGCGTGGGTTTTATAGGGGGATGCAACCTGCGTTCCGAATGCAACTAGGTTTCAGCGCTCAGTCGATGATTTTCAAAATCAAGTCTGCTAGCGGCTGTATGTTCCCAAGAAATGATGCCTGCATTACGGGGTAAAGCTCAGCTTGATCCAAAGCGGAGTAATCCAAGGAATAGCCAGCTTGCTCTGCTAATTGCGAAATGAAGAGTCTTTGTACTCGACCATTACCTTCTCGGAACGGGTGAATCGCATTGATCTCAGACAAGTAGTGAGCTAAACGATTGGCAAAAACTTTTGGTTCTATAAGTTGACCAAATATTTCTCAGCGGCGAGGGCGCTAAAAACTGTATTGGAGTAAGACTGGATATGGCGAACGTTGCAAAAACGACTTTAGCCCCTGATGATGTCCACGCTTCTGACTTTGCCGGCCCACTCGTAAACGTCTTGGAATAGGTATTGATGAATTTTGCACAGATGCGCTAGATCGAAATAGCCTTCGACTGGGTTTTGCGTGAGTTCGAGAAGGTGAATGGCTGTAAAGTCACCTTCGTATTCATCAAGCTGGTCTTGATCCGTTATCCCAGAAGTGTTCTTTAGAACAGCAGTGCCTGGGTTGCAATAGACGTCATCCGCGTCGTAGCGCGACATATTTGGCTTTGACTTCGTTGAGCAAATCTGTGGTCGTTTTTTGCCCATCTACATAGGCCTGCAACGAGGGCTTGAGACTTTCGCTCGGACTGAGCTTTTCAATTCGCAGCGTAGCCAGCATATTGGCAACGTTTTTCAGACGTGCAGATTGATTTAGAGCTGGATTTCGCATGGGAAGTCCCGTGTGATTTTGAATACATTTTAACTTGCTAGAGCTTATTTGTCACTGGCTTTTAAGCAGCTAGGAAGCTTCGTTACGTGGATTTTTTGCCACGACAGGTGTAGCCCGAATGGGTCCTGAAGATCTAAAAAAATTGGGCTACGAAAAATTTTGATGGAGTACTTATCAAATCACCATGGTGATTTTTAATCGGTACCCCACCAAGCTATCGGGTTACCAAATGTCGGTTGTCCATTTGTGTGTCTGAAACAAAACTTTAGTCATGCAAACAACAGTGGAAACAGATATGAAAACACACCGAGAACTTCAGCAACTTGGGTTGGACAGTTTCACAATGGCCCAGTTCACTGGCACTGTTGCGTATTACAGAATCAGTCGCAGGCATCTGTTAACAGATCGCACCAAGCACTTGGCAGAAAAGGGCGAGTGTTTTTGGATGATGGACGCCATTGCCAGTCACTTGTGCGAGATAAGCACCGAGGATTGGTTTGTGCTGGTTCGGGTTAAAGTTACAGAGGGCAGGGCAATGATGGTCTACAGGGATGGCAATGACCATGAGCACGCCAGACAAGAGATTCCTTACACAGACTTCCCCCTGGATTCAGTCACGCTTTACGCCTGCTGGGATCAAGAGCATTGGGTCATCATGCTGCCTAGCGAGTATTGACCTGACTTGGTCCAACCTGGATGCTGTGAAATCCGTACTGAGCCCATAGCAACCAACGCGCGTCTTGCGCGTTCATGGCTCGAACTTCTGTTTTGACAATCTGATTGCGGCCATTGACCCTGGCTCGCACTGATGCTTGATAAGTTTGCATCCAGTATTTAGCTTCCGATAAAAAAACTGATCCTGATTCGCCGATCCATTTTCGGAAACTTTGCCAGTCAAACAGAAGGACTTGCTTGAATTGGTATCAATCAACCCGAATGCCAATCAATGGGGTTCTTGGGCTCATATGCTCACTCAGATCCATGAATTTCATCAAATCGATGCTTTGAATTAAAAGCGAGAAAGAAGAAAACGCAGCATCACTCCAACATTGCTGTAAGTTGAGTCTTATGATTAAATTAAAATGGAAGTTAGTTGGCTTGATCAAAGCCAATTACATAAATTCAAAGGAAATCAGGAAACTCATACATGATTAACGCTTTTCAACGCCGTATTTTTCTGATGGCTGCAGCCGTAATGCTTGCGCCGAATTTTGTGGCCGCGCAAGCCGTTGAGGCTTGGCCCGACAAGCCAGTCAAACTTATTGTGCCTTTTCCCTCAGGCGGCCCTACTGATACCGTTGCAAGAATCATCTCGAATGGGCTGCAGACTTTATGGAAGCAACCTGTCGTCGTTGATTACAAACCTGGAGCGGGGACTACTTTGGGCACGAATATCGTTGCCAAATCACCAGCCGATGGCTACACCTTGGGAATGGCGATCACGGCGCTGACGATCAATCCAAGCTTGCAAGCCAATCTGCCTTATGACACCAAAAAAGATCTGGTGGGTGTGTCTCAAGTGGCGCAGGCGCATTTCGGACTCTTTGCGCATCCATCGCAGCCGTTCAACAACATGCAGGAGCTCATCGCGTACGCTAAGAAAAACCCCAATGCACTGAGCTATGCGACACCGGGCACCGGGACTGGTACACACTTGGCGGGAGAAATGTTGGCCAACATGGCGGGCATACGCCTTCTACACATTCCCTACAAGGGCAGCGCGCCTGCGCAGCAGGACATGATCGGTGGCCGAGTCCCCTTGTTATTTGACGTGCTGTTCTCCTCAATGCCGTTCGTCAAAGACAACCGAATGAAAGTGATCGCCTTGTCCAGTCCAAAACGCGCGGTGTCTAATCCAGAGATTCCGTTGATCGCTGAGGTCGTACCAGGTTTCAGTGCTGTCAGTGCCATTGGGCTCATTGGGCCAGCCGGCATGCCACCAGCTCTGCTGCAAAAGATCAGCGCCGACATAGGTCAAGTGGTACGCAGTGCAGAGGTCGTAGCTCGAATGCAGCAACTTGGCATGGAGCCAGTGGGATCGACCTCCGATCAATACAACGCGCAGATCCGTCAGGACATTGACAAATGGGCTGCCATCGTCAAGTCTGCAGGTATCAAGCTGGAATGATGGTGCAAAACATGGGTACTCTTCACCTTACGCCACTGCAACCCTTCGCAGCCGAAGTCACTGGAATCGACCTGCGTGATCCGCTGACGCCCACTCAGGTCAAAGCCGTTGAAGACGCGATGGATCAATACGCGGTTCTCGTGTTTCGAAATCAGCCTTTGACACAGACCCAGCAAATTGCATTTGCCAAAGCCTTAGGACCATTGGATATGGGGCTTCGCAAGCTAAAGGGTGGGCCGCACCGTCTTGAGTACGCCGAGTTGGCAGACATCTCTAACGTCAAAGTCGATGGCGAAGTTGCAGATCGCGAGCACGCCAAAATAGTCGGTAACGTTGCCAATCAACTTTGGCACAGCGACAGTTCGTTTCAAAAGCCTCGTGCGAAATATTCAATGCTTTCGGCAGTCACTGTGCCTAACTTTGGTGGCGAAACCGAGTTTGCTGACTTGCGAATGGCGTGGGATGAGCTTCCAGGCTGGCGCAAGCAGCAGGTCGAGAGCTTGCATGCGGTGCATTACGCGCTTCACTCGCGTTTTTTACTCGGCGACAACCAATACACCGAAGAGCAACGGAAAACCATCCCGCCGGCGATCTGGCCCTTGGTTCAAACCGATCCCCGTACCGGTCGAAAGATACTCTTTGTTGGCATCCACGCCTGTGAAATTGAGGGCATGACGATAGCCGAAGGCCGAATGTTGCTGCTGGACATGATGGAGCATGCAACACAGCGACAGTTCATCTACCAGCACCACTGGCAAGTGGGTGATTTGGTCATGTGGGACAACACCTCCACATTACATCGGGGGCGTTGGTTTGACTTTGCTGAAAGGCGAGAGCTGAGGCGTGCAACTACCGAAGAAGTGTTCGCTTGACACTTCTGGTTATGTCGCCAGCGCCGATTTGGCCAAGTGCGCCTACACCTGCGGCTATGGCGGTGTTTTAGGTGCTTGGGGCAGTTTCAGCGGCGCCACAGGCAGGTGCTTGACCAGATCGACACGGCGGCAGCGCACCCAGTGCTGGGGCGCCATTTCACGCAGCGGCGGCAGTTCGGTGCTGCACGCCGGCTCGGCCACCGGGCAGCGCCCGGCAAAACGGCAGCCGGGGGGCGGGTTGATCGGGCTGGGCGGGTCACCGCTGAGTTTGATGCGCTGGGCTGCGCGGCTGCGCCCACCCTGCACCGTGGGCACCGCCGACATCAGCGCCACACTGTAGGGGTGTAGCGGGTTGGCAAAAAACGCCTGGCGGGGCGCCCGCTCCACGATCTGGCCGAGGTACATCACGGCAATTTCGTCGCAAATGTGTTCCACCACAGCCATGTCGTGCGAGATGAAGAGGTAGGTCAGCCCCAGCTCTTTTTGCAGCCGCACCAGCAGGTTCAGTATTTGAGCGCGAATGGCAATGTCCAGCGCCGAGACCGGTTCGTCGCAGACCACCAGCTCCGGGTTGGTGGCCAGGGCGCGCGCAATGTTGATGCGCTGGCGCTGGCCGCCCGAAAACTGGTGCGGAAAGAGTTGCTGCTGTTCTGGGCGCAGACCCACCTGGGTAAACAGTTCGGCTACGCGGGCTTCGCGCGTCTCGGGCGTGCCCACCTGCATCAGGTCCAGCGGCGCACGCACGGCCGCCCCGGCGCGCTCACGCGGGTTGAGCGAGGAGAACGGGTCTTGAAAAATAATTTGAAAGCGCCGGCGCGCCAGGCGCAACGCTTCGCCTTGCAGCGTGTCCAGCTGTGCATCGCCTAGTTTCACCTGGCCGGCGGTGATGGGTACCAGGCGCATCACGGCCAGCGCCGTGGTGGTTTTGCCCGAGCCAGACTCGCCCACCAGCGCCAGCGTGGTGCCGCGCTGAATGGAAAAGCTCACGCCGTCCACGGCGCGCACCACTTCGGCCGGCTTGAACCAACTGGCTTTGGGGCGGGGGAAGTGCACGTTCAGGTCTTGCACCTGCAACAAGGGTGCTGCTGTAGGTGTCGCAGGTGTCGCAGGCGTGTCGCGGGGTGTCATGGTGCGGCTCATGCAGGTTGGCCCTTTGGGGCGTTGCGGTCTTGTTGCAACCAGCAGGCGCTGCGGTGTAAGGCGATGGGCGTGCTGTTGGGCAGCTCGAACATGGGGGGCACCTCGTGGGCGCAAATGGGCAAGGCCTGCGGGCACCGTTCACGAAAACCGCAGCCGGTACCCAGTTCCCAGATCGACGGCACCATGCCGGCAATCTCGGCCAGGTCGGCGCGCTCGCTTTGCTGGCTGCTGCCCAGCTCGGGCAGGCAGTTGATCAAGCCTTGGGTGTAGGGGTGGCCGGGTTGGCCGAGCACTTGCGCGGTCAGGCCGGCTTCCACCACGCGACCGGCGTACATCACCATCACGCGGTCGGCCATTTCAGCGACCGCGCCCATGTCGTGCGTGATCAGCAAAATGGCCGTGCCCTTCTCGCGCTGCAGGTCGCGTAGCAGGTCAAAAATTTGCGCCTGCACCGTCACGTCCAGCGCGGTGGTGGGTTCGTCGGCAATCAAAATATCGGGGCGGCAGGCCAGTGCCATGGCAATCATGACGCGCTGGCGCATGCCGCCGGAGAGTTGGTGCGGGTACTCGTCCACGCGCTTGTCGGGCGCTGGAATGCCCACTTGCTTGAGCATCTCAATGGCTTGCGCGCGCGCGTCGGCCGCGTCCAGTCCGGCGTGCAGCTTGAGCGATTCACCAATCTGATCGCCCACGGTGAACACCGGGTTGAGCGAGGTCATGGGCTCCTGAAAAATCATCGAGATGCGGTTGCCGCGCACCTCGCGCATGCGTTCCTCGCTGGCCTTGACCAGGTCTTCGCCCTGAAACAGCATTTGGCCGCCGCTGATGCGCCCCGGCGGGCTGGGAATGAGCCGCAGCAAGGCCAGCGCGGTCATGCTTTTGCCGCAACCAGACTCGCCCACCACGCAAAGGGTTTCGCCGCTGTGAATGCTCAGGTCGACGCCATTGAGCACCAGCGCTTTACTGCGCCGGGTATTGAATTCCACCCGTAAATCTTTCACTTGCAGAAGGGCGGTGGTGGCTGGGTCAGACATCAGCGCTCCCGGAGTTTGGGGTTGAGGGCATCATTCAGGCCGTCGCCAATCAGGCTGACCGCCAGCACGGTAACAAAGATGGCCGCGCCGGGGAAGGCCACTGCCCACCAGCAGGTCAACACGTATTGGCGGCTGGAGCCAATCATCAGGCCCCAGCTCATTTGGTTGGGGTCGCCCAGCCCCAAAAAGGCCAGGCCGGCTTCAAACAAAATGGCAGAGCCAATGGCCAGCGTGGCCGACACAATCAATGGCGGCAGGGCGTTGGGCAAGATCACCTGCCAGATGATGCGTGCGTGGCTGGCGCCAATGGCACGCTCGGCGCGCACAAATTCGAGGCTGCGGTATTTCAAGAACTCGGCGCGGGTCAGCCGGGCGGTGCCGGTCCAGCTCACCACGCCAATGGCCAGCGTGATGGTCAAAAGCGTGGGCGAGAACAGCGTCACCACCACCATGGCAAACAACAGCGCTGGCAGCACCTGAAAGAACTCGGTGACGCGCATCAACACGGCGTCTACCCGGCCCCCGTAGTAGCCGGCAATGGCACCGAGCGTGATGCCGATGGAGACCGACAAGAAGGCGGCCACGGCGCCTACCAAAAGCGTGGTACGCCCACCGTAGATCAGCGTGGTGAGTACGTCGCGGCCCAAATAATCGGTGCCCAATAAAGCGTCTTCAGAGAACGGTGGTGTCATGGGGGCGGCGCGAATCTCAAACGGGTCAGCACCCATGAGCCAGGGTCCGCCCAGGCTCACCAGCAACATCAGGCCCAGCATCAGCATGCCCGCAATGGCCGAGGGATTGCGCGCAAACATGCGCAGCGCCTCGCGCCAAGGGCCTTCCACCTGAAGTGTTTTTTTCATGAAGTTTTGATACGCGGGTCAATCAGGCGGTAACACAGGTCGGTCACCTGGTTCATCACAATCACCACGATCGACGAGAACAGCAGCACGCCCAGAATGGTGGGGTAGTCGCGCCGCAGCACCGACTCAAAGGCCAGCCGGCCTAGGCCGGGCCAATTGAAGACGGTTTCCACCACAATGGCGCCCGCCAGAACGTTGCCAAATTGCAAGCCCAAAATGGTGACCACGGGCAGCACGGCGTTGCGCAGCGCATGTTTGTAAAGCACCAAGCGCTCAGGCAGGCCTTTGGCACGGGCGGTGCGAATGTAGTCGGCGCCCAGCACGTCCAGCATGGCGGCGCGCGACAGACGGCTGTACTGCGCCAGGTACACCAGGCCCAACGTGAATGCGGGCAATACGAGGTGGTGCAACACATCCACCACGTCGGCCCAGCCCAGCCCGCTGGACTGGATGCCGCGCATGCCCGACACCGGGAAGACCGGAAAAATGCTGGCCAGTAAAATAATCAGCAGCATGCCCATCCAGAATACCGGCGCCGCAAAACCCACCAGGGACATCACATTGATGAGTTGCGACAGCCAGCCGTTGGGTTTGCGCGAGGACAAAACGCCCAGCGTTGTACCAATTAAAAACGCCGTCAGCACCGAGGTCAGCACCAGCAGCAGCGTGGCGGGCACGCGCTCAAGAATCAGGTCTGACACCGGTAGGTTGAAGAAGTAGGAGTAACCCAGATCGCCGCGCACCACTTTGCCCAGGTAAATGCCCAGTTGAACGGGCAGAGGTTGGTCTAAGCCGTACATGGCGCGCAGTTCAGCTTGCAGTTTTTCGTCCATGCCGCCGCTGGCGCCGGCGATCGTTTCCACCGGGTCACCCGGCGCGGCATGAACCAGCACAAAATTGAGCACCACCACGGCAAACACCAGGGCCAGGCCCTGGGTTAGTCTGGAGGCGAGTAATTTCAGCGTCTGCATCCGTGCTAGGCGGTAGACAACTTACTTGAAGTAAACCTCGTCAAACGGTGACGCCGTACCCCAAATAGTGGTCGGCACGTTGCCGACCTTTTTCTGGCTGATCGTGTGATAGCCCACCTGGTCAATAAAGTAGACAGGCAACTCATCAGTCACGATTTTTTGAAACGCCGCGTAATAGGCCTTACGCTGGGTCGGGTCCATCACACTGCCGGCTGCATTGAGCAATTCATCCACCTTGGGGTTGTTATAGGACTGGGTATTGGTCCAAACGATGGGGCGGATGTTGGTGGATAAGTAGGTTCGGTGTACGCCGATGATGGGATCGCCCCAATTGAAATTGGCATCCATTGATATATCAAAATCGTGGCTGGCCATTCTTTTGGCCCATGACGGAAAGTCGGGAGAGGTTCGCACGTCAACGGCGATACCCACTTTTTTCAGTGCTGTTCGGATGTACTCGGCCGGCATTTTCTGCTGGTCGTCAGGTCCAGGATAGTAGTCGATCGTCAATTTGAAGCGCACTCCATCTGGCCCAGGCTTGTAGCCGGCTGCGTCCAGCATCGCGGCGGCTTTTTTGACGTCGAACGGATACCGCACCGTGTCAACCACATGGAACGGGCTGGAGCTGTGGATGGGGCTGTCAGAAACCGGTGAAAAGCCGCCCTGCAGCGCTTTGGTAATGAAATTTTTGTCAATTGCCGTGGCAATTGCCTTGCGTACAGCCAGGTCAGACATTGGTTTGCGGGTCAGGTTAAAGGCAAGCCAGTTGATGGAACCAATGCCCTCATAGCCCTTCGGTGTGATCACCAAATTCGGGTTGGTAGCCAGGCGTTTCAGATCGGCTGGCGCCGAGGTAAACGGGACGATGTGAATATCACCTCGCTCCAGCCCCAGAATCAGGTTGGATGCATCGGGGTTGACAGACATAATCAATTTATCAAGGTAGGGCTTGCCGGGTAAAAAGAACTTGTCAAAGCGCTCAAGCACCGTGCGCTGACCAGCCTTGAACTCGACCAACTTGAACGGCCCGGAACCCACCACATCAACACTATTGCGGGGGTGGCTCTTGATGTCCTGGCCATCGCCATAAATGTGCTTAGGCAAGATCGGGCACAGAGCTGGCGACATGGCCAGCACGATGGCCGGGTGCGGCACTTTCATTCGAATAATGGCGGTCAATGGGTCAGGGGTTTCGACTTTTTCAACCGGCCCCATCATGGATGAAAACGGATGATTAGCTTTGATCGTCATGATCGAAAACGCAACATCCTCAGACGTTATAGGCTTGCCGTCATGAAAAACCGCCCCCTTGCGCAAATTAAGGGTCAGTGACTTCCCATCCGCTGCCAGGCTCCATCTTTCTGCCAGGTAGGGTTGTGCATTCCACTTGTCATCAAAACGCAGTGGGCTGGCGAACAACTGCGTAGACGGTAGCGCGGTGGCGGCACCTGATTGAACCGCGCCATTCAGGTGGCGAGCCACCTGGGTTCCACCCAACACCAACGTGCCACCGCGCTTGATCTCCTGGGCGGTGACATTGGCAGCGGCCAGACAAGCCAGGCCGACCAGCAAGGCAGCGCGCAGACCTGAAAATTTTCGGGAAAAAGTACGTTTTTGCATCATGAATAATTCTCCTTGGGTTAGTGAGATGCTTTTGGTGCTTACTACAGGCGCAGCCTGGATTTATAGTTTGTATTCTGGTGGCAGTGGATCTCATCATTCATGCGATTTGTGCCATTCAATTGACAACTTACGCCATTGATCTAACAATTAATCATGCTTCTTTCTGAACCAGCCACCAATCAACTGCCAGGTCCGATCGGTTTTGTCCTGATTCCCCAGTTTGCGGTGATGGCCCTGGCCTCGGCCATTGAACCGCTGCGCATCGCCAACCGGTACCTGCAAACACCGTACACCTGGCGACTGCTCTCAATAGATGGAAATGCGGTTGCTGATGACAATGGCATTCTGATTCAACCCCATGCCAGCATTGCAGACGAACAGGCCCTGGGCACTGTCATTTTGTGTGCGGACATACAACCGGACCGGTATTACACCCGCGCCCTGGGAGCCTGGTTGCATCGCCTTAACGCCAATGGCACAACCCTGGGTGCCGTGGACACAGGTTGCTTCTTGCTGGCGCGCGCCGGACTGCTGGAGGGTTGCCGCGTCACCATGCATTGGGAGGTTGTAGATGCGTTTCGTGAACGATTTCCAAAGATTGCCGTGACGCAGACGCTGTTTGAAATTGGCACTCGGCGCCTGACTTGTGCGGGCGGCACCGCCGCTATCGACATGATGCTGAGCGCCATTGCCATGGACCACGGTTCAGAACTGGCCAACCGGGTGGCAGAGCATTGCTTGCACGACCACGCACGCTCGGGCGATGTGGCCCAGCGAGCGGCATTGAGCAAGCGCAACCCGGTTCACCACCCCGCATTGGCAAGCGCCTTGAGGCTACTTGAGGCAACCCAGGACCGAGCCATTGGTGTGCCGGAACTGGCTGCTGCCGCGAATCTGTCGTCGCGCCAGTTGCTGCGCCTGTTTGCGCAGGTATTGGGCGAGGGGCCTAGTCGCTACCACCGCCGCCTGCGCCTTGAATATGCTCGGAGTTTGTTGCGCAATACCGCCATCACGGTCACGGAGACTTCAGTGGCGGTGGGGTTTGAATCGCTGGCCCATTTTTGCCGCGCCTACCGCCAGCAATATGGCCAGGCCCCGGGGGCCGATCGCCAGGCCAGTCAACCCGGACTGCCACTGCTTCGTGACCGGACGAAGGCGTAATTCATCAAACGGCAGTCACTTTTCTTCAAATCACTGGCGGCATCAGACCGTACATTGCTTGGATTCAAACCCCCGAAAGCGGCGCGGCCATGAAACCCATTCCTGAAAGAGCCGATGTCGTCATCATTGGCGGCGGCATCATTGGCTGCTCCATCGCCTACCACCTCACCCAACTTGGTATCAAGGATGTTGTGCTGCTGGAGAGGCGCCAGTTAACCTGTGGCACCACTTGGCACGCTGCCGGTTTGGTGCCTCAATTGCGCGCCACCCGCACGCTGACGGAACTGGCCAAGTACACCTCCGAGTTGCTTAAAACGCTTGAAGCCAAGACCGGGCAGGCTACGGGCTTCAAGCAAAACGGCTCGGTGGCGGTTGCCTTGAATGAGGCCCGCTTTGAAGAGTTCAAGCGCACCGGGGCAATGGGGCGCGCTTTTGGTGTCGAGGTTGAGCTCTTGACGCCCAGCGATGTGCTGGCGAAATATCCTTTGCTCTCGGGCAAGGGTGTGGTTGGGGGACTTTGGACGCCCAATGACGGGCAGACCAACCCCGTAGACACCACGATGGCCTATGCCAAAGGTGCCAAACAGGGCGGAGCGCTTATTTTTGAAGACAGCGAGGTCACCGACATCCTGGTAGAGAACGACCGGGCGGTCGGTGTCAAGGTGGTGGGTGCCAAAACCAACGGTGAGTTGCATGAGTTGCGCGCAGGCACCGTCGTGTTGGCGGCCGGCATGTGGAGTCACTGGATCGCCCGCCCTCATGGCATTCGTTTGCCCCTGCAAGCCGCTGAGCATTTTTATGTTGTCACTGAAGCCATGGCCAGTGTGCCCAAGAATTTGCCGGTGCTGCGGGTGCCTGACGAATGGGCCTATTACAAAGAAGACGCCGGTAAACTGCTGGTTGGCGCTTTCGAGCCGGTCGCCAAGCCCTGGGCTCTGAACGGTATTCCAAAAGACTTTTGTTTTGACGAATTGCCCGAAGACTTCGATCACTTCGAACCCGTCTTACGCACAGCCATGGACCGTGTCCCCATTTTGAAAACGACCGGTATCGCTACCTGGTTTAACGGCCCGGAGAGCTTCACACCGGATGACCGCTATCTGCTGGGTGAAACCGCTGAGGTGCGAGACCTTTTTGTGGCCTGCGGGTTCAACTCGATTGGCATTCAGAGTTCAGGTGGGGCGGGCAAGGTGCTGGCACAGTGGATTCAGGATCGGCACGTGCCCATTGACCTCCCCGGTATGGAGGTGCGCCGGATGCACCCCTGCCAAGGAACACGGGCCTACTTGAAGGACCGCACCACCGAGAGCCTGGGACTGCTGTTTGCCATGCATTGGCCTTTTCGCCAATTTGAAACTGCGCGCGGTGCCAGGCGCACCGCATTTCATGACCGACTCATGGCTCTTGGTGCCTGCATGGGTGAGCTCAATGGCTGGGAACGCGCTAACTGGTATGGCGAGCCTGGCGCCACACCGCGCTATGAATACAGCTATGGCCACGCCAACTGGTTTGCGAACACGACGCTAGAGTGCCAGGCGGTGCGCGATGGCGTGGCCTTGTTTGATCAGTCTTCCATGGCCAAATTCATGGTGCAGGGGCGTGATGCCTGCAAAGTGCTCAACCGAATCAGCACAGCTAATATGGATGTGCCCGTGGGCCGCATTGTTTACACGCAGTGGCTCAACCAGCGCGGCGGCATTGAGGCGGACCTGACGGTCACCCGGCTCGCCAGGGACCGTTATCTGGTGGTGACGTCAGTCTCGTCTCACCTTCGTGATTTGGCTTACCTGATTGAGCACACGCCCGCTGATGCTTTTTGTGGGGTGACGGATGTGACCTCAGGCCTGCCCATGCTCGGGTTGATGGGCCCCAAGTCACGTGCCCTTCTTCATGAACTGAGTGGTGCAGACCTCAGCAATGAAGCCTTTGCGTTTGGCAGTTCAGCTGAGATCGAGATTGGCTATGCCGTGGTGCGTGCGAGCCGCATGACCTATGTGGGCGAGCTGGGCTGGGAGTTGTACATACCAGCTGAATTCGCGCTCCACGTGTTTGACCGGATCATGCAGGCCGGCAAAGCCTATGGCCTCAAGCTGGCCGGATTTCACGCCATGAATGCGTGCCGTACCGAGAAAGCCTACCGGCACTGGGGGCACGACATCGGCATAGAAGATACGCCGACACAGGCGGGGCTGAGCTTCACCTGCGCTTTCGACAAGCCTGGCGGATTCATTGGCCGAGATGCGGTCCTGGCCCAAAAGGAGCTGGGCCCGTCCAAGAAACGGCTGCTTCAATTCAAGCTCGCTGACCCTGCCGAACTGCTGGTCCACGAAGAGCCTATTTTTGCCGACGGTGTTCCTGTCGGCGTAGTCACCTCAGGCATGTACGGCCACCGAGTGCAAGCATCACTGGGCATGGGCTATGTGACACTTGACGTGCCCATCACGGCCGATATCATCCGCGCCATCCATTTTGAAATCGATGTCGCCGACCGCCGTGTGCCTGTGCAGGCACAGCTCGGCTCCTGGTATGACCCCACCAATGAACGTACAAAATCCTGAGGAACTGCCGCATGACATCCAGCCCAAATCCGACACCCCACCAGACACAGGGTCTGACTGCCGATGCGATCACCCGCTCCGGCGTTTTGCGCATCTTTATAGCCCGCCAGATTTTGACTATGGACGAGTCCCTGCCGACGGCTACGGCCGTGGGTGTTATTGACGACCGAATCGTCGCTGTGGGGGACCTCGCCTCCATGGCACCCTGGCGCGAGGGCCGCGACGTGTTGGTCGACGAGCGCCTGAAAGACATGGTCCTGATGCCCGGCTTTATCGACAACCATGTGCACCCATTTCTGGGAGCGCTGCTGACCCCAATGGAAATCATTGCGCCCGAGGCCTGGCGAATGGAAGGTGGCCGCATGGCGCCAGCCGCCAACACGCCCGAGCGTTACCTGGAGTTGCTGACAGCGCGGCTTGCAGCACGCACCGACAAGACCGACTGGTTCATCAGCTTTGGCTACCAGCCGTCCGAACATGGGCGCTGGACACGCGCCGAGCTCGACCTCTTGTGCCCGGACCGTCCGGTGATTTTGTGGCAGCGCTCATTTCATGAAACCTACCTGAACAGTGCCGCGATTGACAAGTTGGGCCTGACCCCGGAACTGATCGGCAACCATCCGCAAGTCAACCTGGCCGAAGGTCACTTTTTTGAGACTGGTAATAAGTTGGTCATGGGCCGGTTGATGCCCTACCTGTTGCGACCTGAGTGGTACCACCGGGGCCTGAACGTGACTGCTGAACTCATGCAACAAGGAGGCATCACGACGGCAGGTGACATGCTGTTTGGTGCCATGGGCGCCGAGTATGAGTTTGCCGCTCTGGACGCCTGCATTGAAAAGCCCCAACGTCCGCTGCGCATCATCAATATTGCTGATGCCCGTAGCGCCGCCAACCAGGCTATTGGCAAGCAGGTCATGGGCGTGCCTACGGACTGCCCACCGTTTGCCAAAGGGTTGGTGGCGATTGAGGCACTTCGTACGCGTGAAAGTCGGCGCGTCAAGTTCTCAAAGGCCGTCAAGCTGTTTGCTGATGGGGCCATGTTTTCGCAGCTGATGATGATGAACCCGCCAGGTTATATCGATGGACATCATGGTGAATGGCTGATGTCTCCCGAAGTTCTTGCCAAAGGCGTGGATGTATTTTGGGATGCCGGCTACCAGATTCACGTCCACGTGAATGGCGACGCAGGGATGGACTCGGTCTTGACGGCGCTGGCAGCAGCACAGGAGCGCAAGCCGCGATTTGACCCGCGCTTCATGATGCACCACGTGGGCTTTCACACCAATGCTCAGTCACGCCGCATGGCTGCGTTGGGGGCTCACGCCTCGGTCAATGCCTACTACATCCATGCCCTGGCAGACGGTTATGGGAGGCTGGGACTGGGGCAGGAGCGAGCCGACCAGATTGTGCGGGCCGGCTCCATGGTCAGAAACGGCATGCGGGTGTCGCTTCATTCCGATTTCATGATGGCCCCCATGGAGCCCCTTTTGCTGGCCTGGTGTGCCGCCACAAGGATGACTAAGTCTGGCAGAACCGTGTCGCCGCAAGAGTGCCTGAGCCTGGATCAGGCACTTCGCGGCATCACCATTGATGCCGCTTTTGCGCTCAACCTGGACCATGAGATTGGTTCCATCGTGGCAGGCAAAAAGGCCGACTTCACCGTGTTGCTGGATGACCCCCAGGCACTGGGCGCACAAGGCCTGAAAGACGTGCGTGTGGCGGGCACCGTATTTGAGGGAGAACTGCATATGTTGTCCACGCCGATGGCGAGTTCACTGTCGGTGCCGCTAACCGACAGGTCGGCGCATGTTACCCCTTTGAGCCGGACGCATAGCCTGCAGCTGACCGGCATCGATTTGACGGGTCCGATGCTCGCTCAGGATGACCTGGTTGCGAATGCGTTGACCGTATCCGCCAACCGTTACCGACCTGTTGCTGGTGGGTGTTGCACCACCGACGGAGACCCCTGCGTTTTTTTACGCCAGTTGGGTGGGTGGTGGGGAGGGTCACTGAACGGGCCGCAGTCAAAAACTTTCATTTAAACAGCTATTCATTGATTGATAGCTGGGGCTAATGACTGAATCTTCCGTGATCATTTGCTGGGCTTGGGCTTGGGCTTAAAACCGGTAACAGTTCGCAAGCAAACGGCTACTGTGGGCCAGCTCAAGTTACGACCACCTTTTTCAGCAAGTCGTCTTTTTTCTAGTACTGGTTAGACCACGGTGTTTTCTCGGCCGAGCACAACATCTTCATAGACATGCAATGAAGGCAACCCACCTGTGTGCATGAACAAAACATTTTCGTCGGGCTTGAAAAATCCTTGCCGGGCAAGTCCAATCAAGCCTGCCATGATTTTTCCGGTGTACACAGGATCGAGCAAAATGCCTTCAGTCCGCGCAAGCAACTGCACAGCTTCAACCATGGTCGCATTGGGAATCGAGTATTTAGGTTGCCAATAGCCGCCCACACTCACAACGGACTCGCGTGGAATAGTCAATCCTACGCTCAGCAAATCGGCTACAGCCATCGCTTCTTTGTAAACCAGTGGCTCTTGGTCCACTGGGTCTCGACTGACCCCAATGCCCACGATGGGAATCTGGATACGATTACCCAAAAATCCAGCCAGCAAACCCCCATGTGTGCCCGAACTGCCAGAGCCCACCACCACCTGGTCGATCCGAATGCCTTGTTCAAAAAATTGCTGTTGCATTTCTTGTGCGCACGCCACATAGCCCAGACCACCCACGGCATTGGAGCCGCCGCCAGGAATGATGTAGGGCCGCCCGCCAGATGCTCGAACTTGGTCCGCGACGTCATTCATGGCTTGCGCAATATTGCTTCCGCCAGGCACCACGGTGATGGCATCAACCCCCATGAGTTGGAACATGAAGTGGTTACCGCTGGCCGTTTCGCTGTAACTGTTGGGCACGCGCTCTTCAATGACAAAACGACATTTCAAGCCCTCTTTGACCGCCGCTGCCAAAGTGATTCGGCAATGATTGGATTGGGGGGCGCCGCAGGTGATCAACGTGTCCGCGCCCTGGGCCAAGGCCTCTCCCATTAAAAATTCAAGTTTGCGGGTTTTGTTACCGCCTGGAAATAAGCCCAACATATCATCACGCTTGATCCATATCCGAGGGCCTTTGCCTTTTGGACAAGTGGCTCCAAGGGCTTGCGTAAATCGTGGTGCGAACTCCAAAGGGGTTGCAAATGGGGTGTAAACGCGGCGTTCAAAGCGTGAAAGATCCATGGGGATTTCCTGTTAAATTAAAAAATTGACATCGTCATCAATTGGGAAAATAGGCCGAGGCATTTTTGTCCACGGTAATGATTTCAAATTTGGAGAAGTCAATCCCAGACAGTCTACATCTAGCATTCGATTTGCAGGTGCAAATTCTGGAAATGCAGTTCGGTAATGACCGCGACTTTTAGCAACCAAAATTCGCACGCTCTTCATATCGACATCAAGTGCATCCAATTGTGCAGGGTCTATCAATTGTTGCCGATTGGAAATAATAACGACACGAACTTCACCAATCTCTGATAAAGCCGAAAGTCCCATTTCTTTTGCTGAACCTTTCAAAAGGCCGCGTCGGCCTGCGAAATGTCCATCAGACAAAGCGATTACCTTGGCTTGTCCGCTGTAGGGGAGTGCAATGAGGTCCGAATTGTGGCGATTGAATTGTGCGACGAAATCCTGACCCACCGAGGTGGTGCGCCTCTTGTGCCAAAGCCGGATCGGTGATGAGGGCAATCAGAACAGACCTGGCGTTGGCTTCAATCAATGCTTTTAACAAAGTCGTGGTGTTGCCCCCGCCACCACCACCGGGGTTATCGCCTATATCAGACAAAATCAGCGCAGGCCCTGTGGAATCAGTCGCTACAGCAGCTAGGACCGCGTCACTTAAGGATGTCAGCTTAGACACAAATCGCGATCGGGATTGCCATACTTGTTGAGCCAATTTTTTGGCTACTTTTTCTGCTTTAGCGCGTTGACCCGCTCGTGCTGTGACCATCACGCCAAAACCACACTTGGTGCAATCGGCAAACGCAAATCCAGTACACATAGACACATTCAAGATGTCGTCATCGTTATAGGTTTGGCCTACCGCAATCAATTCAGCATAGACCTTGCCAGGCTCCACTGATTGAGAGGTGGCTGGTGGCGTGAAGGGCAGTTTGACCAGAGCGACTTCACCACAACCTTGGGCCAACATGGTGCGCAGGTGCCCGGCAGACTCTTTCCCGCATTCGCTTAAATCGGTATGCGGATTAGTTTTGTAGGCCACGCCAGCTGACAATGCAGATGTCATCCGGTGAGACAAGTTGGCGTGCAAATCAAGAACTGCAACCAAAGGAATATCGGGATCCACGATGCGTCTGATGCATTCAAAAAAGATCCCGTCAGGATCATCCTCCTGGGTCGTCAACGCAGCCCCATGCGATGAAATGAATACCGCATCCAACGGGGCTGCGGCTGACAAACGTGCTTCAATGTCCGCTAAAAATGATGTGAAGTATCCGTGTTCGCATGGCCCCCCCAAGGTTGGGCTGCTGCCATGCGAATCGCGACAGGAGTCCATGGACCTGAACGGTTCATTTCTGCTATGAATCCGACAGTGTCAGGCAGCGTGCGAGGTACTTCACGCTGCAGTTCGGCTTGCAAAGCTTCACCGGCTTTGTCTAATGACTTTGCAAACATGGCCGCCGTGGTCATAGGCGACCATCGATTGCTTTCAAGAAAAAATCCAAGCATACCCACGCGGGGCGAATTGGCTTCCAACTTCAAGTCAGCCTCCACGCAAGGCTTGTGGCAATCCGGTCAAGGCTTGTTGCCAGATGGTTTTTGCTCGTTCAAGGGCTTGATCGTGCCAATTTTGAGTGTCCACTAAAAAAGCATCGCGTACTTGGCGTTTGATGTGATGAGCCAATGGCGTCTGCAAATCGCCATTTTGATGCAACCAGTTATCTGCCAGCAAGGCAAAGATGAGCTCTTTTTTGTTGATGCCGACATCCATCTGAGCACCTTGAAATTGGTAGGCAAGGTCAGTCGCATGAAGATGCTTGTACTTGAAAAGTTTGAGTTTCAGTTCGGCAGGCTGCTCACGCTACTAAGCCCTTAAGCGCTTCCTAAAAACGCGCTGTAGGGCTTTTTTGATGTCCGCGTGTTTGCTAAGTAGAACAAGTAAACTGCTGCAACAAAATAGAATGGGCAGATGGCACAAGATAAAACCACCAAGCTAGCGCCAGAAGGCCTTCGCTACAAATCCAAAAAGAGTGGCTCCCCATTTGCTGCGCAAAGCTCAATCAATTCGTTGAGTTGTTTGAAGTGTGGCAAGCACAAACCTCGTGCCGAGGGCTCTTTTAAAAGGCTCCTTGGTCAAAGCATGTTTATTTGCGCTGATTGTTTGGCAACTAAAACACCATCGCTGACAGACAAAAAATAGATTGGCGCAGAAATTCAGCCAACGCAAAAGAGTCCCATTTTGGGCTTGCCTCGATTGGTAAACCGCCTTCTCGAACTCATATTACAAAGGCAAGGATTATGAGTCTGAAAATGGAAAAAATTGTGTTCGGTAAACACCTGCCAGGCCATTTCAGGCCATTTGTCTGGTCAACCCGGCAATAGAAGTTAACCAAACCTGCCCATATCATTTTGCCAGCAGGGCGACCAGTAAGAGCCTCTTCATGGTTGATTTGGGAAGCCAAACGCCAGCTCTTTTGTTGTCCTGGGAAAAACTCAGCGTCGTTAGTCAATGGAATAGCCGCCTTGAGGTTGTAGACCTGGCAGTCACCCATCTGGTTGACTCCTAAAGAGGCAACGCTTTCAGGGTTCGTTATCGGGTGGAAAATGTGGTTTTAGGCATAAAACACAGTTTTTTTGAACCGTAATCGCGGTCACGACAGGTATAGCGCAAATGGTTTGTTGTGGCCAGCATAATTTGTCTATGGACTTTTCACTTTCCGCACCTGATGTATCTGTCTATTACCTCCCGGGTCTTTGCGCCAGAAACGCCAGCATTTTTTCAGCGAAGTCCTGCGGGTACTCAAAGTAGGGCAGCGCGCCGGAGTCGAATACTGTGAATTGCCAATTGGCGTGTGTGGCAAAGCGTGCTTTGCCCCGGAAGTCGACAAAATCACCACGCACGCCGTGGCTCATCCAGACCGGCAGGCGCAGTTGGTCGTAGATCGTTGTGATGTCGGCGCCGAACATCTGCGCCGATAAAAAGCACAAGGGTGCGTGCTCTGCGCCGTGTTCTTGCGTGGTCCAAAGGGCATAGTCGAACATCGTTTCATCAATGGCGCGCGAACCCCAAGTCTTGTTCAGAAAATAACGGATCACGCCCGGTCGGGTGAGGGCTTTGAACAGAGCGCGTCCCCAACCGGGGCCTTTCAATATCGCCAATAACCAGTCCTGGCCGTAGGTGCTGCCCTGGGGTCCCTGCCGCAGCCGCATGCCGCTAAACCCGGTAGGACTGACCAGCGACAGGGTTCTGAACGTCGCCGGCTGTTCAACCGCCGCGCGCGCCAGAAACTCACACGACAGGGATGCGGCGAAGGCATCTATGGCCTGTTCTGGGTGTTGTGTGCGGATGTAGGCAGCCAAGTCCAGGATCGCGTCGGTCATTAGGCGCGGCGTGTACAGGCGATCAGTGCGCTCGGAGGTCCCGTAGCCGGGCAAGTCAATGGCGTAGACAGTGCGGTGCTGACCCATGCGCTCAAAAACCGTCCGCACCTCGGCCGCGCTGGCAGAAGCGTTCACGGTATGCACCAGCAGCAGGGGCCAGCCTTGTCCTGTGACATACGCGCTCAGGCCCCCAGTCTTACTGGGAATGTCTTGGAGGAGGCCGCTAAGTGCTTGCATGGCTTTGGATCGCCCCTTTTTTTTGGTAGCCAATGGGTTTAATTCTAAACACGTTTTCCTTGAGTATTTGAAAGTTTCTTATAGCAGTGCTCTTCAGATTCGGACGGTGAATCCACGCAGTCCCTTTAGTCAGCGCGGCCATACCTGCACTACTGCCTTTGTCAATCAATACGGGCTTGTCGGATTAAATCAGGTACATGATGGAAAAGCTTAGACGCAGTTGAACGATCTCTGTTTGCAAAGCGGATTCTGAGGCTAAAGCGCAAGAACCCATCCCTGCAATCACCATGCAATCCATAAGAAAATCTTGCCGAATATCTTTCTGTGAAATCATTTTTAACCTCAGAAATGTAGTGAACAGTGTATTCAACAATCGAACAAGTAAACACTGTCAATATCGTCCAAACATCAAAGCACCGTGGTCGCAGGACGCAAACCCAAAGAGCTGCCGCAGTTGCAGTGGATCAGCACCGTGCTGGTGAACTTGAACACCGGTCGTGGTGGCAGTGATTACGGGTTTGGCTTTCGTAAATACGCAGAGCAGTAACTGGGTGCCTTTGCGTACCGGTTCAACCTTCGATTCGACCACAGAACGCTGCCCCAACGTTTGCTGGTTGTAGCGCTGCAGTGCGGCCTACTCCCGCAGTGGTCGATTCGGTTGGTGGCTGACGTTCATTGCTAATCAGGAAACTAATTTCATAACCATATCACTTTTGTACAACTTAGAATTTTCAGGAAGCAGCTAACTCAATGAATTCATTGAGGAAAGTAGTGGCCTGAGGGAGTCTTCACACTGCAGGGGTCACAAGTTTGAAACTTGTACTGCCCACCACAGTTCCAATTCCTGAAGACTGTCAATGCCTTAGTGAGTTTTCAGGATTTAATTTTTACAAATTCTCTGTATGCTTGCCTAGGAAGCATTTTTTTATCAAAATATTTTTTCATTCTTCAATTCCTTATTGATGAAAAAAATGAATTGATTGAGTTTAAAAATATCAATATGCTCATGCTACGTGAGCAAGGACGCAGGCTGTCAGTTGGGTATGCTGGGGTCTATTTTTAGGATTTTGCTTTTCGAGCATGTCTCTTTTTTGTCCAATGTCTGATAATTGGTGTCTATGATGCAAGCACTTAAAAGAATTCATGCTGGGGTACTTGAGATTTCCTACGAAGAATCCGGACCGCAAGATGGACAAGCTGTATTTCTAATGCATGGCTTTCCCTACGACATTCATGCTTATGCTGAAGTCTCGCCCATTCTGGCCGCCGCTGGTTGCCGTGTCATCGTGCCTTATCTTCGTGGTTTTGGTGCTACTCGATTTTTAAGTGCAGAAACGCCACGTTCTGGAGAGCAGGCTGCTCTTGGTGCAGATTTATTGGCCTTGATGGATGCCTTGGGGATTCCGCACGCAGTGTTGGCTGGATATGACTGGGGCGGTCGAGCGGCCTGTGTCGTAGCAGCGCTTTGGCCTGAACGTTGTGCGGGACTTGTGTCTTTTAACAGCTATAACGTCCAAAATATTGCTCGATCGATGGTGCCAGATGCCCCGGAGAGCGAGCACATGCTTTGGTATCAGTATTATTTTCACAGTGAGCGTGGTCGTGCTGGCCTGGAAAAAGACAGGCGAGCGGTGACTCGCTTGTTGTGGAAGCAGTGGTCTCCTACCTGGAGCTTCAGCCAGGAAGAATTTGAGCGAAGTGCAGCGGCGTTTGACAACCCCGATTTTGTTGAGGTTGTGATTCAGTCTTACCGCCACCGCTTTGCTTTGGCTGCGGGTGACCCTGCTTATTTAGAGATTGAGGAGCGACTGGCGGCGCAGCCGCCGATCTCCGTCCCCGCTATTACTTTTGATGGCGCAGACGATGGTGTGCGAGCACCATCGCCAGCGCTGGCTTGTGCGAATAAATTCACCGGGGCGCGCTCACATCGGGTTGTGCCTGGTGTTGGCCACAACATGCCGCAGGAAGTACCAGCGGTATTTGCTGCTGCCGTGCTTGAGCTGGTGGGGACTTAGAAAATTTGGACAAAGTGTTGAACCATTCGATGGCACTTAGAAACTTGCTTAGGGTCACCGGGATCACATACCACTTTAAGACTGTTATTTTGCTAAGCAATTAGCATGTGAATGGTGCTTTTATCTTACGAGGTGATCATTGCTATCTGTTCAAATTGTCTTCGGCTTACAAGCCATAAGCTTCTTTTAAACCATGCCAGAGCCACTGGCTTGGGCCATGATGTCAAGATTTCAGGATTTGGAAACTTTGAAGTTCGAGCGAAAGTACCCCGTCCCGGTCGTCATCCAAAGACCGTAGAAGCTGTGACCATACCGCCAAGCTGCTTCATCACTTTTAAGCCTACGGTCACACTGCGTGGGAAAATACACCCATACAGCATTTTTTTTGATCTGGAGATTGATATGTTGACGATTCATCACCTTGGAAAATCGCAATCTGAGCGGATAGTCTGGCTATGCGAAGAGTTGGACGTCCCCTATGAGCTGAAGATTCACGACAGAGATTCCATGACCATGTTGTCACCGCCTGCACTGAGAGAGCTTCACCCATTAGGTGCTGCGCCGGTGATTTGTGATGGTGACCTTGTGCTTGCTGAATCCGCTGCCATTGTTGAGTACATCATCAACATCCATGGTGAGGGACGGCTTGCCCTTGGCCCGAATCATAAAAACTACACAGACTATCTGTATTGGTTTCATTTTTCTAATGGAAATTTGCAGCCAGTATTTGGCAGAAATATGATGCTCACTAGAGCTAATTTGGCACCCGACAACGCGATATTATTATCCACCCAAGGGCGTCTGACGAGAGTCTTAACTCTTTTGAACGACAGATTAGAAAACAATGATTATTTGGCCGGGCAAGAATTTACGGCTGCAGACATCATGAGCGTGTTCTCCCTCACAACCATGCGCTATTTCTTTCATTGGGATTTGAGCCTATATGGAAATATTCTCAAATACTTGAAGCGAATTTCCGATCGACCAGCTTATCAAAGGGCTATGAGGAAAGCGGACTTCAACATGCCTTTGCTATTGACTTAATTGCCTTACGGGTGCTGCATTGGGAGCTTTGTTTAATGCTTACAAAAGGCGGCGCAGCGATGGGCAGTGAAGATTAGGGCAGTGTTGATGTCCGATTGCCGTGTGACAGAGGCCGCCTGCAGATTTAGTTGCCGCAACGATTTCTAAAGTCCACAAACAGTCTTAATCCGAAAAGCCCGTAACAACAGCGAATTTTGAAAAGCGGCCATGCGATTTCTCGCAAAGCAGTTTTCTATATTAGAGTGAACCTGCCCCAAAACCGAATCCGCTTATCGATTTGGGCTTTTCTGTTGTTTGTTCCCTTCGAATCATTTTTGCACCGTAAACTTCTTGATCGTTATGTCTTGAGATGCTAAAAAATTTTCTTGTGGCAACATATTGAGCATGACCACTCGATCCCGTGCACTCACCAAATCGCCAACGCACAGCAAAGTGCCAATGTCACTCAACGAGGAAGCCTATCTCTGTATTGAGGAGATGATTGTGACGCTAGTGCTTGCGCCAGGCAGCGTGGTGTCGGAAGCCATGCTCAGCGAGCGTATCGGCATTGGGCACACGCCAATTCGTGAGGCCTTACAGCGCCTAGGGCGCGAACACTTGGTTCAGATTTTGCCTCGTCGTGGTGTGGTGGTTACAGCCATTGATGTTGGCCATCAGCTTCAGATTCTTGAGACACGGCGAGAGCTCGACCGCCTTATTGCTCGTTCTGCTGCTGCGCGCGCAACAATGACCGAACGCGAGGCCATGACTGCTATTGCACAGAGCATGGAGGCTGCAGTTAAGGCTGGCGACTTTGTAGCTTTCTTGCGGTGTGACAACGAAATGAATCGGCAGTCTTCTCTTAGCGCCCGAAACAACGTTGCAGCAGCGGCTGTGGCAGCACTTCACGCTGCCTCCCGGCGCTTCTGGTTCTATCACCACGAAGGACGTGAGATCACAACACTGCGTCTGCACGTAGCACTGGCTCGAGCGATGGCCGCTGGCAAACCTGAAAAGGCTGCCGAGGCCAGCGATCGATTGATTGATGACCTTTTTGATTTCACCCACGGCACCCTAATCACCCGCACTTGACATCTGGCATGCCAGTGACATACCATTTGATTCTGTTTTCAGGAGTTTGCCCGTGCGTATCACCAATCTTCAGCTAGAGGCCTATAAACGTGACGGCTTCCTCACCCTTGAGGGTCTCTTCTCATTGTTAGAAGTTGAAGCCATGAGGGCTGAGCTCGAGCGAATTCAAAAGATCGAAACCGATCACCTGGTCCGTGAGAATGGCAGCAACATTGCTAAGACCATTTACAGGGTTCACGAGGCGGATGGACCCACGGCATCCCCTGTATTTCATGCCCTCTCTCGCACTTCGCGGATGCTCGAGCCCGCACAGGACCTGCTTTCAGAGGAGCTGATCTACATTCATCACACCAAGTGCAACTTGAAGACCGCAATCGACGGTTCGGTGTGGGCGTGGCACCAGGATTACGGTACCTGGAAGCGGGACGGCATGCCTGAGGCGCGTCCAATCACGGCACTGGTCATGCTTGATGAGCCTACAGAAATCAATGGCTGTTTGTATTTCATTCCGGGCAGCCACAAAGTGGGCAGTCTTGAGCCGGAATTCAACGATGCGACGGGCTACAAGTTTTTTGTAACGCCAAAAGACAAGCTTCTGGAAATAATGGCACGCAGCCCAGAACCGGTAGCAATCAAGGGCAAGCCAGGCACGGTGGTTTTCTTTGACTGCAATCTTCTGCACTCTTCTGGACACAATCTCTCACAGCACGATCGTTGGGCAATTTACGTGGTCTACAACCCGGTGACAAATCAATGTCACGACGTACCCAACCCACGTCCTGATTACGTGCGATCGATCAACACGAAGTCAATTGTCAAGGGAAGCGACAATATTTTTTTCACGTAAGCCTGAGCCAGGAGGCCCGATGAATATCTGCCATCAACCCGTCCTCTATCCTGAGCAAATCAGCAATTACCACAATACTGGCCGCCTGAATATGTATCAAATACTTGATCCCAAGCTTCTTGCGCGGCTTATCGCCACGATCTAACGCTTATACGATGAAGTCCACTCTCTCACGCAAAAGTTGAGACATTAAGACCTCGAGCCAGAGCAGACCCATATCAGAAACAGCAGTACGGCCCATATTTCTAGGCCAGCGGTGCTCGTTGTAGTCAGCAGCACGGTTCATTGTTCAGCGTTTGTCCCACATCACGAGGTTACCCACTCTCCAACGGTGTGCGTAAACAAACTGCCCTTGGGTTGCGTGTGTCAATGGCTCTTCGAGCCGGGAAACCCCTTAGGAATCAGGCACGCCAACACATTAAAGCCTCAAGAACTGTGTCTTAGAGGCGCATTGCTACCTGCCAGGAGATCCAGTGCAATCGATGGGTGAGTTTGAGAAGCATCACAACCACCAGCGCTGTCGCGAGAGTCCAAGCAATCTCACCCCAGCGGATGCGTACTTTGGCAAGGGTGAATCGATTCTGGAACAAGTGAGAAGGGACAAAGGAGAATGATCAAAGACAAGACCATTCAAAGAAGAAGGCAACAACACCAACTTGAAACCGTTTAAACTTTAAAACCAATGAGCCAATCTCTCCTTTAAGACATTAACCCATCTGTCTCAAACCATTTGAACACAGACAAACACCCATGTCAGAAACAATCATTTATTGAAAGGAACAGCAATGAGACTGAAGGACAAAGTTGCCATCGTCACGGGCGCAGCTCGGGGCATCGGCCGAGCAACAGCCGAGCGCTTAATTGAAGAGGGCGCAAAAATTTTGATCTGTGACATTGATGAGGCGCAGCTGACGCTCACCGCAGCAGAGCTTGGTGGCGAGGATAGAGTGCTCGCTCAGCTTGTTGATGTGGTCAATAAAAGGCATGTGGAACAACTGGTTGAAAAAGCTGTTCAACACTTTGGAAGACTCGACATCATGGTCAACAATGCGGGTATCGCACCCGTAGTCGACTTTTTGGATGTTACTGAAGAAATGCTCAGTCGAGTCCTTGACGTCAACCTCAAGGGTGCGTTCTTTGGCACTCAGGCGGCTGGACGCCAAATGATCAAGCAGGGTGATGGCGGTGTGATCATCAATATGTCCTCGATCAATTCAGGGTTGGCAAATCCCAATGTCGCCCCTTACGCCATTAGCAAAGGCGGGATGAACCAAGTCACTTCCACAGCGGCAGTGGCATTTGCGCCGCATGGTATTCGCGTTGTAGGTGTTGGCCCTGGCACCATCATGACCGAAATGGTGGCAGGCGCTTTTATGAACAGCGCGGGTAACCACGCTATTTTATCGCGCACGCCTCTAGGCCGTTATGGGCAAGCCTCTGAGATTGCTGCGGTCGTGGCCTTTTTGGCCAGTGACGATGCATCGTATATCACCGGAGAAACGGTCTATGTGGATGGTGGCCGCCGTGTGTTGAATTATGTTGTTCCGGTAAAAGCGTGAACCATGACTGATCTTTTTCGTAAGCTCCATCACATCTGTGTTGTCGTGCATGACATCGATAAGGCGCAGGCTTGGTACGAGTCAATAGGTATCTTGCCTTGGGCGACATATCCACCCTTATCAGAATACGAAGAATTGGAGGTGCCCAGCAAGAATGGTTTCTTGTCGCTCAAATACCGAGTCTGCAATATGCCCAATATTCAGATTCAATTATGCGAGCCAGGTCCTGAGCCCTCTCCGCAAAGAACACATTTAGAGACCAAAGGTGAAGGTGTTTTCCACATGGGTTTTGAGGTGCCCGATGCCGACTTGGCTGAGGCTCAAGCCAAAGTGCAAGGCTTGACAGTCATGATGCGTGGGCGACGAGCCAATCGGACCGGCTTTACTTATTACGATTCTGTCCAAGAGGCGGGCGTCAACCTGCTTACCCGAGCAACTGACCATGCCTCACAAAATACAAGTCAGCTAAAGATCGATTTAAATTCCGACCTGGGTGAAGGCTATGGCCCCTGGGTGATGGGGGATGATGCCCAGATTCTAGATTGCTTGACCAGCGCCAATATCGCATGTGGTGGACATGCAGGCGACCCTGAGACCATGTTCAAAACATTGCGTCTTGCAGCCGAGCGTGGTGTGCAAGTTGGCGCTCATCCTGGCTATGCTGACCGCGAGGGCTTTGGTCGCAGAGTCATTCCAATGTCCCCCGCTGAAATAGGAAGACTTGTGGTGGCGCAAGTAGGTTCACTGATGGCGATTGCGCAACTGGCTGGTACCAGGGTGCGCTACGTCAAGCCGCATGGGGCAATGGGTAATTTGGCAGCAGCAGATGCTACTGTGGCTAATGCCATAGTTTCAGCGGTAAGGGTACTGGATCCATCACTCGCTTTACTTGCAATATCTGGTACGGAACTCGAACTTGCGGCACGTGAGCAGGGGGTTGCTGTCTTTTCAGAAATATATGCTGATCGCGCTTACCAGCCAAACGGACAGCTTGTTCCTCGCAAACAACCTGGTGCGGTCATTGATGATGCCCAAGAGGCAGCAGACCGTCTTGCCATCTATTTAAAGACTGGCCTCATGCCAGTTGTTGGGGGCGAACCTATTGCTTTGAAAGCTGACTCCATCTGCGTCCATGGCGACAGCCCAAATGCCACCGAGATGGCTCGGCAAATTCGCGCTCGCTTAATTGCTGAAGGCGTCACTGTCACGTCATTTTTGTCATAGAGACCCCTTGATCTCAAACAACCTGCCCATGACAGTTTGGCCGCGGTTCACGCCCGTTGCTGACCATGCTTTACTTGTGTCTTTCGCCGACAGTATTTCAGACGAAGCCAGTGAGGCAGTGATTGCATTAGACCGAGCCTTAGCGTTAAATCCACCTTTAGGTTATGCCGAGTGTGTGCCGGCACTGATCAATCTTTTGATCGACTTCGATCCTTTGCTGACTGATCACTCGCAAATTTGCGCGCATGTCACACATTTGCTGAAGCTTTGTCGCACCCATAAAAACGTGGGTCAAAGCTACGAAGTTGAGATTTGTTACGAAGATGAATTCGCACCCGATCTTTCTGCCGTATCCCTCACAACAGGGTTGTCCTTAGATGCTGTTGTCGATATTCATTTAAACGGGAATTACCAAGTAAGAATGTATGGTTTTGCGCCTGGATTCGCCTACATGTCGGGCGTGCCAAGTGCCATACAAGTGCCTCGTAAACCTGTTGCTGTGCGTGACATACCCGCTGGAAGCGTGATTATTGCAGCACAGCAATGCCTGGTGACAACCCTGAATATGCCCACTGGTTGGTCCATTATTGGGCGATCACCCACACGAATCTTCACGCCAAACAGCAGTACCCCCTTTCTTTTTGAGGTGGGTGATACGGTACGTTTTAAGCGCATTGATCGAGCTCATTACGAGCGGCATTCAAAGGCGGTTGCGCTTGGCTGAGTCTCTGCTCAAAGTGATTTCCAGTGGCCCGTTAGTTTCCTACCAGGATGCTGGCCGCTTTGGAATGATGCGCTTTGGCGTGCCAGCTTCAGGGCCGATGGATCGGCTGGGCTATGCCGCAGCCTTAGCCGCGCTTGGATTTGAACGAGGCAACACAACCATAGAAATTTCAATGGGTGGTGTGGCGTTGCAGTGTGAATCGGGAGAGGTAAGCTTCAGCATTGCCGGTGGTGGTTTCCAAGTCCGACATGCGGGTGCATTAGCGCCATCATGGTGCGTTCGCACCCTGCGCTCTGGCGAAACCTTGGTCGTCCGGCCTGGCCTATGGGGCAGTTGGGCTTACATCGCCTTTGCTGGTGATTTGGATTGCTCATCCTGGGCCGGGCACAGCGCGACGCATGCAGCTTCTAACTTGGGGGGAGGTCTGATAAAAAGTGGTGATGTTGTAAAAGTTCGCAACGCAGAAGTCATTGAGACGCGCGAAGGAGATCTGCCTGTACCGGAGTTCGCCCGTTCGTGTTCAGTTGCCCATGTTGTGTTGGGGCCTCAGAGTGAGTATTTTCAGTTGGATGCGATCAAGGCATTTTCTGAATCCATTTTTTCTGTCAGCGCTTCTTTCGACCGAATGGGAATGCAGCTTGTTGGTCCGGGTCTGGAGTTAAAAAACGCATTGTCAATTCCTTCAGAACCATTGGTACGAGGTTCTGTCCAAGTGTCAGGCAATGGTATGGCTTCGGTGTTGTTGTCGGACCACCAGACCACTGGCGGTTACCCGAAGATTGCGACCCTAATTTCTTCTGACATCGACGCGTTGGCCCAGCTTCGACCATCAGAGCGCATCCGCTTTAAGGCTGTGAGTGCCGAAGATGCCATCGGTCTTGTTCGCCTCACTATGCATTCACGCCAGAAATATCTTCAGAGTATTGCATTGCCTAGAATGACACTAGATCAAAGGCTAATGAGCGAAAACCTCATCAGCGGCGCAGTCTGATCAAGCGCGCTAGCAACGTTCAGAGGGTTTAATTCTGCACGCAAGTTTTAATCACCATTGACCAATCACGATGTCTTTCATGGCATTTCGTCGTGCCGCCAATTGCTCGGCTTGCGCATCCGACATGCTGGTTCGTATTCGCAATTTGCTGCGCCATTGATGAATCAGGTCTTTCAAGTCTGCGCGCAACTTGACATGCTCATGAGACTGACCCAGGTCAGTCAATTCGTCAGGATCTTCCTGCAGGTCAAACAGCTGGGGTTCAAAGCCTTGGTAGTCCACCAGTTTCCAGCGCTGTGTCCGCACCATGGTTGCCCGTGCTTCATTGATCGGCACTTGAAGCTCTTTGGCGGCGGGGTAGAACGCATAGTCCAATTCCGAGAATACGGCTTCCTTGCCCGGTTCTGTTTTATGCAAGCAGTCAGCAAGTGAGTGACCTTCAAGCCATTGTGCCTGTGCCGGTTGACCTAGTGCCTCCAAAAAGGTGGGGATCAGGTCGATGGATTCCACCAGTGCATCGCAGACGCCCACCTGTTTGGACAGTGAGGGGTCCACAATGATCAGGGGGATGCCTGCACTGGCTTCGTAGAACATTTCCTTTTCACCGAGCCAATGGTCACCCAGCAAGTCGCCATGGTCGCTGGTGAATACGATCAAGGTGTCTTGCAGGCGGCCTTGTGCTTTAAGACCCGCCATCAAACGACCGATGTGGTCGTCAATTTGTTGCACCAGGCCCATGTAGGTGGGGATCACGTGTTCCCGCACACTTTGCTGCGCAAAGGATTGACTTTCAACATGGTTACGAAAGGCTTTGTAAACAGGGTGTGTGTCTGCGCGTTCTTGGTCTGTGCGCACAGGGGCTTTCACATCCCGCATATCAAAGCGCTTGTGGTAAGGAGCAGGCGCGATATAGGGCCAGTGTGGTTTGATGTAGGACAGGTGAAGGCACCAGGGCGAATCGCCTTGTGTTTGCATGAATTGGAGTGCTTGATCGGTGCACCAAGCGGTTTCAGAGTGGGACTCGTGCACACGCGCTGGCAGGTGAGCATTGCGCATGGACCAACCACTTTGCAACCGTCCTGTCTCGTCCAGCGCTGCGTTAGAAAATTCATGCCAAGGGTTGACCGCGTTGTATCCGTTGTGCTGCAGATACTGGTTGTAAGTCGCTTGGCTCTGCATGGCTTTGCTGTCGGTGATGATGCCGTCGTGCCGCGCATAGGGCTCGAAGCCGCCTTCAGCCAGTCTCTGGCCCATGCCTTCTGTGGCGGCCAAACCCATTCGCTGCAAGCCGGCCAGATCAGGCACAACATGGGTCTTTCCGATCACCGTCGTGCGCAGTCCTGCGCTGCGCATGTAGTCGCCCAGAGTGGGGATTTGCAAGGACAGTGGAACAAAGTTCCAGGTGGCGCCGTGGCTGGTGACGTAGCGCCCGGTGTAGGTCGACATGCGCGAGGGGCCACACACTGGGCCCTGAACATAGGCATTGGTAAAGCGAGTGCCTTGTGCCGCAAGAGCGTCTATGTGCGGGGTGGGCAGCGTGGGATGTCCGTAACAGCTCAAATAATCACGGCGCAATTGATCGCACATGATGAACAGGATGTTGCGCACTTTGGCCATGGTGGTATCTCCTTTAGGCAAGGGCTTATCTGGGGAACCTGATTTTTTGCATGCACTCGCAATGCTGACGGACCAGGTCCATGCCGTAATCGTTGCCGTTGGGCGTTCGCACCAAGGTGTGGATATGAAATTTTTCCGGCGTTGGATTACCCAGAAAAACGCCTGCGTGGTGATCAAACTCGATGATCAATACGGGGCTTTGAATCCGGTAATAAAACGGACTTTCATCATCGGTGCCGCCGATCCAGCAAAACCAGGTGTTCGCCAAATGGGCATGGTTCTCGCGCATGCGCGCTGACCGGGGTCCTTCGGGCAGGTAGGCCAAATAAGTTTCTATCAATTGCAACAAATGGTCTTGCTGCGCTGCAGGCATGGCCATCGCACACACGCCTTCCTCCGGAATGATGCGGTTGTCTTGAAAGGCTCCCGTAAGGGTCAACTCATCGCCAAAAGCAATTCGACCTTGAGGCATGGCTGGATCGCGTTTCAGGGTGTACAACTGGGCTTGTTGTTGCAAATCCATAGGCAGGGACTGCATCAGTTGCAGCCCTCCACTTTCTTCTTGCTCAAATACAGCAATCTCTGCAAGCGGTCCAACATCGATCGCGTGCGGTTCCGCGCCCATGAAGACGGGCGTCAAGACCATCTGGCTGCCGATAAACCGGCAGTTCAGGCACAAGTGATGCCCATAAAAATTCCAGCCCCAGGGTTCTGTTGCAGAAGGTGTGCCAAACAGGTTGAAGTTGTAACTGTACTCATTCAAGATGCGGGGGGCTTGAACAAGTTCTCCCAGAAAATGGTTGATCTTCATCAGTTGCCGCGCACGCTCAAATCCTTGCGGACTGAGGCTGGCGCGCAAGACCGCCAGGATGTCGGATCGGGTCTGCGCTTGCAGTTCATCGAGCCGCAGGCCAAAGCGCATCATGTAGACCTCAGGATTCATCCAAGCGCGCCACTGTCTTGCGTCATGGGCATGTTGGACAACAGCGGTTTGCGCTGGGGTCAAGCCTTGGAGCAGATGCGCAACGGCCTGCATGCTGGCTTGTACGGGGGCTTGTTCGTCTTGCAGTGTGAACAGTCCCGTCACGCATTCACCTTGGGTGGTAATGCCTTTGAATTCAGTGTGTTCGTAAATATCACGCCAGCGGTCAAAGAGCTGGTGGGCGATGGGGTGACTCAGAATTCTGTCAGCGTGTGAATACGCGTCGAGTTCTGCCAGCCCAGCGATGCGGGGATCGTCCTTTAGGCGGAGATGGTCTCGGAAGTTGGAGGACATTTTTTAAATCAGGCCAGGATAGGAGCCACCGTCCAGCTGCAGGTTTTGACCTGAAATGAAGCCGGCTTGGGCGCTGCACAAAAAAGCGCAAGCATCGGCAAATTCTTGCGGCGTCCCAAAGCGTTTTGCCGCCAAGGTCTGCGTGATACGGCGTCGTGCCTCTGCCAAATCGATGCCCTGTTCTTTGACCATTTTTTGCGCCATGAAAGCTTGCCGGGGAGTGTCGATGCGTTCTGGCAGCAAATTGTTGAGCGTGACATTGTCTGCCGCCGCTTCGAAGGACATGGCTTTGGAAAAAGCGGTCAAGCCGGTACGCGCCGTGGTTGAAAGCGACATGGCGGCCCTCGGGCTTTTGACCATGGCCGAGGTGATGTTGACAATGCGACCGAACCGCCGGCTGCGCATGCCCGGCAACAGGGCTCGGATCAACAGCACGGGGGCCAGTAAATTGGCTTCGAGCGCGCTGATCCATGCCGCATGGTCCCAGTCGGCCAAAGTGCCGGGCGGCGGACCGGCGTTGTTGTTGATCAGGATATCGGCATCAGGGCAGGCTTGGATCAGCGCCTCCCGGCCTTCAGGGGTATTGATGTCGGCTTGCACCAGGATGGCCTGAACACCGGTTGCATGGGCAATATGCTGTTGCGCTGTGTTCAGTCGCTCGGCATCACGTCCGTTGATGTAAACGATGCAACCTTCCCGGGCCAAGGCCGTGGCGCAGGCCAGGCCCAGGCCGCTGGTCGACGCGGCCAGCAACGCTTTTTTACCTTGAATGCCCAGGTCCATTTTGCTTCCCTTGTGCTGTTTGAAACTTATTCAACCACGATGTTGTTCTTTTTGATAACGGCACTCCATTTGGTGCGCTCGATCTCCAGAAAGGCGGCAAACTCTTCAGGGCTGGAGCCAATCGATTCACTGCCCACATCCCTGCGAGCGGCCACAGTCTCTGGCATTTTGGCCACTTGCGAAACCGCTGCACTCATTTTGCTCACGATGGCGCCCGGGGTGCCTGCCGGGGCCAGGATGCCTATCCACACCAAGGGATCAAATGTGGGCAGTCCGGCTTCGGCAAAGGTGGGTACGTCCGGCAAGAGTGGGTGACGAGTTTTGCCCGAAATGGCCAGGGTGCGTACCCGACCGGCTTTGACCTGGCCCATGACGGGCAGCATGGCGTCAAAGACCACCGGTATCTGGCCTGAGGCCAAGTCAGAAAAGGGGCTGGTGGTGCTGTAGTGGATGTAATTGGCGTCCAGACTGACGAGGTTACTGAACCAAGCAGCGGCCAGATGGTTGATGGCGCCCATACCCAAAGTGCCGATGCTGGCGTACTTGGGGTCGGTCTTGGCCAGCTTGACGTATTCCGGGAGTGTTTTGGCGGGTACCTGTGCATTCACCGACAGGGTGTAGTTGGTGATGGAGGCCAAACTGACCGGCATCAGGTCTTTTTTAGGATCGAAGCTGAGCTTGGGGTACAGCGCTTGCATCGTTGTCAGGCTGGGGGTGCCGACCAAAAATGTGTAGCCGTCGGGCGCAGATCGAATTGCGGCTTCGACACCAATGCGGGAGGCCGCACCAGGGCGGTTTTCAATCACAATGGGTTGACCGAGGATGGCGCTCAGGTGTTTGCCAATTTGTCGGATGTCGACATCCGGACCCGTGCCCGCTGGCACCGGCGCAATGAATTTGATCGGCTTGCTGGGCCAGTCTTGGGCCATGGCCAAGTTACTAATCCAGGTCAAGCCAATCAAGACGCCGTAGCCAATTGAACGAAGTGTGAGTTTGAAATTCTTCATCATGAGTCTCCTAAGGGGTACATTCAGGGGGCGAAATCGTGGCGTTTATGGATACGGGCGACAGGTGCAGGTGGTTTTGCAAGGCGTCTTTGAGTTGCTTTAATGCGCCCTCTGAAAAGGCTTGTGCGACGGCCAAAATGTGCCCATCCGGGCGCACCAGCAAGGCGCCGCTGTCGGACAAACCCATCAAAACGGGGCAGTGGCCATGCATGTCGTAGTCACGGCCTTGCACCACGCAATGCACATAGGAGCCCAGTCGATGGCTGTTGGCAGTCCATTGGGATTCATGACCGCACAACAAGGCCATCTCCGAAAAATGCACCAGGTCCAGGGTGGATCGGCCATCGGCCAAGGGGTGGTGCGGCAGACGCGCACCTGCGACGGCCTGTGGCCTAAATTCGTTGATGGGCAACGCGTCGTCTTGCTGCAGCGTGCCGCCGTAGGCATAGCCCAATTGCAAGCGCAGGCTGTCGAAATGCTCTCGCTGGTATTCCACTGCTTCTTCAATTGCTTTTTGACCATGCGCATCTGTCAGCCGCTGTGTAATTTGCTCCGCAGTGTCTGGCGCATCGGGGTGGTAGCCCAAGACATCCATCAGCACTTTCATGCGCTGGGCGTTGCTCAGGCTTTGCCGCATATTGGTTTGAGCTATGCCCTGACGTTCTGATTCGTAGGTGTCCAGCAATTTGGAATCAGCCATGCCTTTGTCGACGGCGGCCAATTTCCAGGTCAGATTGTCCATGTCGGCCACACCGGTGTTCAGCCCCAGCCCCCCCGAGGGCGGGAAACGGTGCCCCGCATCGCCGGCCAGAAAGACCCGGCCTTGGGCGTACCGCTGAGCCACTTGGGCCGACATCACCCACGGGCGAACGTGCTTTATCTGAACGGGTGGTTTGTCCGAGCCGATGGCTTGGTGAATCAGTTGCAGGCAAACCTCGGGTCCGAAGTCTTCCACGGTTTCATGTTCTTCGCATCGGTGCATCAGGACCCATGTTTTGCCGATGTCGTAGGCAATCAGTACCCGGCTCGAACTCGGACCGAACAGGAAATACAAAATAGCCGGACGTTCATGCAGGAGTTCGCGCAGGTCCGCTTCAAAATGGACCATCATGTTGTACTGCAGCGCCTTTGGGCCTAGCATGGGGATGCCCAGATGCTCGCGCACAGCGCTGCTGGACCCATCGGCTGCGATCAGGTAGCGGCTAACGACCTGCAAGGGTTCGCCGCTTTCACGGTCAATCAGTGTGGATATGACCTGGTCCTGCTGTTGTTCACAACTCCTCCATTCCAGGCCCTTGCGCAGAGTGATATGTTTGTTTTGCGTGAGGGCCTGTTCCAGAACGTGTTCAAACGCGGGTTGAGAGATATTGATCAATGGCCACTGTGTGAGAGCGCGTACAGCTTCGTCTTGGCGTTCATAGGGCAGGCAACCGATCTGTGCTCCAGCCAAGGAGGTGACCATCCGCACGTATGCGCCTTCATGCCGGGGCGTGGCAGCGGCATGCAGCGCATCCATCGGCAGTCCTGCTGCTGCGCAGATTTCTAAAGAGCGAGGATTCAGGGCGTGGGCTTTGGGGGCGTCCAGTCGATGGGGGTATTTTTCGGCCACCAGGCAGGGCAAGCCGCGTTGAGCGAGCATGATTGCCCCCAACATGCCGACGGGGCCCCCTCCAACGATCAAAACAGGAACTTGAACTGTTTGCAAGGCTTATTCCAGGGTCAGCCCTAGTTTTTGAATGGTGGCTGTCAACTGAAATCTTTCCATTTCCAAATAGGTCTCGAACTCTTGCGGCGTTGATCCGATGGATTCACTGCCTACTGCTTGGCGTTGCGAGATGGTCTCAGCCATTCTGGCCACTTGGGCCATGGCAGAACTCATTTTCCTGACCGTTTCGGCGGGTGTTTGGACAGGGGCCAGGAGTCCGATCCAGACTTGCGGATCAAACTCTGTTAACCCCAGTTCCCTGAAGGTAGGCACCTCCGGCATCATGGGGTGGCGGGTTTTGCCCGATGTGGCCAATGTACGCAATCTGCCTGCTTTGACCTGGGCGGCCACCGGCAGCATGGCGCAAAACATGGCGGAAATCTGACCGGAAGCGAGGTCGGTAAAGGGACTGCTGGTGCTGTAGTGGATGTAATGGGCTTGAATACCTGTTATCTGCGCAAATTGCGCGGCACGCAGATGGTTGATAGAGCCGGAACCGAACGTCCCAAAGTTTGCAAATTTGTTATCGGACTGAGCCAATTTGATGTATTCGGCTATTCGCATTGCAGGCAACTGCGCGTTGATGGTCAGGGTGAAGTTGGTCACAGAAATCAAACTGACAGGAACCAGATCACGTCGTGGATCAAAGCCGAGTCGTGGGTAAAGGGTCGCCATGGTGGTCACACCCGGCGTTCCGACATAAAAGGTGTGCCCGTCAGTGGATTTCAATACAGCGTCAATGGCCAAACGTCCGCCTGCGCCAGGTCGATTTTCAACCAAGACGGGTTGGCCCAGGAGGGCGCTGAGGTTGTTGCTGATTTGACGGATGTCAATGTCGGGGCCGGATCCTGCGGGTGACGGGACCACCAGACGAATCGCTTTCGAGGGAAAGCTTTGCGCCCTTGCCAGCCATGGAATTGATGTGATGCAGGCGATGGCGGTCAATGCTGTGCGCCTGTCGCATTGGTTTCGGTTTGTTTTTTTTGATCTCGGATCCGTTAACATGACAATGAGACTTTTCAGACGGCAAAGGTTGAAAGGCGAGATTGACTTGGGTCAAGCCCTGATTTTTTTAATGAGCTTATCGAGCACTTGCTGTTGCGTCTAATGAATGTTTTTGGAGTTTGTCTTGCACAGAACTGAACAATGACCAAACGTCTACAGCGTATTTCTTTGGAAAGCTTGCGACTGCTCGATGCCATTGAAAGGCAGGGGTCCTTTTCCAATGCCGCACAAGAACTGTGTGTCGTGACCTCGTCGATTACCCATGCAATACGCAACCTTGAAGAAAATTTGGGATTGACCTTGTTTGACCGTTCCGGTCAGCGCGCCAGGTTCACAACCAAGGGGCGCACCCTTTTGGAAAGTGGCCGCCATTTGCTGGCCAGGGCCGATGCTTTTGATGACGAGGTGCAAAGCATTGCCACGGGTTGGGAGCCCCGATTGACGATCACCGTCGATCAGGTGGTGCCCATGTCCCCCTTGATGCAGCAAGTGCAGCATTTTTTGGAAGTCGCACCCCAAACTTCATTGAATATCCGCCGCGAAGCGGCTGCGGGTTCTTGGGACGCGCTGGCCTCAGGTCGCGCTGATTTGATTGTGGGTGCCCCGGTGGCAGTCCATTTCGGGGAGGGCTTTGAGTCGACTTTGATGTTTGAAACCAGTTATGTTTTGGCGGTTTCAGTCAAGCATCCTTTGGCTTTTCTGCAAGGTCCAGTCTCGAATGATCAACTGGCTTTGCATCGGGCCATCCTGGTTGGAGATACCACCCGCGCCATGCCCCTGCTGCCTTATGGCCTGCAGGAGAACAGGCAGCGTTTGTCGGTGCCTGACACTGCAGCCAAACTCGACGCCATTCTCATGGGCCTGGGCTGTGGATTTTTATCGACCCATGTGGCATCCCCGCTGGTGCGTAAAGGCTTGATCACCTTACTCGATGTGAAAACACCACGGCCACCAAGCCAAAGCAGTCTGGCCTGGCGTTCCGGGGAAACCGGTCGAGCCTTAAAGTGGTGGGTTGAGCGACTTACTTCAAAAGCGTTCATTGATGCTTTGTTGAATGACAGGGAATCATGATCCATGCCCGTCGTAGCAAGGCGTGCATGTCGTTTGATAGTTAACAATTTTGGCATAAAGACTCAAAAAATATTTAATAATTGAGACAGGCTTACATGCCAGTGTCAAGTCCAATACCTCCCTCTTTAACAATTGAATGCCAAATCCTTTTCCCTAGGGAGATGGCTCACGCTTTCGAAGAACGGCTCTGAGTGAAATCTGCGCGGCCACCTGTGCCGCGGTCTTGGCACCTTTATCACCTGCCTTTTGCTTTTGATCAGCCAGCAACTGGCTGGCCTGTTCTTCTGTATTGAAGCCCGATGCAGCACCTGGCACCAGCCAAGAAGAAGCGCCAAACATTTCACCTGACAGCTCAGCGAAAGCCGCAAAGTGATCCATCACAAACTGGTAAGCCATAGCGCTGTGTGTGCCTTTTTCAGACACCATGTGCGGAATGCGTGATGCAACGTTGTTGGGTAACACCCCGCGCAATGACAATTCCAGAGCTTGCCTGGCCAAGGCGGGGTCTTTCACGGCGGCAACGGCTTCAGCGTAGCGCCAGCGATCTTCTTCGCTGTTGGCTGATATCAGCAATTGAATCAGCCTTGCATGGTTTGCGGCATCGGCACCTACACCAGCCGAATGCATCACTGCATCCCGAATTTCAGGCTGCAAAGGATGCTTACCGTCTGCGTGCTGATTGAACAAACTTTCGGCTTGTATCAAAACTGCTTCATCTCCCCATTGCCCCAAACTGCCAATCAAGCCACTGCGCAGCAATTGGGTTTCGCTGCTTTCACCCGCTTTCACAGACCAACCTAAAGCTTTCAATTCAGGTACCAACAGTTGGCGGGCCCGCAAACGTAAGGCCGCCTGCGCGGGTGTTTGGGCGTACACGGCATCAAGAAAATTCAAACTGTTACGAGCCAGGTCTAACAAAGTCGCTCGTCCCGCTCCTTTAACTGCAGACAATTGCGCCAGCAAATTCCAATAAGACGACAAAGTTAGCTGTCCCGTTTGCACCAAAGCAAAACTGTCGCTCAAAAGGGTGATGCGAGCGGTCGGTGAAAGCGACGTAAACTCCTGGACGATAGCGGCATACATCTCAGGGGCATATTGCACGCGGTAAAACCCTTGCCCACCGGCGTTGACCAGCGGTTGTGATTGAGAACATCCCGACCATACAAATTCTTGACGTGGCTGTGTCAATACCAAGCGGTGGGCCTTGCCATTGTGTGAGACGATAAAAGGTATTTGCCACACGCTGTTGTCGACTGCCTGCGCATCACTTGCAAAGCGTTGTTGCTGTACTTGAAGTCGTGTGCGGCCCGCCTCACATCGGGCATTGACTTGCAGAACGGGAAAGCCTTTTTGGTCAGTCCAACTGCGTGCGACGCGGGTGACATCTCGCCCCGCAGCTTGCCCCATGTGGAACCACAAGTCGCCAGCAGTGGCATTTGAAAAACGCCGATGCTGCATGTAAGCGGCCAGACCTTTTTGAAACACCTCTGGTCCTAACCAGCCTTCGATCATGCTCAAGACCGCGCCGCCTTTGGTGTAGGTGATTTCATCAAACACATCGAACACGCGGTCTTCCTCTATCGCACCAGAACGGATAGAGCGTGTGGCCGAGCTGGCATCCTTGGTCATGGCCTGGTCAATCGGTTGCCGTCTACGCAAGGGAACTTGCCATTCAGGATTGAAATGGTCTGTGGCTTTTTCGGCCATCCATGTAGCAAAGGCTTCATTTAGCCAAATTTCTTCCCACGAAGCTGCCGTGACAAGGTTGCCAAACCACTGGTGTGCCACTTCATGCGCCACTGTCGAAAATACCTGACGCCGCCGCCGGACGGCGCTGTTGTTCGGGTCAAATAGCAACGAGGTTTCTGCGTAAGAAATCAAACCCCAATCCTCCATGGCGCCGCCACGGGTGCTGGGCACGGCCAACTGGTCCAGCTTGGGTAAAGCGTAATCAATGCCGAAATAGGACTTGTAAAAAGGCAAGATCTTTTGAGTGACCTCCATTGCATAGGCAGCTTGTGCTTGTTTGCCTGGTGCTGTCAGGATGCGAAGCGACACCCGTCCAGACTGACCTTGTAACGTGTCAAATTGCCCAACGGTCAAAGCCACCAGATAGCTGGGCATTGAAGGAGTCGACCAGAATGTATGCAGCCGTTGGACGCCTTGGTCTTGGATGGACCGCACGGGCATGTTGGCGTACACATCATAGGCAGAAGGCGCCTTGATCGAGACCTCAAATACACTCCGAAAAGCAGGTTCATCGAACGCAGGAAACAGTTTCCGAGCAAACACCGCTTCGAGCTGAGTAGCCAACATGTTGCGTGATTGGCCTTGGTACTTGTAGGGCGCACGGTACAAGCCTGCATCGGTTTTGTGGACTCGACCGCTGTACTGTAGGGTCAAGGTATATCGGCCAGCCGGAATGGATCGCCCGTCTTGAGGAATCAATCGCCAGGTTTGTGTTGTGGGGTTTTTCTCCACTCGCAATGTGCGGGCTGCGCGGCCAGACTCATCAGCAGCTAAGATAACTTGCGTGGCCTCAAGATCATCAGCATGCAGGGTGATATCTGGCGATGCACGATTGAACTTCAATGAAATGGTGGCACGGCCAGAGAACTCATCGGACGCGGGGTCCAGATCGAAATGCAAACGGTAATGCGAGGGCCGGATGTCCTTGCTGAGCAAGCCAGGTGTGGACTTGAAATCAAAACGCGCTTGCGCTCCGGCCACAGTGGCCATCAGCACCGCGGCAAGCAACACAGCTGACTGAATCCATTTTTTTTGAAACATGCCTTGTCCTCTGATTGAAACAGCGGGATCTTTGTGCATAACTGCATGCTCATATCGCTCTGATACAGCTTGTACTTCAGTCAATACATGGGGTGTGTTGATTTGCATTATTCGTGTTCAAAAACAGTGCTTGTTAAGCCCATTCATCCCACTTTAACTTCGCTGATTTGCATCACTGGTTGCGAGTCTGTGTAGTTTGCAATGTCTGCCATGATTTCGGCACCATGCTCTGCCATTACAGAGCCAAAGACTTCCAATGACTCAAATGTCAACGAGCCTATTGCCATATAAGGTGCGTGTGAACCAGGAGCGCCACCTGCAATCCCAGCATCAACAGTGAAGCCAACACATGAATCGCCGATTTTGCTTTTAACCATCGGCATATGCTTTTCAATGTAGTAAGTCATGTCAAAACGTGCGCTTGGTGTGGGCGGGTACATGATTGTTGCTTTGAACATGATGTTCCTAAAAGTGTTGCACTACGGCGCAGCGCTGAGCCATTAGCACATGGGCGTATTGTGAAGTCTCTGAGTGTTTACCCGTTTGCTTTGGCGTAGCATCTCCAATTTAACCGCGACGTTCATTTATTTTTTAGAACTTTTAAATAAATTTTTGGGGACTGGAAGCAGGTACTGAATTTTTACCCACTGCGTAAAAATCACAGATTTAGGTTTGTTTTCAGCGTAGGTACCGTGCTATCGGGTAGACAAGGTCATCAAGTGTCCTTTTAAACGACGGATCTTTGAGGGGTTTGTCCTTTTTAAAGTAAAAGCCGGTTGACCCCCATGCGATCACATTGAGATGGCAAACATGCTCAACAAATATTGCACACGCTCTAACAAGGTGTGATTGCGGGTCTCATCGCTAAAAACATGCAAAAGTGTTACAAAACCCCATACGACCAAGAAGGACTGGATGCGGCCCCATATCGAGAGCGATGGCCTGTATCCCGCGTTGGCACGAACTTGAGAGATGCCAATTCCTGTTGCCAATATGAGGCAATAGAAAGCGTAGCTGAAAAAAGATTCGAGCGCGCCTTGAAAGCCCATTGACTCAACCAAGTCAATCTCACTCATAAAGTGAAATAGGGCGTTACCCACCCCCGCAGCCATAAAAGTTGCAAAGAACAACCGCAGACGCGGATGTTTTTTGAAAACCCTGAAAAACGTAGGTAGAAAAAAGAAATCTACCAACAGTTCCTTGAAGTAGTAATGAAATCGGTTGAAATACTCGATCAGGGTTCTGGATTCAAGCGGCCGCCAGGTTGCCCGAGGCAACCGAAAGCCTGCCATGCGCGCAGATCCGATGATGAAATGCCCGGATATGGCAATACGCAGCGAATAGGAGGTTACTGACCAGAGTAGGGACGCCCATTGCATGCCCAATGAATAGGCATGGTTATGAATCGATGCATCGATTGCATCGGTAACGCTGGGGACATGACAGTAGTCCTCGCAGAACCACTTTAAAAGCATTTTTAATGCAAGCAAGGCGTCTGCCCAGAGCAGCAATTTCACACCTTTGATCTGGGTGATCGCCATTTCCTCAGGATTCTTTGCGAGCATTTTGCGCAGAAAAGCGGCGCCCTTGCCAATGGGAATGGAACTTGCGCCACCCCACACGGGATGAAAAACGCCCAGTTGAAACAAGTCGCTGCTTCGGTCTTTAGACCGCTGGTCTACCAGCGCATAGGCCAGATACCAAAAATAGGGTGTGAGCACACAAAGCAGAGACCACAGCATCAATCGAGGTAAACCGTGCAAAACACCTTGGTACGACAGTAAACACAAGACAAATTCAATGGTAATCAGTGAGAGAAACGGTCGCTGTGCGAGCACGGACTGCTTGTGATGACGTGCGTAGGCCAGGAGGCCCCACGCGATGAATGAAAAACCTATCAACGCCAAATAGCTCAGAGCGGCGGTAGATACTTCAGCAAACCCTTCATGGGCAGCAACCCCTCGGATGGCATCGTCAATAGAACCATGTGGAAAAATAAAGGCAACGATGTATGTTGATGCAAACAAGATGAGGCTTCGCCATTGAGGCCAATAGGCAAAGAAGGCCATTGCGGCAACAATGAACAGAGCCTCCTGCCAAGACAGCGTCATCGTTAGCGCAAGAAAGGCAAAAGTCAGTAGCGTAAGTTTTCCGGGCCAGGCCTGAGCCCAAGTAACCAGGACTTGGCGCTCATCAATCGCCCAAGCAGAACGCATCCCTGTACCACCTGAGCGAGCATCTTTTATCCTGCTCACTGAGTTTACTTTCGTTGGATGCCTGGTTTCAGTTAGACCGAAACATGTGAGTCGATGAGCAATTCAATTTCACTCAGAGAATCAATCAAATGGACATCAAAATCGATGGCTGCGAAATCGATTCCAAACTCCTTCTCCAGATACATCACAAACATCATCATTGAAAACGAATCGAGTCTGCCACTCACAAAGAGTGAATCGTTGTCAGCCAGCGATTGGCCATCACTTTGCTGCTTGAAGATTTCGAGAAAATATTCTCTGATCTTTTGCTTGCGGATATTGTCCATCTAGGTACTTTCAATTTTGAGCAAATCAGCCAAGGCACGTCGGTCAACTTTGCCACTTGAATTTAAGGGAATAACTTTTAAGTTAACAACCCGATTTGGCACCATGTACGGTGGCAGTTTCTGTTTAAGCGCTGCCGTCAATTCGGCATGGTCTATTGGCGATCCTGCAACAAAACCAACGATGCCCTTCGCCGCACCGTCGACGATAGGCCATGCCACGGCGCCTACCAGGTTCTGACCTGAAATCTGACGCAATGCGGCATCGATTTCTTCCAGTTCGATACGGTATCCAGAGACTTTGATTTGGTTGTCTATGCGCCCCAGACAATGGAACACGCCTGAGAGGTCCCGAACAGCAAAGTCGCCGGTCAGATACCAGCGCTTGCCATTGAGCATCGGAAATTTTTGGATGGTGAGCTTGGGCTGACCCAAATAGCCTTGGGCCAATTGGACCCCGCCAATCGCCAACTCACCGATCATGCCGTCTGGAACCTCTGCACCCTGCGAATCCACAACAATCGCCTCGCATCCGCCAAGGGCGGTACCAATGGCAACAACGCCCCGACCAGCCGTGATCGTCGCATCGCAGGAGAAAACCTGTGCCAGGCAGAAGACGGTTGCTTCGGTGGGCCCATACAAATTGAAAATTTTCGCGTTCGGTGCCGCATCCTGCCACTGGAGTGCCGCAGTGTGCGGCAATGCCTCACCGCCAAATACAGTAATTCGCAAGTCAGGTAAACAAGCGTGTTGCAGGGCTTTGATTTGTTGCAACATCCCCACCATAGACGGAACAGAGTTCCACACAGTCAATTGTGCGTTGCGGGCAAACTTGACTGCATTCATGACCAAGCTTGCGGGAAGAATATGAAGCGCTGCACCGGCCTGCCAAGTAGCAAACATATTGTGCACAGAGAAGTCGAAACTCAGTTCGCAAGTCTCTAAGGCACGGTCCGTTGCCACCAAGCCCAGTGTCTTGACAATGGTCTTAACGTAATTTTGCGCAGAACCTGCAGAAATCATCACGCCTTTGGGCTCACCCGTTGTGCCGGACGTAAAAATCACATACGCTAGATCGTCAGCCGCAACCTGCACAGGTTCCGACAAATTACCTGTCAGTGGTTGGTCTGTGTTATTTGCCGCCGGTACCTGGTCAGCACGAATCAGTATCGGTGGACAAGCTGCCAATACGGCATCGGTAAGCAATTGAGCGCCCTCTGCGTCTGCGATGAGGGCGGTCAATTCGCAAGCGGCCAAAATCGCAAGAATCCTGTCCTGTGGAAGCTTCAACCCGATTGGGATATAGGCTGCGCCGGCCCAGCAAGCACCCAGCATGGCCACGCAGGCGTCAATGCCACGGGAGGCCAAAATTCCAACTTTGAGGGGCTTGACAGTCCGCTCTTGCCAAACCGGCGACCGCGCCAATCGCTCGGCCAAATCTCTGGCACGACATGCATACTGCTCATAACTCAGAGTCTGGTTTTATAAGCTATGGCAGTTGCGTGCGGTGTTACTCGGCTGTGGAGCCATACAGCTGAGGCTAAATTGAAATCATCAGACATTTCGGGATACTGAATACGAAGACTTGTGGTACGTGCGAGTCGCCTCAAACCCTGATAAAAATTTGAAATATCGAAAAAAAATCGGAGGCGCATGCAATGAAAGCGTGCGTATTCTATTTGGTTTAAAAGTCTGCCCAATTAATATTGAAGGCATCCGCTTTATTTAAGAGGCTTTAAATCAGCCCAACGGCTTTTACAGCCAAAGGAAAAAAATGCGCAAGCCTTTGAACCGCGATACGCTGCAGACACTGCATCACCCTGCGAGCGAACCATTATCTCGTCCAAGCTATGCCCGTGCCAACCTGATACCCGGCGTGGTCCATCTCGGGCTGGGGGCCTTTCACCGAGCGCACCAAGCCATGGTGTTCGATACGCTGATGCAACGCGGCGATCGTCGCTGGGGTGTACTGGGTGTGGCGATGCATTCAACCCAGGTGGCTGACGACTTGGCTACGCAGGATGGTTTGTATTCAGTTCAAATCAACGACTACAAGGGCCGCACGTGGGCTGTGGTGGGTTCCGTTTTGCATACCTGCGTCGCTGGGCGGGAACGCGAGCAGGTGGTGGCTGCACTGGCTGCGCCGGCGACACGCTGGGTGACGCTCACTGTCACCGAAAAGGGCTAAGGACCTGAGCTTGCAGACTTGCTGGTGGAGGGTTTTGCCGCTCGCCGCGCCGCAGATGCCGGTGCAATCACCGTGGCTTCATGTGACAACCTCAATGACAACGGCCGCAAGTTGCAGGCGCTGTGTGTAGACCATGCCCAGCAAGTCGATGATTCGTTGGCTGAATGGATCCATACACGGTGTTTTTTCCCCAACAGCATGGTCGACCGAATTGTTCCGGCAGCCACAACCGAAAGGCTTCACGAGGCTGCTGAGGCGCTAGGTGTCACCGACAGGTGCGCTCTTGGCACCGAAGGCTTCTGGGAGTGGGTTATTGAGAACCACTTCGCCGACCCCTCGGATGCAGCCGTCTTGGCGGGGGTAGGCGTCAAGGTTGTGACTGAAGTGCAGCCCTTCGAGCAGGCCAAGCTCTGCATGCTCAATGGCAGCCATTCCGCCCTGGCCTGCATTGGCGCTGTCATGGGCCTGACCACCATAAGTGACTGCGTGGCAAAGCCAAACATACGTGCTTATGTCCATGCGCTCATAACAAAGGAAATCATGCTGGGACTTGCGCGACCCCACATCGCAGACTACCGCGACGCCCTTATCGCCCGCTTTGCCAACCCGACACTCAAGCACAGCGTTCATCAGATTACGACAGACAATTCGCTGAAAATTCCGCAGCGCTGGCCGCCATCGATCAAGGCGCAATTGTCGCGCGGTGGCGAGGTCGACCATTTGGCGCTGGCGGCTGCAGCGTGGATGCGGTACTGCCTCGGCGAGGACGAGCAAGGCAAGGCTTATGTGCTCAAAGATCCGAACAGTGCCAAGCTGAAGGCGACCGCGCTGCTGCACCGCCACGATGCCTGCGCAGCAGTGAAGGCCTTTTTAGGAATGCACGCAATCTGGGGAAATGAACTGCCAAACGATGCGATCTGGACCTCGCGAGTGACCCATTGGCTCCAGCGCGTTCAGGCAATCGGCCTGGGGCAAGCGACAGCAGAGTTGTCAGGCAGTTAAGGTCGGCAACATGCTTTAAACACCACCCTGCGGATGCGTCGGGTCGATCCACAGGACCGTTTCCGGTTTTTCAACCGGTTCGATATCGAGGTTCACTGCCACTGCTTGACCATCACTGCGGCACAACACGCATTCCAGCATTTCGTCGGCGCTGGCATTGATTTCTTGGTGCGGCACATAGGGCGGAACGTAAATAAAGTCCCCAGGTCCGGCTTCGGCTGTGAACTCCAACGCATCGCCCCAGCGCATCCGGGCGCGCCCCTTGATCACGTAAATCACACTTTCCAAGGGGCCGTGGTGGTGGGCTCCCGTTTTGGCATTGGGGTGGATGTGCACGGTGCCGGCCCATAATTTTTCAGCACCCACGCGGGCAAAGTTAATGGCGGCTTTGCGGTCCATGCCAGGGGTCGAGGGGACGTTGCCATCCAGTTGGTCGCCTGGAACGACTCTCACACCATCGTGTTTCCAGTCGGTGTGAGTATGTGGTGTGTCGTGATCGTGGGGCATGGGGGCTTTCAAAACACTTGGACAGGGGATGACTTTAGCATCCCTAAAGGGCCAGCAGGTGAGTCACGGCAAGCGAAACGTGTTGGCCTTCATGCAAACCTTGCTCTTGAGCGGCCGCATTGACGGCGCTGATCACGCCGTGGTGCCAGCCATCTTCGGCGTCTCCGATACGTGCGCTGGTGTGCGCATAGGTCACGGCCACGACGCCAACTGCTTGCAGTAAGCCCAAAGCAACGCGCCCCGCATCGTCTTTGCCGCCACCAGCGTCATTGAACATGACCGCAAAAGGTTTGTCGTCCAAGGCCAATACAAATTGCGCAGCGGAGTTGCCGCCGTGCGAGCCCGTCACCACCACGGTACCTGCCTGCGCCTGTGTGACCAAGGCGATAGAGTCCAGTAATTCCGGATTGGTCTTCATGGATGTTGAGAATACTGCATTGGAAAGGGCTTGTCGTTAGAATCAACCCGCGCATGTCAGAAGATAACCAAATATTCATCCCCGAGTCCTTCATGGCGTTGTTCATTCAGCCGGGACGCTCTAAACCCAGCGCATCACATGCCGAGGTTTCTGCCCGCTATGAGCTGTGTGAAGACATGGCCAACATGTTGACGGAAACCGCACAAAACATCCAATTCACCTTGGGCATTACCGAGCAAGACGTGCTGATGCAGTGCCTTCGTGGATTGCAAGTGGAGGGGTCGGTGGTGAGCTTGCCAGAATCCCATTGGGTGGTGCACCGTTTGGCTGAGTTGCTCAATTGGCCTTTTCCAGAGACTGGCCCCGAACAGGGGATCTGCCTGTAAAGAGGACTCACGTTTATTTAAAATCCATTCCGAGGGGGGTTGATTACAAATCGGTCCTTCTACTCAACAATTGAAGTTTTTCAATATTTTCAATGAGAATCCTATGCTCAATACACTTGCAAAAAGTGGTCTTACAGGGGCATTCACTATGGCAGTTTTGATTTCAACAGCGCTGGCTCAAGCGCCTTTCGATGGGCGCCGTTTTCCACTTTTGTCGGAATCTGAAATGACAGCGGCACAAAAAGAGTTGGCCAACAATATTCGTTCGGGACCGCGTGCCTCAGTGCCTGGTTCTGCGGCCAATCGTGCCACACTTGGCAGTCCATTCAATGTGTTTTTGCGCAGCCCGGAACTGGGTGATCACTTGCAAAAAATGGGCACCTACATCCGATTCAAAAGCACCATGGGCGCGCGTTTGAATGAATTCGCTTTTTTGATCACGGCCTGTCAATGGACCTCTCAATACGAATGGTTTGCACACCACCGGTTGGCATTGCAAGCGGGTTTAAGTCCCGAGGTGGGTGCCGCCGTGGCTGAAGGCAAGCGGCCCACAGGGATGAAAGAAGATGAAGAAATTGTCTACAACTTTTGCCACGAATTGCATACCCAGAAAAAAGTGAGCGATACCAGCTACAAAGCCGTCGTGGATAAATTTGGTGAGCAAGGCGTGATGGATCTGATTGCCGTCAATGGCCCACGTGCTGGTGTCCATGATGCTGAACGTGGACCGGACGCCGATACCGGGTGGCGGAGCGTTGCCTTTGAAAAAATTGAAGTAATCCTTTCACACAGCAGGTCCAATCAAGCATGACAACTCCCGATCCATTGGTGACTCCGCAGATCACACAAGCACGAAATCCTCTTCATGGCGTCAAGTTGGAAGGCATCATTACTGCTTTGGTGGACTGCTACGGGTGGGAGGGGCTGGGGGTTCGCATTCCCGTGCGTTGCTTCACGCATGATCCGAGTATGGGGTCCAGTCTTAAATTTTTACGCAAAACCCCTTGGGCTCGAGAAAAAGTCGAGGGACTTTACCTGTTTATGCTGCGCGATGTGAGGCGCTCGCAAACCACTGGGACACACACATGAACTCCTTCGACGCCATTGAGGTCATGCCTCGTGATCTGCGCGCCTACCGCCAAGGCAATACCGGGGTGGATTACGTGCACCGATTTGAATCAGGCCGTCCCGGCCCCCACGTGTTGATCAATGCTTTGACGCATGGCAACGAGTTTTGTGGCATGACGGTTGTCACGCATTTGCTCGACAGGCAGGTGAGGCCCTTGAAGGGCACTTTGACTTTGAGCTTTGCGAATATCGAGGCTTATGAAAGCTTTGACCCGGTCAAACCCTTTGACAGCCGACAAATCGTGCACAACATGAACCGCATCTGGTCGGCTGAGTTGTTGGATGGGGTCGATGACAGTCCCGAATTGCGTCGTGCGCGGGCCATGCGTGAGGTAGTGACTGCCGCTGACCATGTGCTGGACATCCATTCAACGGCACAGGACGTCGAACCTTTTTGGGTTTACCCCGCTTATGAACGCAATGGCCAGGTGGCCTTGAGTGTGGGCACGCCGCAAATTCATTTGGTCATGCCCAATGGCTTGGGCTCGGGCACGCCCTTGATACAGCATGGTGCATGGGGAACGCCGCACCATCATGGCGCGGCTATGGTGGTGGAGTGTGGACAGCACTTTAAGAAAGCGACTGGTGATGTGGCGCTGGCCTCAACGCTGGGTTTTCTCGCCCACTTTGGGCTGATCGCTGCGCCCAATGCAGCACCAGCCTTGCCTGCAAAGCCCTTTGAGTTGCTGCAGACCTGCATGATCACTTCGGATGATTTCCGCTTTGTCAAACCGGTCAAAGGCTTTGAGGTTTTTCAAAAAGATGAATTGATCGCCACCCAAGGGGGACAGGAGATTCGGGCCTTGTGTGATGATTGCACCATTCTGATGCCCGCACGCGAAGCCATTGTGGGCCGTGAAGCGGTCTACTTGGCCAAGCCCATCTAAAGGTAATTACGTTGAAATTCAAGGAACGAAAATGACCATTGAATCACTCACTCTCGATCCAGTCACAGTTCAAAAACTGTCAGGTGTTACCACCGCAACTTTGACCACAGTTTTGCTCAAAAAAGGCTTGCGCAATGTCTGGATAAGAGGCACAAAACCTTTGAAGCCCGGACAAGCGCGTGTGGTAGGCCGCGCATTTACTTTGCGATTTGTACCCATGCGCGAAGATCTGGCCACCCCCGCCTCGTGGGGCGCACCGATTTCGACCCGCTCAGCGGTCGAGGCGATGCCAGCGGGTTGTATTGCTGTGGTCGATGCCATGGGCGTGACCGATGCAGGGATTTTTGGTGACATTTTGTGCGCCCGTATGCAAAAGCGCCAAGTCGCTGGTTTGGTGACCGATGGAGTGATACGCGACAGGGACGGGGTAGTGGGCACAGGCTTGCCTGTGTGGTGCCAAGGTACAGCAGCGCCGGCCTCGGCTGCCAGTTTGACTTTTGTCAATTGGCAGGAACCCATTGCTTGCGGAGGTGTGGCGGTGTTTCCAAACGACATCATGGTGGTGGACACGGATGGTGCTGTGCTGATTCCTGCAGATTTGCTGGATGCGGTGGTGGAGGCAGCTGTTGAACAAGAGCAGCTGGAGGGCTGGATCATGAGCGAGGTCAACCAAGGCGCAGTCTTGACGGGTCTGTATCCGCCCAATGAAGCCAACAAAGCGCGCTACGAGGCTTGGGCGAAAACTGTTCGCTGAGGTCGTGCGCTCACAACGTCGCCTTAACTTGACTTTAGTAGCTTAAGAGCTACAATTTCAACATGTTTGAACTTCTTCACTACCAAAAGTAGGATGGCCCAGATCTCTTTGGTCTGTGGCTAGAAGGGCTTAAAGATCGGCGAGCCAAAGCACGCATTACCGCCAGATTGCTGCGACTTCATAACGGCAACTTCGGGGATTGCAAACCGGTTGGTGAAGGGGTTTGGGAGCAGCGAATCGACTGGGGTCCTGGCTACAGGGTTTATTACGCCATACAAAACAAGCGCGTGGTTTTGCTATGCGACGGGGGTGACAAGCGCACCCAAGATGCAGACATCATCAGAGCCATTGGCCGATGGAAAGAATGGCAGTCTAGAGGAAAGAAATGAGCACAACGACCAAACATGACGACTGGCTTTTTGAGCAGCTCAAAGACGCAAATTTTGCAGCTGAATTTCTCAATGCTGCAAGTGAAGATGATGACCCCAAGACCTACCTGGCAGCGCTCAGAAAGGTTGTTGATGCGCGTGGTGGCATGGCTTCTACTGCAGAGAAGGCGCAGCTTTCACGTGAGACCCTTTACCGTACGCTCTCTAGCCGTGGCAATCCTACGATCAAAACTCTTAACGCCGTGCTTAAAGCCACCGGCTTGAAATTCGGTATCACAGCCCACTAGGTAATTTAGCAAGCGTGTCCTAGATTCTGTGGGAATGCATATGCTTCGGCATGAACAGCGTGCGGAGCGTCACTGGAGAAGCCACTTTTCCAGGACGACCCAACAAGGCCTTACGCGGTCGGCTATCGCGCGGCATGGTACGACAGTGCGCCCCGATACATGACACGCAAATGACACACCAGTTTTGAACGATATTTTGAAAACCCCCCTGCACATTTATAAATACAAGGAGTGAAGATGCCGGAGATTCGCCAATACGATGACTTCAACGACCGCTCGCAAGTCATTGAGCTCTGGAGAGCAGTCTTTGGCTACGAGGCCGCTCACAACGATCCTTCGTTATCAATAGTCAAAAAGCTGGCAATTAAGGATGACTTGTTCTTTGTTGCAACGGATGGTCTAAGCGTCATTGGCACCGTCATGGCGGGCTACGATGGCCATCGAGGGTGGCTTTATGCCGTTGCTGTTCATCCTGAACGGCGAAGGTCAGGATTGGGAGACGGACTTGTACGCGCCGCGGAAGATGCTCTCAATGCGTTGGGTTGTATGAAGGTAAATCTTCAATTGCTTGCTTCGAACGAAGCAACTGCTGATTTCTACAAGTCGCTTGGTTATACGGTCGAACCCCGTGTGAGTATGGGCAAGGTTTTGCATGGCAACATACCCCAACTCGATTGAGTCCTTCAGTGCCGCGATTACGGTTATTCGTCAGGTCCGTCCAGTTTGATGCAATTCCGATAGTCTTTCCAAACCTAATTCGTTATAGCGCAAAGGTATCTCATTAGCCATCTGGCACTTCTAGTCATAGATATGCAAAAAGGCATGAGCACTCAAGCGGCCGGCATTCGAAACAATCCCGGTGCAGAGTCAGTGATGGCAGAACTTCTTGGTCACTGGCGTAAGGTCGGGAAACCTATAGTTCATGTACGACACATTTCGCGAACCTCCGGTTCATTATTCTGGCCAGGACAACCTGGGGCTGAGTTTCAGGCCCTTCTGTCTCCACGCGAAAGTGAGCACATATTCGAGAAAAATGTGCCAGACGCCTTCATTAACACTGGTCTTGAACGTTGGTTGCATGCCCGCGGCATTGACCGAGTCGCTATCGTAGGTGTAAGCACCAACAACTCCGTTGAGGCCACTGCACGGACTTCTGGTAACTTGGGATTCAAGACGTATGTCGTCTCGGACGCTACCTTTGCTTTTGCCAAGCACGACTACGATGAAGTTCTCCGTTCTGCTCAGGAGGTACATGCTATGGCCCTTGCCAATCTGCAGGGTGAATACGCAACTATCCTCACTGCGTCGCAATTGCAAAATGTGCTTTAACCACCGGAATATAGACGCTGCCAAAACAGCAAGACTTCGACCGAAAGTTTGGCCTCAGAGTAAGAGCAAGCAATACTGACGAACAACTGCTGTGCATCGACCGGGACAACCGACACCGCCCTCACGAGTCTTTCACTGCTGAAGCTTCAAAGAAGCCTGACGCGACAGTTGAGTCATCAGGCACCTCAAGTCATACATTCGTTTTTGATCGGATGTCGTCTTTAGAGTTCCGCCCCTGCGCGACTTGGTCAAATTGACACCGTAGCTCAATTCCAACCCAATGGCAGATTTCGGAATGCCCGAATCTACGACAATCCAAACTCAAAACAATCAAGCCGAAAGTTGACCCCATGAACCGCGTACTGGCCCAAACGGGCGCAACCTACCCCATCCTCCAAGCCCCTATGGGCTGAATTGCCCGCAGCACTTTGGCCAGCGCCGTGTCGCGTGCCGGCGCGCTGGGTATCATCGAAACCTCGTCGGTCGAGACGGCGAACTGCCAGCGCTAAATCACGGCCATGGTGGAAACCGGTTTGCCTTTTGGCGTGAACTTGCCGATCCGGTTTTTGAAGGACGACGCCATGCCGCGGCAGGCGGCATTGTCAATGGCCGGGGCATGGCTGCAGCCGTTGCCTTGGGCGCCGAGGCGATCCAGATAGGCACGCGCTTTGTGGCCTGCGCCGAAAGCCCGGTGCACACCCATTACAAGCAGGCAATAGTCGATGCGCAGGCCACGGGCACCTTAATGCTCAACACCAAATCCACGCCCTGTATTCGCGCTTTGAAAACCGATTTCAGCCGCGCTCTGCACGAAGCCGGTGTCATGGGCACCGAGACCTTTCAGGATATTCAAGATGTTTACTTTGGTGGCAACATCAACGCCGCGCCGGCCTTGGCCGGACAGTCAGCGGGCTTGATCCATGAAGTGCACAGCGCCTCGCAGATCGTGCAAGTGACCGTAGCGCAGTTCCACGCCATCACTGCGCGCCTTGGCGCGATGGCTGCGGGCGCCAACTTCAGTTAAGGCCCTTTGACAGGCCCGGTTCAGAGCACCGTCTGTTTGACCGCGTGCTCCCACATCGCCATCAACTCGGTGGCGTATGCAGGCGCGCGCTGCGGGCTAAAGCGCCGCTCCACGCGCCACAGTTGGCTCAGCTCATCGGTGCTTTTGTAAATGCCGCACGACAGTCCCGCCAAGTAGGCGGCACCCAGAGCCGTGGTTTCGATCACCTCGGGACGCAACACCTCGATGCCCAGTAAATCAGCCTGAAACTGCATCAGCAAATCATTCACGCACGCGCCGCCATCCACCCGCAGCTCGCGCACCTGCGCCTGACCGGCCGAGGCCAGGTCGCGGCTCATGGCCTGCAGCAGCGCCGCGCTTTGAAAAGCAATGCTCTCGAGCGCCGCACGCGCGATGTGGGCCACCGTGCTGCCGCGCGTCAAACCGGTGATAGAGCCGCGGGCATCGGGCTTCCAGTAAGGTGCCCCAAGCCCGGTGAAGGCGGGCACGACCATCACGCCACCCGAGTCGGGCACACTTTCGGCCAAGGCTTGCACTTCACTGCTGTGCTGTATGGCGTGCAAGCCGTCACGCAGCCATTGCACTACCGCGCCCCCTACAAACACGCTGCCTTCAATGGCGTATTGCGCTTGTGCATTCACTTGTGCTGCGCTGGTCGTGATCAGTCCGTTGTGAGAATGCATGGCTTGATCGCCAGTGTGCATCAGCATGAAGCAGCCCGTACCGTAGGTGTTCTTGACCATGCCTGCGCTGAAGCAGGCTTGACCGAACAAGGCGCTTTGCTGGTCACCCGCCACCCCGCCGATGGGGATGGCATGACCCAGTAAATCAGTCTTGATGTGACCGAATAGGCTGCTTGATGGCAGAACCTGAGGCATCATCTTGGCTGGAATCCGCAGTGCCTGGAGTAAATCGGCATCCCATTGGTTGGTATGAATGTTGAACAGCATGGTGCGCGAGGCATTGCTCACATCGGTGGCATGCACAGCGCCGCCAGTGAGTTGCCACATCAACCAACTGTCGATGGTGCCAAACAACAGCTCTCCTCGCTCGGCCAAGGCGCGGGCGCCATCCACATGGTCCAGCATCCATTGCAATTTGGTGCCTGAAAAATACGCATCGATCAGCAAGCCGGTTTTGGCTTGAATGGTGCCTGCCAGTCCCTGCTCGCGCAGCAGGGCACAGGCCGGTTCGGTGCGCCGGTCTTGCCAGACGATGGCGTTGTAGATGGGCAGACCCGTCTTGCGGTTCCAAATCACGGTGGTTTCACGTTGATTGGTGATGCCCAAAGCCGCCACGTCCCGGGCCTGAATGCCCGCTGAAGCCAGGGCTTGTTTCAGTGTGCTCAGTTGGGCGCGCCATATTTCTATCGGGTCGTGCTCCACCCAACCGGGCTGAGGGAAGATCTGCGGCAATTCCTGCTGGGCTTGGGCCACAATGAGGCCTTGTTCAGAGAAAACAATGCTGCGGGTGCTCGAGGTGCCTTGGTCCAAGGCCAGGATATAAGTCATGCTTCAAACTCGTGTGGTCGGTGAATTGGATTTTGCCGTCAAATGGACTGAAAGGGGGATGCTTTTTAAAGCAAAATAGCAGCTCTGCATCGTACGGCCTTTCATGAACTTGCTTCCCCCGCTTTTGATACCTCGCCACCAGCTGACCCTTGCACTGCATGAGTCGCAAACAAAAGCGGAGGTTTACGACTTGGCTGTGGTCGGTGGTGGCGCGACAGGATTGGGTGTGGCATTGGACGCGGCTTCGCGCGGCTTGCGTGTGGTGCTGGTGGAGGCTGATGATTTTGCCAAGGGCACTTCGTCGCGCTCGACCAAACTGGTTCATGGCGGCGTGCGTTACCTGGCCCAAGGCAATATTTCGCTGGTGCGTGAGGCTTTGCATGAGCGCATTACTTTACTGCGCAATGCGCCGCACATTGCCCAGCCCTTGGCTTTCGTGGTGCCTGCTTACAAATGGTGGGAGGCTGCTTTTTATGGCATCGGTCTGAAAATGTACGATGCCTTGGCCGGGTCCGCGGGTCTGGGCCCAACGACCTTCTTGTCACGCAGCGAAACACAAAGCGCCTTGCCTTCGGTCCAGCTGAAGGGGCTGCGCGGCGGCGTTCAGTATTGGGACGGTCAGTTCAACGACGCACAGTTGGCGGTGGCCCTGGCGCGAACAGCTGCCCGCGAGGGGGCGCTATTGCTCAACTACATGAAGGCGTCGCGATTGTTGTTCACACAGGGCAAGGTCACGGGCCTGGCCTGCGATGACGTGCTGACTGGAAAAGCGTATGCGATTCATGCACGCTGCGTCGTCAATGCCACCGGCGTGTGGGTCGATGCACTGCGTGCGCAGGACGGTCAGCACCAGCACATCGTGGCGCCCAGCCAAGGTGTGCACATCGTGGTGGAGGCTCATTTTTTGCCGGGCTCCACGGCTTTGATGATTCCCAAAACGAGCGATGCTAGGGTGCTGTTTGCAGTGCCTTGGCTAGGCAAAGTGATTTTGGGTACGACCGATACACCACGCGATGATTTGTCGACAGAGCCTTTGGCTTTTGAGGAAGAGGTTGATTTCATCTTGCGTGAAGCGGCGCGGTATTTGCGCGTAGCCCCTCAGCGCAGTGATGTGAAAAGCATTTGGGTCGGGTTGCGACCTTTGGTCAAGCCGCCAGATGACGAGAGCGAAAACACGAAAGGCTTGAGCCGTGAGCACACTGTGTTGGTCAGTCGCTCGGGCCTGGTCACGGTGACGGGTGGCAAATGGACCACCTACCGAGCCATGGCCGAAGACGTTTTACAAAAATGTGCGGACAGTGGTTTGCTGCCACAGCGCCAAGGACTTACAGACCACTTACCCCTGGTCGGTGCTGAGACGTCGTCGATTGCCATGCAGCCTTTAAGTGCACCGCAGGGCTTGCATTCCTATGGTTCCGAGCAAACATGGGTGCAGCAATTACCGGGACATAACGTTTTCTTGACTGGCGGCTTGTCTGAGGCTATGGTTCGTTTTGCGGCACGTTATGAGTATGCGGTGCATGTCGAAGATGTGCTGGCGCGTCGTTCGCGCTTGTTGTTTTTGGATGCTGGCTTGGCCATGCAATTGGCTGAATCCGTGGGCCGTTTACTGCGCGAAGAAACCGGCTTGGATCCGGACGTGAACGGGTTTTTAAAGCTGGCAGCGCAATACCAACTTTAAGAGCGATAGTCTCGACATTTGGCTGAATGGGATCACGGAATGCTTCGAATAACAGGAGTCTGCGCAATGTCATTGAATGGGCAGTCGCCATAAAGAATCGGTGTTATGCTTAATTTTTATAAGGGGTTTCTATGAACGCACGCGCCCAATTTTCCCGTATGGAAGACAGCACCCAAGCCGATTGGGCCCTTATTTCGTCTGAATTCATGCAATTCAGTCAATCTTTGCCTGACCGCGTGCTGGCGCACTTGAAGTTGTTGGAAGGCGATTACGGTGGATTCCCGGTCGATCGCTATACCCACTGCCTGCAAACTGCAACCCGCGCTTTACGAGATGGACGGGATGAGGAGTATGTGGTTTGCGCCCTGCTGCATGACATTGGCGATACCTTGGGCAGCTTTAATCACCCCGACATCGCTGCAGCCATCCTCAAGCCCTTTGTGTCTGAAGCTAATTTGTGGATGGTGCAGAACCATGGCATTTTTCAGGGGTACAACTTTTTCCACCACATTGGCATGGATCGCAACATGCGGGACATGTTCGAGGGCCATGAGCATTACACACTTGCCGAAGAATTCATTGCCTTGTATGACGAGCCGGCTTTTGATGGCCACTACGAAACCTTGCCGATTGAAATTTTTGAACCCATGCTGCGCCGAGTTATGGCGCAGCCGATTAACTCGGTTTACAAGGATGCAGTGATAAAGTGAGTGCGTGCTCAGTACCAATATTCCAGATGCGGAAATGGATTTTTTTCGGTGGTCTTGCGGTAATTGAAGTGCACCACAAATGAAATACGGCGGTCCTGCTTTTTCTTGACTTTGAATGGCAAGACCAAATGCGGCATGAAGCTGTCAAATAAAATCAAGTTGCCTTCTTCATAGGACACTTTGACTCGGTTGTCTTTTGAGCGGGCTTCGTAACCGTTGGGTTTGTAAAATTTGTCCAGTTGGTCGGCCAACACACGCTCGCGCCAAATGTCCAGATCGCCTCCGCGTTTGAGGGTGTGCTGTGCGGTGCGCTTGACAGAAATAATGCACGAGTAGGCGCGGGTTTGGGTGCTGAAGATGCTCCCCGGGTATTGAATCAGGCCTTCGGTGTCGGTGTGGATGTTGTACAAACTCCATGATGCCAACTGCAGGTTGAAACCGGCGATCTGGAAATACTTCATGTCACGTGGAACGATCGGTAATGCTTGGGCCGGCAATCCGGAATGGCTCAGAATTCTCTCGCCTGCATAGGCAATGATGTCTTTGACTTCAGGAAAATGTTTCAACAAAAACCGATTGTGCTTTGCGGCAAATCGAAAATAACTTTCGTTCAAGCCGGCTTCGATCATGCCGTAAAACGCCGCCATTTGGCCGTACTTCGGCTCCACGTCGGTCCCGAAAATGTGCAGGTTTTCAAAAATGGTGGCTTCCCATTTTTTACACACATCCGCACTGAGAAATCCTTTTTCGAAAATGATGTCGTTTTGGAATAATTTGTTCATCATTGACAGGCTCCAGTGCGGTTGAAAAAAATACTAAGACATTCCCGGCCTTTCAGCCATTGCCGCTCGCCATCGCACCACATGGGGGTGGTGTTCATCTGGTTTGACTTTCACAATGCGCGCAAAATCTACGGCCACCAGGGCTGTGATGTCGGCCAGACTGAATTGGTCAGCAGCCACGAAATCACGGTTCTCGAGTCTGGCATTCAGCGTGACCATGAACTGCTTCAGGCGCGCTAAACCGCGCTCACCCAGTTGTGGAATTTGTGCGTAGTCCACCGGACCGGGCAAGGCGCGGTTGGCCATGGCGGGGGAGGTGTTGCGCAAAACCTCGGCAATCGACATCAGGCCTTCAAATTCACATCGCCAGTGCCAACTGGCAATCTCGGCTTTGTCGGCAGGGGTCTTGCCCATCATGGGTATTTCGGGGTATCGGGCCTCCAGGTAGGCAGCAATAGAAGCGTTGTCGGTTAACACCGGACCTTCTTCAGTGCGCAATGCAGGCACCGTGCATTGCGGGTTGATTTGCCGAAAAGCCTCGCCCAGTTGCTCGCCCGAGCGCAGATCGATTTCGACGGTTTCATAAGTGATGCCCTTCGCAGCCAAGAGTAACCGCGCTCGGCGAGGACTGGGCGCAGTAGCGCAGTCGTACAGAGTGATCATGCTGCCGTCTTCAGTTTGTCTTGTGTTTGGGTGTCGAAGTCGCTGGCCTCGTGGCGCTCATGCAACTGCGTCTCCAGTGGCCCCATGACCCGGTTGACCATGCGACCGCGCCGCACAGCGGGGCGTTTGGCGATCTCATCGGCCCAGCGGATGACATGGGTGTACTCTTGAACCTGTAAAAACTGCCCGCCTTCATACAACTGCCCTTTGGCCATGCCGCCATACCAGGGCCAGATGGCCATGTCGGCAATGGTGTAATCATCGCCGCCCACATAGCGGCTTTCAGCCAGGCGACGGTTGAGAACGTCCATTTGCCGTTTGACCTCCATGGCAAAACGATCAATGGCGTATTCGATTTTGACGGGTGCATAGGCGTAAAAGTGACCAAAGCCGCCCCCGAGGTAAGGTGCGCTGCCCATTTGCCAGAACAACCAAGACATGCATTCCGCCCGTTTCGCAGGCTCTGTGGGCACATAGACGCCAAACTTTTCGGCCAAGTACAACAAAATCGCGCCGGACTCAAAAACCCGCACAGGCTCTGGCCCACTGCAATCGAGCAAGGCCGGGATTTTGGAGTTGGGGTTGGCGCCTACAAAACCACTGCTGAACTGATGGCCTTCATTGATGCGGATCAACCAGGCGTCGTACTCGGCGCCGTGGTGTCCGAGCGCGAGCAACTCCTCCAGCATGATCGTGACCTTGACGCCATTGGGCGTGGCCAAGGAATACAACTGCAACGGGTGCTTGCCGCGTGGCAAGTCTTGCTCGTGCGTCGGGCCTGCAATCGGACGGTTGATGTTGGCAAAACGGCCCCCATTGGCCTTGTTCCAAGTCCAGACGGAGGGCGGGGTGTAGGGTGTGGCATCAGACATATATTGACTCTAAGAAAAAAGGAAGAAAAAGGTTAAACGATTCTCGTGAAGGGCCTTCGTGCTTTAGCGCGCTGGGGGGGCTTCCAAGCCACCGAGATAAAACCGATTGAGGGTCGGTGAAATGACCAATTCATTGATGCAGGTTCGAGCAGGCATCTTTGCAAGGAACAACAAGGCTTGACCCATGTCTTGGGCTTGCACCATGCGGTCTCTTTGTTCTTGCGTCGGGGGAGTGGGGCGTTTGTCCAAGATCGGCGTGGCCACTTCACCTGGTAACAAGGATGTGGCCCTGATGCCATACTGGCATTCTTCCATGTTGATAGATTCGGTCAAGGCCAATAGCGCACGTTTGGTGGTGTTGTAGGCCGGACCGGTCAGCTTGGAGGCATACAGGCCAGCCCAAGACGAGACGTTCACGATCAATCCGCCATTTTGAGCGCGCATGGCTGGCAGCACAGCATGAACGCAGTAAAAGGAGCCGTTCAAATTGATGCCGACGACATCGTCCCAAGCGTCCGTGGTCACCACATCAAAGTTGCGCTGCGTGGCATTGGTGCCCGCACTGTTGATGAGCATATCGATTCGCCCGTGCTTGGCCAGAATGCCCTGTGCCGCAGCTTGGACCGCGTGTTTGTCTGCCACGTCGAGCAAAAGCGCTTCGGCGCTACCGATGGCTTGCAGCGTGGTCAATGCGCTGTCATTGGTGGCTTGGGTACGCCCCGAAATGACCACGTGAGCCCCAGCCTTGGCAAGCGCCATCGCACCCGCCAGACCAATACCACTGCCACCCCCAGTGATCCAGGCGATTTGTCCTTGAAGAGATTTGACCATGGTGTTTGCTCCTTGTGATTAACTTTGAGTTTAGATTCAACCACCACCTTGTTGACCCGTCTGTCACCTTGGAACAGATGGCGATCTTTTTTGCGCCGACAAATTGCGCGATATGAACTGTGGCGTGGCGTAAAACGCATGCCGTTTCAGGGTTTGACCCTCTTGGCGGCAAGTGAGGGATGCCTCATATTTGAAGTATATTCGCGCACGCATGCCCTGGTAATTTTGATTACACGCTCACTGACTGAATCCACTGATGACCCCTATGAAGTCCACCCCTGTTCGCCACACCACGGCCCGTTATTTTTTGGAGGGTCTGCAGGAAGCAGGCATTAAGTACCTGTTTTCTAATTTGGGGACCGACCATGTCACCTTGATTGACGAGATGGCCCGATTGCAAGCCGAGGGCCAAGCGATGCCCGTGGTGGTCTTGTGCCCCCACGAAAATGTAGCGATTCACATGGCTGCGGGGTATGCCGCAGTTACCGGACAAGGGCAGGGTGTGTTGGTGCATGTGGACGCCGGAACGGCCAATGCGGCCATGGGCATGCACAACCTGATGCGGGCGCGTTTACCCGTCATGTTGATGGCGGGTAAAGCCCCTTATGCTTTGCACGGCGAGGTAGCCGGTGCCCGAGACAACTATGTTCACTATGTGCAAGACCCCTTTGATATGGGATCTTTGGTACGCCCCTATGTGAAATGGGAGTACAACTTACCTTCTGGGGTGGTGGCCAAAGAAGTGGTGCGTCGAGCCCACAGTGTGATGCACACCGAGCCTGCCGGCCCTGTCTACATGACCTTGCCGCGCGAGACACTGATTGAAAATTGGGCGCCTGAGGAAGTCAAATCCTACTCGGCTGAGCGGTTTGGTCCTGCCCGAATGGGGGCCTTGCCGTCAGAGGCGACGCAGCAGATCGCCAAAGAATTGATGGCCTCTGAAAATCCATTGATCATCACCTCGTATCTGGGTCGCAAGCCTGAGGCCGTGCGCGCATTGCAAGCACTGGCTGAATTGTGCGGCATTCGTGTGGTGGAGTTCAGCCCAAGTTGGCTGTGTATCCCACGCACGTCGCCATGCTTTTTTGGGTTTGATCCGACCCCCTTGTTGCCCGACACCGACTGGGGTTTGCTGCTGGACATTGATGTGCCATGGCTGCCCCACCAGACCCGTCCGCGAGAAGATACCCGATGGGTGCATATTGATGTGGACCCGATCAAGAAGGATTTTCCGGTCTGGGGTTTTGCCAGTGACGTGCGCTGGCCAGCCGATTGCGCTTTGGCATTGCGTGATATCCATCAAGCCGTGTTGAGCTTGTCTGATGATGTCTATCGAGAAAAAGTGGCCACCCGCATGGCCAGATGGGCCCCTTTGCACATGCAGCGCCAGTCGAGGACGGTGGCTGCAGCGCTCGAGCCGGGTCTGGACGACGCCTTGAATCCAGCTTGGTTCTGCGCGCAGCTAGGGGCGCAGTTGCGGCCCAACGATGTGGTGGTCAACGAGGCCATCCGCAATTCGCCGGCGGTGTTGCAACAGATTGAGCGGACCGAGCCCCTGAGCTTTTTGGGCGGTGCAGGCGGTGGTTTGGGCTACAGTGGAGGCATGGCCTTGGGGGTCAAGTTGGCGCGGCCCAACGACCGCGTAGTGCACATTGAAGGCGACGGCGGATTCCATTTTTCAACTCCGACTTCGGTCTATGCTGTGGCGCAGTCACAGGGTTTGCCCATCTTCACCGTGGTGCTGGACAATGGCGGATGGCAAGCCGTCAAGGAAGCCGTTCTGCGTGTGCATCCCGATGGGCCTGCCGCAAAAATTGACAATTTTCAGGCGCGGCTCCAAGGTGAAAAGCGACACTTTCAAGAGGTTGCCAAAGCCTTCGGAGCCCACGGGGAGCGAGTGACGCGTGCGCATGAAGTGCCCGCAGCCATTGCCCGGTGTTTGAAAGCGGTGGACGAAGGTCAGGCCGCTTTGTTGGTGGTCTCTGTGACCAAAATTTAAACTCATTTCCATTTCAATTTTTATTTACAGGTAGAACGAAGATGTGTACATGGATTCAATTTGCGAGTCGCCGTCAATGGCTGGCCAGCACAGCGCTTTCTTTGTTGGCCTTGTCTCCCGCCCTGGGCTGGGCCCAAAGTGCCTGGCCCAGCAAAGCGATCAAGATTGTGGTGCCCTATGCGCCAGGAGGCGCTAACGATATTTTGGCCCGCGTGGTGGCTGAAAAACTGGCCCCCGTTTTGGGGCAGTCTGTCGTGGTGGAAAACCGTGCCGGCGCAGGCGCAGCCATAGGCACTGAATACGTCGCCCGTGCAACACCGGACGGTTACACGCTGTTGATGGCGGCCAGTGGTCCCATCGTCTTCAATCCGGCTTTGGTGGCCAAACTGTCGTACAACCCCTTGACTGATTTGGCACCGATTTCTTTGGCGGGGTCATTTCCCATGATCTTGGCCGTCAATGACAACTTTCCGGCCAAGAACTTTGCCGAGTTGGTGGCTTATTCCAAGGCAAATCCCGACAAAAGCAATTATGCGTATCCATCGGCTTCTTTTCAATTGGTGATGGAGTTGATCAAAACGCGCACCGGTCTGAAAGCCTTGAATGTGCCTTACCAAGGTAGCGCACCCTCTATCAATGCAGTTTTGACCCAAGAAGTGCAAATGACCTTGATCGACTCCGGACCGATTGCGGCCTTGATCAAATCAGGTAAATTGCGTGCGCTGGCTGTCACTTCCGAGCAACGCCTGGCCAGTTACCCGCAAGTGCCCACCTTGAAAGAGCAGGGCGTGGATTTGGCTGTCAACTTTTGGAGTGGTTTGCTGGCACCCGCAGGAACCCCTGCGCCCATCATCAAACGCCTCCAAGAAGAGATGGCCCGCATCATGGCCTTGCCTGACGTGGTCGAGCGCATGGCCAAGTTAGACATCAAGCCCGTTGGCGGCAGTTCGGCCGACTTTGCCAAGACCATTGCCACGGAAATTCCTCTGTGGACCCAAGTCGCCAAAGACAACAACATCAAAGCGCAATGACCCAGCGTCTCGGCAGGGTTCAAGCCAGGGGTCAACGCATCGCCATTGCGGGCGCAGGCATTGGTGGACTGACCACTGCCTTGTCTCTTTTGGCGCAGGGTTTTGAGGTCGACGTGTACGAGCAGGCTTCGCAACTCGGCGAGTTGGGGGCCGGTTTGCAAATTTCGCCCAATGGATCCCGCGTCTTCAGGGACTTGGGTTTGGAAGAGGCCTTGCAAAACTGTGTCAGCCCGGCGCGCGGCAAAGAAATACGGATGTGGAACACCGGACAGCGCTGGAAATTATTTGACTTGGGCGACGACTGCTTGGCACGATTTGGCGCACCTTACTGGATGGTCCATCGCGGTGATTTGCATCGCGTGCTGCTAACCGCATTCGAGCAACGGTCCAGTCGGCCAGTCCGATTGAATGCGCGTGTAGTTAAAGCGCACTCGACGGCGGCAGGTGTTTCGTTTCAGTTGAACGATGGTTCTGTGCATGAAGCCGATGGATTGCTGGCTGCGGATGGGGTGCATTCGGTACTGCGCGAACAGTTGTTGGGCGAAGACAAAGCGCAGTTCACCGGTTTGTTGGCTTGGCGGGGCTTGGTCCCTGTAGACCGTATTCCAGCGGATTTGCAAAAGCCAGTAGGCACCAACTGGGTCGGGCCAGGTGCCCATGTGATCACTTACCCGGTTCGCGCAGGGCAGCTGATGAATGTGGTCGGCATCATTGAGCGCGAGGGCTGGCACAGTGAATCATGGACTGAGCCCGGCACGCACGACGAGCTGTTGCGGGATTTTGGGCATTGGCATGCCGATGTGCGTGATTTGATGCGACAGATTGAGCAGCCCTTCAAATGGGCCTTGGTGGGCCGTGAACCCCAAAAAGGCTGGGCACAAGGTGCTATTTGTTTGCTTGGGGATGCTGCGCATCCGACCTTGCCGTTCTTGGCCCAGGGCGCCAACATGGCGATAGAGGATGCGGCCGTCATGGCGCGGTGTTTGGCAAAATACGAGACCCCTGCGGCGGCCTTCGCCCGGTTCGAAACCCTGCGCTGGCAGCGCACTGCTGATATTGTTAACCGCTCGCGCGACAACGCTTTGCGATTTCACAACCCTCAGTTGTCCGATGCTGGCAAAGCAATCGACTACGTCACCAGCGAATGGGAACCCGAAAAAGTCCGTCGCCGGTATGACTGGTTATTTGAATACGATGCTTTGACGATTTCAATCTGACTTTGCCCCAGCTTGGCTCTGGGTTTTACTTTACGCAGCCTTGAATTTCGGACGGCGCTTTTCTCGCAGACTGGCGATGCCTTCCAGAAAGTCTTGCGTCTGCACCGCCAGATCTTGTTCGTGGTCTGCAGCCCTGAAAGCTTCGTCGTAGCAATCGTCTCCGGCGCTCCAGATCTGGGCCTTGATCGCAGCAAGTGACCGTGGTGCGGCGTTATGCGCAATCTGCTTCGCGTAAGCCAAGGCGTGGGGCATGAGTTCGGCGTCGGGCAGGCACTGATTGACCAGTCCCAGTCGCTCGGCCTCACGGCCATCAAAGCGCCGCGCCGTGTAGAGCAAGTCGGCGGCCCGGGCAATCCCAATCAAGCGCGGCAACAACCAGCCGATGCCTTTTTCTGCCGGCACACCCAATCGGGCAAAAGTGGCATTGAACAAAGCCGATTCGCCTGCAAAGCGAATGTCGCAGTGCACTGACAAAATAAACCCCCAGCCAAAAGCGGCGCCATTGACGGCGGCTATGGTTGGTTTGCGCGAGGTGATCAATGCATTCCAGCCTTGACCAAAATAGCGGCCCAAGCCGGGACCAATGTCATCGCCCCATTGTTTAGTGGGCGGGGTGGGGCGGGTCAATGCAGTGGTTTTGGAGACGCCAGTGCCAATCACGCTTAAATCCAGCCCCGCAGAAAATCCGCGGCCTTCCCCGGTGATCAAAATCACCCGCACTGCCGCGTCTTGAGCTGCGATATCGACATGCTCAAAAAAGCTTTTCAGCATGTCGGGCGTGAGTGCATTCAATTTATCGGGACGATTGAATGAAATGATCGCCACCCCTTCATCCAGCCGGTAGAGAACGGGTGGATTCTCGGGGGTTGGATTCACGGTCTTCATGGGCCTGCTCCTGAAATTAAAATAGCATAACAGGGCAGAGAAGTTGGAATGCGCTTTGCTTGACAGCCTGCTTGAATGTTGAAAACGCATCAATTCGGAGCAAAATGCCACTAACGAAAAATTTGATAAAAATCAAATTTACATTTACAGTTACGAAATGTTTGAAAACAAAAAAAATTGTTGATACATCAATGCGGCTCAGAAAAATAAAATTGGACGAAGAACATGCTCTTTGATCATTGCGCCGAATGTCAGCGTTGTTGTCATGTGGACGCAGGTTACCCGCCTCTTGAAGTGTCTTTGACGCATTTAGAAACCAAGCAACACGGGCGCATTTGCATTCAAAACGCTTGTACTCACTTAGGGCCTCAGGGTTGTGAGCTTGGAGAGGACAAACCCCTGAGCTGTAAGTTGTATCCTTTGTCATTTGAACCCCAATCTCGCACTTTTCATTTCGATGTGGACTGCCCATTGAAGGTGCCCTATTTTGAACAATTGAAAGACCCCGCCAGTCAAGCCTCGCAACATGTGTCCCAGATGGTTTCTGAGGTGCGTCAGTTGGAAAAATCAGACCCCGAGTTTCTTAAGACCAACTACGCCATTGATGCGGATTATTTCGAGCTTGAAGCGCTTCCAATCAACGTTATGGTGAGTTTTTAGGCGCCATGCAGATGTCATTTCTTGAGACACCGTCTTGTCCCGAAATCGAAGCCCAAAATGTGCCGGAGTCAGACAAGCAATTTCTGGGCTGCCAGTCGTGGGACACCGACAATTTATGTGTTGAGAGTTACCATGCTGAGACCCTTTACTACACCACCCGTTGGGACGCTTTGTGTCCCTATGTCGATGTATCTCCACGCATGCTGCAAATGGCCAAAAGGCCTTTCATTGTGTATGCCGTACCGCCAGAGAGTCCCTACGGCGTCCCCATTAACGACAAATACGGATTGGTCCATGCAGGAAATCCTGAGTTTTGGACCGAGCCGCGTCGACAGCGAAAATTCAAAGAACTTGAAAAGCTGTGCAAAGACTTTGTGACCACCACCAGCGTGGTGCCTGGCAGCCATTTCACCTCAGAGGATGTCTATGCCCTGGGCGGTGAGCATTTTGCAAACTACTACATTCACGAGCAAGAGGTTGAAGGTTTTGTAGATTACATCCGTGATCTGGATGTCTTGGTGATTCAGGTCCACGCAAGCAATGGCGATTTGGTCCTCACCGATGTGTCTATATTGTTGCCGGACCGGCAACAGGTGTATGGCAGTTTTTGCCAATGGAGTCGCGCATACAAAAACAAATCACCTGGTATTTACGCTTGTTTGCTGGCTTCCAGGTGGACCGCAGACAATGGCTATAAATTTTACAACCTCGGGCCCGTTGATGACTACGGCTACAAGGCCTTGTTTGTGACCGATTTCGAGCCTATATTTGCTTTGGCATTGACCGCCGAAGACCATCCTTTGGCTTTGGATTCAAGTTCCCCTTTGCACACGGATTTCAAGCCCGCGTTGTGGAACAGGATTCATCGGCACGCGTGAGCGCGGCGTTTTTACATTGCTCCTTCATTTTTCCGATTCCCAGCATGTCTAAAATCAAAAAAAATCTTCTCAAACATCTGCAAGAAGAGGTGTACTGCAAGCTGGGAATTTCAAAGATACACGGTATCGGCGTGTTTGCCATCCGAGCCATTCCCAAAGGGGCCAACCCGATGCGCACCTGGCACAAGGTGGAAGAGGTACCCATTAGCCTGAAAGACCTTCAGGGTTTGCCTGAAAGTGTGCGTCAAGAGCTTGACTTATTTTGCTATCACAATCAAAAGGTCATGCACATACCCAGCGTGGGCATGAATACGATGAACATGGCCGTTTACTTGAACCACTCCAAAAAACCCAGTGTGTCTTATCAAAAAAACGGCCAACTCAAGACCCTGCGCGCCATCCGCACGGGCGAAGAGTTGCTGCTGGACTACGACGTCAGTTTTGGCGAAATTCATCTTTTTGAATAACCAACAAGGTCAGAAATCACCATGCAAATACAAACTCACACCCAAGTTATCGGCATTACCAGTGGCAGGAATGGTGTCGGAAAAACCACTGTTTCCGTCAATCTCGCCGTCGCTTTGCATAACATGGGCTACGAAGTCATGATTTTGGATGCCAATCCCAGTGAATCCAATGCGCTGACCGCACTGGGGGCCGAATGCCTTTTTAACTTAGGCCATTTCATCAGTGGTGAGAAAAATCTGAAGGACATTATTTTTGTGCGGCATTACGGCATCAAATTGATTGATGGCGCCAAAACCATTGAAAGCATGACCACGCTCAACCCAGATCAAGCCACCAGAGCGTTGCAGCAATTCAGTGATTTGGAAGAGTCTCTGGACTTCTTGATCATCGACCTGCCGCCTGGCACGGACCCCTCGGTGTTGTCTTTCATGGCTTGTACAGGAAGACGATTGCTTGTGATCCGCGGCGACAAAGAGGGTCTTGCGGATGCCTACGCAATGGTCAAAATTTTATGCAGCGATTTTCAACTGGACCGTATATACATCATTGTCAATGCGGCCAAAACCGCGCAAGAGGCACAGAACTTATTCAACCACTTGAACAATGTCTCTACCAAATTTCTCAATCGTGAATTGCATTATTTGGGCTGTATCAAACAAGATGAGCTGATAGTAGAGGCTTCCAAAAATAACAAAGCCGTGACGGAATTTGCGCCCACGAGTCAGGCTGCGCACGATATTCGCCATCTTGCTTTGAGCACCAGTGAATTGGAGCGCAAGGAATACGCTGAAGGGGGCTTGGGTCATTTTGTGCAACGGATTATTCATTTGCATGACTTGAAGACGTCCTGACTTGAGATGGTTTCTAATTTTTATGAATTCAATTTGAAAGTACACCATGCAACTGGGAATGATTGGTTTAGGACGAATGGGCGGCAATATTGTTCGCAGGTTGATGAACAATGGTCACAGCTGTGTGGTGTACGACGCGCAGCCTGCCAGCGTTAATCAACTGGCCTCTGAGGGGGCTATCCCTTCGCAAGACCTGAAACAATTCATGGATCAACTCACATCGCCCAAGGCGGTCTGGGTGATGTTGCCGGCAGGACCAATCACCGAAAGCACGATTGCCACATTGGGCGAAATGATGTCGGCTGGGGACATCATCATTGATGGTGGTAATTCGAATTTTCAAGACGATGTTAGACGCGCAAAAACATTGGCCGAAAAGGGCATCAGATACATTGATGTGGGCACCAGCGGCGGCGTATGGGGCTTGGACAGGGGTTATTGCATGATGATCGGAGGCGATAAAACCGCTTTTGATCACCTGGACCCCATCTTTAAAACCTTGGCGCCCGGCGTGGGCAGTATTGACAAAACGCCAGGCCGGGAAGGGCGTCAATCGACCGCCGAAGAAGGCTACTTGTACACCGGACCCGCAGGCTCGGGGCACTTTGTGAAGATGGTGCACAACGGCATCGAGTACGGCTTGATGCAAGCCTATGCTGAAGGACTTGATATTTTGAAGGGTGTCAATCAAGAAGTCATACCCGCAGAACGGCGTTATGACCTTGACTTGGCTGACATCACCGAACTCTGGCGTCGAGGCAGCGTGGTGTCATCGTGGCTGCTGGACTTGAGTGCGATTTCGCTGGCCGAAGACCCAGAACTCAAAGCCTTCAGTGGTCGTGTCGATGATTCAGGTGAGGGGCGCTGGACCATTCAGGCTGCTATTGAAGAAGCTGTGCCTGCCGATGTGCTGACTGCGGCCTTGTTTACCCGCTTCAGGTCGCGTCAGGAACATACCTTTGCTGAAAAAGTGCTGTCAGCCATGCGCAAGCAATTCGGTGGTCACCAAGAGTCCAAAAAGTCCTGATCAAACTCACCGGAAATTTTTATGGCACAAGACATTGAACATGAAAAAACAGCCCATGGAGAGCGAGCACCTTCATGCACGATGGTCATCTTTGGCGCTGGCGGCGATCTGACCAAACGCTTGCTGATGCCCGCACTCTATAACCTGGCGCGAACGGGCTTGTTGCCCGACAATTTTGCCTTGGTCGGGGTGGATCGATTGGACATGTCGGATGCTTCTTTTCAGTTGCACGTAGAAAAGGCAGTCCGAGAATTTGCGGCTGACAAGCATTACACACAAACCTTGAATGAAGAGCAGCTTGAGCGCTTGGTTTCATGCATGACCTACATGTCATTGGACTTTGCCAGTGCCGACGCCTACAAACTCTTGGGCGCTAAACTTGCTGACCTTAAAGTCACCCACCAAGTGGGCGACCATGTGATGTTTTATTTGGCTGTTGGTGCCCGTTTCTTTGGGGGCATCGTCGACCAACTGGGGCAAGCGGGGCTGGTCACTGAGAACGATTCGCAGTGGCGCCGTGTGGTGGTTGAAAAACCGTTTGGTCATGATCTGGAATCGGCGCAAGCCCTGAACACCCAACTGCGCCATAGCTTGGCTGAAAAACAGATCTACCGAATGGACCACTTTTTGGGTAAAGAGACGGTGCAAAACATCATGTTGATGCGATTTGCCAATGGTATTTTCGAGCCCTTGTGGAATCGCGACCATATTGACCATGTGCAGATCACGGTGGCCGAAACAGTGGCGGTGGAGAACCGTGCAGCCTTTTACGAGTCTACGGGTGCATTGCGTGACATGGTGCCCAACCATGTCTTCCAACTCCTGGCCTTGACGGCCATGGAACCTCCCGCGTCTTTGTCGGCTGATGATGTTCGCAATGAAAAAACCAAAGTACTGACCTCGGTGCACAGCGTTAATCCTGCCACTGATTCAGTGCGAGCGCAGTATGCCACCGGCGAACGCGAAGGCAAGCCATTGCTGGGTTACAAGCAGGAGGCTGGTGTCGCGGCAGACAGCACCACGGAGACCTATGTGGCCATCAAGCTGGGCATTGACAACTGGCGTTGGGCTGGCGTGCCCTTTTATCTGCGTACAGGCAAAGCCCTTGCCAAACGCCACAGTGAAATTTCCATTCACTTCAAGCGGCCACCTATTTCATTGTTTCGCAACACCGCCACCGAATCGCTCACGCCCAATTGCCTGGTGATCAAATTGCAACCCGATGAGGGGGCAAGCTTGTCCTTTGGCGCCAAAATACCCGGGCCTAAAATCGAAATCGGTCAGGTGCATATGGATTTCCATTACAAGGATTATTTCCAGAATGCACCCAGTACAGGTTATGAAACCCTGATTTACGACTGCATGATCGGCGACGCGACTTTGTTTCAACGCTCGGACAGCGTGATGGCCGGCTGGGACATCGTCAAACCTGTGCAGGTGTACTGGCAGCAGCAAGGACAAAATCAGTTGTCAACTTATGCGGCAGGCAGTGACGGCCCTCAGGCCAGCGAGGACATGTTGGCGCAAAGCGGACGGTCCTGGCGCCCTTTGCTTTAAGTGCACAGCATTCCAATGCCCGCTATGGATGTGTGAAAAGGTCTTGGCATAGACTCCATGCAACGCACCTTTTCCACTCCTGCGCCGCAGCACACCATCGCCATTCACCAGGTGGTGCACATGCTTTTAGGTTTGGAAGAGGACGATGCGAAACTCATGGTGCTTCGTCGCGCAGGTATCCCACCGGCCATGCTCGAATCGGACCTGGCCCGGGTCACACAATCTCAATTTGCGCGATTGATGAGCGCCTTGACAAGACATCAGCGTGACGAGTTTTGGGGCTTGGGCTCCAAACCCTTGCCGCTGGGCAGCTTTGCGTCCTGTTGCCGTATGTTGGTCGGCTACCAGAAAATAGGTGACGCCTTGCGAGCGGGGCTGCGTTACTACCATGCGATCCTGCCCGATTTTGTGCCCCGCTTGCGTGTGGGCGACGGTGTAGCCTACTTGCGCCTGACTGCCTTGGTTTCCCTGAGTCCTAAGCAGACCTATGCCGTTCGGGTTTTCTTATTCCTCAGCTATGGCGTGATGTGTTGGCTGGCGGCGCGGCGCATCCCGGTGGACGAGGTTGTGTACCAGGAAAGTGAAGTTGTTCGGCGCAGTGATGCCTCCCGCTTGTTTCAGGCCAATATTCGCATGTCTGAAAGCGAATGGGGCTTTCGCTTTCCCGCCAAATGGCTGGAACTGCCAGTGGTGCAGAACCTCGAAAGCGTCGAGGAGTTCTTACAACAAGCACCAGAGTGTTTGCTGGTCAAGTACCGCGACCAAGCCAGTTTGACCGAGCGTATTCGCCGCCTTCTGCGTCGGTATTTGACACAAGAAATGCCCTCGCTCGAAGTCATCAGCGACATATTGGCCACCACACCTCAGACCCTGCGCCGCCGCCTGCAACGCGAAGGGCAGGGCTACCAAATGATCAAAGATGCGCTGCGTCGGGATGTGGCGGTGCAATACCTCACTCAAACCGAGTTGTCTTTGCCAGAGGTGGCTGCCAAGGTCGGGTTCTCGGAGGCCAGCACCTTCCACCGCGCCTTCAAAGGTTGGACGGGTTTGACCCCTGGGGCGTACCGGCAGGCGCACAACGAGCCGCTGGAAGTCGAAGCGCTGGTTTGAGCGCTTGCCTGTTTAGAGGCTCTCCGTGAGTGAGGCAAAGCCCACGATTTGGGCTTTGGACTCTGGCTTTGAGGCAGTTAATCAGTGATTCATTCCAAGAATCCGAGATATGCCTTCTTCGATCTTCTCCATATCTGCTTCAGAAATAGAACCGATCTTGTCGGCAAGTCGGGCTTTATCGATGGAGCGGAAATGTTCACACCGAGCCACTGATCCCCCTTTCATGGCGACATTTAAAAACTCGACAGCAGGTGCTGACGTCGAGAGTGGAACGACCACCACCGTTTTGCGCGCCTTGTTGAGTGGATTGATTGAGAGAACAACAACAGGGCGGGTTTTTTGAAGTTCAGAGCCAATGGTCGGGTCAAGTCGTGCCCAAAAACATTCCCCCGTGCAATCTCCATTTTTATTTTTGGCATAAAGCGAGAAGTTTTGCGGTATCAAAGGTTTCGTTGGGATCAAGTCCGTCCATGCGGGTCGATTCGAGTTCGTTAGATTCTTCGGGGTTGGCACGATCAAACGCCTCTGCCTTGAGGGCGAGTTCGTACATGTGTTCATCCACATTGGGGAGGTTTTGCTCAAGGAGCTTGCGAATAAACTCGCTCCGTTGACGGGCAGGGATGGCATTGCGAAAACGCCGTGCAAGCTCTGTGGGAAGGCGGATGAGGACTTGAGTGGTCATGATGGCGGGTATTAGCTATTGATATCAATATCATTGTGTGGGAGTGACTGGGAAAGTCAATCCTCAATGTCATGGCCTTTGCTCAGCTGACTTGTCGAGAGTC
>CAMDKK010000013.1 GCA_945901045.1 Limnohabitans sp. Rim8
TGGCCGCGCTGCGCCATGCGCAAAGCTTGGGGCTAAAGCACACGCTGACCATTTGCAACGTGTCCACCAGCGCCATGGTGAGGGAATGCAAGCACGCCTATGTGACCCGCGCTGGGGTCGAGATTGGCGTGGCCTCGACCAAGGCCTTCACCACCCAACTGGCGGGTTTGTTCTTGCTCACGCTGGCGCTGGCGCAGACCAAAGGCCGACTGTCTGAGGAAGAAGAAGCTGGGCACATCAAAGACATGCGCCACCTGCCCGCTGCGCTGCAATCCGTGCTGGCGCTGGAGCCGCAAATCATCAGCTGGGCGCAAGAATTTGCCAGCAAAGAAAACGCGCTTTTTTTAGGGCGTGGAACGCACTACCCCATCGCCCTCGAAGGCGCTTTGAAGCTAAAAGAGATCACCTACATCCACGCCGAAGCCTATGCCGCAGGCGAACTCAAACACGGCCCGCTGGCCCTGGTGACCAGCGCCATGCCGGTGGTCACCGTGGCCCCCAACGACCAGCTGCTGGAAAAGCTCAAGAGCAATATGCAGGAAGTGCGGGCGCGCGGCGGTGTGCTTTATGTGCTGGCCGACGGTGACACCAAAATCGAAAGCAGCGAAGGCGTCAACGTCATCCGCATGCCCGAGCACTACGGTGTGTTGTCACCTATCCTGCACGTGGTGCCGCTGCAGTTGCTGGCGTACCACACGGCATGTGCGCGGGGGACGGATGTGGACAAGCCAAGAAATTTGGCCAAATCAGTGACGGTGGAGTAGCACCTATTGCAACCGCTGTAATGCCCCGATTTGAAGTTCTTCGCTCTGCTGTCCACGGTCGGGGTGTGTTTGCCCTGCAGCACCTGTCCGCCGGTGAGACATTGATTGAGTACGCGGGTGAGGTGATTTCTATGCAAGAGGCGATCCGCCGACACCCGCACGACCCGAATGATCCAGACCACACCTTTTACTTTCACATCGATGATGCGCATGTTATCGATGCTCTGCATGGCGGCAACGATGCGCGCTGGATCAACCATTCTTGCCGCCCCAATTGCGAGCCCGATGAAGTGAAGGGGCGCATTGTCATCAAGGCGCTGCGCCCGATCTGGCCAGGCGAAGAGTTGACGTTTGATTACGACTTGTTCAGCGACGAGCCCATGACGGATGCGCTCAAGGCTCGCTATGCCTGTCGCTGTGGCGCCAAAAAGTGCCGGGGAACCTTGTTGGGCGTCACTGCATAGGCTACTGAGAGTGATGCATCAGGCTTCGGGCCAGCGCCTCACCCACTTTGATGCCGTCCACCCCCGCCGACAAAATGCCGCCTGCGTAGCTGGCACCTTCGCCTGCAGGGTACAAGCCTGCAGTGTTGAGGCTTTGGTAGTCTTCGCCGCGGCTGATCTTGAGCGGTGATGAAGTGCGCGTTTCGACGCCGGTCATCACCGCGTCGTGCATGTCAAAGCCTTTGATCTTGCGGCCAAATAACGGCAGCGCTTCGCGCATGGCGTCGATCGCGTAGGCGGGTAATACATCCGATAAGTCACCCAGCCGAACCCCGGGTTTGTAAGAGGGCACCACACTGCCCAGTTGGGTGGAGGGTCGATGCGCCAGAAAATCACCGACCAATTGCCCCGGGGCTTCGTAGGTAGCGCCGCCAACGGCAAAAGCCAAGGTTTCGAGTTGCCTTTGCAGCACGATGCCCGCCAACGGGTGCGCTTGCCCGGGCTGCCGCGCGGCCAGTTGCATGGCCTCTTGGGCCAGAGCGGGTCCGGTGATTTCGCCAAAGGCGGCGATCCAAGCCACAGGATCCAGTGGAAAGTCACTTGGTTCAATGCCGACCACCAGGCCCGCATTGGCGTTGCGTTCGTTGCGCGAGTATTGGCTCATGCCATTGGTCACGACCCGGCCAGCTTCGCTGGTGGCGGCCACCACGGTGCCGCCGGGGCACATGCAAAAGCTGTACACCGCACGGCCGTTGCGGGCGTGGTGCACCAGTTTGTAGTCGGCCGCGCCGAGCAAGGGGTGACCGGCATGGCGGCCCCAACGGGCTTGATCGATCACGCTTTGTGGATGTTCAATGCGTACGCCAATCGAAAACGCCTTGGTTTGCATGAACACACCGCGCGCATGCAGCATGGCAAAGGTGTCGCGTGCGCTGTGGCCCAATGCCAAAACCGCATGGCGGGTGGGCAGCAGGCGGGTTTGCCCGCTGCGCAGGTCGAGCACGTGCAGGCCGGTCAATTGCCGGCCTTGGGGTGTTGGGGTGATCTGCACATCGGAGACCCGATGTTCAAAAAGAATCTCACCCCCTAAAGCGATGATTTGTGCTCGCAGTTGTTCAACCACCTTGACCAATTTGAAGGTGCCAATGTGCGGGTGCGCAGCGTACAAAATTTCAGCCGGAGCGCCGGCTTGAACAAACTCGTCCATCACCTTGCGGCCCAAATGGCGCGGGTCTTTGATCTGGCTGTAGAGCTTGCCGTCCGAGAAGGTGCCCGCACCGCCTTCGCCGAATTGCACATTGCTTTCTGCGTTCAGTATTTTTTTGCGCCACAAATTCCAGGTGTCTTTGGTGCGTTGACGTACGGTGGTGCCGCGTTCGATCACGATGGGTTTGAAGCCCATTTGGGCCAGCACCAGCGCAGCAAACATGCCGCAGGGTCCAAAGCCGACCACCACCGGGCGCTCCCCTTTGTGTTCGCTCTTTTGCTCGCCAAAGCGGGCAGGGGCATGGCAAGGCGCGGTCCAGACCATATCGGGTGTGGCTTGGATGTGTGGGTGATCGGCATGTCGCGCCAGCACAAGGGCTTCTGGCTGGGTCTCTTTCAACTGCACATCGACAATGTAAACCGCCAGAATGTCGGCTTTGCGGGCATCAAAGCTGCGTTTGAAGACATCCAGTGCGGCTATTTCGGAGGCATCAAGACTCAAGGCTTGCGCCGCCTTTTGGCGCAGAGCATCTTCAGGGTGAGGCGGTGTGATGCGGTCGACTTCGGTTTCGTGCGGCGCATCAGCAGCCCTAAGAGACTCGACCGGCAGGGCGGTCAGGGGCAGTTTAATTTCTGAAATTCGGATCATGGTGGCCTGTCAGGCTTGTGGTTATCAAGCAGTGACCTCCATTATCCAAGATGTCGCGGGGGCAGCGTGACTTGGCTTGGCTTGGCTTTTGGTTTATGCGTTAGGCAAAAAACCTTCGATGGACAAGTAGCGCTCGCCGGTGTCGTAGTTAAAGCCCAGCACCGTGGCGCCTGCAGGCAGGTCTGGCAGTTTGTGGGCAATAGCGGCCAAAGTCGCGCCCGATGAAATACCGACCAACAGACCTTCTTCACAGGCCGAGCGACGGGCATATTCACGGGCCTCTTCGGCCTCGACCTGGATCACGCCGTCGAGTAAGCTGGTGTCCAGGTTCATGGGAATGAAGCCAGCGCCAATGCCTTGAATCGGGTGTGGCGCGGGGGCGCCCCCTGAAATGACAGGCGATGCAGAAGGCTCGACGGCATACACCTTGAGCTGGGGGAACTTGGCTTTCAAAACGCGTGCCGCACCGCTCAAATGACCGCCGGTGCCCACGCCGGTGATCAAGGCGTCAATGCCTTGCGGAAAGTCGGCCAAGATTTCTTGTGCCGTGGTGCGCACATGGACATCGATGTTGGCGGGGTTTTCAAATTGTTGGGGCATCCAGGATCCGGGTGTTTGAGCGATCAACTCTTGGGCGCGGGCAATGCAGCCTTTCATGCCTTTTTCACGGGGCGTCAAATCAAAGCTGGCACCATAGGCCAGCATCAAGCGACGCCGTTCAACGCTCATGCTGTCAGGCATGACCAAGACCAGTTTGTAGCCCTTGACGGCGGCGACCATGGCCAAGCCAATGCCGGTGTTGCCTGAGGTGGGCTCGATGATGGTGCCGCCGGGTTTCAAGGCGCCGGATTGCTCGGCAGCCTCGACCATGGCCAACGCAATACGGTCTTTGATTGAACCGCCGGGGTTGCTGCGCTCCGATTTGATCCACACATTGGCTGCGGCTCCAAACATGCGGTTGATGCGCACGTGGGGGGTGTTGCCGATGGTCTCAAGAATGTTCTGGGCTTTCATGGAGTCTCCTGTTTGAGTGGGTTGTTTGCGGGTGGTGTCTGGTTTATTCTGACGCATTTCTGAAACTGTTTACGGAATATGTTGAGGCATGCAAGCGATAATGCGTCTGTGGAGCTCGCCAGACCGCCGCTGGTGCAAGGACAGAAATGTCGCACTGGAGGAACGTCCGGACTGCACAGAACAGCGTAGGAGGTAACTCCTCTCCACCGAAAGGCCGCAAGGCCCCAAGGTGAGGATCAGAGCAACAGAGACGAGCCGATTCAGTTCGGGTGAAACGGGCAATCTCTACGCGCAGCAATACCAAGTAGGCCAGCGTTGAGGCGGTTCGCTGAGTTGGCGGGTAGGTAGCATCGAGCCGGGTGGGTGACCCCCGGCCCAGAGTAATGGCGGTCACACCGGGGGCAACTCCGGTGCACAGAATCCGGCTTATCGGCGAGCTTCACACTTTTTAGGGCCAGTTCAATCCCCATGCAAAAGGGCCCCGCGGGGCCCTTTTAACGTTGGGTTGCAACTTTGAATTGCTTATCCTCTCGTCGGTACCAGGCTGGCCGCCAAGGCAAACACAGAGTTGGGGGCATTGATGCGCATGGGCGCGGCTTTGGGCTTGGCAAACACGCCACGTTTGATCATGGGGGCCACAGGCTCAACAGTCACACCTTTGGCGCGCTGCTCAGAGACCAGTTGCCGCAGGGTGATGGATTTCAAATGCGCCAGCATTTTTTCATTCAGGCTGGACCACAGGTCGCTGCTCATCCAACTGTCGGCCTGTCCACTTGTTGCACCTTCATGGTCGGCATTCAAGTCCACGGCGCTGACGATGTCGGCCATGGTGATTTTTTCGGCATTGCGGGCCAAAGAGTAGCCGCCGCCAGGACCGCGGGTGCTTTCAACCAAGCCTTGTTGTCGCAACTTGCTGAACAATTGCTCCAGATAGGACAATGAGATGTGATGGCGCTCACTGATGGCCGCTAAAGAGACCGGCCCCCGGTCTTCTCGCAGGGCAACGTCAATCATGGCGGTCACGGCAAATCGACTTTTAGTGCTTAAACGCATCTTTTTTTCCTTTCAGCGCATCAAGCGCAAGCGGGACAGGTTGCGGACCTGTGGTGTGCGGCATCGTTGGATATCTCGGAATGCACTGCAGCACGGAGGTTATTTTCTCAAACTTCTTAAACTAAATTGGGGTTCCCATGCGTAAATCAAGGGTAAACCTCGTATTTATTTCGTATTTGTGTCTCTTTTTGTTCCTGTATGGGGTTCAAAACCGCTCATAAGGCAAAAGCGCACGCCATTGACCCGTTTGCAAAGGGGCCAAGCTCACCCGTCCAATTCGCTGGCGTTTGAGGCTGTGCAAGTCAAGCCCATTGCTGGCAAACAAGCGACCCAGCTCTCCCGGCACATAGCCTTTGAGGGCCAAACGAAGACCGGTCATTTGATCCGTTTGGTGATTGACGCTGGTGCGAAGCCCCAAGGGGTTCAGGCGTGCCAGGGTTTCCGGTGAAATGGGACTTTTGACTTCAGCCGTCATTTCATTTTCCAGCGGCGCTTGCCGGTCTTCGAGGCGTTTCAAAATGCGGGGATCTTCACTTAAAACGACCAATCCGGTGGCCGCATCCTCGAGAGGAGTTAAACACACCAGAATCTTGCATTGGCGGGCGGTCACACTCAGTTCAGAACGGTCGGCTTCTGATCTTTGTGCCGGATCCACAACGTCCCAAAGGCTGGATTGACCGCGTTTTTTGCTGTCGGCCCAACAGGTCACGCCCTCGGCCTTGTGCATGACGATGGTCAACAAGGGCACACTGCCGCGCTGCGCTTTCGGGTGGACTTCAATCTGCTCGTCAGTCACCCGACGGGCAGGGTCGTCCACGACCTTGCCATTGACTTGAACCCAACCGCCCACAATCACTTGCTCGGCTTCGCTGCGGGAACAGCTTAGCAAGGCAGCCACGCGTTTGGCCAAACGGATGCCTTCTGTCAATTCAAATTGCATGCGCTCAGTCGTTCCCAGGTTCGAAGGAGCGGATGCGGTCGACGTGTGCTTGCAAGGAGCGCGCAGCCACAGGCCACAACCGTGGGGGCACATCGGCATAGGCGTGTTCAACCCACGCCTTCAGAGTGCCTTGAGGTAGCGCTTGCATGGCGGCCATGATTTTGGCTTCGCGCTTCAGGCGGTGCGCCTTGAGCTGGGTAATGGCGTTGCGGGCAGAACCCAGCACATAGCCGTGTGCGGGCAAGATGTAATCTATGTGAAATTGATCGCAAGCCTTGGCCAGCAGGTCCAAAGAAGCCAAGTAGTCGTTCATGTTGCCGTCTGGTGGGTCGACGACGGTGGTGCTGCCGTTCAGGACATGGTCGCCGGAAAACAACAGGCCATCTTCTTCCAAAACCAAGCACAGGTGGTTGGCCGCATGTCCGGGGGTGTGCAGCACACGCAAGGTGTGGGTCACTTCACCCTCAGGCCCGTGACCTTGCAGAACCAGTTGTTCGTTATGCGCCAGCGCCCGATCGGGGACAAAAAAACTGTTTGCACGCGCGGTGGGGAGTGAGTGCAGGCCCAGAACCGGCGGGGTATGGGCGCACAAGTCTTGCAAAGGCTTGGCCCCAGGGGAGTGATCGGCATGCGAGTGGGTGCACACGATCATGCGGATGTTTCCACCTGCGGCACGCCACAAATTGTGCACGTGCGCTTCATCTGCCGGGCCGGGGTCGATGACGATGTAACCTGTGGCGGGGTCGCCCACCACGTAACTGTTGGTGCCGGGGCCCGTCATCATGCCGGGGTTGGGGGCGGTCAGCCGCATCAGGTTTTTCAGCAAGGGCACGGGACGCTCAGATTGCCAGTCCAGCGCATGGACAATCTCGCCGTCGGGGCTGACCAGGGCCAACTCACCAAAAGGCGCTTCGTGTTCCATATAGCGCTGGTCTTTCCCGGCCAAGAGACCGCCCCGTGGGCAACTCGTCCACAGCGGTTCGTCGTCCAAGGCGCAGGCATTCAAGGCGGCCTCTACCGTGGCAAATGCTTGGAGCCGCTCCAAGGTGCGGATGGTCGGAAAGATGATGAAAAACGTGCCTGCCGCGTGTTGTGCCAAGGCTTGTGCTGGGCTGATCCAAACCGGCTCGAATTGCTCGGCTTCGTCGGCCACAGGTGTTTGGCCTTCGGGCATACGGGCTACCAGAAAAGGCACATCAAATCGGCGCGGCAGGTCGCGGTCGGTGATCCAATGGGCGAACACATACACCCCGTCGGCGGTCAGCGTCAGTCCGCGCTCGGCGCATTGGGCCGAAAATGGCGCACTGCGGTCGAGGGCTGCAATGTCCTCGGCATTGGCGGGCGTGCCATCGGCGCGCTGGGCCAACAAAACCCCTAATTCTTCAAAGCTTTCGCGGATGGCGGCAATCGCTTGCGTCAGTCGCAAATCGCTTTGGGTGGGGCGCCGATGTGCGTGGCTGTGGGCTTGCGCATCTGCCGGGTCAATGACGCCGCCTGGAAAGACATAAGCGCCAGGGGCAAAGCTGGCGGTCATGGAGCGCCGGGTCATCAGCACTTGCAGGCCATCGGGGCTGTCCCGAAGGAGCAAGACGGTGGCCGCAGGTCGAAGGGCAACGCTTTCGCGTTGGGGATGAAGGAGTTGACTGATTCGGGTCATGCCCCATTATCGTTTGCTCCGGCCCTTTTGGGTTTGTGCAACGCAGTGTGAGCGATGGACGCTGATCAGGGGATAATTCGGCTATGCGAATGAGCTTCACCAAAATGCAGGGCGCCGGGAACGATTTTGTCGTGCTTGACGAAACCCAAGGCCGCTTGAATCTGAGCGCTGCGCAATACCGTTTTCTGGCTGATCGTCATTTCGGTGTGGGCGCCGATCAAATTTTGAGTGTGAGGCCTTCGCCAGCAGTCGGTCTGGATTTTGAGTATGTGATTCACAATGCCGATGGAGGCGAGGTAGAGCATTGCGGCAATGGAGCACGGTGTTTTGTTCGTTATGTGATTGACAAAGGGCTGACCGTTAAAACCTCGGTCCAAGTCAAAGTCCAGCGGGGTCAAATTGAGTTGAGCATGAACGCCGATGGCCGCGTGACGGTCAATATGGGCGCTCCTGTACTTGAGCCTGAGCACATTCCTTTCAATCCTGTTGGTTTGACGGCTAAAGGCCAAAAGGGCTGCGAAACCTGGCTGTTGCCTCTGAGCGATGGATCTGAAGCGCAGGTCATGGTCGTTTCCTTGGGCAATCCGCACGCTGTTCAAGTGGTCGCTGATATCGCAACTGCTCCGGTGCTGAGCCAAGGGCCTTTGATCGAAAAACATGCCGCTTTCCCTAACCGAGTGAATGCGGGATACATGCAAATACAAAGCCGCTCGGCTGTTATTTTGCGCGTCTATGAACGTGGTGCGGGCGAAACACTGGCCTGTGGCACCGGTGCTTGTGCGGCTGTCGTGGCGGGTATTCAACTGGGATTGCTGGACACCTGCGTCGATGTGCACACCCAAGGCGGCATCTTGACGATTGAATGGGCAGGTCTTGCGGAAAGCCCGATTTACATGACTGGACCGGCAACTTCTGTGTTTGACGGCGAAATTGATATTCCTGATCTATGAACGGACGAACTGAATGACCACAACGCCACCGCCAAGCATGAGCCCAATGAACCCGATCACCGAAGACGATATTGCCGAATTCTTGGCCAACACCCCCGATTTTTTTGAGCGCCATGCCCAGCTGCTGGCAACGGTTCAGTTGAACAGCCCCCACAGTCACAGGGCGGTGAGTTTGCAGGAGCGGCAAGCTGAAATGCTGCGTGACAAGATCAAAGGGCTTGAAGGGCGAATCATGGACATGATCCGCAACGGCACCGAAAACATGATCCTCATTGACAAGCTGCACCGCTTGGCTTGCGAGTTGTTTGAAACGCCGTTGGACGAGCGCCCGTTCGTGGCAACAGACAAAATTGCCATGCAGTTTGCGGTGCCGCAGGTGGCTTTAAAGCTTTGGGGTCTGGAGGCACGCTATGCCGCGCAACCCTATGCGAAAAATATCAGCGACGATGTAAAAACCTATGCCGACGCTTTGACCGCCCCTTATGTCGGGGCCAATACCGGCCTGGCCGCGGTGCAATGGCTGGCGCAGCCGGCTCAAGCGGCATCGGTGGCCGTGGTGGCCTTGCGCCGCGCCAAAGGTCAACCGGCATTCGGTTTGTTGCTCCTGGCTTCTCCAGATTCTCAGCGCTTCCATAGCCACATTGGCACCGATTTCCTGATGCGGCTGGCCGATTTGTCCAGCGCGGCTTTGCTGCGCCTGCAGCCTTTGACCATTTGAGTATTTGAGTATTGTCCATGGACCCATTGGCCGAACGGTATTTGGCATACGTCCGTTTTGAAAAGCGGTTGGCCGAACGCACGGTCGCGTTGTACACCTTGGATTTGGAAAAGCTCAAGCGCTTGGCAGATTCCGCAAACATGGACTTGTTGCAGGTGCAAAACACGCACGTCAGGCGCTTTGTGGCCCAAATGCATGGCGCAGGGCGATCGGGTCGCGGGATTGCTTTGATTTTGTCGGGCTGGAGGGGCTTTTATACCTGGTTGGGTCGTGAAGGACTTATCACCAGCAATCCTGTTCAGGGCGTACGTGCACCGCGAGTGGCCAAGCCCTTGCCCAAGGCTTTGGGGGTCGATGAAGCCATGCAACTGGCCGACCACACCGAGCCTGGTGATGATCCGTGGCTGGAGGCGCGTGATGCCGCAATGGTTGAATTGCTCTACGGCTGTGGTTTGCGTGTCGCAGAGTTGACAGGACTTGACGTGGTGGCCAGCGATGCAGCGGCCAAACAAGGCCGAGGTTGGATCGATTTGCAGGCGGGCGAGGTGATGGTGCAAGGCAAAGGCGGTAAGCGTCGCTCAGTGCCCTTGGGCGCTTCGGCCTTGGAGGCGTTGACCGATTGGCTGAAGGTGCGCACGCAAGTCGCCGGTGTTTTGTCGCAGGCCTCGCCCGGTGTTTCAGCCCAGGCCTTGGCCTTGTTTCCCGGTCAACACGCTACACGCTTGACAGCGCAATCGGTGTGGCAACGACTCAAGCGGCGCAGTCAATTGGCCGGTATGGCGACACCGGTGCATCCCCACATGCTGCGGCATTCCTTTGCCAGCCATCTGCTGCAGTCCAGCAGTGATTTGCGGGCGGTGCAAGAGCTTTTGGGGCATGCCAGCATCACCACCACGCAGGTCTACACGCGGCTCGACTTTCAACACCTTGCCAAAGCTTACGACGCCGCCCATCCTCGCGCCAAAAGAAGGGGTTCGGGCAACAATTCGAGCGGCGGGTCGCGATAATTTGCGTTTGATCAGCGTCTAAGTCGGGTGAATGTGCGTTCGGCCCGACAATAAGGCCCATGAAAAACATCCGTCTTAAAGAAGGCAAAGAGCGGTCTTTGCAGCGCCGCCATCCTTGGGTGTTCGAGTCAGCCATTGCCAAAGGCGCTGCAGACCCTGGCGAAACCGTGCGTGTGGAGTCGCACGATGGTCAGTTTCTGGCGTGGGCGGCTTTCAGTCCAGCTTCACGCATCAAGGCGCGGGTGTGGAGCTTTGACGAAGGTCAACGCATTGATGCCGCCTTCATTGGCCAGTTAATTGAAAAGTCAATAGCTGCCCGCCAATTGTTTGATATCCAAAGCGATGGTATGCGTTTGGTCCATGGTGAGTCCGATGGTCTGCCCGGCCTGATCGTAGACCGCTACGCCGATACCTTGGTCGCGCAGTTCACGTCGTGTGGGACCGAGCGTTTCAAACAAGACATTGCCGATGCATTGCTGCGAGCGACGGGCTTGACTCGACTTTACGAGCGTTCAGATGCCAGTGTCCGTGCTCTGGAAGGCTTGCCCGAGGTGAAAGGCTGGTTGCGTGGTGAGGGGCCTGTGGAGCTGCAGATTCGCGAGCACGATTGGCAGATGTCACTGCATATCGCGGAGGGTCACAAAACCGGGTTTTACCTTGATCAACGCGACAGTCGGCAGCGGTTTGCTGCGCATACGCGGCATCGCCGCTATCAGAAGGTGCTCAATTGCTTTTGCTACACCGGCGGGTTCACCGTGGCGGCTTTGGCCGGTGGGGCCGGGCACGTCACCTCGATCGATTCCTCCGCGCCGGCTTTAGAGCGGGCGCAGGCCAACGTCGTGCTCAATGGTTTTGACCTTTCGCGCACCACATTCATAGATGCCGATGTCAACGCTTCTTTGCGTGCCTTCATTGACCGCGGAGAAATGTTCGATGCCATCGTGCTCGATCCACCTAAATTTGCGCCAACGGCGGCGCACGCTGACCGTGCGGCGCGCGCGTACAAAGACATCAATCGCTTGGCTTTCAAGCTGTTGGTGCCAGGTGGGGAACTGTTTACCTACTCCTGTTCGGGTGGCATCAGTGCCGATTTGTTTCACAAAATCGTCGCCTCTGCGGGCATGGATGCGGGTGTGGACGGATTTATCAGCGAACGTTTGCAAGGCGCACCCGACCACCCCATGACAGTGTTGTTTCCTGAAGGGGAATACCTCAAAGGCCTGGTGGTGGTTAAGAAGCTTTGAAATCACCGATACACTTCGCATCTGCTCCCTACTGACACAAAGAAATTCACCATGGCCCTTATCCCTGTGACTATCCTGACCGGTTTTCTTGGATCCGGTAAAACCACCTTGCTCAAGCGCGTGCTCACTGAAGGCCATGGCCAAAAAATAGCGGTGATCGAAAACGAGTTCGGCGAAGAAAATATTGACAACGATATTCTGGTCTCCGATACGACGGAGCAAATCATTCAAATGAGCAATGGCTGTATTTGCTGCACGATTCGCGAAGACTTGCGCATTACCCTTCAATTGCTGGGCGCCAAGCGGCGCAAGGGTCTGTTGGATTTTGAGCGTGTGGTCATTGAAACCACCGGTTTGGCCGATCCGGGGCCTGTGGCGCAAACGTTTTTCATGGACGATGAAATTGCTGAAACGTTTTTACTGGATTCGATTTTGACTTTGGTGGATGCCAAGCATGCGCCCATGCAACTCAATGATCGACAGGAGGCTCGCCGCCAGGTGGGCTTTGCCGATCAGATTTTTATCAGCAAGGCCGATTTGGTGTCAGCGCAAGAACTGGATGCTTTGCAGCACCGCCTCAAGCACATGAACCCGCGTGCGCCGCAAAAAGCGGTGCACTTTGGCGAGGTGACGCTGGCTGAGGTGTTTGATTTACGCGGGTTTAATTTGAACGCCAAACTGGATATTGACCCGGATTTCCTCAAAGACGATACCCATGACCACCTTGCGCATCACGACCATGGAAATGATCATCACGATCACGGCGAACATTGCGACCACCCTTCGCATCAAACCGAACAAGGACATCACCATCACCATGACGATGACGTAAAGAGTTTTGTGTTTCGCTCTGAAAAGGCTTTGGATCCAGCGAAATTGGAAGACTTTCTGGGCGCCATCGTCAACATTTACGGTCCCCGGATGTTGCGATACAAGGGTGTCTTGAACATGAAAGGCACCGATCGGAAGGTGATTTTTCAAGGTGTACACCAATTGATGGGCAGTGATTTGGGCCCGATATGGGCCGATGGTGAGCAAAAAATGAGCAAAATGGTTTTCATCGGCATCGATTTGCCGAAAGATATTTTGTTGCAAGGCCTAGAGCAATGTTTGGTCGGATGAGGATCAGGCACCGGCTTTCGGAAGCCGTTTTAGCTCAAATGTAAATTTAATATCGACTGATCCAGATTTTGACTTGTCCTGTCGCTACAATCGCCGCCCTGACAGGGTGCATTATTTGGGCGCCATATCCACCCCAGGAAATTCAATCCATGGGTTTTGATGCAAATGAACGCAAAGCGTTCTATGCGATGGGCTGGCGCACGGTGTGCGAGTAAGCTGCACGGCTAGGAGACAAGACGTGAAGACATCCATTAAGTCATCTGTGAAGGGGGCTGCCGCCAAGGCGGCGCCAAAAGTTGCCGTGAAGGTCACGACCCAGGCCAGAAATGCAGGCCAATCTGCAAACAAGCCTGTGGCGCCCGCCAAGGCCAAGCCTGCTCCTGTGAAAGTCAAACCCTCGACCGCTGTGGCCAAGGTCCAGCCCGCAGTTAAAACCAAAATGGCCGACAAGTCCCCAGCCAAGCCGGCGGCTCAAGCGAAGCTGAAGCCCGCTGTGAAAGTGAATCAGAAGGTGCCAGTGAAAGCGATAAGTAAAACACCAGCAAAGGCACCAGTCAAGACGAAGACGGTTGCAGTCTCGGCCAGTAGGAGCAAGCCTGCAGTCAAGCTCGCAGCGCCCGAAGCTGTCAGCGCTACCCCAAAGAAAACCCCAGTCAAAACTGCTGCGAAATCGGCAGTCAAGACGCCTCCATTACCCGACCCAAAGGAAGTTTTGAAGCCAGCTAAAGCTATTGCAAAAGCCCCCATTGCAACGCCGCCTGTCAAGGTGAAGTCCTCCCTCAAAGCCGCAGCAAGCAAAGTGGCAGTTCCTGCCGCAGTGGTCAAGCTTGCTGAACCTGTTCCATTGGTCGCTGGTGATGTACCTGCTCGGGCAACACGCCCTTCAGCCCGCTTGGCCCAAATTACCGTACCGTCCATGGCCCAATCCGTCGCATCCACAGCGGCCAAGGCCAGTTATCTCCATAATATCCCCACTCAAGTGATGACTCCAGTATTTACCGCATCCATCAAAAAAGACCCCAAGTTGGCCAACAATTGGAAAACCAAAAAGGTAGAAGAACTCTCAGACCCTGAAATCTTGGCCATGTCTGACGACTTTTACATGAACGACGCGCAGATGGCGTACTTTCGACGGAAACTGGTGATTCTTAAAAACGAAATTTTGGCCAGCGCCGGCCAAACCACTGAAAACCTGCGAGAAGACACGGTCGTCGTACCCGACCCAGCCGACCGTGCCACGATTGAAGAAGAGCATGCCCTGGAGTTGCGTACACGGGACCGCGAGCGCAAGTTGCTTAAAAAAATTGAGCAATCTATCATCCGCATTGATGCGGGTGACTACGGTTACTGCGATGAAACAGGCGAATCCATTGGCGTAGGCCGTTTGTTGGCCCGTCCAACAGCGACTTTGTCGCTAGAGGCACAACAGCGTCGTGAACTCAAGCAAAAAATGTTTGGTGACTGACCCGCCGGGTTAAATACAGTCCTGAAATTCTTAAAAAGGCTCCGTTCAGGAGCCTTTTTTTATGCTTGAGTCTATTGGAAATTTTGAATTTATCATTTTTAGTGATTTCTTTCGGTTCCAAATTCCTTCACATCTTACTTTCATTCAATTCTCTAAGTCCCTAATTTAGAAGGACTTTTTCTCAAAATCAATATTTCATATCACTTCTAACCCTTTGATTTAATTGAAAAAAATGTTTAATTCCTCTTTCTGAAGTAAGTAATTCCTGATACAGTGCAAAAATGTGCAATTAAGTGGGGAAAAGTGCCCTCTGGTTGCCTTGAATGTTCATGTCAAAGGAATACTGCGTGTTTCAAGGTGCTTCATCGTTGAGTCTGGATGCCAAGGGGCGGCTTTCTGTGCCGACCCGTCATCGTGACGTGCTCAGCGCAACGGCATCTGGTCAGTTGACAATTACCAAGCATCCGCACGGCTGTTTAATGATTTTCCCGCGGCCGGAATGGGAGAAATTCCGGGAACGTATTGCGCAGTTACCGATGTCTGCGCAGTGGTGGAAGCGTATTTTTTTGGGCAATGCCATGGATGTGGAAATGGATGGCACAGGCCGTTTCCTGATCTCGCCCGAGTTGCGACAAGCAGCGGGTATCGCTAAAGACACCATGCTGTTGGGCATGGGCAATCATTTCGAGTTGTGGGACAAAGCAACTTACGATGCACAAGAGTCTCAAGCCATGCAGGGTGAAATGCCCGATGTCTTCAAAGACTTCTCATTTTGAGTTCAATGGCCATGAGCACCTTGAACCACACCACGGTCATGTTGAGCGAAGCCGTCGAAGCTTTGCTCGGCGGCCAGTGGGCTGATGCGGGGACGTATGTGGATGCCACTTATGGTCGCGGCGGGCATTCTCGATTGCTGCTTTCCAGCTTGTCTGCAAAAGGACGTTTGATCGCATTCGACAAGGATGTCGAGGCCGTAGCCGATGCAAAAACCATTGAAGATATGCGGTTTTCAATACGGCATGAGGGATTTGCCAACCTAGGGGAGTTGCCCGAATCCAGTATCGCTGGGGTGCTGATGGACTTGGGCGTTAGCTCCCCCCAAATTGACAGCCCCGAGAGGGGTTTTTCTTTTCGTTTTGATGGCCCCTTGGACATGCGCATGGACACCACGCGCGGTCAGAGTGTGGCCGAGTGGCTTGCCTTGGCAAGTGGGGATCAGATCGCGGAGGTGATACGTGACTATGGCGAAGAACGGTTTGCTGTTCCGATTGCAAAGGCGATTGTGGCTCGCCGACAAGAACGGGGCCCAATTTCAACCACCACCGATTTGGCCGGGCTCGTGGCTGGTACGGTCAAAACCCGCGAGCAGGGCCAGAACCCTGCAACGCGGACATTTCAGGCTCTTCGGATTTTCATCAACGCCGAGCTTGCGGAGCTTGAACAAGCGCTAGAGGCCAGTTTGCAAGTGCTCAAGCCGGGTGGACGGTTGGTGGTGATCAGTTTCCACTCGCTGGAAGATCGCATCGTCAAACAGTTCATCGTCAAGCACTCCAAAGAGGTCTACGACCGCCGTATGCCTTTTGCCCTGCCTGTCCTCATGAAGCTCAAGGCCATTGAGCGCGTGCGCCCTTCAGCCTCAGAAGTGGCTGCAAATCCTCGTTCCCGAAGCGCCATCATGCGTGTGGCTGAGCGCATGGAGGTCACGGCATGACGCGTCTGAATCTGGTTTTGTTGGTCGCCGTGGTGGTGAGTGCAATGTACCTTGTGCACAGCCAGTATGAAACGCGCCGTTTGTTTGTAGAGCATGAAAAAAAGCTTAAAGAAGCCGCGCAGCTTGAAATTGCCCTGGAACGATTGACTGTGGAGCAACGAGCGCAAGCCACTCCTTTGCGGGTTGCGAGGTTGGCGCGGGATCAATTGCAGATGCGCAACCCAGCCCCGGGTATCACGCAGTATGTGACAAGACCAGGCCTTGCGCGGGAGGCCTCGCAATGAGCAGTCGAAGCGTTCAGCTCAGCTCCAGTCCCTTGCTGACCAGCAAAACGCCGGTCTGGCGTAGCAAACTGATTGTGGCAACGATTGCGGTTGCCTTTGCGGGCTTGGCCGTCCGCGCAGCCTATGTGCAAGTGATTGACAACGCTTTCTTCAAGCGACAAGGTGAAGTTCGATTTGCTCGCACCTTGGAATTGCCGGCCAATCGAGGACGAATCTTGGACCGCAACGGTTTGCTTTTGGCGACGAGTGTGCCTGCACCCAGCATTTGGGCCAATCCGGAGGACATGGAGCGTGATCCTGAAAAACTGCGCCAATTGGCCCGTCTTTTGGAAATGATGCCCGCTGACTTGGAAAAAAAGTTAGCCAATGAAGACAAAACATTTGTTTGGCTAAAGCGGCAACTCGATGAGTCCTTGGTGAAAGAAATTTTGGCCCTGGACATCAAAGGTGTCTACACCATCAAGGAGTACAAGCGACTCTACCCCGAAGGTGAGGCAGCCGCGCACGTGGTGGGTTTTACCAACGTGGGAGATGTGGGTCAGGAGGGGATGGAACTGGTGTTTCAAAAGCAACTGGCTGGACGTTCTGGTTCACGCCGTGTGATCAAAGATCGATTGGGTCGTGTGGTTGAAGACATTGGCGAAGCCGTCTTGCCTGTTGACGGAGTGGACTTGCAACTGAGCATTGACAACAAAGTGCAGTTCTTTGCTTATCAAAAATTGCGTGATGCAGTGTTAGAGCACAAAGCCAAGGCGGGCAGCGTCGTGGTGCTCGATGCACAGTCGGGAGAGGTACTGGCATTGGCCAATTACCCGAGCTACTCACCGGACAAGCGTATCAACTTGAGTGGTGAGCAGTTGCGTAACCGTGCATTAACAGACACCTTTGAGCCAGGCTCGACCATGAAGCCTTTGGTGATTTCACAGGCCCTTGAAAAGGGCATCGTTACACCAGAAACTCGCATCGACACGGCGCCTGGTCGCTTGACCATTTCAGGCTCGACCATTTCTGACTCGCATCCCCAAGGGACGTTGACAGTGAGTGAGGTGATTCAAAAATCAAGCAACATTGGTACCGTGAAAATTGCGATGCAAATGCAGCCCAAAGACATGTGGGAAATTTACACCCAAGTTGGTTTTGGACAAAAACCCCAGATCCCATTTCCTGGGGTGGTCAGTGGCAAACTGCGTCCCTTTAAAACTTGGCGACCCATTGAGCAAGCCACGATGAGCTATGGGTATGGACTGTCTACCAGTTTGTTTCAATTGGCACGCTCCTATACCGTCTTCTCACATGATGGCGAGGTCATTCCAGCCAGTCTGATGAAGATCGAAAACCCCAGCGTGACGGCGGGGGTGCGTGTGATGAGCGTCGAGCATGCCTTGGCTGTTCGCAAAATGCTGAACTTGGCAGCAGGACCCGGTGGCACAGCGCCTAAGGCCCAAACAGTGGGCTATTCGGTTGGGGGCAAAACCGGAACAGCGCATAAACAGGAGGGAAAAGCTTATTCCGGTAAAAAATACCGTGGCTTTTTCGTGGGACTGGCGCCGATTGAACGCCCCCGAATCATCGTTGCCGTGATGATCGATGAGCCCAGCAATGGACGGTACTTTGGCGGCGATGTAGCAGCCCCAGTGTTCAGCGAAACGGTGCAGCAAACCTTGCGCTTGATGGGGGTCCAACCTGACATGTCTGTAAAACCACAAACCGCGGTTCGAGCCGTAGAGGAGTCGTTCTGATGTTGGAACTGCATAGCCCTATAGAGGCCGCACGATGGCTGCGTCAGCGTGTGACCGGACAATTACAAACAGACAGTCGCAACGTCAAGTCGGGCGATGGATTTCTGGCCTGGTCAGGGGCTTCAGCAGATGGTCGATTGTTCGTGTCATTGGCGCGTGCACAAGGTGCCTCAGCATGCATCGTTGAGAAGCATGGCCTGGACAGTTTAGAAATGGGCGATTCGCCTGAAATTGCCTGTTTGGAAGGCCTCAAAGCCAAAGCCGGTTGGATTGCCAACGAATTTTATGAGTCTCCCAGCGAACAGCTGGCCTTGCTGGCCGTGACTGGAACCAATGGAAAAACATCAACCACCTGGTGGTTGGCGCAAGCCTTGAATAATTTAAAAGGCGTTGATGACTGTGGCGTGATAGGAACTTTGGGTACAGGTGTTATGTCTGCACTGACATATACGGGCATGACCACCCCAGATGCTGTGTTGTTGCAAAGTCAGTTGCGTGGATTTGCAGATCAAAAAATGACCTATGTAGCCATGGAGGCCTCCTCTATAGGGATCCAAGAGCACCGCATGGATGGCGCGAAAGTGCGTATTGCTGTGTTCACCAATTTGACACAAGACCACCTTGACTACCATGGCGAGATGACCGCCTATGGACAGGCCAAAGCACGTTTGTTTGCATGGCCAGGTTTGAAGTCGTGCGTCATCAACATTGAGGACCCATTTGGCGCTGAGTTGGCGGCATCTTTGCAGACTAAGGGCTTGGATATCTGGAGTTGCTCACGCTTGGGTGGTCATGGACGTTTGCAGGCCCGTCAAATCAAGAGTTTGCATGATGGATTGGTGTTAGACATCTTAGAAGCAGGCCAGGTTGCTTCTTTGCAAACTTCTTTGATCGGCGACTTCAACATCGACAACCTGCTGGGCGTGATCGGTGTGCTGCGTGCCTTGGGTTATCCGCTCCACGCAGCCGTCCAAGCTTGCGCTCAGCTGTCACCCGTGCCAGGGCGGATGCAACTGATATTGTCACAGTCAAGTCATTTGCCCCTTGCCGTAGTGGACTATGCACACACCCCTGATGCTGTGGCAAAAGCTTTGCAGGCGCTTAAAAATGTGGCTGCAGACCGCGAAGGTCAATTGTGGTGCGTGATGGGTTGCGGTGGAGACAGAGACCCCTCTAAACGCCCATTGATGACGAGTGCAGCCGAGCAGGTTGCCGATCAGGTGGTGCTCACCAGCGATAACCCCCGCACAGAAGACCCGGTTCATATTTTGGAGCAAATGTCATTGGGTATGCGCAAGCCTTTGGATGCACGTGTGATCATAGATCGGGCGTTGGCCATTGAAAAAATTCTGTGCGAAGCAAAACCTTCAGATGTGGTTTTGATTGCTGGAAAAGGGCATGAAAACTACCAAGATATTGGGGGCGTTCGCCATCCGTTTTCAGACATTGAACACGCACAGCGTGTGTTGCAAAAGCTCGCCTTGCGCAAAGAAGGATCTGCCTCATGAGCGGCGGCATGCAGCTTTCATTGCAACGCATACTGCCTTGGGTGAATGGGGCTGTTGTGCATGGTGATGCCACCCTGCAAGTTGAGCGCGTGCATACCGATACGCGTACCTTGGAGCCTGGTGATTTATTTGTGGCACTGAGAGGTGAACGATTCGATGGCGGGCAATTCATTGCCCAAGCCAAAGACATGGGTGCCATGGCTGTTCTGTGCGATGCCAAGGGTTTGGCCAATGCGCAAGCGGCAGGGCTGGCAGCAGTTGTTGTGGCCGATACACGTTTGGCTTTGGGACAGTTGGCTGCAGGATGGCGAGCCCAATTCGATTTGCCATTGATCGCTGTCACCGGCAGCAATGGCAAGACCACCGTGACTCAAATGCTGGCCAGTATTTTGCAGTCGGCTCTACCCAACGCCAGCTTGGCTACCCAAGGAAATTTGAACAATGACATTGGCGTTCCCTTGACCTTGCTTCGCTTACGCTCACACCATGAGATGGCCGTGGTAGAGCTGGGCATGAGCCATCCAGGTGAAATTTCCAATTTGGCGCACATGACACGCCCCACCTTGGCGCTCGTGAACAACGCACAACGCGAGCACCAAGAGTTCATGCTTACTGTTGAAGCTGTTGCACGCGAAAATGGTGCGGTCATTGATGTTTTGAATTCCAATGGAATCGCTGTTTTTCCGATCGATGACGAATACACCCCGATGTGGCAGAGTATGGCCGCTGGTCGCATGGTCGTGACCTTCGGTTTGAATTCGGGGGATGTGCATGCAAGCGAGCCCGTATGGACAGAGGGTGCTTGGAACTTTGAATTGATAAGCAAGTCAGGACAGCACCAGTGCCGTGTTCATGTGGCAGGTCGGCATAACGTCAAAAATGCCTTGGCTGCAGCGGCTTGCGCTCTGAGTATGGGTGTTTCTGTCCAAAACGTTGCCCAAGGCTTGCATGCTTTTGAGCCTGTCAAAGGGCGCTCTCGTTCGATGACCTTGAGAGATGGCACACATGACATTACAGTCATTGATGACAGCTACAACGCGAACCCAGATTCTGTCCGTGCGGCCATCGATGTACTTCGTGAATTGCCCGGCCCTCAGTTGCTGGTGTTGGGTGATATGGGGGAGGTCGGTGATCAAGGCCCTCAATTCCATGCCGAAGTGGGCGCATACGCTCAAACAAAAGGACTGACACAAGTTTTCACCTTGGGCAGCATGAGTCACAACACCAGCAAAACGTTCAGTGGAGGGCGGCATTTTGAGGATATGGCTCAATTGCAAGCAAACGTGATTCTGATGCTGCCTTATTTCAACAGTATTTTGGTCAAGGGTTCACGTTTTATGAGGATGGAAAGGGTGCTGGAATCGCTGAATGCACATTGGACACCGGTGAAGGAATACAAGCATGCTTCTTAGCCTTGCCCAGTGGTTGCAGACATTGTCTCCAGAGTGGGGATTCTTGCGCGTTTTCCAATACATCACCTTCCGGGCGTTGATGGCCGCGATGACTGCTTTGTTGATGGGCTTGACGGCAGGACCTTGGGTGATTCGTCGTTTATCTGCGCTCAAGATAGGGCAGCCTGTGCGTGGTTATGGCATGCAATCCCATTTGGCTAAGAGTGGGACCCCCACCATGGGTGGCGTATTGATTCTGTTGTGCATAGCGATCTCCACTTTGCTCTGGTTTGATTTATCGAACCGATTTGTATGGATTGTGCTGGTTGTGACTTTGGGCTTTGGTTCGATCGGTTGGGTCGATGATTGGCGCAAAGTGGTTAACAAAGATCCTGAGGGTATGCGGTCGAGAGAAAAATTTTTCTGGCAATCGATGATTGGCTTATTGGCCGCGCTGTATTTGGTCTTCAGCATTTCAGAAAATTCCAATATGCGGGTGCTGGATTTGTTTTTCCGCTGGATCATATCTGGCTTTGATGTCAGCTTGCCGCCCAAAGCAGGCTTGTTTCTGCCATTTTTCAAGGAAGTCAGTTACCCCTTGGGCATTCTGGGATTTGTGATCATGACCTATCTGGTGATCGTGGGTGCCAGCAATGCGGTCAATCTGACAGATGGTTTGGATGGCTTGGCGATCATGCCGGTGGTGATGGTGGGTTCTGCGTTGGGCGTATTTGCCTACGTGACAGGCAGTTCCGTGTATTCCAAATACTTGATTTTTCCTTACATACCTGGGTCCGGTGAGTTGATGATTTTTTGTGCAGCCATGGCGGGTGCTGGATTGGCATTCTTGTGGTTTAACACCCACCCAGCGCAAGTGTTCATGGGGGATGTTGGGGCATTGGCCTTGGGGGCAGCCTTGGGGACGATTGCAGTCATTGTTCGCCAAGAAATTGTGCTTGCCATCATGGGCGGTATTTTTGTGGCAGAAGTCCTTTCGGTGATGCTGCAAGTGATGTATTTCAAGTACACAAAGAAAAAATACGGAGAAGGGCGCCGTATTTTGAAAATGGCGCCATTGCACCATCATTTTGAAAAAAGCGGGTGGAAAGAAACCCAGGTTGTCGTGCGTTTTTGGATCATCACCATGTTGTTGTGCTTGGTCGGTTTGTCTACTTTAAAGCTGAGATAAGTCATGCAGCAGCTTCAAGGGCAACACATTCTCATACTTGGGCTTGGCATCTCAGGTATGGCCATGGCCCGTTGGTGTGCTCGGTATGGCGCGCAAGTGGTGGTGGCGGACACGCGTGAAGAGCCGCCGCATTTGCAAGCACTTCAAAATGAATTGCCTGCAGTCCAATTTGTGGGTGGTGCTTTCACAGCCCAATTGATTGAAGGCACGCCAATCGGATGCGTTTTTGTCAGCCCTGGCTTGAAACCCGATGCCACTGCGCCGGTGATAGACGCAGCGAAGGCAAAAGGCTTGTCTGTGGGCGGTGAGTTGAGCCTGTTTGCACAAGCATTAAAGGATCTCCAAACTCTACGTGCTTACACACCTCAAGTCTTGGCCATTACGGGGACAAATGGTAAAACGACAGTCACATCATTGACCGGCAAGTTGGTGGAGCGGGCTGGAAAAAAAGTCCAAGTGGCCGGCAACATTGGTCCGTCCTTACTCGACACACTGAGCGCGGCACTGGACAGTCTTTTGCCAGAAGTCTGGGTTCTTGAGTTGTCCAGTTTCCAACTTGTGTTGGGAGGGTCCTTTGAGCCAACTGCGGCGACGGTACTCAATATCAGTCAAGATCATCTGGACTGGCATGGCAGCATGGCGGCCTATGCATTGGCCAAAGCCTGTGTTTTTGGTCCAAGTACTTTGATGGTGTTGAACCGAGAAGATGCGACTGTGATGGCGATGTTGCCGCAGCCAGTTCGCGTCAAACTGCAAAAGCCCATCGTGCGCAACCATGTCACTTTTGGCGCTGGTATGCCACTGCGTCCAGGTGACTTTGGCATTGAAGTGTTGAATGGGATGACTTGGCTGGTCCGCGCTACAGCAGGTGATGAGACCCGCAAACGTCGCAAGGATGAAGGCGAAGAAATTCACATCCAACGATTGATCCCAGCCGATGCTTTGCGCATAAGGGGGCGACACAATGCGGTGAATGCCTTGTCCGCTTTGGCATTGGCCAGCAGTGCTGGTTGCAGTTTGGCACCTATGCTTTACGGTTTGCGTGAGTACCGTGGTGAACCCCATCGAGTGGAGTCGCTGGGCATTCTCCATGGTGTTGAATATTTCGATGACAGCAAAGGCACTAATGTAGGCGCCACTGTTGCAGCATTACAAGGCTTGGGGGTTGACCGCAGAGTCGTGGTGATTTTGGGCGGCGACGGCAAAGGTCAAGACTTTTCACCTTTGGAAGAGCCCGTGTCGCGCTATTCACGTGCCGTCATTTTGATGGGTCAAGCTGGCACTGCCATTCGCAATCAACTGGCCGCTACAGGGGCCATTTTGGTGGATGCTCAAGATATGCAAGATGCGGTGAGCAAAGCCAGCAAACTTGCGCAATCAGGTGATGCTGTTTTACTTTCGCCAGCTTGCGCAAGTTTTGATATGTTTGAAAATTATGTCCATCGCGCTGAGGTCTATTGCAAAGTGGTCACCGCCTTGGCTGATGCATCCGGCGTGTTGATGGAGGCGCAGGTATGAGCGAGCGCCAGAACTCTCTGATAGACCGTGCAAGCGCCCGAATAAGCGGAACCTTGTATGGCTTATCGGGTGGCCTGATGGGGCTGCAGCCCATTCGAGAAGGCGTATTACCCGTTAATTTGGGCAGCTATGACTACGCCAGATCGACAAGCGCTAATGCCAAGTTGCAGGGGCTTGATCAGACCCTGGTTTGGGTGGTGGTGGCTTTGCTTATTTGGGGCATGGTGATGGTGTATTCGGCCTCGATTGCGCTGCCTGACAGTCCAAAATTTGCACGCTATGCGCAAACGCATTTTGTGTTGCGTCACATCATTTCAATTGGAGTTGGTTTCGCTGTAGCCTTGTTGGCTTTTCAGGTTCCGATTGAAAAATGGGAAAAAGTCGCGCGTCCTTTTTTTGTTGTTTCATTGATTTTATTGCTCGCAGTTTTGATTCCGCATATTGGCAAAGATGTTAACGGCGCGCGTCGATGGATTTCTCTCGGAGTTATGAATTTTCAGCCATCTGAGTTTGCTAAGTTGGCTGTGATTATTTACGCATCGGACTACATGGTTCGGAAAATGGATGTCAAGGAAAGATTTTTCCGAGCCGTATTGCCCATTGGAACTGCCGTAGCCTTGGCTGGCATCTTGTTGCTGGCTGAGCCGGATATGGGCGCTTTTATGGTCATCGCCATCATTGCGATGGGCATATTGTTTTTAGGCGGTGTGAATGCGCGGATGTTTTTCTTGATCCTGGCCGTGTTGGTCTTTATTTTTGCCATGATCATCATGACTTCCGAGTGGCGTCGTGAGCGTATTTTTGCGTATCTCGATCCCTGGGACCAAAAGCATGCATTGGGCAAAGGCTACCAGTTATCGCACTCTTTGATTGCTATTGGACGGGGAGAAATATTTGGCGTAGGACTGGGAGGCAGTGTTGAAAAACTGCACTGGTTGCCCGAGGCACATACTGACTTTCTGTTGGCTGTGATCGGGGAAGAGTTTGGTCTGGTGGGTGTGCTCTGTGTGATTTCTGCGTTTTTATGGTTGAGTCGTCGCATCATGGTGATTGGTCGGCAGGCGATTCAGTTGGACCGAGTTTTTGCAGGCTTGGTCGCACAGGGTGTCGGTATTTGGATTGGATTTCAGTCATTCATCAACATGGGGGTGAACCTCGGGGCCTTACCGACCAAAGGACTGACCTTGCCTTTGATGAGTTACGGAGGATCGGCCATATTGCTCAACATGGTGGCAATTGCGATCGTTCTGCGCATTGATGTTGAAAATAAACAAATGATGCGTGGAGGCCGTGAATGAGTCTTTGCGCCTTGATCATGGCCGGTGGAACTGGGGGACATATTTTCCCTGGATTGGCCGTTGCCGAGGCCTTGCGTGAAAAAGGCTGGCGTGTGCACTGGCTGGGCACGCCTGGCAGCATGGAAAGCGAACTGGTGCCGGCACAGGGTTTTTCTGTAGAGATGATCGAATTCAATGGTGTGCGTGGCAAGGGTTTCACCGCCTTGTTTATGTTGCCATGGCGCTTATGCAAAGCCTTTGTTCAAAGCCTTTCGGTGATGCACCGTGTGAAACCCGATGTGGTGGTGGGTATGGGCGGGTATGTTTCTTTTCCAGGCGGCATGATGAGCGTTTTGAGGGGCGTCCCCTTGATTTTGCATGAGCAAAATTCTGTAGCAGGAATGGCCAATCGCGTATTGTCAAAAATTGCTGATCGTGTGTTTACTGCCTTTCCAGATGTTATCCATGGGGCCTTGTGGGTGGGTAATCCGCTGCGCTCGGCATTCACGAAACAAGCTTCACCAGCGCATCGCTTTGCTGGGCGCAGGGGTCGACTCCATGTGCTGGTTGTTGGCGGCAGTCTGGGAGCCAAGGCCTTGAACGATGTGGTGCCGCGTGCGCTTGCCTTGATGTCTGAGGAAACTCGCCCGCAGGTCATCCACCAAAGTGGTGTCAAGCAAATTGATGCACTGCGTGCAAATTACCAAGCAGCAGGGGTGAGCGCTGAATTAACGCCTTTTATAGAGGATACCGCCACAGCTTTTTCGCAAGCCGATTTGATTATTTGTCGTTCGGGTGCGAGCACGGTGACAGAAATTGCAGCCGTAGGTGCCGCCGCGCTGTATGTACCCTTTCCGTTCGCAGTTGATGATCACCAAACAACGAATGCACAATTTATCGTGCAGCAAGGTGGTGGCTGGTTGGTTCAACAGGCTGAGTTAACGCCAGAGTCTTTGGCCGCGCAATGGCTTGGATTGGGCAGAGCTGAACTGTTGTCCAGGGCTGAAGCGGCATGGAAACAAAAAAAAATAAATGCCACCCATGAAGTGGTTTCAGCCTGCGAGGAGTTGGCACAATGAAGCACGCCATCAGACACATTCATTTCATTGGCATCGGTGGCTCAGGCATGAGCGGTATTGCTGAGGTTTTGCTGAATTTGGGATACTCAATTTCAGGCTCCGATTTGACAGACAGTCCCACTTTAAGACGTTTAGCTGCCTTGGGTATCTCCACCCATGTTGGACACAGTGCGCAAAACGTTCAAGCCGCTGATGCCGTTGTGACATCGACCGCCGTGAAAGCAGATAACCCAGAGGTCTTGACGGCCAGACAGCGGCATATTCCCGTCGTTCCTCGCGCAGTGATGCTGGCCGAATTAATGCGGATGAAACAAGGCATTGCCATTGCAGGAACACATGGCAAAACAACGACCACAAGTTTGGTGGCCAGTGTATTGGCAGAAGCAGGATTGGATCCAACGTTTGTCATTGGTGGTCGATTAAACAGTGCAGGTGCTAATGCCCAACTCGGAACAGGCGATTACATCGTGGTTGAAGCCGATGAGTCAGATGCTTCATTCCTGAATCTGTTGCCCGTGATGGCCGTGGTCACCAACATCGATGCCGACCATATGGAAACCTATGGTCATGATTTCGAGCGCTTGAAATCGGCGTTTATTGAATTTTTACACCGCATGCCTTTTTACGGCACCGCCATAGTGTGTTCGGATGATCCGGGTGTCCAAAGCATCTTGCCTCAATTAGAGCGACCCGTGACCACCTATGGTTTGAATGAAGGTGCACAAGTCAGAGCCGTGAATGTGCAACCCCAGAACGGACAAATGCACTTTTCTGTTCAGCGAAGCAATGGTGTCACGCTGTCTGACCTGCAGGTGGTGCTGAATTTGCCAGGTGAGCACAACGTATTGAATGCGCTGTCAGCCATTGCCTTGGCCGTTGAATTGAATGTGCCAGATGATGCTGTGGTGAGCGCTTTGGCTGGATTCAAAGGCGTGGGTCGCCGTTTTCAAAATTATGGCCAAGTGGCAGTGCCAGCCGCCCATGGTGGTGGGGAGTTCACAGTAATCGATGACTACGGACATCACCCGGTTGAATTGGCCGCCACATTGTCTGCTGCCAGAGGCGCTTTTCCTGGGCGGCGTATTGTGCTGGCTTTTCAGCCTCACCGTTATAGCCGAACACGCGATTGCTTTGAAGACTTTGTGAAAGTCATCGGAAAGGGCGCAGATGCGGTTCTTTTAGCTGAAGTGTATGCGGCAGGTGAAGCCCCGATCGTAGCGGCGGATGGTCGCTCCTTGGCCCGGGCACTTCGCGTTGCTGGCAAGCTTGAGCCAGTTTTTATTGACCCTATTGACGCCATGCCACAAGCCATTGTCGACAACGTTCGCAATGGGGACGTTGTGATGTGCATGGGCGCGGGGTCAATTGGCAGTGTTCCTGCGCAGGTCGTTGAATTGGGCGGTGCGCGATGAACTCAACAGCACACAATTTCGGGAAAGTTGCAGTGTTGATGGGGGGACGCTCCGCTGAGCGTGAGGTGTCTTTCATGTCGGGTCAAGGGGTTCTCAATGCCTTGCGCAGTCAAGGTGTTGATGCCCATGCATTTGACCCGTCTGAACGTGATTTGTCTGAACTCAAGACAGAGGCATTTTCTAGATGCTTTATTGCATTGCATGGTCGTTTTGGCGAAGACGGTACAGTGCAAGGCGCTCTGGAATTACTGGGCATTCCCTACACAGGTTCTGGCGTCATGGCGTCTAGCATAGCCATAAACAAGACCATGACCAAGCGCGTCTGGACAGCGGAAGACATCCCAACACCTGCCTACAAGTTGGTACTTCGTGAACAAATCAATCAATTCGATCTGGCCGAATTGGTTGCTCAATTGGGCTTGCCCCTCATCGTTAAACCCGCCAGTGAAGGCTCCTCCATTGGGGTCTTCAAAGTCAAGAGTGCACAAGAGTTGCCGTACGCATTGGCGCAGGCGGCGTCCTGCGATGCGGACATTTTGTGTGAACAATTTATTTCCGGAGATGAAGTGACTTGCCCTGTTTTAGGGGAAGGTGACAAGGCAGTGGCATTGCCTGTTATCCGTATCATGGCCCCTGAGGGCAATTACGATTACCAAAATAAATATTTCACGAACGACACCCAGTACATCGTCCCATGTGGTTTACCACCTGGCGAAGAGCAAGCCATTCAGGCTTTAGTGCTCAAGGCATACCAGGTTTTGGGATGCAAAGGATGGGGTCGGATAGACGTCATGATCGATGCAGTAACTCGGCGACCCTATTTGCTTGAGATCAACACATCCCCAGGTATGACGGGTCACTCCTTGGTACCCATGTCGGCTAAAGCAGCAGGCATTTCCTATGAAGATCTGTGTGTTCAGTTGCTTCAAGGCGCTGGGTTGGAGCACGCCGTTCAAGGAGGTCCAGTGGCATGAACAAGTCGACACCATTACCTTGGGACATTCGCATCATGAACATCACCTCCGGGTTGCTGTTGATGGTGCTGTTGTGCTTGAGCTTGGGTGTCAGCGGATGGTGGATCTTGCGCCACAAGATGTTCGACATACAAGAGATTTCAGTTTATGGGGATGTGTCACACCATAACGATGTGACCCTGCGCGCTAATGTGATGCCTCAATTGTCTGGTAATTTTTTCACATTGAGCTTGAGGAAGACGCAACTTGCTTTTGAGGCCATGCCTTGGGTTCGCAAAGCCGTTGTGCGGCGGGAATTTCCTAATCGTTTGAGAGTTCGACTCGAGGAGCATCACCCCGTTGCATTATGGGGAACGAACACCGATACCCAGATGGTTAACCAAGTAGGCCAAGTTTTTGAAGCCAATGTTGAAGATATCGAAGCCGACAGCTTGCCCATTTTGACAGGACCCGAGGGGCAATCGGTGATGGTGTGGCAGATGTACCAGCATTTGTTGCCCATCTTTAGTTTGGTATCGATGGGTATAGACAAACTCGAGTTGACGCCTCGCGGGAGTTGGCGGGTGTTGACCGATGGTGATGCCACGATTGAATTGGGTCGAGGGACACAAGAAGAAGTGGGGCAGCGTTTGAAAACATTCTTGCAAACAGTTGCGCAGGTGACTTCGCGTTATCAGCGTACGAGCACTTCGCTGTTGGCGGCAGATTTAAGACACACCAACGGTTACGCGTTGCGCTTGCGGGGAGTGACAACTTTGGTGAATGACGGTAACAAAAAACCATAAATCAAGGTGATCAGGGTTTAAAAAGAACGGTTTAAATTATGGCAAAAGAATACAAAGATTTGGTGGTAGGACTGGACATTGGGACATCCAAGGTCATGGTCGTGGTCGCTGAGGTGATGCCTGGCGGCGAGCTGAAACTAGCCGGCTTGGGTATTGCCCCGGGCAACGGCCTTAAAAGAGGTGTGGTGGTGAATATTGATGCCACTGTTCAGAGCATTCAGCAGGCTTTGAAGGAAGCGGAATTCATGGCGGATTGCAAAATCACGCGCGTGAATACGGGCATCACGGGTGCACATATCAGAGGCCTTAATTCCAGTGGCATGGTGGCCGTGAAAGACAAAGAAGTCACCGCTGCCGATGTGGCGCGGGTGATGGAGACTGCGCGTGCTATCAACATTTCGACGGATCAGCGCTTGCTCTTGGTAGCACCCCAGGAGTTTGTCATTGACAGCCAAGATGTCAAAGAACCTATTGGCATGAGCGGTATGCGTCTAGAGGCCAAGGTTCATATCGTGACGGGTGCACAAAGTGCAGCAGAGAACATCATTAAATGTGTTCGACGTTGCGGTCTGGAAGTCGAGCAGTTGCTGCTCAACCCGTTGTCTTCCAGTCTGGCCGTATTGACGGAAGATGAGCGAGAACTGGGTGTGGCCTGTGTGGACATTGGTGCAGGCACGACAGATGTGGCCATTTTTACCAATGGTGCGATTCGCCACACAGCTGTGATCCCGGTTGCAGGTGATTTGATCACCAGCGATATCGCTATGGCCTTGCGCACACCCACCAAGGACGCGGAAGACATCAAGGTCGAGAGCGGTTATGCCAAACAGTTATTGGCTGATCCCGAGTCCCAAGTTGAAGTGCCTGGTCTGGGCGACAGAGGCCCTCGCATGCTCAGTCGCCAGGCATTGGCCGGCGTGATTGAACCGCGCGTAGAAGAAATTTTTTCACTTGTGCAGCAGGTGATTCGGGAATCCGGTTACGAAGAAGTTTTGTCCTCCGGTATTGTTCTGACAGGTGGAAGTGCCGTGATGCCCGGCATGTTGGAGTTGGGCGAGGACATCTTCCTGAAGCCAGTTCGTCGCGGGGTACCCAAGTACAGAGGAGCTCTGGCTGATATGGTCAGTCAAGCCCGTGCTGCCACAGTGATGGGCCTGCTCGAAGAAGCCCGGATGGCCCGCTTGCGTGGCTTTAAGGTTCAGGAGAGAAAAAGCTCAATGAACAATGCATTTGGCAGATTCAAAGACTTTATTGTGGGGAACTTCTGATGAGATCGCACCACTTTAATCAGGCCCGAGGCAGTCCTTTGTGGTTGTGTCGATGTCGATGTTGACAACACTTTCCCTTCAAAAACTAAAAGCAAATTTTCAGGCAACTGCAATAATTTAGGAGTTAAAAATGATTGAAATGATCCAAGTCGAAGAGTTCAACCAAGGCACACGTATCAAAGTGATTGGCGTGGGCGGTGGTGGCGGCAACGCTGTCGAACACATGATCGAGCGCAATGTCCAAGGGGTTGAGTTCGTGTGTGCGAATACCGATGCACAAGCCTTGTCTCGCAGCGCAGCGCATCGCTTCATACAGTTAGGCCACACAGGTTTGGGGGCTGGAAGCAAGCCTGAAAAAGGCCGTGAGGCTGCAGAGACAGCAGAAGAGGATATTCGTGCAGCCATAGAGGGCGCACACATGTTGTTCATCACCGCAGGGATGGGTGGTGGCACCGGTACAGGCGCAGCACCTGTGATTGCAAGGATCGCCAAAGAAATGGGAATCTTGACCGTGGGGGTAGTGACAAAGCCTTTCGAGTTCGAAGGTGGCCGCCGTATGTCCAATGCCGAAGCCGGCATGATCGAGCTTGAAGCCAATGTGGATTCGTTGATTGTGGTGTTAAACGAGAGGCTGTTGGAATTGCCTGGCGGAGAAGACATGACGCAGGACGAGGCTTTTGCGCATGCCAATGATGTGCTCAAAAATGCAGTCGGTGGTATTGCGGAGATCATCAATGTGCCCGGACATGTGAACGTCGACTTTGAAGATGTGCGAACAGTCATGGGTGAGCCTGGCAAGGCGATGATGGGAACAGCGGCTGCCAGTGGTCCAGACCGCGCGCGTCTTGCAGCTGAACAAGCGGTAGCCTGCCCATTGCTTGAGGGCATTGATCTATCAGGTGCCAAAGGTGTTTTGGTCTTGATCAGTGCTGCCAGGGGGTCCCTCAAATTGAGTGAATCCAAACAAGCCATGAACACCATTAGGGCGTATGCCTCTGAAAGCGCACATGTTATCTATGGCACAGCCTACGATGAAGCCTTGGGTGATGAGATCCGCGTGACTGTTGTAGCCACCGGTCTGTCGCGGCAAGGAGCGCGTCGCCCGACTCTGGTTCAGCAGCCCATTCTGCGAACAGGTACGGACAACATGCCCTTCCAAATGGGCGGGCATGATGCGGTTTCAACCAGTTCCCTGTCAGGCGCTGCCGTGGGCAAAGACTATGGTCGATTTAACACGCCGAGTGTCTGGCGAACCAACCGCACCCAAGCGGCTGACAAAGTCAATGGAATGTCTTCTGCAGGTATGGATGACATCGAGATCCCTGCCTTTTTACGCAAGCAAGCTGACTGAAGCGAAAAACCTGGTTCAGTCAAAGGGGGTTGAAATGCATGGACTGCGTTTCAACCCCCTTTGACAATGCAATTAAAATGTCTCCATGCTTGCACAAAGAACACTTAGAACGCTGACCAAAGCTGTCGGTGTGGGTTTGCACAGCGGTCAACGTGTGGAGTTGACTTTACGGCCTGCGCGGCCTAACACGGGCATTGTGTTTCGTCGTGTGGACCTGCCTGAACCTGTAGACATTCCAGTCTCCGCAGAAGCCGTGACAGACACCCGACTGGCTTCCACCATATCTTGCGGTCAAGCCAAAGTCCATACAGTTGAGCATCTTATGTCCGCTTGTGCAGGTTTAGGCATTGACAATCTGTATGTAGACATCACAGCCGAAGAGGTGCCCATTTTGGATGGGTCTGCGTCCTCTTTCGTCTACCTGCTGCAAAGTGCCGGGATTGAGCTGCAAAATGAACCCAAGCGGTTCATTCGGATTTTGCAAACTGTGGAGATTTCTGAGGGGCAAGGTGAAAACATCAAATGGGCGCGCCTGACGCCTTACAACGGATACCGATTGAGCTTTGAAATTGATTTCAAACACCCTGCAGTGGACTCGACGGGTCAGCAAGTCATTTTTGATGTCGGACAAGGCAGTTACACCCGCGACATCGCGCGCGCCCGTACCTTTGGTTTCACCAAAGACGTCGAAATGATGCGTTCAAACGGTCTGGCTTTGGGCGGTGGTTTGGACAACGCGATTGTCATGGACGACTACAAAGTGCTCAACAGCGATGGTTTGCGCTATGACGATGAGTTTGTCAAGCACAAAATCCTGGATGCCATGGGCGATTTGTTCATTCTGGGCAAGCCTTTATTGGCGGCTTATTCCGCCTTTCGTTCAGGTCACGCCATGAACAACAAGCTCTTGCGAGCCCTGCTGGCGCAACCACAAGCCTACGAAATTGTCAGCTTTGTCGATGAAAGCAAGGCGCCTGCGGGTTTGGCATGGGCCCAACCTGCTTGGTAATCTGTGACGCCTCTTAGTCTTTCAGAATTACTGACGCACAAAGCGTTTGTCCGCTTTTGGTTTTCCCGCCTGTCAGGTATTTTGGCCCATCAAATGCTGATGGTCGCTTTGGCATGGCATATGTACGAACTGACCAACAGTGCTTGGAGCTTGGGCTTGGTGGGCTTGTTTCAGTTTGTCCCTGCATTGCTGATGACCTTGCCTGCAGGCCATTGGGTGGACCGCTTGCATAAGGCCCGGATTTATGCAGTTTGCATGGGACTTCAAGCTGTTGTTGCAGGCTTGTTGATTGCTGCCAGTTGGGGCCATTTTGCAAGCCCCGTATTGATCTATGGAATCTCCATCGTATTGGGTGGCGTCAGGGCTTTCCAGATGCCTACCCAACAAGCCTTGACACCTCAATTGGTTCCATTACCCTTGTTGCCTCGGGCCATTGCGATGAGTTCCATGGGTGTTCAAACAGCCGTGATTGGGGGGCCCGCTTTGGGAGGACTGTTGTATGCACACGATGTGACGACGGTGTATGCCGTTTGCCTCGCACTCTTCTTGTTGGCTATGGCCTTGGCCTTGTGGGTGCGTTATCACCACCAAGCTTCTTCGGGTGCTGCCGATATGCGAACTGTTTTGGCCGGTGCCGTTTTTGTCTGGAATCACAAACCCTTGATGGGGGCCATAACCCTGGACTTGGTGGCAGTCTTGTTAGGGGGCGCCACGGCCTTGCTGCCCATTTTTGCGAAAGATATTTTGCATACAGGTCCTGAAGGCTTGGGCTTGTTGCGAGCTGCACCCGCTGTAGGCTCATTGATCATGTCTATTGTGCTCACCCGCTGGCCACTTCAGCGCAGAGTGGGGCACAGCATGTTGGCTGCAGTGGCGGTGTTCGGTTTGGCCAATATAGTATTTGGTATGTCGCAGGACTTGGTTCTGTCCATGATTGCATTGGCAGTCACTGGCGCAGCAGACACCATCAGTGTAGTGACTCGATTGACTTTGATGCAGCTTGAAACCCCCGATGACATGCGGGGCCGTGTGTCTGCAGTCAACTCTATTTTCATTGGTGCCTCCAATCAACTCGGCGAATTTGAGTCGGGCGCCACTGCTGCACTTTGGGGTCCCGTGGGATCGGTGGTCGTTGGGGGTGTTGCCACCGTGCTGGTTGCGGCCGCTTGGTTGCGCTTGTTCCCCGATCTGGCGCAGCGGGATCGCATGGTTTCTAATCAATGAAGAGCTCGAGACTTTGCTATATGTGAGCTTGTGTCGATGACTCAGTGACTGCGACCCCCACGGTACATGCCATGGGTCTTTCGATGCAGGGCATTGACCGCAGCGAGCTTGTTCATGGATGGACTGGCATGGGCGTGTGTAATGGCCAAGCCCAAGGCATCTGCAGCATCTTGCCGGGGCAACACTGGCAAAAGCAAAAGTCTTTTCACCATTTCCTGAATTTGAGATTTTGCTGCTCGTCCATGCCCAGTAATTGCTTGCTTCATCTGCAAAGCAGTGTATTCGGCAACAGCCAAATCGCAGGACACCAAAGCCGTGACGCAACAGCCGCGTGCTTGACCCAACAGCAAAGTGGCTTGCGGATTGACATTGACGAATACGATTTCTACGGAGGCCACATCCGGCTGGTAAAGCGCTGTAATTTCGCGCACACCGTCGTAAATGACTTTCAGTCGGGCAGGTAAATTGCCCATTTCTTCTTTGGTTGTTTGGATTACGCCACTGGCCACGTAGGACAATTGAGAGCCTTCCACGTCAATCAGGCCAAAGCCAGTGGTCTGCAATCCAGGGTCAATTCCCAAAATTCTCATGGTTCAGAGTGTCATGGTTTCATGGCGCCACCACATCGTTCATGCGGATGACGATGGTTTGGGCTCGATCGGATAAATAGGGTGATTGTGGACGCTTTTCGAAGAAACGGGGACGAGGCAGCATCACCGATAAACGAGCGGCCTCCCAAGGCGTCAACTTGGCCGCTGATTTTTTAAAGTAATGGTGTGCAGCCGCCTCAGCGCCAAAAACACCTTCTCCCCATTCGACGTGGTTCAGGTAAATTTCCATGATTCTTTGTTTAGAAAGGAAGGCCTCCAAAGCCATCGTCAAAATGAATTCTTGTCCCTTGCGCACCAGGGTACGCTCACCCGATAAAAACAGGTTTTTCGCCAATTGCTGTGTGATGGTTGAGCCGCCAACTATTTTGACCGGAGGGGGTGCGGCTTGAGGACCTGATTTCTCAGTCCGTTGTGCAAGCTTGGCCATGGCCTTGGCATTGCGGCCCCATGCCTTTTCTATGGAGTCCCACCATACGCCGTTGTGCTGCAAAAAGGCGCTGTCTTCGGATGCCATGACGGCTCGTTTCAAATTGACCGAAATTTGTCCAGCTTCAACCCACTCTTGCCGCCAAGTTAATGCCCCTTGGGCTCGCAAAATTTGCCAGATTTGGGAGCGTTCAAAAGCAGTAGATGGCGGATCAATGAACCTCATTAAACCAATGTGCGCGACAAAGAAAATTTGCAGGCCAAGCGTCGCAAAAATGGCCAATTTCAACCAACACAAAATGGCTTTCATGAGAGAAATTCTTTCATTCAGGGCCCTGTCAGATGAAAAGATGAAAAAAAGAAATGCTCAACATTGAATGGATCGTAAAATCATGCAGGTCAGGCTGCGCTGTCTAACGGTGACTCATTCACATCAACGGCAATGGCAATGGGGCCATCAGCACTATCGTCATCCTCAATTTCTTCAGCCAATTCGACATTCTGTTGCGAGTCGAGTCGTTCGAGAACCGTGCCATGCACATCCAAGCTTATGGCGTCAATATGACCCAATTTAACGAGGACTTTGGCACCTCGCTCCATGCCTTGTGCGCCAAGAACTGTCAACACCAGCGGCAGGGTATCTGCTCTGACCAGCCATTGCCCGCCCGTGGCTTCCTTGAACAAGGTGGCGGTCAGTTCGGAGATGTTTTGCTGCGAAAGATATTGCAAAGTCCAAAACCGCTCCATGCCCGACTGGTAACTGTTGTAAGCGCTATAGGCCGCATCAAAGCCACTGATGATGGCAAACAATTGTGCATCTTTGGGTTTGAAGGGGGCCGCAAGGGCCGCCGTGGCACCGTGGCGTGCACACGCAATGATTTGCCATTGGTTGACCAAGTCGGTGTAGCGACGAAGCGGTGATGTGCTCCAAGCGTAACTGGGCACGCCAATGCCTGCATGCGGCAAGGCCTTGGTGCCCATGCGCACTTTCACGCCGGGCGCCAAGCTGGCTTGACTGCGGTAAATGGCCGGCACACCCAGACTCGCCATCCACTGTCCCCAGGTGCTGTTAGCCAAAATCATGGATTCGGCCACGATCAAATCAAGGGGCGCTCCGCGTTGGCGCGTGCCAATGCTGACGCGCTCGTTGCCAACAGGGGGTATGGCATTGTTTTCGCGTTCCAAGCGAAATGTGTAATCGGGTCGATTGAAAGTCTCGGGTTTCCCGCGCACCACTTCACGGCCCGCTTTAAGGTGTTGAGCCAAACGCCAAAAGAAAGCCAGAGATGAACGCGCCATGGGCAGATCAGCTTGCGCTTCGGCGTGAACAAACTCAGGGTCTTCCAGCCACTGCGCCGTGACCAAATTGTCGAGCTGATCGTGCCGCAGATTGGCGGCAATGTGCACTTTTTCAAGTTTGGTTTCGCTGCTTAAGATGTTCAAACTGGTCTCATCGAAAGTTACATACAAAGAAACCGCGGGGCAGTCATGTCCTTCGGCTAATGTGTAATTTTTGACAACATCATCAGGCAGCATGGTGATTTTGTAGCCCGGCATGTACACAGTGGACAAACGATTTCGACCCAGTTGATCGATCGGGCTGTCGGGCAACACCGCAAGACCCGGTGCAGCAATGTGAATGCCCACGATCACCGTACCACTGCCCAACCCCTGTAGAGACAAAGCATCGTCAATCTCGGTTGTTTGGGAGTCGTCGATCGAATAAGCCTGCGCTGGGGACAATGGCAGTGTGTCCATGATGGGTGGCGCAGACAAGGCTGGAAATCCGGTGCCTTTTGGAAAGTTGTCAAACAAAAATCTTTGCCAGTGAAAGTCATAAGCCGACTCAATGGCACCAGCTTGTTGCAAGAGGTCCAAAGGCGCGGTTTGTGTTGTACGACTGGCCTCAACCACGGCTTTGTATTCAGGCGCATTTTTGTCGGGTCTGAACAGAATTTTGTACAACTGCTCACGAATGGGGGCAGGGCAGACCTTCTGCGAAAGTTCGGCAGCCCAGTTTTCGATTTGGTCTTGAACCCACTTTTTCTTTTCGATGGCAGCGAGTGCTTGTGCCACGATCTCGGTTGAGGCTTTTCGGAAACGCCCTTTGCCCGCACGGCGAAAGTAATGAGGCGCTTCAAACAATGTGATCAGTGCGGCAACCCGTTCGGTGGTGGACGCCGAGGTACTGAAGTAGTCATGTGCCAGATCGGTAAACCCAAATTCGGTTTCGGGTGCGAATTCCCATGCCAAATTAAGGTCAATAGTTTCACTCAGGGTTTTGGCTTCTTCAAGCAATACGGCAGGCGAGGGCTTGTCAAACTTGAGTAACACATTGGCGGCTTTGACTTTCACGCGTTTGCCGCTGTCGAGTTCAACCTGAGTCGAAGCCTCTGCTTCGGACAAGATGCGACCGGCCATGAATTTTCCGGCTTCTTCAAACAATAAAAACATAGCTCTGATTGTCCCATGCTCAGGCTTCAAGCCAAGTTCAAAAAACTCAGAATATCGTGCTGGTGATCATCAAAATCAGACAAAGCATGGTCGCTGCCAGGCAAGAGTTTGACCTGGGCGTGGGGCAGGTGCCCCGTCATTTCTCGCCAGTCCAGCACCTCATCCCCTTTGGCCACAATGGCAAATACATTGGAATGCATTGATTTCAGGGTATTTTGAAGCGCTTTCAATTCGTCCACATAGTGGGATTGAAAGTCAAAGGACTGCGCAGGATCGTGCCATGCCTGTTGCATGCCCACATGGTGTATCAAATCTCGAGCAGGTTGAACAGCGGGGTTCAGCAGGACGGCAGGACATCCCGTGGCGGCTGCAAAGCACTGCGCATAAAAACCGCCCAGGGAGGAGCCGACGACGGCGGTCTGTGTCAAAGGCCAATCCTGAGTGCCATGGGTTAGCAAGGCCATGGCCGCCTTGGGTGATGGAGGGAGTTGCGGACACCACCACTGCACCTGCGGGTGCAATTGCCGTACCCATTGGGCCATTTTTTGAGCCTTCATGGACAGAGGTGACGAACGAAAACCGTGCAAGTACAGTAAATGGGTGATAGAGGCTTTGCTTTTCATCAAGTTCATTATTCGGGTTGTCGAAGCTGAGATAATCGCAGAATGAATACGGTCATCCAGAAACAGACACCGATTCAGCGCTTGCAGATGTGGTTCGATGGTTTCGATGGACCTTTGGCATTCGCTGTTTTCTTGCTCGCCTGTGCAGGCTTGCTGATCATGTTTTCTTCAGGCTATGACCATGGCACGCGCTTTGCTGACCATGCCCGTAACATGTTGATTGCCGCCTTCATCATGTTTGTTGCAGCGCAAATTCCGCCCCAAAAGTTGATGAGCTTGGCGGTGCCTATTTATACATTGGGTGTCATTTTGTTGATCGCCGTGGCAGTCTTTGGCGTCACCAAGAAAGGCTCGCGCCGCTGGCTGAACTTGGGGGTGATCATTCAACCCAGCGAAATAATGAAAATTGCCATGCCTTTGATGCTGGCTTGGTGGTTCCAAAAGCGTGAAGGTCAATTGCGCCCCTTGGACTTTGCCGTTGCAGGCGTTTTGCTGGCGATACCGGTGGGCCTGATTCTTCGTCAACCTGATTTGGGCACGGCATTGTTGGTTTTGTCCGCTGGTTTGTCTGTGATTTTCTTTGCGGGACTGAGTTGGCGATGGATTGTTCCCCCTTTGGTATTGGGATTGATCGGGATCGTGTTGCTGGTTGTCTTTGAACCTGGCTTGTGCGCAGACGATGTGAATTGGCATGTGTTGCATGAATACCAACGGCAGCGGATATGCACTTTACTGGACCCTACGCGCGACCCTTTGGGGCGGGGTTTTCACATCATTCAGGGCATGATTGCGATTGGGTCCGGTGGTTTTTGGGGCAAAGGATTTATGCAAGGCACTCAGACGCATTTGGAGTTTATTCCTGAGCGAACGACGGACTTTATTTTTGCGGCTTTCTCAGAAGAGTTTGGCTTGTTCGGCAATCTTTTTCTGATTTCATCGTTTCTCTTCTTGGTTTACCGAGGTTTGATGATCGCACTGGATGCGCCCACCCTGTTCACCCGTTTGCTGGCGGGCAGTGTGACCATGATTTTCTTCACCTATGCTTTCGTCAACATGGGCATGGTCAGCGGGATCTTGCCCGTGGTGGGTGTGCCACTGCCGTTTATCAGCTATGGCGGCACTGCCATGGTCACTTTGGGACTCGGGTTGGGAATTTTGATGTCGATTGCCAAAGCAAAAAGATTGGTCCAAACATGAGCACGGTCAATGGGGTTCAAGTTGCAGTGATTGGCGCAGGCAACATGGGCGGTGCGATGCTGGCCCGTTTATGCGAGGCGGGTTGGACGGTAGCTGTCTGCGATGTGGACCCTCGACGGCAAGCTCTGGCTGTGGCTTGTGGCGCGCAAGATTGTTCAACCCCTTCGGATGCGGCGCAGCTTTTGCTCGCCGAAGGCGTGTTGTTGATCGCGGTGATTGATGCGCAACAAACACGCGACGTTTTGACCGGTCCAAATGGCGCGATGAACGCGATGCATTCAGGTCAAACGGTGATGCTGTGTCCGACCCTGTCCCCCATCGATGTCCAAGCCATGGGTTCAATGCTGGCTCAGCATGGGCTGAGTTGCATAGATGCCCCTATGTCGGGAGGGCCTCTGCGGGCACGTGATGGCAGCATGAGTTTGATGGTGGCGTGTGAAGACGGTGTGTTTCAGCGCCACGTGGGCTTATTGAATACCTTGAGTCAGAAAATTTTCCGCATCAGCGAACGCATAGGCGACGGTGCTAAAACGAAATTAGTCAACAACCTGTTGGCTGCCATCAATTTATCGGGCGCCGCAGAGGCATTGGCTCTGGCCGATCGCTTGGGTTTGAATCTGGGCACCACCTTGTCCGTCATGGCGCAGTCGAGTGGGCAAAGCTGGATTGCCTCTGACCGGTTGCCGCGGGCTTTTGTGGGCGATCTGGCCCCACGAGCGCATGTGACATTATTGGAAAAAGACACCCGATTGGCCGTTGAAATGGCGCAAAGTGTCGGGTTTGACCCTGCTATCGGCGAATTGGCCCGACAGGCTTTTGCGCAAGCCAGCGCGGATGGTTGGGCAAATCAAGACGATGCAGCACTCTTCCAGTGGATGAAAGACCACCGCTGATCCCTCAGGCTTAAAAGGCCGATCGTTATCTTTTGGGCGTGCTTGAGGCACTTTCTCTACAATGGGGCCATGATTTCTCGCGAACCTACCCTCGAACGCCTGGCCACGGCCCGATCCTTGTTGCTTGAACCTTTTGGTTTGGACGAAATGCATTTGACGCAGGCCTTGTCTGCAATCAAAGCGCACAAAATCGATGATGCCGATTTGTACTTTCAATACACCCGCTCGGAAGGCTGGAGTTTGGAAGAGGGCATCGTTAAAACAGGCAGTTTCAGCATCGATCAGGGTGTGGGCGTCAGGGCTGTTGCAGGTGAAAAAACAGCATTTGCGTATTCCGATGACATTTCTATCGGCTCTTTGATGGACGCTGCAGTCACGGTGCGCAGCATTGCCAGTGCCGCGCAAAACCGCCGAGCCAAAGTGCCGGCGCGCAAAGTAGCAACAAGTCGTTTGCTCTACCCCTCCATGGATCCGATGGACAGCATGGACAGCGCAGCGAAAGTCAAATTGCTCGAGAAAGTAGAGCAACTCGCACGTGTCAAAGATGCCCGCATTGTGCAGGTCATGGCCGGTTTGGCTACTGAATACGATGTGGTGATGGTGGCGCGAGCAGACGGTACCTTGGCCGCAGATGTTCGCCCTTTAGTTCGTTTGTCGGTGTCGGTTATCGCCGAGCAAGGTAAGCGACGCGAATCTGGTAGCGGCGGTGGAGGTGGGCGGTTTGGGTTGGCTTATTTTGATGATGCAATGATCAACACGTATGTCAATGATGCCGTTCATGCCGCCGTCACCAATTTGGACGCACGTCCTGCGCCCGCAGGTGAAATGACGGTTGTATTGGGTCCGGGTTGGCCGGGCGTCTTGTTGCACGAAGCGATCGGACATGGACTTGAAGGCGACTTCAACCGCAAAGGCTCCAGCGCTTTCAGCGGTCGCATTGGACAGCGGGTGGCGGCAAAAGGTGTGACCGTCTTGGATGACGGTACCTTGGCGGACAGGCGGGGATCGCTCAATGTCGATGATGAGGGCCATGTCAGCCAGCGCAATATCTTGATCGAAGACGGTATTTTGATGGGGTATATCCAAGACTCTATGAATGCCCGACTGATGGGCGTCAAACAGACAGGCAATGGCCGACGTGAAAGTTACGCCCACGTTCCCATGCCCCGCATGACCAACACCTATATGTTGGGTGGCGACAAATCGCCCGAAGAAATTGTGGCCAGCATCAAGAAGGGTTTGTATGCCCCCAATTTTGGTGGCGGACAGGTGGATATCACCAGCGGTAAATTCGTCTTTTCTGCCAGCGAAGCCTATTGGGTAGAAAACGGCAAAATTTTGTACCCCGTCAAGGGTGCCACCCTGGTGGGCAGTGGGCCTGAATCTCTCAAAAAAATCAGCATGATCGGCAACGACATGCGCTTGGACAGTGGTGTTGGCACTTGTGGCAAGGAAGGTCAAAGCGTCCCTGTGGGCGTGGGGCAACCTACTTTGCGCATTGAGGGTTTAACTGTGGGCGGCACGGCTTGAGCTTCAGGGGTCTCGAGCCCTTTCAAGTCGTGTCAGAAACTTGTGATACATTCGCCGCATGAAATTGCGATCAGCCTTTTATTTTTACTTCTGGTTCTCAGTCCCCGGCGGACGAGAGGCGAGCGCATAAACAGCACCCCACTCAGTCAAAACCGCCGGAGCCCCAAGCCCGGCGGTTTTTTTTTTCAGTTTTATTTTCAAGGAGTTTGATGATGCCCACGAAAGCCACTGCCACCAGCGAAGCCTGGTATGCGAACCAAGCCGACAAAACAGGACAAACCGACGACGAACGCATCAAGGGCATCACCGTGCTTCCCCCTCCAGAACATTTAATTCGCTTTTTCCCTATCGCTGGAACGCCGGTGGAAAGGCTGATTTCACAGACCCGCAAAGCCATTAAAAACATCGTGCACGGCAAGGATGATCGCTTGCTGGTCATTATGGGTCCTTGCTCTATCCACGACCCGGCCGCGGCCCTTGAATATGCACATCGACTCAAGACTTTGCGTGACAAATACGCCGATACCTTGGAAGTGGTGATGCGCGTTTACTTTGAAAAACCGCGTACGACAGTGGGCTGGAAAGGGCTGATCAACGATCCCTATTTGAATGAAAGCTGCCGCATCGAAGAGGGCCTGCGCATTGCCCGTCAACTGCTCATAGAGATCAACCGAGCGGGCTTGCCAGCGGGCAGCGAGTTTTTGGATGTGATCTCACCGCAATACATTGGTGATTTGATCAGCTGGGGGGCCATTGGTGCGCGTACCACCGAAAGTCAGATACATCGTGAATTGGCCTCTGGATTGTCTGCGCCGATTGGATTCAAAAATGGGACCGATGGCAACATCAAAATCGCAACCGATGCGATTCAGGCAGCCTCTCGTGGACACCACTTTTTGTCAGTGCATAAAAATGGTCAAGTGGCGATTGTGCAAACACAAGGCAACAAAGACTGCCATGTGATCTTGCGTGGCGGCAAGGCCCCCAACTACGACGCCGCCAGCGTGGCTGCAGCTTGCAAGGAGTTGGAAGCTGCCAAATTACCGGCCACCCTGATGGTCGATTGCAGCCATGCCAACAGCAGTAAATTGCACACCCGCCAAATCGAGGTGGCCAAGGACATTGCTGCGCAAATGGCGGGCGGTTCTCACCAAGTGTTTGGTGTGATGGTGGAAAGCCATTTGTTGGATGGCGCGCAGAAATTCACGCCAGGCAAAGACGATCCTTCCAAGCTCAAATACGGTCAGAGTATCACCGACGCCTGCATCAGTTGGGACGACAGCCAGCATGTACTGCAGGTTTTATCGGATGCGGTGAAAACGCGACGATCGCGCTGATGGTTTTTTTGGGGCTGCCATCAGCAGCCTCATTTTGGCTTCAGATGAACTTCAAAGTGTCGTCAACAGCCGCTCGTGAATCCCGCCAAAACCACCGTTGCTCATGCACAGGACATGATCGCCAGGCCGCACCTGCGCCAACACCTGCGCAATGACCTCATCCATATTGGCGCCCACTTTGACCCTGGCCCCCATGGACTTGAGTGCCGCGGCTGCATCCCAGTCCAGCCCGCCTGCATGACAAAAGGCCAGATCGGTTTCCTCCAGACTCCAAGGCAACTGGGATTTCATGGTGCCCAATTTCATGGTGTTGCTGCGGGGTTCGAAGACAGCCAGAATGCGTGCGTGTGGCCCGATCTGCCTGCGAAGGCCATTGACCGTGGTGCGGATGGCGGTAGGGTGATGTGCGAAGTCGTCATACACCGTGATGCCATTGACAGAGCCGCGCACCTCCATTCGACGCTTGACGTTTTCAAAGCTGGTCAATGCCTGGGCGGCCAAAGTGGGGCTGACGCCGACATGCTCGGCGGCAGCGATGGCCGCTAGCGCATTCAGCTGGTTGTGCACACCACCAATCTTCCATCGTACTTTGGCGACAACTTGGCCAGCGTAAAACACCTTGAAATCAGAGGGATCCCCCTCGGCCACAAAGTCACTGACTGCCGAACCAAATGTACGCAACTCGCTCCAGCAACCTTGAGCCAGCACACGGGTTAGGCTTTCTTCCAGTCCATTCACCACCAAGCGGCCTTTGCTGGGAACAGTTCGAACCAGGTGATGAAATTGTCTTTCGATTGCGGCCAAATCGTCAAAGATGTCCGCGTGATCAAACTCGAGGTTATTCAAAATCACCGTTCGGGGTCGGTAGTGGACGAACTTGCTGCGCTTGTCAAAAAAGGCGGTGTCGAATTCGTCTGCCTCAATGACAAAGTATTTTCCACTGCCCAAACGGGCAGACACCCCAAAGTTCAGTGGCACCCCGCCTACCAAAAAACCAGGTTGAAGTCCGGCTTGTTCGAGGATCCAGGACAACATAGAGGTGGTGGTTGTTTTGCCATGGGTGCCTGCCACCGCCAAAACATGACGGCCATGAAGTACGTTCTCTGCAAGCCATTGCGGTCCGCTGGTGAAGGGGGAGCCCTCATCCAGGATGGCCTCCATCAGTGGAAATTTGGCAGAGCCGTCTTTCAAGTGGGCACGGCTGACCACGTTACCGATCACATACATGTCGGGCTTAAGGCTCATTTGGTCGGCATCAAAGCCTTCAATCAAATCAATACCCAAGGCCCTGAGCTGGTCACTCATTGGGGGATAAACGCCGGTATCGCAACCGGTAACTTGATGGCCCGCCTCTCGCGCCAAGGCGGCCAATCCGCCCATGAAGCTGCCGCAAATACCTAAAATATGAATGTGCATAGACCTCGATTTTAGGCGCAGTGTCTGCAGGAGGTGCACAATCCCTTTCATGGACGAATTGATGCAGGAAATCGCCGCATGCGCCGCCCGTCTGGTGGTTGAAGAGGGCTTGGAATACGGCGCTGCCAAGCGCAGAGCGGTCAAATCGATGCGCCTTCCACAGCGCGTTGCGTTGCCGAACAACGATTTGTTAGAGCAACACGTATTCGAATACATTGACATGTTTTGTGCCGAGACACAACCCCAAGAGTTGTTGGCTTTGCGGCGTCATGCCTTGCAATGGATGGGGCGGCTCCAAGCCTTTCGACCTTATCTCTCCGGGGCTGTCTGGCGCGGAACGGCCACGCGACTGTCGGATATTTACTTGCAACTGTTCTGTGATGACCCAAAATCGACAGAAATTGCGCTGATCAATATGAACCTATCTTATGACGTGACCACGGTCAAGGGCTTTCACGGTGAAGCGGTGGATGCCCTGAGTTTGCACAGTGTGTGTCCAGATTTGGAAGAGGATATTGGCATTCACCTCATGATTTATGATTTTGATGATGTTCGAGGGGCCTTGAAACTGGATGAAAAAGGCCGTTCTGTGCGGGGTGACTTGGCTGCTTTAAAGAAACTGATTGAAGACGGAGGTGAGCATGAAGACATTAGAAGATATGAAAATAAACGATAAAGTTGAATTCAGGAGGCGTATTTTGTTTGCTTCGGTCGCATTGGCTGCTGGCTTGTCGGGTGCTGGGTGGGCGTGGTGGCGTTCAATGCCTCAACCTGAATTGCAGTCGGATGCGCAAGCCTTTTGGGACATGCGCTTTGAAAAACCAGAAGGCGGTGAACTTTCCCTGCAGACCTTCAAGGGCCGCCCTTTGTTGGTGAATTTCTGGGCTACCTGGTGCCCCCCTTGCATTGAAGAACTTCCTTTATTAGAGTCTATTTGGAAAAAAAATGGCCCTAAAACTCTTCAAGTTCTTGGGCTTGCTGTAGATCAACCGAGCGCTGTGCGGAAGTTTTTGGCGCTACATCCTTTGACTTTCCCGATGGGCTTGGCCGGGTTGAATGGCACCGAGTTAGGGCGCAGCTTGGGCAATAGCGTGAATGCTTTGCCATACAGTGTTCTTTTTAACGCGGACGGCCGAATGATTGCTCAAAAAATGGGCAAACTTGAGGCGGTTGATTTGTCTGAATGGTTGAAAGACCTTAAATAGTGTGTTATGGCGTTTGGATTCTTTTTTTATGAGCAAGCAGATCGAAGCAATAAAAGCAATATCCCGTCAAATAGGGGTTAATTGAGGTTAATTTAGTGTAAATTACGGCTTTTACGTTTGCATATACGGGAGATCTTATGGATTTGCGAAAACTCAAAACCTTGATTGACTTGGTGTCTGATTCCAATGTGTCGGAACTTGAAATTACAGAAGCCGAAGGCAAAGTACGCATTGTTAAAAGCTTGTCACACGCCACGCAGGCCCCTCTGAGTGCGGCTCAGTATACGGCAGCACCTGCTCCGGTTGCCGCAGCACCTGTTGCTGAACTTGTTGCCGCGGCGCCCGAAGTTGCCTCTGGACATACCGTCAAATCCCCCATGGTTGGCACCTTCTACCGTTCAGCCAGCCCCGGTGCTGCTTCGTTTGTAGAGATCGGGTCGGTTGTCAAAGAAGGCGACACACTTTGCATCATTGAAGCAATGAAGATTTTGAACGAAATTGAATCTGACAAGCCCGGCAGGGTTGCGAAGATTTTGTGTGACAACGGGCAGGCAGTCGAATACGGTCAACCTATGTTCATAATCGAATAACCCAGCACGGGGATTGCATGTTCAAGAAAATTTTGGTGGCTAACCGTGGTGAAATCGCCTTGCGTGTCCAGCGGGCTTGCCGCGAATTGGGAATCAAAGCGGTCATGGTCTATTCAGAGGCTGATCGCGAAGCCAAATATGTGAAGTTGGCTGAAGAAGCCGTGTGTATCGGTCCTGCCCCCTCAGGTCTGAGCTACCTCAACATGCCGGCAATTATTTCTGCCGCAGAGGTAACAGACGCAGAAGCCATTCACCCAGGGTATGGTTTTTTGAGTGAAAACGCGGACTTCGCCGAGCGCGTTGAAAAAAGCGGTTTCCAGTTCATTGGGCCCTCGCCCGAGTCCATTCGCATCATGGGTGACAAAGTTTCTGCCAAGCAGTCCATGATTCGTGCCGGTGTGCCCTGCGTGCCCGGCTCAGAGGGCGAGTTGCCCGATGACCCAGCACACATTAGGCGCATTGCGAAAAGTGTAGGTTATCCCGTCATTATCAAAGCCGCTGGCGGCGGCGGTGGCCGTGGCATGCGCGTGGTGCACACGGAGGCCGCCCTGATCAATGCGGTGCAAATGACCAAAGCTGAAGCGGGTGCCGCATTCAACAACCCGGCGGTGTACATGGAAAAGTACCTGCAGAATCCGCGTCACATCGAAATTCAAATTCTGGCCGATAAGCACCGCAATGCTGTGTACTTGGGTGAACGTGATTGCTCGATGCAGCGCCGCCACCAGAAAGTGATCGAGGAAGCGCCAGCGCCTGGAATTCCACGTAAATTGATTGACAAGATTGGCGACCGCTGTGTGGCCGCTTGTAAGAAGATCAATTACCGAGGTGCTGGAACCTTCGAGTTTTTGTACGAAAACGGCGAGTTCTATTTCATCGAAATGAACACGCGCGTGCAAGTTGAGCATCCGGTGACCGAATGGGTCACCGGCGTGGACATTGTGAAAACCCAAATCATGGTCGCGGCAGGAGAAAAGTTGCCATTCACGCAAAAGCAAATTCAAATTCGTGGCCACTCGATTGAATGTCGAATCAACGCAGAAGATCCTTATAAATTTGTCCCTTCACCTGGGCGAATTACCTTATGGCATGCGCCAGGTGGTCCAGGGGTGCGGGTGGACTCCCATATTTATCACAACTATTTTGTGCCACCGAATTACGATTCAATGATTGGCAAAATCATTGTCCATGGTGATACCCGAGAACAAGCCATAGCCCGCATGCAAACGGCTCTGGCAGAAACCGTGGTCGAAGGCATCAACACCAATATTCCATTGCACCGTGAGTTGATGGTGGATGCCAAGTTCATGGCGGGGGGTACGAACATCCATTATTTGGAAGAGTGGCTCAGCCACCATAAGCGCTAACCATGTTTGAGGTGTGCCTGTTGTGTCCGGAAGATCGCGTCGAGGTTTTGAGTGAGGCCTTGGAGGCCTTGGAGGCTCTGAGCGTATCCGTGGAAGATGCGGATGCTGAAACTGAAGCTGAGCAAGCCTTGTTTGGCGAGCCTGGCATGCCAACTCCCAAAGAGGGCTGGCAAAGATCGCGCATGGTGGCGCTTTTTCAAGAGGAGTTGTCGGCACGAGAAGCCGCCCGTTTGCTTTCAGCGCAAGATTTTTTTGAGGGCTGCCAAGTTGTGGCTGTTGTGGCGGTGGCTGATCAGGATTGGGTGCGTTTGACGCAATCGCAATTTTCGCCTGTTGAAATCACCTCCGATTTCTGGATTGTTCCGACATGGCATGAACCACCTTTCCAAGCAAAAAAGATGATTCGATTGGATCCTGGGTTGGCGTTTGGAACAGGCACGCATCCCACAACACGCATGTGCTTGAGATGGATTGCTTCACACCCTGTTGCGGGTCAACGTGTACTCGATTACGGTTGTGGCTCCGGCATTTTGGCTATTGGTGCAGCCAAGTATGGTGCAATCCACATTGATGCGGTGGATATTGATACTGCAGCTGTTGAGTCAACAGTACTCAATGCCCAGGCGAATCACGTTACCCTGAATGCAGGCTTGCCTGATGTGGCCAAAGGTCTTTACGGGACAGTTCTGGCCAACATTTTGGCAACACCGCTCAAGGTATTGGCGCCCTTGCTGTGCGCGCATGTGGAGGTGGGCGGTGCTTTGGTTTTGGCTGGGATTTTGGAGCGACAGGCTGATGAGCTCAAACAAGCTTATGCGCCTTATTTGTCACTGCAAGTCAGTGATACGCAAGAAGGTTGGATCTTGATGACGGCGCTAGCCTAATTTGTGACTGTTGTCAGCCTCCCCGTGATTCTGCCCAATCTGACACCATAGCCACACATTGATGCGCCGCGTGTTGAACCCCTTTACACAATCGCAGATATCGCGGGCTATCGTCACTGCATTTTTTTATCCTTGACAGACCTGTTTTCGAGCATGGCATAAAAAAACCCGATGCGTTGCTGCATCGGGTTTTGCTTTGCACTTTTAAGGGTGCTGAACTTTAAGGCTTCGCGGCCGAAGGAAACGGCCATGCTGCTTGAGGGTTCAAAGTGGTCTGCGCCGCAGGGGCAGCGGGTGCTTTGGCAGCCTTTTTAGGGGCAGGCTTTTTAGCCGCTTTCTTAGCAGCTGGTTTTTTAGCAGCTGGTTTCTTGGCGACTGCTTTTTTAGCAGCTGGTTTTTTGGCGGCTACAGCTTTTTTGGCTGGAGCAGCCTTTTTCGCGGCAGCTTTAGGCGCAGCTTGTTTAGCAGCTACAACTTGTTTAGCAGCTGGCTTTTTGGCCGCTACAGCTTTTTTGGCTGGAGCGGCCTTTTTGGCTGGAGCAGATTTCTGAGCAGCTGGCGTTTTGGCGGCTACAGCTTTTTTGGCTGGAGCAGCTTTTTTAGCCGGAGCGGATTTCTTTGCGGGTGCAGCTTTTTTAGCTGCTACTTTTTTTGCAGTTGCCATGCTTTATTCTCCTTGATCAAGTAGAAAAATCAACAGAGGGAAACGCTGGATGCCTGTTGGAGGGCATAAAGCGATTCAAGGTGCTGGGGCAGGCCCCAACACCTTGAACTCGGGAAAGCAACTCACGCAAAACCCTTGAGGGATCGCGCATGTGTTGCTTGTAAATGAAATGCATAATTGTGAAGGGTTTTCAATCCCAATCTAAGGCGCCGCCTGATTGGTATTCGATCACGCGGGTCTCGAAGAAATTACGCTCTTTCTTCAAGTCAATCATTTCGCTCATCCAAGGGAATGGATTTTCTTCGTTCGGGAACAAGGTTTCCAAACCAATTTGAGTGGCACGCCGGTTGGCAATGTAGCGCAGGTAGCCTTTGAACATGGAGGCATTCATACCCAACACGCCGCGAGGCATGGTGTCTTCGGCATATTTGTACTCCAATTCGACGGCCTTCATAAACAGACCCTTGATTTCTTCCTTGAACTCGGATGTCCACAGCTGGGGATTTTCCAATTTGACGGTGTTGATCAGGTCGATGCCGAAATTGCAATGCATAGACTCATCACGCAGAATGTACTGGTACTGCTCGGCAGCGCCCGTCATCTTGTTTTGGCGACCCAATGCCAAAATTTGTGTGAAGCCGACATAAAAGAACAAGCCTTCCATCAAGCAAGCGAAGACGATCAATGACTTGAGTAGAGTCTGATCATTTTCAAGCGTACCCGTATTGAAGTTGGGGTCCATGATCGCATTGATGAATGGAATCAGAAACTCATCTTTGTCGCGAATGGATTGAACTTCGTTGTAGGCGTTGAAGATCTCGCTCTCGTCCAATCCCAGTGACTCCACGATGTACTGGTAAGCATGGGTATGGATGGCTTCTTCAAAAGCTTGCCGCAACAAGAACTGACGGCATTCGGGCGCAGTGATGTGCCGGTAAGTGCCCAAAACAATGTTGTTGGCAGCCAAGGAGTCAGCCGTCACAAAAAAGCCGAGGTTGCGTTTGACAATGCGACGCTCGTCTTCAGTCAGACCATTGGGGTCTTTCCATAAAGCGATGTCACGGGTCATGTTCACTTCCTGCGGCATCCAGTGGTTGGCGCAGGTGGCCAGGTATTTTTCCCAGGCCCATTTGTATTTGAACGGGACCAACTGATTCACATCAGTCTGACCATTGATGATGCGTTTGTCTGCCGCATTCATTCGGCGGTAGGGTGCTGGGTTGGGTGTTGGAGACACTGACTCTTCAGTGTTCATGAGTGAACCACTGGCCGGGTAAGAAGGCACTGCACTGGGCACTGCTTGTGTAGATTGATCGTCCCAAGACAACATAAAAAATTCCAATTCTCGAATTATGAAAGCATGTCAAAGAAAAGAAAAGAAGTGATTAACATACACCCTTTTTTCAATGACCAAGTGTTGTGCAATTGCATCGTAATGACGTCGTAAACACTTCGATACGATGCAAAGCTGTGACCGTTAAGAGGTCACAATTTATTGGCAGGACTCGCAGCCCGGATCGTCAATTGCACAGAACTTAATGTCGGTTGCTGGCGTTGTATTCATTTGCGCCTGCGCTGCGGCTGCGGCTGCATCCAATGCACTCATGCCATTGGGCGTACCAGTTGAAGAAACCGCATTCATTTTGTTCGATTGCACTGTTGATTTTTCTGCATGTGTTGCGCTGGTCGTTCTCAAATAGTAGGTGGTCTTCAAACCACGCAACCATGCCAGTTTGTAGGTGTCATCGAGTTTTTTACCTGATGCGCCGGCCATGTAGATGTTCAGCGATTGGGCTTGGTCAATCCATTTTTGGCGGCGCGCTGCAGCTTCGACAATCCAAGTTGTTTCTACTTCAAACGCAGTCGCATAAAGCGATTTAATTTCTTGAGGAATACGATCGATGGGGCGCAGCGAACCATCGAAGTGCTTCAGGTCCATCACCATCACATCGTCCCACAGACCCAAGCGTTTTAAGTCGCGCACCAAGTAGCTGTTGATGATGGTGAATTCACCAGACAAATTGGACTTGACGGAGAGGTTGCCAAAGCAAGGCTCAATACAAGCGTCAACGCCGATGATGTTGGAGATAGTCGCTGTTGGCGCAATCGCCACACAGTTGGAGTTGCGCATGCCATCCTTGGCAATTTTATTGCGTAAAGCATCCCAGTCCATGCGCATGGAGCGATCGACTTCAACGTAACCGCCACGCTCACGCTCGAGCAGATCAAGTGTGTCCAAGGGCATGATGCCTTGTTCCCACAACGAGCCTTTGTAGCTGGAGTATTTGCCCCGCTCGCTGGCCAATTCAGTGGAGGCCCAATAGGCGTAGTAGCAGATAGCTTCCATCGACTTGTCGGCGAACTCCACCGCCTCTTGGGATGCATAAGGCACACGCATTTGGTACAAGGCATCCTGGAAACCCATCAAGCCCAGACCGACCGGGCGGTGGCGCATGTTAGAGTCGCGCGCTTTTTTGACGGCGTAATAGTTGATATCAATCACGTTGTCCAACATGCGCATGGCAATGCCAATCGTGCGCTTGAGTTTTTCGTGGTCTATCTCTTTGCCATTCGGTCCATCTTTCAAGTGCTGTGGCAAGTTAACCGAGCCCAGGTTACACACAGCAGTTTCGGTGTCGCTGGTGTTGAGCGTGATCTCAGTGCACAGGTTCGAAGAATGCACCACACCTGCATGTTGCTGGGGTGAGCGAATGTTGCAGGGGTCTTTGAATGTGATCCAAGGGTGGCCCGTTTCAAAGAGCATCGACAGCATTTTGCGCCACATGTCGGTAGCGGCCACTTTTTTGCTGGGCTTAATTTCCCCACGTTCGGCTTTTTGCTCGTAGGCCACATAGGCCTTTTCGAAGGCGGCACCAAACAGGTCGTGCAAGTCAGGCACATCGGAAGGGGAGAACAAAGTCCAGTCGCCTTTTTCCATGACGCGGCGCATGAACAGGTCGGGGATCCAGTTGGCGGTGTTCATGTCGTGGGTGCGTCGGCGGTCGTCGCCAGTGTTCTTACGCAGCTCCAGGAACTCTTCGATGTCGAGGTGCCATGTTTCCAGGTAGGTGCAGACGGCGCCTTTGCGCTTGCCGCCTTGGTTAACCGCCACAGCCGTGTCGTTGACCACTTTCAGGAAAGGCACTACGCCTTGCGATTCGCCGTTGGTACCCTTGATGTGAGAGCCCAGTGCACGCACACGGGTCCAGTCGTTGCCCAAACCGCCAGCAAACTTGGACAGCAATGCGTTTTCCTTGATCGACTCGTAGATGCCGTCCAGATCGTCTGGCACTGTGGTCAAGTAGCAACTCGACAGCTGTGAGCGCAAGGTCCCGCTATTGAAGAGGGTGGGGGTAGACGACATGAAGTCGAAAGAGGAAAGAATTTCATAGAACTCGATGGCGCGGGCTTCTCGATCGGCTTCATTCAATGAAAGACCCATGGCCACGCGCATGAAGAAAGTTTGCGGCAATTCGATCCGGGTTTTGCGAACGTGCAGGAAATAACGGTCATACAAAGTCTGCAGACCAATGAAGTCGAACTGCAAATCACGGGCGGGTTTGAGTGCTTGGGCCAATTTGTGCAAGTCGAATTGGAGCAGTTTTTCATCAAGCAAACTGTTTTCTACGCCCTTTTTGATGAACAGGGGGAAGTTGTTCACATACTCTTCGGCCATTTGCGCATAGACAACTTCTTTGCCCAGTACTTCTTTGGCAATGGTGTGCATCAACAACCGGGCCGTCGCATAGGTGTAGTCAGGGTCCTTTTCGAGCAAGGTGCGTGAGGCCAGAATGGACGCTTTGTAGACCTCTTCCATGGGTACGCCGTCGTACAAATTGCGCATCGTTTCAGCCAAGATCGGGTCGGGTTTGACGTCAGCACCCAAGCCTGCGCAAGCGTTTTCGATCAAGTTTTGCAAATACTTCACATCAAGCGCTACCCTTTGGCCGCCGTCAATCACATGCAAAATCGGCGCTGCGGGGGCTTTTTCAATCTTGACCTGTGCGCGCTCTTGTGTGCGGCGTTCCCGGTACAACACATAGGCACGAGCCACTTCGTGGTTGCTGCTGCGCATCAGACCCAATTCGACCTGGTCTTGCACGTCTTCAATGTGAAAGGTGCCACCACCCGGCCGTGAGCGGACCAAGGCCTTGACGACATTTTGGGTCATGGTGTCGACGACTTCCCGCACGCTCGCCGAGGCTGCGCCTTGCGTGCCATGAACGGCCAAAAAGGCTTTCATCAAGGCTACAGCGATTTTGTTGGGTTCAAACGGAACCACAGCGCCATTGCGGCGGATGATTTGGTAGTTGGCCAAGGCGCTTGAGGAGGCGACAGGGCCAATCTTTTCAGCTGGATTGCCCAGCAAATTCAAGGTGCTGGTGATCGGGGCAATATTGATTTGCATTGTGAGATTTTTGTTGATTTTTGGTGGGCGGCGAAAAGGCGAATTGTCGAGAATAGGTGGGCTGAAACAGGTCCTGCTCGAGTGGATAAAAAATTCAGTATTAACACTATATCTGGGGTTTGAAGTGATTGCAAGCCACTACATGTAGTGTACCGGTCCTTGACGCGATGTGTTCATCCAGTGCACAAATTTGGGTGAAAGTGCCGGATTTTTCAATTGCCGATATGGCTTTAAAAGCAGCCTGTGGTATCAACAATATTGAGAATTTTTTGGTAAAAATACTGCGTTTGAGCTTGTTTGTCTCTTGAAAGCCGCACCGTTACTTGCGTTGCAACTTTTGAAGCAGGTCAGTAGATTGTCAAAACTTGGAAAGTGGCCTATGGGAAATATTTTTCGCACCCAATTGGCGCATGTTGTGCAAGAGCCAACACTGAGAATTTCTGTTGTTTTATGTGCAATTTGATGTTTTTTTGACTTGTCTGTTGAGTTCAAGGTGACCGCGAAGAGGCCTCATGGGGCCGGAGAACGATCGCCTGCAGCATTTCGATGGGCTTGGCTGCAATAAAGGCCCAAGACACCAAGTGCCCCTTCATCTTGAGGAAAGTGGATGCGGCAGTGAAGGCAGCTGACCATGGTGTTTGGTTCGGAATTGGGCTTTGCTGGCTTTTCACTTGGTGTCTTGGTGTGACGGACACGGTTGCGCTTCCAAAGCCAAATGCCAAAAAGAAGCACCAGCAAGAGGATCGCCGTTTTCATGCTGTACTGCGTTCCAGCAAAACTTCCAAAACAAAGCGTGAACCCACGTAGGCGAGCAAGAGCAGCCCCGCACCGATGTAAAGCACGCGCACCGCACGCTTACCACGCCAGCCAAAGCGGGCCCTGCCGACCATAAGCATTGCAAAGGTGAGCCAAGACAGCAATGAGAAGATGGTTTTATGGTCCCATTTCCAGTGGGCTCCGGAGCGGCCATACAGGGACTCCCCAAAGAAAAACCCGGCCAACAAGGTTGCTGATAAAAGTACAAAGCCCACGCTGACAAATCGGAAGGTCAGGCGTTCCAGGGTCAACAAAGGCAATCCGCTGGCGCCTTCATGGGCCAGTCGAATTTGCCGTTCTGCATGGGTCATCAAGATGGCATGGACAACTGCCACTGCAAACATGCCGTAAGACGCGATCCCCAAAGCCCAATGCAGTGGCAGCCAAGGTGAGGAATCGATGGACAATGATTTGCCCGGGAAGGCAAAAGCCCCGATGACGGCCAAGGCCCCCAGACTGGCCAGTGCCCTGCCCGCTTTGAGCTGAGGGAAAAATTGACTCTCCACCATGTAGGCTGCCAGTACCAGCCATGCGGTGATTGACAAAGCTGGTGCAAAGCCGAACCGTGGGGCATCCTCCCAAAGACCCCAAGAGAAGGTCAATAAATGCAAAAAGCCTGCGAACATCAAAATGTGACGGGTGGTTTTCTCGCCCAAGCGCTGGGCGGCCAGCGCCGGAACGGCGTAGCCGAAGGCGGTCAACAGGCTCAGAAGCAAGGCCCAAGAGGATGTATTGGCTAAAATCATAGAACCCAAGTTTAGCGTTTCAGACCCTGTCGCAGGGATTCGGTCTGCTTTGCGTTGCTTTTTTTTGAAGATGACATCCATGGCCACCGCCCTTTCCGACAAACTTTCCAAACTCGTCAAACAAATCAGTGGACAGGCACGCATCACCGAAGCCAATGTCTCTGACATGCTGCGTGACGTGCGCATGGCCTTGCTGGAGGCCGACGTGGCCCTGCCGGTCGTACGCGATTTCATTGCCCGTGTGAAAGACAAGGCACTGGGTCAGGAGGTCATGGGCTCGCTCAAACCCGGTCAGGCGCTGGTGGGTATTGTCAACAACGAGTTGGCCGCCACCATGGGCGAAGGCGTCGTTGACATCAATTTGGCCGCCCAACCGCCCGCTGTGATCTTGATGGCGGGTTTGCAGGGCGCAGGTAAAACCACCACAACCGCCAAGTTGGCCAAACACCTGATTGAAAAGCGCAAGAAAAAAGTCTTGACCGTGTCAGGGGACGTGTACCGACCTGCCGCGATCGAGCAGCTCAAAACCGTGACCGCACAAGCCGGTGCCGAGTGGTTCCCGAGCTCGCCCGATCAAAAGCCGCTGGACATTGCGCTGGCTGCGCTCGACTACGCCAAAAAACACTTTTTTGATGTCCTTCTGGTCGATACCGCGGGCCGCTTGGCGATTGACGAAGCCCTGATGGACGAGATCCGCGCTTTGCACAAGGCCCTCAAGCCGGTAGAAACTTTGTTTGTCGTGGACGCCATGCAAGGCCAGGACGCGGCCAATACGGCCAAGGCTTTCAAAGATGCCTTGCCCCTGACCGGCATCATCTTGACCAAACTCGATGGCGACTCACGCGGTGGGGCGGCTTTGTCGGTGCGGCAAATCACGGGTGCGCCGATCAAGTTCGCCGGCACCAGTGAAAAAATTGATGGCCTTGAAGTGTTTGACGCACAGCGCCATGCGGGCCGTATTTTGGGCATGGGCGACATTGTGGCGCTGGTTGAGCAAGTCACTGCCGGTGTCGACATGGAGGCCGCACAAAAGTTGGCCGCCAAGGTCAAAAGTGGTGGTGGGTTTGATTTGAACGATTTTTTGTCGCAAATCCAGCAGATGAAACAAATGGGGGGCTTGTCCAGCCTGATGGACAAATTACCCAGTCAGCTCACCGCCAAAGCGGCCGGCATGGACCTGGGAAAAGCAGAAAAAGACATAGGCCGCAAGCAAGGCATCATTCACAGCATGACGCCCAAGGAGCGCGCCAAACCTGAGCTGATCAAAGCCACCCGCAAGCGCCGCATTGCCGCTGGCGCGGGTGTGCAGGTGCAAGACGTGAACCGCATGCTCAAAGAGTTTGAGCAAATGCAGGACATGATGAAAAAAATGCAGGGCGGCGGCTTGATGAAAATGATGAAGCGTTTGGGCGGTATGAAGGGCATGGGCGGGATGGGTGGCGGCTTTCCGGGTATGCCACGCTGATATTTATATAAATAGTAATATTTGAAAATTTTATTTTTTTAGTTAGTAGTTGTACTCTTTTTGTTTTCACCAAATTGTCATAAGGTCGTTGCAGAAGTCCAATTTTTTGACTTCAATCAACGCTGATAAAAGAGAGTGCCTTGTGATCAAGCCTACAAAAAGAGATAAAAACCCCACCCGCAAACCCCTTCAAGCGGTGCTTGCATTGAGTGCGGTAGCCGCCTTGCTGGTGGCCTGCGGCTCCAGCAATTCAGACTTGTTTCCAATCCCCGTCATACCTGCTCCCAAGACGGCCTTGGTGGCCCCAGAGCTGACGGTGTCTTGTCCGATCACCAACTCATGGATCGAGTCTTTGGTCACCAAGGGCAAAGCGCCTGCATTCAACGGCGCCCAATTTGGCGCTATTGGGACCTACGACTACATTCTGGCGGAAGCCTCAGCCAAGGTGAACCCCAATGATCCCTGCGCAGCCACCATCGTGGACCTGAAAAACTCTGCTGATGCCTCGGGCATGGTGAACTACAAATTCGATGTGGTCATCTTGACCCCCAGTGATGCGGCCAAAGCCAGCGGTAGTTTGCTGTATATCGTCAACAACCGAACCAACACCAGTGCATTAGAAGGTTTGAACGATGGCTCGGGCAACGATCTGTTTAACAACGTCGCCCCCGTCATGCCCACCACAGCCACCGGCACCGTCACAACGGGTCTGGGCGCGGGCAGTGCTTATTTGATGAAACAAGGCATGACCGTGGTCTTATAAGGCTGGCAGGGCGATCGTCCTTCGTCGCTGAGCGGCGCTACAGCGGCCATCAGCAGCACCAAAACCTGGTACGCACCGGGCATGACTTTGCCGGTCGCCAAAGACGCCGCAGGTGCCAAAATCACCGGAGAGGTGCAAGACGAGTTTATTGCGGACAACGCCACCAGCAGTCTTTTGGGCACTTACTATCCGCGTGTGACAACGAGTTCTGCCAGTTTGTGGATACGCAAATCACCGACCGATGCACCCATCGTGGTGGACCCTTCCATGTGGACCTACACAGCGGGCTCGGGCGTGGCTGAAGGTGGCAATACCACCGCCACAGGTTTTGGCTATGTCACCATTGACCGCACCAAAGTCAAGGCTGATGCCAAATACGCAGCCGCTTTAGACAACGGCAGCGACAACGGATCCATCTACCACTTCAATTACACCGCCAGCGACCCCAAGGCCATGGGCTTGGGATTCTTGGGCGTGCGTGATTTGATTTCGTTCTTGCGCTATGAAACGCAAGACAAGGCGGGCAATGCCAACCCTGTTGCAGGGCGCATCAAGACCACCTTGGTCACGGGCATTTCACAATCTGGCCGTTATCTGCGCGACTTTTTGTGGATGGGCTTCAATGCCGATCGGCAAGTGCGCACTGTTTTTGATGGCATGCTGCCTTTGGTGGGTGGGTCACGTAAAACCTACACCAACTACCGTTGGTCCAAGCCCGGTGACTATTCACGTCAACACGAAACGCACTACACCCCGGGTGACCAGTTCCCGTTTGCTTATTCGACAATCACTGACCCCCTGTCCGGCAAGACCGATGGCCTGATGAAGAAGTGCACCGAACTCAACACCTGCCCCAAGGTCTTTCAGTACGACAGCCCGATTGAGTTTGGCGGTGCGCGTGCCTCTTTGGTCTCGACCGATGGCGCGGGTAAAGACCTCGACATCCCGGCCAATGTGCGCTTGTTCTACTCTGCAGGCACATCGCATGGCCCGCAACAACTGGCTAACAATGCTAAAAATCAACCCGACTACAGTGTTGAACGGGCTGGCAATGCCGTGGCTTCCATGCCAGGTGCGCTGAACGCCAGCACGGCCCTCTACCGTGCATTGCTCAGCAATCTTGAAGGTTGGGCCAAAGGCACAGGCACACCCTTGGCCAGCAACTGGCCTAAGGTATCAGATGGCACGATGGCTGTACCCACCAGCAATCCGCAAAGCCTGACAGCGCCTGATTTGTCGGCCTTGGGTCTGGGCTTCAATGGCGTGTACAACACCTTGACACTGAACGACGAAAGCGTGATTCCTTCTTTGCCTTCGAGCAAAATGTATGTGGTGCATTTGCCCACGTCCGATAGCCAAGGCAACAGCAAGTCGGGCGTCAAAATGCCTGACAGTGCGGTGCCGCTGGCCACGTTTGTGGGTTACAGCATTCGCAATGCCGGTTATGTTCAGGGTGATCAGAACGGTCTGAGCAGCTCGCAATCAGGGTTTGCTTTGAACACCGCCAACAAAAACGCCAAAGATCCACGCAAGAGTGTCCAAGAGTTGTACACCAACCCCGCAGGCTATGTGGTGAAATGGAACTCGGCTGTAGACGCTTTGGTCGCAGAAAAGCTGATGTTGCCAGACGATGCGGTCCTGTACAAGAACCGCGGCTTGATGCAAAGCGTGCAACCTAACTTTGCCAAATTAGGTCAATAACGCCCTTGGGTTAACGCGCTCGGCTTGTTAACCCTCTAGGTCACTTCGATTGAAGTGGCCTTTTTATTTGAGGTCGACCGTAATTCAGATCAGGATCAATTCACCGCGCAGCGAGTGCCCCAGCGGCTGCGTTACCCGCACATCCATCATCTGCCCGATCAGGCGGGCCGCATTCGGGCCGGCAGGAAAGTTCACCACGCGGTTGCATTCGGTGCGGCCGGCCCATTCGCTGGCGTCTTTGCGGGAAGGGCGTTCGACCAAAATACGCTGTGTGGTGTTCACCAGGTTTTCGCTGATGCGCTGGACATTGGCTTCGATTGTGGCTTGCAAATGTTGCAGCCGCTTGAGCTTGACCTCGTGGGGCGTTTCGTCATGCAAATTGGCCGCTGGCGTGCCGGGGCGAGGGCTGAAAATGAAACTGAAGCTGGTGTCAAAACCGACATCGTCAATCAGCTTCATCAGCTTGGCAAAGTCCTCGTCGGTCTCGCCTGGGAAACCCACAATGAAGTCACTGCTCATCGACAAGTTGGGTCGGATGGCGCGCAGTTTGCGGACCGTGCTTTTGTATTCCATGGCGGTGTAGCCGCGCTTCATGGCCATCAAAATCCGGTCAGAACCGTGCTGCACCGGCAGGTGCAGGTGGCTCACCAGTTTAGGCACCTTGTCATACACATCGATCAGCCGTTGCGTGAATTCATTCGGGTGGCTGGTCATGAAACGAATACGCTCAATGCCCGGCATGTCGGCCACGTATTCGATCAAAGTGGCCAAGTCAGCGGTCTCTGACGTGCCGCCCATGGGGGCGCGGTAGGCGTTGACGTTTTGCCCCAGCATGGTGATCTCGCGCACGCCTTGTTCTGCCAGGCCGGCAATCTCCACCAGCACATCTTCAAATGGGCGACTGAATTCTTCGCCACGGGTGTAAGGCACCACGCAATAACTGCAGTACTTGCTGCACCCTTCCATGATCGACACAAAGGCGGTAGCGCCATCGACTTTGGCCGGTGGCATGTGGTCGAACTTTTCAATCTCCGGAAAGCTGATGTCCACCTGGGGGCGCTTCTTGCGCTCCCGCTCGGCCAGTAACTCAGGCAAACGGTGCAGGGTTTGCGGGCCAAACACCACGTCCACATAAGGCGCACGTTTGATGATCTCGGCGCCTTCTTGGCTGGCCACGCAGCCGCCCACGCCGATCAAAACGCCCTTGGCCTTCAGGTGTTTGATGCGCCCCAGGTCGCTGAACACTTTTTCTTGCGCCCGTTCACGCACCGAGCAGGTGTTGAACAAAATCAAATCGGCTTCGTCCACATCTTGCGTCGGCTCATAGCCCTCTGCGGCGTGCATGACATCGGCCATCTTGTCCGAGTCGTACTCGTTCATCTGACAACCGAAAGTTTTGATGAAGACCTTTTTGCTCATGCGGCCTCCAAGGAGATGATGAGATCAAGGCAAAGCAAAGCAGGCCCCGTGGGGGCCAAAGTGCAGCGTTTCATGGTTTATGTCCAGAGGCTGTGAAAAAATAAAAGCGCGGACGCGCTTGAACAAGGGAGGATTATCGCAGGATGGCCAACACCCTCTCAAGCAGAAAAGCTTGCTTGTCCAAGTCATGGGCCAACAAAGGCGCATGACTTTGCGTCAAAGCTTCATTGCAACTCGAATCCTGAATCCTTGATGACCGGACCCCAATGCAGGCTGGCCGAGCTTACCCAGTCTTGCAACTGGGCTGGGCTGGCGTAGGTGGCCACGTTGCCTAATTTAGACAGCTTTTCAACGACTTCCGGGTCAGACAAGGCGGTGGCCACGGAGCGGCTGAAGCGGTCCATAAATTCGGGTGGCAGGCCTTTGGGGCCAAAAAACGCCAACCATGGGTTTTTGTCCACACCTTTGATGCCCAGCTCCTGGAAGGTGGGAATGTCCGGTGCCGATTTGGCGCGCGTCGTACCCGAGACGGCCATGACGTGCATTTTTCCAGTGCGGTGGTGCTCGATGGATTCGGTGAGTGACAAAAAGGCGGCTGGTACTTGTCCGCCCAACAGGTCCTGGACCAAGGGCGCACCGCCCCGATAGGGTACGGCCACCATGGGTGTACCCAGCGACTTGCCCACCAGCAGGCCTGCAAATTGCGGCACGCTGCCCACAGCAGGGATGCCGTAATTGGCCTTGCCCGGATTGGCTTTGAGCCAAGCACCAAATTCACCCGGTGTTTTGACACCAATGGTGCTGGACAGCGCCATCACGTTGTAGTAACTGGCGACACCGGCCAGGGCCGTGAAGTCCTTGAGCGGGTCATAGCCGGGCGCCTTGAAGGTCAGCGGAATGATCACATGCGAGTGGTCGATGGTCAGCATCACCGTGGCACCGTCTGGCGCAGCGGCCTTGAGTTGTTGGGTGGCGATCATGCCGCCAGCACCGGGTTTGTTGTCGACGATAACGGGCTGGTTCATGATCACACGCAATTTTTCTCCCATGATGCGGGCCACCACATCGGTGGCACCTCCGGGCGGGAATCCCACCATGATTCGGATCGTGCCGTTGTAATCGGCAGCATGTGCGGACCATGGCAGTGCCATGAACAGCAAAAAAAATGAACAAGTCAGGCGGTGGAGCAGTTTCATGAGGATCTCCTTGTGGGTGGGGTGGAAGGCAGGGGTGAAAAAACTTTGGGCGCTGGGTCAGACCGAACGTAGTGGTTGAGCTTGTCCAGCGCGCTGAGTTCAGGGCTGCGTTTTTCGGGGGGGCCAAAACCGCCGCCGCCGGGCAGTTCGATGCAGAGTCGGCCCCCATCGGGGACATGGATGGTGCTTTTGTCTTCATGGGAGCGCAATTCGCCGTTGGGCGATTGGATGTCGACCCGCCCCGGTGCGCCGGGCAGGCCACCGTTGCGACCACGGGCGGGGTGGGCGCGGCGGTCAAAGGTGGCTGCCGAGCAGTCAAATCCCAGCGCGTCACGGGTGCCGATCACGATGCGTTGGCTCAGGCCGCCACGCCATTGACCCGCGCCGGCTGAGTTTTGCAAATACTCTTTTTCCCAGAAGACCAAGGGTGATTGCGCCTCGGTGATTTCAACCGGGATGCTGCCAACACCACTAGGGAAAGCGGTGGTCGATAAACCGTCTTTGGTGGGACGTGCACCCGTGCCGCCCAGACCGACGCTCATGACATTGAAGGCTTGGCCCTGCGCTGGATCCCTGCTCATGGCCAGCACCCAAATGCTGCCCGCTGATTCAGCGGGTACTTGGCCGTTCAGGGCCTGTTCCAGGCAGCCAAACATCAGGTCGGGCAGCATTTGTCCGATCACATGACGGGCCGTCACTGGGCTGGGTCGCTGGGGGTGAACGATGCTGCCCTCGGGGGCGAGCACTTCGAAGGGGGCCAAAGAGCCCGCATTGTTGGGCACTTCAGGCGCAATCAGGCATTTCAGGCCGAAGACCGAATACGCATCGCTGTAGCACTTGGGCGAATTGATGCCCAGACGCGAGGCAGCGCCAGTGCCTTCGTAATCCACACGGATGCGCTCACCCTGCTTGCGCAAGGTGGCCACCAGAGTGACAGGGTGTTCATAGCCGTCAATGGTCATTTCAGATCGCCATTGCCCATCGGGCAGCCGCGCGATGGCTTCTCGGGTGGCGCGTGCCGATTGCGCGAGAATGTGTTCGGCCAGGGTGTCCAGATGCGCCATTTTGAACTCGCTCATCATGTCGATCAGGCGGCGACTGCCCACTTCGTTGCTGCTCACCAGCGACAGGATGTCTCCCCGTGCCTCAATGGGGTTGCGTGAATTGGCCTGGATGATGGCCAGCACATCTTCGTTGAGTACACCGGCACGAACCAGTTTGAGGTGAGGAATGCAGGTGCCTTCTTCGAAGACGGAGGCGGCATCGGCCGTGAAACCGCGCCCCCCCACATCGATGGTGTGGCAGGTGGATGCAAACAAGGCGACCGGACGTTGGTCCATGAACACGGGGGTCACCACCACAAAATCAAACAGATGACCGGTGCCCATCCAAGGGTCATTGGTCACCAGCACATCACCAGCGCTCAGGCTTTCCAGCGGAAACCTTGCCAGAAAATGACCCACAGCGACCGCCATGGTGTTGACGTGACCGGGTGTGCCCGTGACCGCCTGGGCCAGCATGCGCCCTTGTCTGTCGTAGACACCTGCCGACAGGTCTCCGGCCTCTCGTGCCACCGAACCAAAAGCGGTGCGCAGCAAGGCCTGGGCTTGTTCTTCGACCACGGAAATCAAGCGGTTCCACATCACCTGTGTGCGAATCGCGTGCAGCATCTGTTTGCTCATGCTGGGGCCTCCATCATCAAATGACCTTGTTCGTCCAGCCGTGCCACCCAGCCTGCGGGGATCACGGTGGTGGTTTCGTCCTCTGCCACCAGGGCAGGCCCTGTGATGTGCTCTTGGGTCTGAAGGTCAAAGCGCCAGTGCAAACCAAAGGGACGCTGTTCCCCCAGTGCCGGCTCCCAAACGGGCCGTGTAGAAGATGCTTGGCGTTGCTGGATGCTGGGCGGCAATGCGATGGCTTGGGCTGCTTGAGTCTGTGTAGAGACGGTGACCGACCAAGTGACCACCTCGACATCGCAATCGGGAATGCGCAGGCCGTAAATTTGTTCATAAGCGGTTTCAAACCCCTCAACCAGCGCTACAAGTGATGCCTGGACGATGGGGCCTTCTGACGGTGGGGGCAGGCGCACCCGCAGTTCATGCCCCTGTCCGGCGTAGCGCAGCTCGGCAAGTCTGAGCACATGCAATGCGGCGCCGGCGCTGGCGGTTTGCACCACGGCCAGGGCTTCGGCATGCATGGCCTGCAGCCGGGCCTCAACCACCAGGGGGTCCATCTTCGACAAGTCCGAAAGATCACTGCGCACGACTTCAAAGGCCACGGGCGCGCGTAAAAAACCGATGGCCGAACCCACACCTGCACCTGCGGGCACCATGACCCGCGTGATGCCCAGCTTTTGAGCCAGTCGGCCCGCATGCAAAGGCGCGGCACCACCAAACGCCACCATGGTGAAGTTTCCCAAGTCTTGCCCGCGTTCTATGGCGTGGACACGGGCCGCATTGGCCATGTTTTCTTCCACCATCTCGCTGATGCCCGCAGCCGCCCAAAAAGCGTCCATACCCAGAGGCTTGCCAATAAGGGCGGTCAGGGCTTGCTTGGACAAGGCGGCATCGAGCGGCATGCGGCCCGCTGCAAAGTGCTCGGGGTCGATGCGACCCAACACCAGGTTGGCGTCTGTCACGGCAGGCTGTTCGCCGCCACGCCCATAGCATGCAGGGCCCGGCTCAGATCCACAGGAGTCTGGTCCGACGGTGATGCGCTGCATAGCATCGACCCGGCCGATGGAGCCGCCCCCCGCGCCGATTTCTACCAACTCGATGACGGGAATGCGCACTGGCAAGCCACTGCCTTTGAGGTTTTTCCAGACCCGACCGACTTCGAACCGGCGTGACCTTTCAGGCTGCCCATCGTTGATCAGGCAAATCTTGGCGGTGGTGCCGCCCATGTCGAAGGCCATGACCTTGTCCAGGCCGCATTCTCGAGCCAGATGTGCGGCCAGGATAGCGCCGCCTGCAGGACCGGATTCGACCAGCCGGATCGGAAAGCGTGCGGCCAGATCCAGTGTGGTCAGTCCACCGCCAGACATCATCATCAGCAATGGGCACAGCAGCCCTTTTTGGCGAATGCTTTCTTGCAGCCGAAGGAGGTAGCTGCCCATCAAAGGGCGCACGTAGGCGTTCGCCACGGTGGTTGAAAAACGTTCGTATTCCCGGATCTCAGGGCACACCTGCGACGACAGGCAAATGCTGACCTGCGGCCCGAGGATGGACGCCAGAATGTGGTGTGCCCGCTCTTCGTGTGATGGATGGGCCCAAGCGTGCATGAAGCCAATGGCCACTGCTTCGATGTGGCCATCACGCATTTGTGCACCGGCGGCCCTGACGTCTTCTTCATGGAGGTCCATCAGCACCTTGCCATCGGCTGCGATGCGTTCACGAACCGTCAGGCGCCAAGGTCTTGGCACCAGCTCAGGAGGGCCCTCCAGATTGATGTCGTAGGCATCAAAGCGTTTTTCGTAGCCCATGGCCAGGACATCACGAAAGCCCTCGGTTGTGACAAATGCGGTGCGAGCGCCCTTGCGCTCGATCAGTGCATTGGTGGCCAATGTGGTGCCGTGGATGAAGACCTCAATGGCGCTGCCGTCAAGACCGGACTCCTGCAACAGGCGGTCCAATCCTTCCAGCACGGCCAGTTCGGGCTGGCGTGGCGTGGTCAGCACTTTGCAGCTGTGTCGGCGCAAGGGGGTTTCCAGCACCACATCGGTGAAGGTGCCCCCAATGTCGGCGGCAAGGCGAATTCGGGCCTTCTGTTGTGCGGCCTGTAAGTCAGGTGTGGGCATGGGGTGCAGTGGGGAAATATCGGATTTGGAAATGAGTCAGACCATGGGCCTTGCAAAGCGTGGGTCTTGCCAGCTGCCGCTTTCCAGCAATTGGCGCAGGACCTGAACGGCAGTCCAAAGCTGTTGATGGGTTGTGGTCAATGGGTGTACGCCCCAGCGCAAGGCATCGGGTTTGCGTGACGAGACGATAACGCCCTTGTCGACCAGGGCTTGCGCCAGGGCCGATGCACCTTCGAACTGCAAAGCCACATGCCCACCACGTTGCGCGTGGTTTCTGGGGCTGGTTAAGCGCAGGGGCCAAGTGGCGCACTGCTCATCGAAGAGTTGGATCAGGGTATCGGTCAGTGAGCAATGGCGCTGGTCCAGGGCCACCGGGTCGACTTCGCGCCAGAGGTCTGCTGCGGCAGAAAAAGCGGCATTGGCCAGCACCGGTGGGGTGCCCACTAAAAATCGGTCGGTACCAAAGCCTGGCCGGTAGTCGGCCTCAAATGCAAACGTGTCGGCATGCCCCATCCAGCCTGCGATGGCAGGCCAGGCGGCATCGGCCCAACGCGGATGAACATAGATGAAGGCCGGTGCGCCCGGCCCACCACACAGGTATTTGTAACCACAGCCCACGGCCAGGTCTGCATGGCAGTCGCGCAGGGCAATGGCCACGGCCCCGGCGGAGTGCGACAGGTCCCACAGGCTCATGGCACCAGCAGCCTGAATACAGCGGTTGGCTTCAGCCATGTTCAGCCGTGTACTGCTGCGGTAGTCGACGTGCGACAGGGCCACCACAGCCACATCCCCTGGTGCCAGGGCTGCAGTCAAGTCGGACACATCGTCGATGAAACGCAACTCGGCCAAATGATCACGGGCAATGCCCTCGGCCACGTAACGGTTGGAAGGAAACACATGGCGTTCCAGCACGATGACCCGTCGAGGAGCCGAAATGTGGAGCGCATAGCGCAGCAACTTGTACTGATTCACACTGGTGGTGTCTGTGACGCGAACGTCGGCCATGTCCGCCCCGATCAGATGGGCAATGGCCGCGCCGAGTTTGCGGGGCTGCTCCAGCCAGTCGAGCTCGTTCCAGCTGCGTCTGCGTGCTTGGGCCCATCCCTGTTGCAACACCGTCTGCATTTTCACAAGTGCCGTGCGCGGCATTGGCCCAATGGAGTTGGCATCGAAATAAAGTGTTCCCGGCGTGCCGGGGTCAAAGCCGTCGCCAGCCTGGGCCCAACTGGGTTGGCCAGGTTCATGCGCATCCAGTTGGATGCAATCGGCGAGGGTCAGTGGCAAACAGTACTCCAACGCGTTGAGCGATTGAAGCCATGCTAGCCAAAGGCCGTCATTCCAACAAGCCATGAAAAGGTAATATTCATGCCTTATGGTTATGGAGAGTTCAATGCCCAATGCGCCGCTCCCTTTCGGTTTGTCACTCTCCTGTGAGCTTGACGAGGGTCTCAGCAGCCCGCATTCAGCCCTTATGCCCGATCCGGCTGGCTTGGTGCTGTTGGCTGAAATCGCAGATGCGGGCAGCGTCACCGCTGCGGCACGCAACTTAGGCTGTTCGCAACCGGCGGTGAGCAAGCAGTTGCGCCGACTCGAAGCGTCCTTGGGCGTGCACTTGTTTGAGCGCGGCTTGAGGGGGGTGCAGGCCACGGCATACGGTTTGGCTTTATTGCCTCGCGCCAGGGCGATTCGCAGCCAGGCTCGTCAAGCAGGGGAAGATGTGCAACAAAGACGTGGCCTGAAAGAAGGGCGTGTGGCCGTGGCGCTGTCCCACTTCGCCACCATGGCATTGATGCCCCGGGTGATTCCCGCATTTCTGGCGCGTTGGCCGGGGGTGCAGTTGAGCATCGTGCCGCCGACTTTCCAGCTGGGCGGTTTGCGCGAAGGTGCCCCGGATTTTGCAGTGATGTCCTTGCCTGCCGAACAACTGGGGCCTGAGTTCATCACCCGCGCCTTGTATGCCACGACGGTTTCCGTGGTGGTGCGGCCGGGACATCCCTTGGCGCATGCGCAAAACCTGTCTCAGTTGACCGCCACCCAATGGGTTTTGCCCAGCATGGAAAGTTCGGTGGCCCGGGGCCTGGCGCTTGCTTTTCGGCAAGCGGGCTTGCCCCCGCCTCAATGCACGGTGACTTGTCAGACCTTGACCGGTCTGGAGACCCTGGCTCGGCACAGTGACCTGGTAGCAGCCATGCCGGTTGAAGTTCATGAATCACGCATGCAAGCCAGCGGCTTGTGTCGGGTGCCCATCCAGGAAACGATCGATGGGGCACGGGTGGCCATATTGCGATGGGCTGATGCCCACCCCACCCCTGCGGGTCTAGACCTGGAAGAGTCGTTTGCTCAAGCGGCTTATGAGTTGGCCCGCGAGCAAGCCAAAACAAGGGTTCGCATCAGTTGAGCGTGGTCGACGAGCATCACGGCCGGTCAAGCCATCCGTGGTGGACGGATCCTCCTTAAGGACAATTCAGGTCAAGGCGTCGTCAGCAAGCTTGGGCTTGTAAAACATCGGATACGCCCGCTGCGTTGTGGGGCTGTCGTAAGCCCAGCTGTGGCATTGCCCCAGGTGGTAGGGGGGAGAGGTGATTTCGGGTTGGGGTATGCCTGACATTTCACGACGATGCCACTGGCTGGCTGGAACGGTCTGGTAGGCGGCGGTGGCCATGTTGGAGAGCATTTCGCGCAAGTGCGTGCAGCCCTCTTCGCCGCCCACACGCTGGTTGATGACCTTGCGCCAGCCTGGGCCCATGGTGCAGCCAATGAGTTTGTGCATGCCATGCGGTGCGCCAGAACATTCGGGGTGCGGAATACTGTCCATCGAGGTGGCAATGTCCTGAATCACCAAGCGGCTGTCCAGGGTCACCCGGATTTTCAGGCGGTGAATGGGTTCATTGGCTGGAAAAAGCCGCTCGTTGGGGACTTTGAAATCGTAGGTCTTGACGTCGGTCAGTTCGGCTTCAATGTCCCACAGACCGTCTTCGCGGTCATAGCCTTGGTAGACCACTGTTCGCGTATGTGACAGTTTTCGGGGGGAGGGGGGTGAAAGTGCCAATTGTTTGCGCTCCAGAATGCATTTCAAATAAGTCCAATCCCTGTATTATCGATTTGAAACGGAGCTTTTCATGTCCCTTTCCATTCATCCTGTGGTTCGACGTCAAACCATTGCCGATGCCCTGCGCCGCACGGCCATCCGGTTGCCGGCCAAAACCAGCATCGTGTGCGGTGGCACCACCTGGACTTATGCCGAGTTCGACGCCTTGGTCACCCGCTTGGCAGCTGGCTTGGCCCAGATCGGTGTGGCCGAGGGCGACAAAGTGGCTGTTCTGGCCCGCAACTCGCATGGTTTTGCGGCCTTGCGGTTTGCGCTGGCCCGCCGTGGTGCGGTCATGGTGCCCATCAATTTCATGCTCAAAGCCGACGAGGTGGCCTACATCCTGCGCCATGCAGGCGCCCAAACCTTGGCCACCGACAGCGGCTTGGCCGAGTTGGCTCAGTCGGCCTCGGCCTTGGGCACCCAGGTCAAACAGTTCATCTGGCTGCCGTCTGAAGACCCCAGCCAACCGGTGCTAGGCATGCACAACTTTGATGTCTTGGCGGCTTGCCAGAATCCCCTGCCGGAAGTGCATTTGAAGAGCGATGCGCTGGCGCAAATTGTCTACACCAGCGGTACAGAATCCACCCCCAAAGGTGCCATGTTGACCCACGATGCGGTGCTCTGGCAGTACGTCAGCTGTGTGGTCGATGCTGCGATTGCCCAAGAAGACTTGGCTTTGCATGCCTTGCCGCTGTACCACTGCGCCCAGCTCGATGTGTTTTTTGGCCCCGCTATTTACATGGGCAGCACCAATGTCATCACCGCCAAACCGGTGCCGGACAACCTGTTGGCCTTGATTGAAAAATTCAAGATCACCAGTTTCTTTGCGCCGCCCACGGTCTGGATCGCGTTGCTGCGCTCGCCCTTGTTCGATGCTGAAAAACTGGTCAGCTTGGCAAAGGGCTATTACGGCGCGTCGATCATGCCGGTCGAAGTGCTCAAAGAATTGGCGGCAAGATTGCCCAAGGTGCGGCTATGGAACCTGTATGGCCAGACCGAAATCGCGCCGCTGGCCACCATGCTGGGCCCTGAAGACCAATTGCGCAAACCCGGCTCTTGCGGTAAAGCGGTTCTCAACGTGGAGACCCGCGTGGTCAATGACCTGATGCAAGACGTGGCGGTGGGCGAGGTTGGCGAGATCGTGCACCGATCGCCGCACCTCATGCTGGGCTACTTTCATGACGATGAGCGCACCTTGGCATCTTTTGAGGGTGACTGGTTCCACAGCGGCGACCTGGCCACCATGGACGATGAAGGTTACATCACCGTGGTGGACCGCAAAAAGGACATGATCAAAACCGGCGGCGAAAACGTGGCCAGCCGCGAGGTCGAAGAAATGATTTACCGACTGGCCCAAGTCAGCGAGGTGGCGGTGATTGGTTTGCCGGACCCCAAATGGGTCGAGGCAGTCACCGCCGTGGTTGTCGTCAAGGCAGGTCAAACCCTGAGCGAAGAGGCCGTGATCCAACATTGCACGGCCCACATGGCAAGCTTCAAATCACCCAAGCGGGTGGTCTTCGCCGACAGCCTGCCCAAGAACCCCAGCGGCAAATTGCTCAAGCGCGATTTGCGGCAGCGCTACACGGCGTAGTCCTTACATGAACCACCCCAGCTTACAAACCCGTTCATCGGTGATACTGGAGCGCAGACCCACGGCCTGTTGAGGGTGGACACGGTATCAATTGAAAGAAGCCATGCTCGCATTGAATGTTTGGGGAGAAAATCTGGTCCCTTGTTCCTACGACCCGTTAACGGGTTTTTTCAGGGACGGGTGTTGCAATACCGACGAAGAAGACATCGGCACGCATGTGGTTTGCGTGCGTGCGACGCAAGAGTTTTTAATTTTCTCGCTCGAACGCGGCAACGACTTGATGACCCCGCGCCCTGAATACCGGTTTGCCGGCCTTGAGCCCGGCGACCGTTGGTGCTTGTGTGCACTGCGCTGGAAAGAAGCCCTTGACGCCGGCGTCGCACCGCCCGTGATACTCGAGTCCACCCACGCCAAAGTTTTGGATGTGGTGACACTGGATCAATTGAAAGCCCATGTCTGGGTACCCCGGGAAACGAGGCCCCGTTGAGCGCTGCGTTTGGATATTTCACGCTCAATGGGGTCCATTGGAGTTTTATTTTGAAATAAATGGAAGCGATACTGGAGACTTGTCACGGATCGGCATTATGGAGCCAGGCACGATCGCCATTTAGGAGCCACTTTTTTTGAGTAATTTAGGGCTTTTCGAATGGGTTAATTGACGGTTTATTTTGCCCTTTTTTGGGCCGTTTGTAATGTGAATTTTGGCGCCACTTTGGGCGTCCTGTAAGACTCGCCTTCCAGCACCAAACAGTATGCGTTATGCCTCAGTCGATCTAAAGTGGCCGAGGCTAATAACGGGTTAGACGGAAAGGCCTGATCCCACTCGCTGAAGTCCAAGTTGCTGGTAACGATGGTCGTCGTGTTTTCATACCTCTCAGCAATGATGTCATGCAAGTCCTCGTCCTCTGGCGCACGCAGGGGCTTTAAGCCAAAGTCATCAATGATCAACAAAGTGACCTTCGCTAGCATTTTCAAGCGGCGTTTGTAGTTCCCCGTGGCCTTGGCAATCTGCATGCTGTGAGTAAGTTCGGAGCAGTTGCTAAACATGACATCCATGCCTTGGCGTATGGCGCTGTGCCCCAGGGCCTGAGCCAAGTGGCTCTTGCCTGTACCGCTGGGCCCAACGATCAAGACGGGCGACTTCTCTTGAATAAAGCGTCCCGTGGCCAGTTCATGAACCAGCGCCCTGTTCAGTTGGGGGATACGTTCAAAGTCAAATTGATCCAAGGTCTTGGACGATCTAAAGTGGGCTTTTCGAAGCCGTGTGGCAAATTTCTTTTGCTCCCGGTAAGCGACCTCATCGCTCACCAGCGTTTCCAGAAATTCGCTGTAAGCCATCCTGGCCTCTAAGGCCTGGCGGTTTCTCGCCTCCAGCGACTGGAGAATTCCAGTCAAGCGTAGTTGTTTGAGTTGGTGGTCCAACTGCGGGAAGGGATTCATGGGCTTCAAGCCTCCTTTGGGGTTAATGCAGCAAGTCTTGCTGCGGGTGAGTCGATTCAAATAGATCGGCCGCGCTCCTGGCAAAGCGGGCTTGCCTATAAGAGGGGGTAATGCCCTGCTGGGGCAGGGGCAACTGATCAGCGCCGCTTTGCAAGATGCCTTTGAGCGTTTTGTAATAGGGGCTGTTGTGCCAAAGGGCGCGCTCACACGCAGCCTCCAGTCGCTGCACGCCGAAGGTCTCGGCCAGGCCCATCACCCCTTGGGCGCTGCGCAGGCGCACCAAGATACGGTCGGCCAGCAGTTGCTCAATGAGCGCTTCGCAGTGCGGGCCCACGCCTTGACTTTGCTCGAGTAACCAAGCGCGGTCTTTGCTTAAAAAGACTTGGGCGTTGGGGGGCAAATGATCTTTGAGCGTGAGCCGCTGCCCAGCTCTTTGGGCCCGGGCATGCGTGGCTATCCATTGGTTGTCATGGTGAATCGCAACAATGGTGTCGGTGACGCGCAGCCAAACTTGGTTTTTAACCAACCTAAAGGGGGCCGAGTACAAAGCGTTATCAAACTTGACGTGGCAGTCGCGGTGAACGCTGACCTGGTGCCAACTGGCTATATCTGGAGCCACAGCGGGCAGTGTGCGCATCAGGGGGCGCTCCAATGCAAACATTTCCACTGGGACTTGACGGGTGGTGCCGTGATTGCGCAGACTGGCCTCTTGGCGCACCCACTGCCAAGCCTGCTCGTTGAGGTCTTGCAAATGACGGAAGGTGCGAAGCGGGAGAAAGTTCCCCTTTAAATACTTCACCCCGGATTCAACGATGCCTTTTTTCTGGGGGTCGTAGGGTGGGCAGGGGTCAATGAGGAACCCGTACCCCTCAGCGCACTCGGCATAGGACCTTTGAACCTGTGGGTCAAAGCGGCAGGCTTTGACGATGGCGCACTTGGCGTTATCGATGATGAGTCGTTTGGGAACGGCGCCAAACCATTCAAACGCCCGGCGGTGACATCCCAACCACGTTGCCACCGTCTGGTCCCACACAAACTCCACATATTGGTGGCGGCTAAAGCAAAGCGTCATCACAAACGCCCAGGGGCGCTGAAGTTTGCCATTGGGGTGCTCGATGAGCGGGCCCTGGCCAAAGTCCACTTGGGCCGCTTCACCCGGCTCAAAATCCAAACGACAAGTCGTCTCGGGTGGTAAATTTTTCTTAAAGTCCCCAAGCATCCGGCGAACAGCGGAGTAGCTGCCCGTCCAGCCGAAGTCACGCTTAAGGGTGGCTTGGATGACCACGCCATTGACCCCCTGAGAGAACCACGCCTGCATTCTGGTGCGGTGGGGCTCAAGGGAGGAGATGGTGGTTGAGGCCTTCTTGGCAGGCTTGAGCGCACAGGCGATCGATTCATCGCTGGGCATCAAAGTGCCCGCATCGAGCCAATGGCGCTCATCTGCTAATAACCTCAATGCCGCCGCCGCTCGGCGCCCCATGAGTTTGGCGACCGCGATCTGGCGGTCTGAGTCGCCCTGACGCATTCTCAGCAGGGCCTGTCGGTAATGATGCATCTCGATTGTCCTTCTAGCCATCTCTACTCCTAGAACTTAAAAGTTCTGAGAATAAAGACAG
>CAMDKK010000014.1 GCA_945901045.1 Limnohabitans sp. Rim8
AACACGATGGCTGCTGGACGCTACCCAATTCCTGTACCAAAATTTACAGCCTTCGAAGTTAAGCTTGCTGAACTAAGTGCTCAAGCACTTTGGCAAGGCATCGACTTTCGCACCAACAAATTGGCTGAAGTCAGTGACGAGCTAATTCTTAATAATTTCCACGTTTCATTTCAAAGACTTGTAAAGCGTCCCGCATTACCACCACTTTTGACTCAAACTGATTTGCGACAGTTGATACGTGTTGGCGAACTGAAAGCAATGTATCGATCTACTTTGCCTTTGGATTTCCCAAAAGGAATTTCAGCAATTTCAACCCTTGTTGTTCCTACATATAGAGCGAGCACAAGAAAACGTCCTACCATAGATAGATACACAGCAGGTGTTAAGTCAGTACTGGATTTGTCAATTTCTTGGGTAAGTAATCCTAATCCAAGCTTAAATGGGAATTACCGCGTCCCATTCAATAGCAGAATATTATTTTTCTGCGCACCAGAAATGATGACTTTTAAAAACTCGAACGAACTTGGAAAAGCAATGCAGATGCAGACTCGTCCGCAAGCCGCATGATTGAAAACTGAAAAAAATTCGAATTTAAATTAAGAGCTCATTTTATTCAACCTAAAAAGATTATGAAAATCGAAAAAAATGAGTGCCAACTTAATTATTCCACCCAAATAAGAATTCCATTTTAATGACAATTAATATTTAGAATTTATAAAAACATAAAATTAAATATTAATTAATGCTTGACAAATATAATTTACCAACCATATTTCTTCAAAAAATCAACTGTTGAAATTACTACCTGCGGCGCTTTATCATATTCACCACCAGTGTGAGCTCCGAATAACTTAGACCCAAGAAAACCACCGTACTTTTTTACAACTTCGTTTATATTAAGCTCTTCACCATTGGCAAGTTCTGCAATAGTTTTTTGTGTTTCATAACTTAATTTTTTCAAATACATTTGAGGAATGTTAACTGGAACCTTCATAAGCTTTGGCTGCCACACAACACCGGTGGTACTGAAAGTGTGATAAGCCCCCGAAATAGATATGAAAGCAGCATCTTGAGAGGCATTTTTTAATCTGTTAATCTCAGCTTCGCATGGAGCAGCCAGCGTCCAATCGTCTTTTTCACCAGATATTAGCAATAACGGTCCCTGAAGTTTCGGAGTTTTGAATGAAAATTCACATGTAGCTGCAGCTCCAACAAATGCGTCATAACCATTATTTGGTTGACGATCAAGGTGCTTTTGAACCTCAGCGAATGAGGATTGGAATGCCGTTGCTGCACCAGCAGAGTGTCCGCCTAAAGCAATCTTACCAGTCTGAAATCTACCATCAGCACGTAGAAAATCAAGAACCTGATGAACATCCTGGAGACGAGAACCAATTGTTATTCGTGATAACGCATTAATACAGACGGAATCGAAACCTCTTGGCTTGAAAGAATCTAATAAAACTACAGCTATATTATTTTTTATGAGCTCCGGAACCCAAAAATGCCACATTTTATCATCAGAGCCAGCGCAGTTACTAGGTAAAACAATAGTAGACCAAGGAGCAGGCGAACTTGGCTTAATAAGCAGTGGCTGAAGCTTAACCTCCTCAGTTTTCCCTGGCAAAGGAATAAAAACATTTATGTTCAATGTTTCACTCTGGAAATTTGGAAAAAGTGATGGACTTTGCGCAAAAACGAGCAAAGGGGAAAATACCAAAAATACTGACAACCATTTTTTTAGTTGAATTATCATTTAATTGACCTTTTAATTCTCTAAAGAGCCGTGAAGCATCACGTGCGCTAACAGCGCGCTAAACTGTCTCGTGTTTTTCGCGTAAGTTTGATCACAACTCCTGCTGAGCAATTGGTTGCAACACAGATGCAGAATTTGAGTGTTGTCAGCTTTTAACAAGCAAGATTTCTCGATTGCCTAGAGCAACTTTAACTGATAGAGTTGAAAAAATCAACAACTCAACTGACCATAATTTATGAGATGCATCACAATGAAGTCATTGAGACGACGCCTTAGAACAACATCTTCGGCTCAAAGACAGGTGACTTCGAAGGTGGGCTTGCCTAACGTGCCTCACCTGCCCAACATGACACACGAATAGTGGCTAAGGGTTCCACAAAATAAATTTATGTCAAATATCATGTCAAAAAATTTGGATAGCTTAGCTGAACAAGTTCGAAAATTAATTCTTGAAGTTGATCAGCTTACATACGTGTTTAACGAAATATCAGATACTTATGTTCATGAAGATGAAGAACTCGATGACGAGGATCATCCAGTAGCAAAACTCGATCAATCATGCTATCTAATTTCTAGTGCTACGGATGCAATTTTCAAAATATTGATTTCGGATAAAATCTTAGACCCAAGCTTTCGCAAGTCATTACAGATGATGGCTATGATGGATGCATTGAAAGATGGCGATAATAATTTTGTAAAGCTTGTTAAAAAACATATTAAAGATTAATTTAAATTTTCAAACCAGCTCAATCGCCTTCCGCTTCATAGCATCGTTGACATCTATGTAGGCTTGTGTGGTGCTGATATTCGCGTGCCTAGCGATACTCTGCAACACTCTAACGCTAACCCCTTTGTCCGCTAAATTTGTAATCAGCGTACGTCTTGGGCTGTGACTGGTAGCACCCTCAATGCCTACGCTTTTAAACAAATGATGAAAGAACTGGCATAGCGTATTGCTGTTCCAGCCATCTTGCGGACGCTTTTGTGAATAAAACAACTTGTCTGCAAGCGCGTTAGGTGGCACTGATTTCACGTAAGCCTGAAGCTCTTTGCGTAGCTTGTCGCTGACGAATACAGTTCCCGCTTTACTGCCTTTTGTCTGTTCTGGCGTTAAGCGGATTTCAGCCCTAATCTTGCCCTCCCCGTCTAAGACGTCCTCATAACGCAAAGCCGCGCACTCCTTAACGCGAAGTCCTGCGTAGTACATCGTCAACAACATCGCACGATTACGCAGGCTGTGCTTGCGTGTGGCTACGTAATCCAGCACACGACGAATTTCTTGGGAAGTTAGTGTTTTTGCTTGCTTGGACATCAATGCTCTCCTAAATGTAAGCTTTTCAATGTCTAAAGTATAAATTCTTTGTTTCTTAATTCCTACCTGTTTTTGGCTTTGTTGGTTCAAGTTGTTTTCCTTAATGATTTCAACGACTTAGCGTGTGAATACGAAAAAACCAAAGCTAATATGTAAAAGCTTTGGTTCTTTATTTATGGAAAATATTGTGGGATTTAAGCGACTTTGGTTGTTTACGCTTTTAAAGCTCTACACGCTGTTTTTCACTGTACCAGCTACCCAATGCTTCGCTCAGTGCTTTCAAGCGTTTGTAGCTTGTTTTAGCGTGTCAGCTCTGCCCTACTGCTTTTGATTTGCTTTGTAGCTGTTCAAATATGATGCGTACTGCTCATTGTTTGAGTGTTTACTATAGTACTTTAGTTAAGTTTCATTGTTTGTGTGTTTGATTGCTTGTTTTATGTTTGTTTTAGACATAGCTACGCCATTAAGCGTATCGCTACGCTTTCAACCATCAACCGCAAGCGTCACTTAGGACAAGAATGCTTAACTACGGCAGGTAAAGATTTTTCATATCTTTACCGTCAAGTTTTTTTGTAATGTATGTGAGCCAACCCTCGTCAATCAAGTCGAGTTTGTATCTGTATTTGTCTACCAAAATTTCCGCGTTTGCGTCATAGTTTGGATTTGTAATTTCAAAGTCGCCACTTAATTCAATAGCCTGATGTACAGCCTTAACAAATTGTTTTATGGGCATCTGCTCTGGCTTGCGAATGGCAAAGTGAGTGTGTAAATCAATCAGTTCTTGTTCGCCTTCTGTCACCATCACAATGTCTAACCGTTTGTTGAAGCGTTTGTAAGCTTGCTTGTACGTGAGCCTGTTTAGAAGCTCTACAAACCTGTTGCTGGCACTGACAAGCTCACTGCTGTTTAAGTGACGTAGTACCTGCGGGTTTTTCATCCCATAGCGAGCTGATTTCTGCTTGTGATGCACCTTTTTGGGCATCAGCGTCAAACCCATATCAAAACGCTGTTCGCAGCCCTTGCCAAGCCAATCTGCAAGCACCTGCCTGCGTGACAGCCTGTCATAGCCCTTTTGCTGGCATCTCTCCTGTAGTTCCTGTAATTTGCTCATACGTTTATTTATACAAACCAAAGAAAAGAAGATGGCTTTTTCAGGTTGTCCTATAGACATTTTGGTTATATAGTTTGTTTTTTAACTACCAAAAGGTGATATATGACAGTCTTTTCAAAGCTTAAGTTGGTTGCCAGCAAGAAAGAGCGTAACGTTAGTCCAGTCGTAGCTCGCAGAACCAAACTTGCAGGAAAAATTGACGAGCAATTGTTGTTTGCTACTGCTCAGCGAGATGGACAGATTTATGCTCCAAAACGGCTAAAGAACGTCATTGACAAAGCAACTGGTGAGCGAAAGACAATTGAAGCGACAAAGCGTATTAAAGAATGGTACTGGACGAACAGTACAGGAAAAATCCATCTGTCTGTTCGCTACGGAAGCAAAACACTGGAATTGGCTAAAGGCAAGAACGCTATCGAATTGAACTCTGGCGATGAGTTGCTTGCGACACTGGTAACGCTGAAAGAAGCTGTTATTGCAGGTGAATTAGATGATGCCATCGCTCAAGCAAGCGACAAACTGAAAGCAGGATTCACCAAATAAAGATTTTTTAGTTAACCCAAAGCTCCATTTAGGATTACTGATAAGTAATTTTGAATGGAGTTTTATTATGACTATAAATGAATTACGTGGGTTTACATCAACAATCAAACCAGCCGCACCGCTGACACCAGCTAAGGCAAAAATCGACTCACTAAAGCGCACCAAAGATGCTGCCGCTAAGAATTTGAAAGCTGAGCGAGATAGGCAGAAACTGGCAAAGGCACAGCATACCATTGCCGCTGTATCCACGTCTTTGCCTAAGATTTGACGTAGCCGCCATACAAGCTGTCGTTTTCTATTCCGTTTGCGACACGGTTTAACGGAAATCTAAGCCGCTACTGTAGGGCTTTTTTGACGTGTTTTTGAGTGCAGATTAGTGTTTACTTAGGAATCAACATCCCGTCTTTGTACTCGTAATCTGACAAAGCGTTGCTAATCATCTTCGCTTCTGTTGTATGGTAATAAGTCTTCTCAATTTGCGTGATGCTTGTACCGCACATCTCTGCTACTGCCGCTGGTGGCAAGTTACTGTTGACACGTTTGGTAATGAAGTAATGCCTAAAACTGTACGGCACTAAGTCTCTATTTTCTGTGTGTTTAATTTCTGCCAGCTCAATAATTTTGTCAAAGTGGTAGCCAATTGAGCGTGGCGTAATACAGCTTTCACCATTCAGCCTAAAAATTAAAGAGTTTGCGAATTTGGCTTTTTTGTCCTCGCCTTCGTATTCATCTGCAAAGCGTTTGTATTGAAGCTTAAATAGTCTGTCAAAGTAATCCAAATCTTTAATTACAAATCTTCGTGTCTTTAAGACTTTGCTTGTTTCCGCACGTACAGTTATTCTTACTAAATTAAAGTCAACTCCGTCTTTTCCACCAACGTTATGCTCAAATTCTGTAATATCTTTCCAGCGTAATTGTAATTGCTCGCCTCTGCGTAATCCACTCAGCAAGCTAATCATCAAATAGTAGCCAGTAATTGCCTTTATTAGATTTCCACTTTCATCGATTTGCTTCTCTGCTTCATCAATGTATTTGTCAAGCTCGTTGCTAATGTCGCGCACTTCATCGTCTGTAAATGTGGCTCGTCGATTTTCATCAAGTCCTTTGTCGATACGCTTTAATTTCTTAAAGTCGAAGCCATCAATGTTTGTTTCTTTATGCTTATAAAGCCAAGCAATCATTGCATTTATGGTGCTTTGTTCATTCTCAACAGTAGTCTGACTAATCTTTATGTTTTTCTTTGTCTTTGTTCTTTTGTAGCCGTAATCTTCGCAATCCGTTCGCTCTAATTCCTTAAGCTTTACGTCTTTGCCAATAAAGTTAAGCCAATGATTTAGATGCGTGCTGATTGTTTTGTATCTGCCAACGACAATGTGTGTGCCGATTTCTTTCTTTTTGTATTCCAAAAACATCTCAACACCCATCTTAGTGGTGATTGAAAAATAGCTTTTGCCTTGCTTCTCCATCACCTTAAGCTCGTAGTAATGGCTCTCAGCTTTGTCGATGGCTGTGCTTTTGCTTCGTGTTTTTAGACTGAAACGGGCGTATTTGTGTTCGTTGGGCAGCCACATACGCATCTGCCAAAACTCACCCCGTTTGTACAGAACGGCGTTGTCAAACAGCGGAATTTCGTCGTCACTAAATTGCTTTTTTTTGAGCGTCATAAAGCTTTGGGTAACTACAGTTTTGAGTAGCCGCAACGCTGTGCGACTCTTTGTGTAACTGTAAACCCAAAAGCGTTTAAAAGCAACGACTTAGCGTGTCGCGTGAAACTTTTGTGTAAGTTGAAAACCTATATAAATCAACAACTTAGCTCACAAAAGTCACTCCCACTCAATAGTCGCTGGCGGTTTGGAACTCACATCGTACGTCACTCGGTTGATGCCAAGCACCTCGTTGATGATTCTGCCTGACACTTTTTTCAGCAGTGCGTAAGGTAACTCGGCCCAGTCAGCGGTCATGAAATCGCTGGTTTGCACGGCGCGCAAGGCCACCACGTAGTCATAGGTGCGGCCATCGCCCATCACGCCAACGCTTTTGACGGGCAGGAAAACGGTGAAGGCCTGGCTGGTGAGGTCGTACCAACTGTTGCCGCTGTCGTCTTTAAAATTACGCAACTCTTCTATGAAAATGGCATCAGCCCGGCGCAGCAGGTCGGCGTATTCCTTTTTGACTTCGCCCAAAATCCGCACGCCAAGTCCCGGACCGGGAAACGGATGGCGATAAACCATTTCGCGCGGCAGGCCCAGTGCTACTCCCAATTCGCGCACTTCGTCTTTGAACAGTTCGCGCAGTGGCTCCAGCAATTTCAAGCCCAGTTGCTCTGGCAAGCCGCCCACGTTGTGGTGGCTCTTGATGGTGACGGCCTTCTTGCTCTTGGCGCCGCCGGACTCAATCACGTCAGGGTAAATCGTACCTTGGGCCAAGAACGTCGCGCCTTTGACGACACGACTTCCATCCTCGCTCTTGTGGCCGCCATCGGCCTTGAGCTTGGCCGCTTGTTCCTTGAATACATCGACAAACAAACCGCCAATGATCTTGCGTTTGGCCTCGGGCTCGCTCACCCCCGCCAGCTTACCCAGGAACAAATCGCTGGCATCCACACGGATCACTTTCGCGTGCAACTTGCCTACAAACATCTCCATGACCATGTCGCCTTCATTCAGACGCAGCAGGCCGTGGTCGACAAAAACGCAAGTGAGTTTGTCGCCAATGGCGCGGTGGATCAGTGCCGCAGCGACCGATGAATCAACGCCACCCGACAAACCAAGAATAACTTCTTCATCACCGACTTGCTCGCGGATCTTGGCCACAGCTTCTTCAATGTAGTCGCCCATGATCCAATCAGGTCGTGCTTGGCAAATGTCCAGTACAAATCGATTCAGCAGCGCTTGGCCCTGCACCGTGTGCGTGACTTCTGGGTGAAACTGCACTGCGTAAAAACGGCGGGCTTCGTCGGCCATTCCTGCAATGGGGCAAGCAGGCGTGGATGCCATGACTTTAAAACCAGGCGGTATGGCCGTCACCTTGTCGCCATGGCTCATCCAGACTTTAAGCATGCCGTGGCCCTCGGGGGTGGCAAAGTCTTCAATGCCCCTGAGCAACTCGGTGTGCCCATGGGCGCGGACTTCTGCGTAGCCAAATTCGCGGGTACTACCAGCTTCCACTTTGCCGCCAAGTTGTTCGGCCATGGTCTGCATGCCATAGCAAATACCAAGTACCGGGATGCCGAGTTCAAACACAGCGTCAGGGGCGCGGTCGTCCGCTTCGTAAACACTGGCATGCGAACCCGACAAAATAACGCCTTTCAAGTTGCCGTCTTTGGCGTATTCAAGCACCCAGTCGCTGCTGACGTCGCAGGGATGCACTTCGCAAAACACATGCCCTTCACGTACACGCCGGGCAATAAGTTGGGTGACTTGCGAGCCGAAGTCGAGGATCAGAATTTTGGAATGCTGCATGGGTCAGTCGGCCCGGTAGTTGGGCGCTTCTTTGGTGATCTGTACATCGTGCACATGGCTTTCGCGGATGCCTGCGGTGGTGATTTCCACAAACTCAGCCTGGCTTTGCATGTCTTCAATCGTGGCGCATCCACAGTAACCCATGCTGGCTCGCAAGCCCCCCGCCATTTGGTAAATGATGGAGACCACCGAGCCTTTGTAAGGCACACGGCCTTCAACGCCTTCCGGCACCAGTTTGTCGGCATTGGGGTTGCCCGTGCTCGACTCTTGAAAATAGCGGTCAGCACTCCCTTGTTGCATGGCCCCAATGGAGCCCATGCCGCGGTAGCTCTTGTAACTGCGGCCTTGAAACAGCACAATTTCTCCTGGGGACTCTTCAGTGCCCGCAAACATGCCGCCCATCATGACCGAGCTTGCCCCGGCAGCAATGGCTTTGGCAATGTCGCCGCTGTAACGAATGCCACCATCTGCGATCAATGGTATGCCCGTACCCCTAAGGGCTTTGGCCACATTGTCAATGGCCATGATCTGTGGAACCCCCACACCGGCCACGATGCGGGTGGTACAGATGGAGCCAGGGCCGATGCCAACTTTCACGCCGTCAGCACCCGCTTCGACCAGCGCCAGAGCAGCAGCGCCGGTGGCGATGTTGCCGCCAATCACCTCAATGTGCGGATAGTTTTGCTTAACCCAGCGTACCCGGTCTATAACGCCCTTGCTGTGGCCATGTGCTGTGTCGACTACGATGGCGTCAACACCTGCACGCGACAAAGCTTCGACCCGTTCTTCTGTCCCCTCGCCCACGCCCACGGCCGCACCCACGCGCAATTTACCAGCGCCATCGCGCGCGGCGTTGGGGAAGTTCAGTTGCTTGGTAATGTCCTTGACGGTGATAAGACCTTTGAGTTCAAACGCATCGTTGATAACCAGCAGCCTTTCGAGCTTGTGTTTGTTCAACAGGTGCTTGGCTTGTTCTGGCGTGGTGCCTTCAGGCACCGTGATCAGGCGCTCACGCGGCGTCATAATCTCACTCACCTTTTGGTCGTAACGGGTTTCAAAGCGAAGATCGCGGCCAGTCACGATGCCAACGACTTGACGGCCATCGCAGACCGGAAAACCCGAAACACCCAACTCATCCGACAAGGCCATGACCTGACGCACCGTGGTATCAGGGGTGATCACCACCGGGTCGCGCAATACACCCGATTCATAGCGCTTGACCTTGGCCACTTGCGCCGCTTGTTCTTGGGCCGTGAGGTTTTTATGCACAATGCCCATCCCGCCTTCTTGGGCGATCGCAATGGCCAGACGCGCTTCTGTGACCGTGTCCATGGCAGCAGAGACCAGGGGCAGGTTTAAACGGATGTTACGGGTAAATTGGGTGGAAAGGGAGGCGTCCTTGGGCAGGACTTGAGAGTACGCGGGCACCAACAAAACATCGTCGAAGGTGAGCGCTTTTCCGAGTAGGCGCATGGGGTAGAGCTCCAAAAAAACGATTGTACCCGCATGAACATCAGTCAAATCAATATCCGGGAACCGATCCTGGCCTGCGATTGGCAAACAAACCAGAACGCTTTACACCTTGACGTTTGAAACGTTTTCTTCTTGCTACTTTGGGGTCCACCAAAAGGGGGCGATAGCACTCCAATCGATCACTTGGTCTCAGACTGTCGGTGGGCTTCGTCTTGCGACCCCAGACACCGAAATATTGGATTTGCTCAGCAGACAGATGGAGTTGCTGTTGGATTAAATGAAGCGCATCTCGGATGCTGATGCCGTCAGCAAATTCAAACGAAAATTCCAACACTTGTTCAGCCTGTGGGCTGTAGCAAAAGGTGATGTGAATCCTGTCGGACATCTACCCATCAACCCCATAAACGTCTTCAGCCCGTTTGACAAAGGCGTCCACCATTGTGGCTGCGATCCTGTCGAATATCGGTCCCACTAAAGAGGCCAGAGTTGCGCTAGAAAAACCATAATCAAGTGAAAGTTCCACTTTACAAGCACGTTGCGAGCCGTCACCGACAGGACTGATTCGCCACATACCGTCCAATTTAGAGAAGGGCCCCTTGACGAGTTTCATACGCACTTCACGTCCGGGTACATAGACATTGCGCGTGGTGAAAATTTGTTTGACTCCGGCCATGCTGATGCCGACCTCAGCCAGCATGCCGTTTTCATCTTGCTCAAGAACTTGTGCCATGTTGCACCAAGGCAAAAACGCGGGGTAACTTGCTACGTCCGTGACAAGACGGAACATTTCTTCAGGTGAATACCAGATCAGGACGGACTTTTGAATATTCTTCATACAATGCTCAATTACTTCCATTGTAATTTCCATGTGTGTCATGGCTTGCTTTTTTCATTTGATTTTTGGCTTTGAGCCTATACATGCCCTTCATGGCCACAAACAACAAAAAGACACCCGACGGAAAGTCGCCCATCATTGCGGAGAATAAGAAGGCTTTCTTCAATTATTTTTTTGAAGAACGCTACGAGGCGGGCATGGTGCTGGAAGGCTGGGAGGTCAAATCCGTGCGCGAGGGCAAAGTCCAACTTACTGATGGTTATGTCGTCATACGCAGCGGCGAAATGTTCATCATCGGCGTTTTGATCAACGCGCTTCGAACCGCCTCTACCCACATCAACCCAGAAACGGGTCGGACTCGCAAGCTCTTGCTCAAAAAAGATGAGATCAAAAGACTCACCGGCAAGATTGAGCAAAAAGGTTTTACTTTGGTCCCGATCAATTTGCACTGGAAAAATGGACGTATCAAATGTGAAATTGGTTTAGGCAAAGGCAAAGCCGAGCACGACAAACGGGACACCATCAAGGACAGGGAAGGTAAGCGCGAGGTAGAGCGCGCGATGAAGGTCCACAACCGCTGAGTCAAGCTCAGCTCAGTTTGGCCAGAGGATGGTCCTGTGCAGACCAAGGTGAAACAAAGAATGCCTGAACTTCGTCCATGCTGACATCTTCAATTTTCTCGGGCTTCCAATTTGGCGTGTGATCCTTGTCTATGGCCAGAGCGCGAATCCCCTCGACGGTTTCGCATTCAGAGATCGGTCGCAAATTGAAACAATGGTGAACCATATCGCGCTCCATCCGTAAATCATTGGCCAAGCCCATTTGCCGAGCTCTGCGAATTTGTGCCAAGACCACATGCAGCATCAATGGGGACCGGTGACGCAATACTTTGGCAGTTGCCTGCGACCACTCATCCGAAGAAGCCTCCAAGGTTTGAATCATCTCCAGAACACTGGACTTGCCAAAAACAGCATTCATTTGCGAGCGGGCAGGAAAGACGGGCGCTTCTAAGCGAGCAAACTGACTCTTTACCCAATGCTCGACAGCTTGACCCGTTTCAAAGGGTGTCGATGTCAAGGTTTGCCAGATATTAGCCAAACGACCTGACTCAATAAACCCATCAGCAAGATGTGCAGCCAATGCCTGTGATCCCACCAGAACATGACCTGTCAGGCCCAAATACTCGCCCATGGCACCTGGGCAGCGACTGAGGAAATAACCGCCTCCCACATCAGGAAACAAACCGATATGGGTCTCTGGCATGGCCATTTTGGTCCGTTCAGTGACGACCCTCAAGCTGGCCCCTTGGCAAATACCCATTCCACCGCCCATGACAATGCCGTCCATGAACGCAATGTAAGGCTTGCTGTAAGTGTGTATGAGGTGGTTGAGCGCATATTCTTCTGTGAAAAAATCGCCCAAAGCACTGTCGCCCGCAACAGCAGCTTGATGGAAGAAGCGGATATCACCTCCCGCGCAAAAAGAACCAAATGGGCCCTCTTTGCCTTGTCCCCGAACCACGACGGCAAGAATTTCAGGATCTGATTGCCATCGGGACAAAGTTTGCGCTAAGGTTTTGACCATGTCTAAAGACAGGGCATTCAAGGCTTTGGGGCGATTCAAGGTGATGCACCCTAGTCGACCATGAACTTCAGTTAAAACATCATTAGTCATTTGTTCAGACATTACGCTGCCTCCAAGCAAACAATTCATTCAACAACAAGGCAAAAAGCACCAAAGAACCGCCCAAAAGCGCTTGGACTGCTGGTTTTTCATCGGCACCGAACCATGCTAATGCAATGCCAAAAATGACTTCCAATAAGGCCAGCAGAGAAACTTCAGCGGCTTTCAACACCTTGGCGCACACCACTGAAAGTACACAAGGTATAGCCAACTGAAACAGACCCAACAGGGCCAACCATTGAATGTCGACTGCAGTGGCCTGAAATGGAACAGACCAAGGCAATGTAAAAAGGCTGGAAATAACTGCGCCTAACAGCACAGAGGGTACCAAATCCAAGGCGAGTCCTTGCGACTGACTGCGTTGAACCAAGTTCCATTGAACAGCGCCGGCAATGGGCACGGCAATGGCTACAGTAACACCGAGCCAAAAACCGTTCGCGGCCACATCAATTTGACTCGCAAACATCCAACCGATGCCAATACCTGCCAACCAGACAGCACACCAAGTGCGAAGGGGTAAGCGTTGACCCGTGATGAGCCAAGAAAACAATGCGGTTATCAAAGGCCCCAGAGCCAAGGTGATCAGAACATTGGCCACTGCGGTCAGCGTCAAAGCCACCATGAAAGCGGTGAACATGATGCTCCAGCAGACACCAGAGAGCCAAAAATAGTGACTTCGCCATGGCATACGCTTGAAAACGGAATGACCTTGCCACAAGGGCAAAATAATCAGCAGCGACACCACGGTAAAAAAGCTCCGCCAAAAAGTAATCTCAAAACTGCGAGCGCTCTCCAACTGGCGAGTCACAACACCTGCCATGGCCCATAAGGCAGTCACAGCAACCATGACACAGACCGCTTGACTGTGACTGAGTTTCATTTCATGCGCTCTTGAATCAGATCACTTATTGCGCTTGCGGTCGCCTTCTTTCAAGTAACGCTTGCGCAGTCGAACACTTTTGGGGGTGATTTCGACCAACTCATCGTCCTCGATGAACTCGACACCATACTCCAAAGTCAAGTCAATGGGCGGCGTGATCTTGATTGCATCTTCCTTGCCGGATACGCGAAAGTTGGTCAATTGTTTGGTTCGGGTCGCGTTAACCACCAAATCGTTGTCACGGCTGTGGATACCCACAATCATGCCTTCGTAAACGGGATCGTTTGCTCTCACAAACATACGGCCACGGTCGTCCAACTTGCCCAACGCGTAGGTGAAAATTTCACCATCGTCCATGGAGATCAAGACACCATTTTTTCGGCCACCGATATCACCTTTGTGGGGCTCATAACCGTCAAAAATATTGGAAATCAAACCAGAGCCGCGTGTTAAGTTGAGAAACTCGTTGGTAAAACCAATCAAACCACGCGCAGGAATTCGGTACTCCAAACGGACACGACCACGGCCATCTGGGTCCATGTTCACAAGCTCACCCTTGCGCTCACCCAAAGCCTGCATCACACCGCCTTGGTGGGTTTCTTCAATATCTGCCGTGACCATTTCTATCGGCTCATGGCGCTCACCATTCACGTCCCGGAACAGAACACGCGGTTTGGAAACGGCTAACTCATAACCTTCACGGCGCATGTTTTCCAACAAAATAGTCAAATGCAATTCGCCTCGGCCAGCAACTTCAAAGATACCTTCTTCATCGGTTTCTTTCACACGCAATGCCACGTTGTGTTGTAGCTCTTTTTGCAAGCGATCCCAAATTTGACGGCTGGTGACATACTTGCCTTCACGTCCCGCCAATGGCGAAGTGTTCACGCAAAAGTTCATGGTCAACGTTGGCTCGTCGACTTTCAACATGGGCAGCGGCGCTGGGTTTAATGGGTCGGTGACGGTCACACCAATGTTCAGATCTGCAACACCGTTGATCAGCACAATATCGCCAGGACCGGCTTCGGTCACCTGGACACGGTCCAAGCCTTGGAATGTCAACACTTGATTGACGCGTCCCTTGATGGCTGAGCCATCGGCACCTTCCATCACAACCACATCCATGTTCGGCTTGATCTTTCCTTGGCTGATCCGGCCAACCCCGATACGTCCCACAAAAGTGGAAAAGTCGAGCGCGGAGATTTGCAACTGCAAGGGCGCCTCAGGATCACCAGAGTTGGGTTTGACATGATTCAAAACTGTATTGAACAAAGCCGACATGTCAGGACCCCACTGCTCGCCTGGCTCGCCTTCGACCATAGAAGTCCAACCGTTGATGCCAGAAGCATAGACCACAGGAAAGTCAAGTTGTTCGTCGGTTGCACCGAGTTTGTCAAACAAGTCAAAAGCAGCATTCACTACTTTGTCAGGGTTAGAGCCTGGCTTGTCCACTTTATTGACAACCACGATGGGTTTAAGACCCAAGGCCAAAGCCTTCTTGGTCACAAAACGGGTCTGCGGCATAGGCCCTTCTTGCGCATCGATCAGCAGAACCACGCCATCAACCATTGACAATGCGCGCTCTACTTCACCGCCAAAGTCCGCGTGGCCTGGGGTGTCAACAATATTGATGTGGGTGCCTTCCCAACTCACGGCGCAATTTTTGGCCAAAATTGTGATGCCACGTTCGCGTTCAATGGCATTGTTGTCCATCACGGTGTCTACGATTTTTTCGTGGTCAGCGAATGTGCCCGACTGACGCAGTAACTGGTCAACCATGGTGGTTTTACCATGGTCAACGTGGGCGATGATGGCGATGTTGCGAATTTGCTTACTCATGCTTTTTTCCTTCATTCCTGGCCAGCCCGGATGGGCGCGGCAGCAGGCTCTGCTTCTAAAATCTGTTGAATTTCAATTGGGCTCAACAATCGCCCGGGAATTAATTCACCTGCCTTGACGTGCGCTGAGCCCAGCAAGGCGCGAGGTGATTCTCCATACACAGCGACATGTTCAAGATCTGGCCATTGGCCCATGCGTCTGACACCACTCAAGAATCGTCCTGCATCATCAGGCTTTAACATGACAACAGTATGAGAATGCAATAAACAATCCACCGATTTCAGATGCGTCTCTCTGTCGGCCTCTGACATTGTCTCCAATGCTGCCAAGCTGATGCATTCAGCAGCTCCGAAAGGACCCGTGTTGACGCGGCGCAAGGCACTCAAATGAGCGCCACACCCCAAGGCTTCGCCAATGTCCTCACCCAAAGTACGAATGTACGTCCCTTTGGAGCAGTGCACCTTCAGCGTTAATGACGGGGCATGGCCTGTCAACTGGATCTCGATCAGGGTCAGGCTGTAGATCACAATCTGGCGAACTTCTCGCTCGACAGTGATGCCCTGGCGGGCATATTCATACAAAGCTTTTCCGTCAATTTTCAATGCGCTGTGCATGGGCGGAACTTGACTGATGGAACCTGTGAACAGGTTCAATACCTCGCTGACACGCTCAGGGGTGCAAGTCACATCCCGCTCTTGAATCACATCGCCTTCTGCGTCAGCAGTCGACGTTTTTTGTCCTAAACGCAAAGTAGTTTCATACGTCTTGTCGGCATCCAAATGCTGCTGACTGAACTTTGTAGCTGCACCAAAACACAGAGGAAGAACACCGGTTGCCAAAGGGTCTAGCGTACCGGTATGACCCGCTTTTTCAGCGCGCAGCAACCACTTGGCTTTTTGCAAAGCCTGGTTACTGGACAAACCCAGCGGTTTGTCGAGCAACAGCACCCCATGCACAGGGCGCCGTTGCACCCTTGTGCGCGGCACGTTCATTTCAGTCCTCGTTCTGTGAGCGTGAAGCCACGGCCTTGGAGATCAAAGCATTCATGTCAGATGCACGTTCAGTGGTGCGGTCAAAAATAAAATGCAAGGTCGGTACCGTGTGAATATGAAGTCGCTTGAACAAGCCATTTCGCAAAAATCCAGCAGCAGCATTCAAGCCCGTTGTAGTCTCTACCGGATCACCTGTAATGATGCTGAAATGCACTTTGGCATGGGCATAGTCTGGCGTGACTTCAACGCCACTGAGGGTGATCATGCCAACACGGGGGTCTTTTAACTCCCGCGAGATCAACTCGGCCAGATCCCGCTGGATCTGGTCGGCCACGCGGAAACCGCGATGAGGCATGCTGGAGGCTTTGCGGACCATGGTTTACAGCGAACGCGCCACTTCTTTGACTTCGAAAAATTCCAACTGATCGCCAATGGCAATATCGTTGTAATTTTTAAGCTTGATACCGCACTCAAAGCCTTCTTTGACTTCGCGCACATCATCTTTGAGGCGTTTGAGCGAGTCGATATCGCCGGTGTAAATAACAATGTTTTCGCGCAACAAACGAAAGCGAGAAGAACGTGTCACAAAACCCGAGGTGATCATGGAGCCCGCAACCGTACCGATCTTCGACGCCACAAACACGGTGCGAATTTCGGCCGTACCCGTGATTTCTTCTTTTTGCTCTGGCGCCAACATGCCGGACATCGCTGCTTTGAGTTCATCCACAGCGTCATAAATGATGTTGTAGTAATGGACATCAACACCATTGCCTTCGGCCAGTTTTCGAGCACCGGCATCAGCACGGACGTTGAATCCGATGACGATGGCTTTGGAGGCGATGGCCAAGTTGATATCAGACTCGCTGATGGCACCCACAGCGACGTACACCAACTGAACTTTGACTTCATCTGTTGACAACTTGAGCAACGAGGAGGCCAAGGCTTCCTGAGAACCCTGAACGTCGGCTTTGATGATGATCGGCAAGTTTTTGACTTCGCCAGCTGAAATATCCGAGAACATGTTCTCCAATTTCGCGGCTTGTTGCTTGGCCAGTTTGGTATTGCGGAATTTACCTGCGCGGTAAGTTGCAATTTCACGAGCGCGACGTTCGTCATTGAGCACCATGAACTCGTCACCTGCTTGCGGAACTTCAGTGAGGCCCTGAATTTCAACAGGAATCGACGGGCCCGCTGTTTTGATGGTCTTGCCGTTTTCATCCAGCATGGCACGAACGCGACCGAACGTTTGCCCGGCCAAAACCACATCGCCAGTCGACAAAGTGCCCGACTGAACCAAAATGGTGGCCACGGGTCCACGACCTTTGTCCAAGCGCGCTTCGATGACCAAGCCTTTGGCTGCCGACGTGATCGGCGCTTTCAACTCCAGCACTTCAGCTTGTAAAAGAACTTGCTCTAACAGGGCATCAATGCCCATGCCGGTTTTGGCAGAGACGGAAACAAAAGGCGACTCTCCACCGAACTCTTCTGGCACCACTTCTTCCGAAATCAGTTCTGCGCGAACCCGTTCAATATTGGCATCCGGTTTGTCCATTTTATTGATCGCAACAACAATGGGTACACCCGCTGCTTTGGCGTGTTTGATCGCTTCTTTGGTTTGCGGCATCACGCCGTCATCTCCAGCCACGACCAAGATCACGATATCGGTAGCTTGTGCGCCTCGGGCACGCATGGCGGTAAAGGCCTCATGTCCAGGCGTGTCCAAGAACGAGATCATGCCGCGCGCGGTTTCGACGTGGTAAGCACCAATGTGTTGCGTTATGCCTCCAGCCTCGCCCGAAGCCACTTTGGCGCGTCGGATGTAGTCCAGCAAGGATGTTTTACCGTGATCGACGTGGCCCATGACCGTCACTACAGGGGCACGCGGCAACAAAGGTGCCTCTTGCAATGAGACTTCGTCGTCTGTAAACGCTTCAGGATCGTCCAGAGCGGCAACCACAGCAGTGTGCCCCATCTCTTCCACCACAATCATCGCTGTGTCTTGATCAAGCGGCTGGTTCATCGTGACCATCTGGCCTAACTTCATCAAATGCTTGATGACCTCGCCGGCTTTGATGGCCATTTTGTGAGCCAATTCAGCAACCGTAATGGTTTCTGGCACATGCACCTCAAGCACACGTGCTTCAACGGATGCGGCTGGTACATTTTCTTCGCGGTCACGTTCATGGCCGCGACGGTTTTTAGGACCTCCGCGCCAGTTATTGCGGCCAACACCACCGCTCGTATCGCCACGGGTAGGAATAGCTTTCTTTTTAGCCGGATCCCCCGCCCAGCTAGACGACAGCTTGGCGGATTTAACTTCTTTATTGGCGCTAGGTGTGGAAGTGCCTGCTGCTGGCGCCGGTTTAGGAGCCGGCTTGGTTCCCGCAGCGGGTGTATTTGCAGGCTTGTGCAGAGTGCCTTTGGTCACAGCCTTGACTTCGACTTTGGGCTCAGGCTTTTTAGCCACAAGCACTTTTTTAGGCGCACTCATCATGGCCCGTATGGCCTCAGCTTCAGCCATGGCTTTGCTGCGACGGTCGTTCAAATCCAGAGCACGCGCAGCTTCGTCATCAGATTTGATTTTAGATTCGGCAGCCGCCTGGTCAATGATGGCTTGTTTGGCTGCTTTTTTGGCTGCTTCTGCAGAAGCAATGCGATCAGATTCAGCCTGAATTTTGGCATTCGCCTCTTGCTCGGCTGCGGCCGCTGCATTGCGTGCAATGGAGGGATCAACAGGGCGTGCAGCTTTGTTGATGGCAGCGGCTTCAGAGGCTGCTGCGGCTGCTTTGGCAGAACGCAAGGCGGCGGCTTGCTCTGGATTGATGGCTGAAACAATCTCAACCGGAGGCTGTGCGGCTTGTTTGTCTTTAAGCTTCAGCTCTTCAGCCTCCGCATCGGCGCGCGCACGCGCCTCATTGGCTTCTTGTGCTTCACGTTGGCGACGCTTTTCAGCCAATTCTTCTTCTTGAAGACGCAACAACTCGATCTGACGTCGAGCTTCTTCTTCTCGCTTTGCTAATTCAGCGAGATCTATAAGCTGCTCTTGTGGCTCCTGCTCTGCGGCATCGGATGTAGCAAGCTCATCATCGCGTTTGATGAAAGTGCGTTTTTTACGCACTTCAACTTGAATCGTTCGGGCCTTGCCTGTGGAATCCGCTTGTTTGATTTCACTGGTGGATTTTTTGACCAGTGTGATTTTTTTACGCTCACCTGTCACAGTGCCGTGACTGACCTGCAAATAAGTCAGTAATTTTTGTTTGTCCGCTTCAGACAAAGCGTCTGATGGAGCAGATTTATCAACACCTGCTGAGCGCAATTGCTCCAACACGGTGTCAGTTGATTTCTTGAGTTCGCTGGCGAACTCGGCGACTGTATTCATGGACATATTCTGTTCATACCTCCATCAGTTTGAAGCTTCGCCAGTGAACCAATGTTCGCGGGCTTTCATAATCAAGGTGGTGGCATCTTCGGTCGTTTGACCGGTGATATCGGTGAGTTCATCTGTGGCCAAGTCGGCCAGATCGTCACGGGTTTGGATTCCCGCCTCGGCCAGCTTGGCTATAAGTTCCGCATTCAGCCCTTCAAGGTCTCGCAAGTCTCGCGACACACCCTCAACGCTCTCTTCACGAACAATTTCCATGGTCAACAAAACGTCCTTGGCGCGGGTACGCAACTCATTGACGGTATCTTCGTCAAAGCTTTCAATTTCAAGCATTTCCTGCAGAGGAACGTAGGCCACTTCTTCGAGGCTTGTAAAGCCTTCTTCAATCAAAATATCAGCAATTTCTTGGTCAACATCCAGTTTTTCCATGAACAACTCGCGAATTCCCGTGGTCTCGTCGGCTTGTTTTTGGGCCGACTCTGCGGCATCCATGATGTTGATTTTCCAACCAGTCAGGTCGGAGGCCAGGCGAACGTTTTGTCCGCCGCGGCCGATCGCAATGGCCAAATTTTCTTCATCAACAACCACGTCCATCGCATGCTTTTCTTCGTCAACAACAATGGAATGAACGTTGGCGGGCGCCAAAGCCCCAATCACAAACTGGGCAGGATCTTCACTCCACAGCACAATGTCTACGCGTTCACCGGCCAACTCATTGGTCACGCTGTTCACTCGCGTGCCCCGCACGCCAACACAAGTGCCAATCGGGTCAACTCTCTTGTCGTGTGACAACACTGCAATTTTTGCGCGGGAACCCGCATCACGGGCACAGGACTTGATCTCCAGCAGACCTTGCTCAATTTCAGGAACTTCTGCACGAAACAACTCGATCATGAATTCAGGTGAAGAGCGCGACAACACAATTGGCGCGCCACGCAAAGTCAAATCCACTTCCATGATCATGGCGCGAACGCGATCACCATTGCGCAAGTTTTCTTTAGGGATCATCTCGCTACGGCGCAGGCGACCTTCAACACGTCCGGCTTCAACAATAATGTCACCTTTGTCCATGCGCTTGACAGTGCCGACTAAGATTTTTTCACCGCGTGACATGAAGTCATTCAAAAGCATTTCGCGCTCAGCGTCACGGATTTTTTGCAAGATCACTTGCTTCGCCACCATCGCGCCAATCCGGCCAATGGTCAAAGACTCCACCGACTCCTCGATGTACTCGTCTACCTCGATATCCGGAATTTGTTCAAGCGCTTCGAAAAGCAAAATTTCCTGATCAGGCAATTGCAAACCAGCTTCATCGGGCACAACGTGCCAGCGGCGAAAAGTTTCGTAATTACCGCTGTCACGGTCAATGGCCACGCGAATGTCCACGTCACCTTCGTGAAGTTTTTTGGTCGCTTGGGCCAAGGCCGATTCCACAGCGCCAAACACAACATCTCTCTCCACGTTTTTCTCACGTGAAATAGCTTCTACAAGCATCAACATTTCGCGATTCATGCCACTACTCTCCTATAACTGTTTACAGGGTCTGCAACATCATGCTGCAGACCGAATTCATCATTCTTGTGCCGGCGTTTCACCCGGCAACTTGGGCTTTCGCCCCTTGAAGTCAACAACCGGCGCCAAACGCGCCTCACGTAATTCGTCACGCGTAAAACCCAAAGCCTGCAAAGGCGGCAACACACGCTTTTTGCTCACGCGCTGCCCCGGTTTAATTTCAGGTGCATCACTCCATACGACTTGCCATTGAACCGGCTTATCAGACTGAACTTCACTGTTTGAAGTCCCTTCCAAATACTCCAAAGTACCTCGAAACTTTTTGCGGCTGGCATTCACCAAGCCTGCTGCGGCATCCCCAATAGGGGCCTTGAGCGTGATGTCGATCAAATGGCCAACAAAACGCTTGAAATCAGTGTCGTTGCGCAAAGGTCGGTCTATTCCGGGAGATGAGATCTCTAACCGGTTGTATTCGACTCCATCCACCTCAAGAGAAAACTGCAACTGTCGGTTAACTTTTTCACAGTCTTCCACCGTGATAAAGGGCTCCAAACCTTCTTGCCAAGGCCAGTCGATCGTGATCCGCAAAAGACCGCCAGCCGAGCGCTCTATCTCGACCAGGTCATAGCCTAATCCTGTTACGGTTTCTTCAACAATCTGCTGTAATGCCACGCGAATCGGGTTTTTTCTGAAGGTTTCGACAATGTATCGACCAAAAAAAACGGGCGGTGAAAACCCGCCCGTTTGGTCGTGAAGCTCGCATTGTAAACTATAAATGCTTGATTTGGAAGGGTTTTGGATCCCCTTGCCCCTGGAAAACAAGTCTTTTAAATCAAAAAAACCCCAACTCACACCCCACGCCACAATGCCGCCTGTGCGCGCAAGCTCAAATCCAAAGTCATAAATTGCCGTGTCAAAATAGGGGGTTGCAACCCTTTAAAGAGACACCATGGGCTTTCTTTCTGGTAAAAAATTACTCATCACCGGCGTTTTGTCAAACCGTTCCATTGCCTATGGGATTGCCAAAGCCTGCCACGCGCAAGGCGCAGAGCTCGCCTTCAGCTATGTGGGCGAACGGTTTAAAGACCGCATCACAGAGTTTGCGGCGGACTTTGACTCCAAGTTGATCTTTGACTGCGATGTGGGCGACGATGCCCAGATTGAGCAATTGTTTGCAGGTCTTTCATCCCATTGGCCTCAATTTGATGGCTTTGTCCATGCCATTGGTTTTGCACCTCGCGATGCCATTTCAGGCGATTTCCTGGAGGGCTTGAGTCGTGAGGGCTACAAAATAGCGCACGACATCAGCGCCTACAGCTTTCCCGCCATGGCCAAGGCTGCACTCCCCTTTTTGCGCGATAACGCGGCTCTTCTGACGCTGTCGTATCTGGGCGCCTTGAAGGTCGTGCCCAACTACAACACCATGGGCTTGGCCAAAGCCAGCCTGGAAGCCTCTGTTCGCTACCTTGCAGAGTCATTAGGGCCCAAGAAAATGCGCGTCAATGGCATCAGCGCAGGCCCCATCAAAACCTTGGCCGCCAGTGGCATCAAGGATTTCGGCAAAATTTTGAGTGCCGTTGCACAAAAAGCCCCGATCCGCCGCAATGTGACCACAGAGGATGTTGGCAATGTGGCTGCGTTTTTGCTGAGCGATCTGGCTGGCGGTGTGAGTGCTGAAATCGTGTACGTGGATGGGGGTTTCAGTCAGGTTGTGGGCGGGATATCGGCTGATTGATTACTTAAAAAGATAATTTAATCTAATTAATAAAAATTTAAATATATAATTAAATTAATTAGTTAGCTAATTGGTATTAATTCGCATAATAAAAAAATTGCTTGACACATGCGGAAATATCAATTTTATCAATAAAACAACAATTTGAAATTTTCAATTCACAATCCTGACATAAATGGCTTTAATAGAGTCTTGAATTGTCAATCAAGGAGTGAAAATTGCAAAATTCAAAACGAACATCTCTGTTTAAACAAAAATTTCTCAACCAAGCTTTAAACGTCGCATTTGGAGCAGCATTGATCAGCGTGGGCACGATTGGCACATCCTTCGCCCAATCCAACGCTACAGGTACTGTTTACGGTACGGCCGCCTCTGGCAGCACCTTGGTTTTGACCAACACGGAAACCGGCTTCAAACGTTCTGTGAACCTTGACAGCTCTGGCCGCTTCAGCCTTGGCGCCTTGCCAGTCGGCAGCTACTCTGCACAGGTTCTGAAAGATGGCAAGCTTGTCAACAGCAACCCTGTTGTCGAAGTCCGTATCGGTCAGGGCACTGAAATTTCGTTTGCTGACACCGTCGTGGTGACAGGTTCACAAACTGCCAAAAAATTGGACATGACGGAAATGGGCTCCACAACCATTTTCACAGCCAAAGAACTGCAACGCATACCAGTGGCAAACAGCGTGGGAGCCATCATTCAGTTGGCACCCAATACGACGAGCGGTGACGCTCGCTATGGCGGCTCAAACGCCCCCAGCTTTGGTGGCTCTAGCGCATCCGAAAACGCTTACTACATCAACGGCTTTCCTGTCACCAATTCATTGACACAAGTGGGCTTTTCCCAATTGCCCTTCAACTCCATTGCGCAGGCGCAAGTTCTTACAGGCGGTTATGGTGCTGAATTCGGCCGCTCAACTGGCGGCGTAGTCAACATCATCACCAAGAGTGGCTCCAATGAGTTCAAGGCTGGTGCTGGCATCACCTGGAGCCCAGACAGATTTCGCGCAACTGGCAAGAATCAGTACTATGCCGACAACGGTACGACACTCGCTAACAAGTTGTATGTGTACAACGAGAAAAATGTCATCAATTCGTCCACAACGACGGGCTATTTCAGTGGTCCGATCATCAAGGACAAACTCTTCATTTATTACTCAGCTGAACGCGCCACTACCAATTCGAGTGGTATCCGTGCAGGCAATTCATCGGCTACCTACACAGCTTCTGCATCAACACAGTCCTCGTCATGGCAAGAAATTTCAACAGAGGTTCCACGCTCTCTTTTGAAATTAGACTGGAACATTTCCGATGACCATCATTTGGAATACACGCGTCTTACCGACAAGTACACCTCTGCACGTAAATATTTTGGCTTTGACTACAAGACTTTGGAGAGAACCAATGTTCAAAATGGCGGTCAAACCTATGTGAACTGGGGCCCTACGCCTGTAGCCTCTCAGCAAGGCTCGGAAGCCGACATTTTCAAATACACAGGTTACTTCACCAAGGACCTGACGTTCACGGCAGTTCTGGGTCAAACCAGGAGCGCTCATCAACAGAATCCCGTAGGTTATAACCCAGCATTGCCGCAGATTATCTCGGACTCGACCAACGAAGTACCGGGCCTTGGCCCTTACGCCAAGCCCCAAACCATCTCTGGCAACTTACTGGTGCCCGGTGCAGTGGACAAAAACAAGGGCATGCGCTTTGACCTGGAGTACAAGCTCAACCCGCAACACACATTGCGCGCCGGTGTGGACAAAAATACCATCAACTCACTTGCTGGCAGCGGCCTTGCTGGCGGATACCGGTGGGAATACTTCAAATCCAGTGCGCCTAACGAATTGATCGATGGCAAATATGCTGCCGCCAACAGCGTGACCGTCAACAACCCCTATGGCGCTCAAGGTTATTACGCCCAGCAGGTGTATGTCAACAGCTTGTCGACACCCTCCGTCGAGCAAACTGCTCAGTACATTGAGGACCGTTGGCAAGTCAACAACAAACTGCTGTTGTCCTTGGGTCTGCGTAACGAAAGCTTTAACAACAAAAATGGTGATGGCAAGTCCTACATCAATCTGCCCACCCAAATTGCGCCTCGTTTAGGGGCCACATTTGACGCCTTTGGCAACCAGACTCTGAAGCTTTTCGGTAGCGCAGGTCGTTACCACGTGCCATTGCCCACCAACGTTGCTGTGCGTGCAGCTGGCGCATCTCTGTTCACCAAACAAAACTTTGTTTACACAGGGGTTGACGCCAATGGCCAACCCACTGGCCTGACGCCAATCAGTGCAGTTTATTCTTCCAATAATGAATTCGGTCAGTCCAAAGATCCGCAGACTGTTGCCGCACTCAATATGAATGGCAACTACCAGGATGAACTGGCGCTGGGCTTTGAACAGGCCGTCAACAAGGGCCTGAACATAGGCGGAAAATTCACATACCGCATGCTGCGCTCTGCTATTGACGACCATTGCGACGACCGTCCTTTCCAAGCATGGGCGGACCGTAACGGCGTCAATAGCTCAAATTGGGAAGGCTACCACTGCGCATTGTTCAATCCGGGTGTTGCCAACAGCTTCATGATGGATTACGGCGATGGCAAAGGCGCGCGTCGTGTCGATCTGTCTGCAAAGGATTTGGGTTTTGACAAAGTCAAGCGCATTTACCAAGCACTGGACCTCTTTGCTGAGCACCCATTTGATGGGAAGTGGTACGGCAAGGTTAACTACACCTTCGCGCGCAACTATGGCAATACTGAAGGACAATTGCTGTCGGACATAGGCCAAGCGGATGTCTCGACAACTCAGGCTTTTGACTTTCCAGAGTTTTCCAAAAACGCAGTTGGTTTGCTCCCGAACCACCGCAAACACCAGTTGAAGATGTTTGGTTACTACCAGGCTGACCCAGAGTGGGGATTTGGTGCCAACGTGGCTTTGGCCTCTGGCCGTCCACGTAACTGTATCGGCAACGCACCTGATGCGGTTGGCTCGACCAACCCCAACGCTGTGACCAACTACTCTGGCTATGGCTCAGCCTACTTTTACTGCGGCGGCGTGGCAACACCTCGTGGCTCACAAGGTGAACTGCCCTACACAGCAAAGCTGGATCTGAACGTGGCATACCAGCCGGCAAAACTCAAAGGCCTGACCTTGAAGTTGGATGTATTTAACGTGCTCAACCGCCAATCGATTGAAGTCATCGAAGAGCGCTTCAACTCAGGAACAGCCCTGCGTGCGCTTTACAGCACGCCTCTTTCCTACACAGCACCGCGCGCTGCTCGGATTTCTGCATACTACGATTACAAGTTCTAAGCACGAGACCTGATTTTCAAAATATCTCTTTGCGCAGGCGCCAAAGAGCAAAAACCCCCCAATTTGGGGGGTTTTTTGCTCTTTGGGCTGCACTTATTTCAAATGATCAGTCCTTCACACAGTCCGCAAAATACCTTTTCACACCATCTTCCCCAAGCTCTTCCACCAAGCCGTGAATATCGGTCTCGAAGCCGGGGCACTGGGCGTTGAACTCACGTGAGAATTTGAGGTAGTCGATGATTTTTTTGTTGAAGACTTCACCCGGAATCAACAGCGGGATGCCGGGCGGATAGGGTGTCACCAAGCCCACAGTAACGCGCCCTTCCAATTGGTCAATTTCCACACGCTCTGTTTTGCGGTGCGCAATATAGGCGTAAGCATCGGCAGGCTTCATGGCAGGCGTCAGGTCGGACAAATACATCTCTGTGGTCAAGCGCGCGATGTCATATTTGGCGTACAAGGTGTGGATGTGTTGACACAGGTCGCGAAGCCCCATGCGCTCGTATTTGCGATGCTTTTGGCAGAACTCCGGCATGATGCGCGACATCGGCTGATTGCGGTCGTAATCGTCTTTGAACTGCTGCAAGGCGGTCAGCAACGAGTTCCATCGGCCCTTGGTAATGCCGATGGTGAACATGATGAAAAAACTGTACAAGCCCGTCTTTTCGACCACCACGCCATTGGAAGTTAAAAACTTGGTCACGATAGACGCCGGGATACCTGTCTTGTCAAACTTGCCGTCCAAGTTCAAGCCCGGCGTCACGATGGTGGACTTGATGGGGTCCAGCATATTGAAGCCATCCGCCAACTGGCCAAAACCATGCCATTTGCTGACTTTTTTGCGGGCATCGCTTCTGATAATCCAGTCTTCAGCACGTCCAATGCCCTCGTCAACGAGTTTTTCGGGACCCCAGACCTTGAACCACCAGTCTTTGCCGTATTCGGCATCCACCTTGCGCATGGCGCGTCTGAAGTCCAATGCTTCGGCAATGCTTTCTTCCACCAAAGCGGTGCCGCCGGGTGGCTCCATCATGGCCGCTGCCACATCGCAACTTGCAATGATGCTGTATTGCGGGCTGGTGCTGGTGTGCATCAGGTACGCTTCATTGAACAAGTGACGATCCAACTTGATGGTTTGCGAGTCCTGCACCAACACGTGGCTGGCCTGGCTGATTCCGGCCAGCAGTTTATGGATGGACTGCGTTGAATACACCACCGAGGTCTTTGGGCGGGCCCGCTTTTTGCCCATTGCATGGTAGGGGCCATAAAAAGGATGAAAGGCCGCGTGCGGCAACCAGGCTTCGTCAAAGTGCAGGTTGTCCACGTAGCCGTCCAGCATGCCCTTGATGGTCTCTGTGTTGTACAACACCCCGTCGTAGGTGGACTGGGTCAGTGTCATCACGCGAGGTTTGACTTTTTTAGGGTCTACGCCTTTGAGCAAAGGGTTGGCTTTGATCTTGGCCTGAATGGTCGCGACTTCAAACTCGCTTTCGGGAATCGGGCCAATGATGCCAAAGTGGTTGCGTGTGGGCTTCAAAAATACCGGGATAGCACCGGTCATGATGATGGAATGCAAAATAGATTTGTGGCAATTGCGGTCCACTACCACCACGTCATTCGGCGCAACGGTGTGGTGCCACACCATTTTGTTGGAGGTGCTGGTGCCATTGGTCACAAAGAAGCAATGGTCGGCATTGAAGATGCGCGCTGCATTGCGTTCACTCTCACCAATAGCCCCGTTATGGTCGAGCAATTGACCCAACTCTTCGACCGCATTGCATACGTCAGCACGCAGCATATTTTCGCCATAAAACTGATGGTACATCTGACCCACAGGGCTCTTCAAAAAGGCCACACCACCCGAGTGACCAGGGCAGTGCCACGAATACGAGCCGTCCTCGGCATAGTCCAACAAAGCCTTGAAGAATGGGGGCTGCACGCCTTCCAGGTAACTTTTGGCTTCACGAATGATGTGACGCGCCACAAACTCGGGCGTATCCTCAAACATGTGAATGAATCCATGCAACTCACGCAAAATGTCATTGGGCAAATGGCGCGAAGTTTTGGTTTCGCCATAAACATAAATCGGCACATCCGCGTTTTTGCGGCGCACTTCTTGTATAAAAGCACGCAAGCTTAAAACAACGGGGTCAAGGTCCGGTCCGGGGGTGAACTCTTCGTCATCGATCGACAAGATGAATGCGCTGGCCCGACTTTGCTGCTGTGCAAACTGCGACAAATCACCGTAGCTGGTCACCCCTAAAACCTCAAAACCCTCTGTCACGATGGCTTCGGCCAATGCACGAATACCCAGGCCCGACGTGTTTTCGGAACGGTAGTCTTCATCAATGATGACAATGGGAAATCTGAATTTCATGCACGGCTCCAAACAAGGGGCAAAAAAAAGAAACAAGGGCGAAGTGTAAGGACTATTTGTGTCTAAAAATCGGCACAATGGCGCTTGCATGCAAAGAATTCATTTTTCAAGGATTCCAAATGGATTTATCAACGGTTTGGTGGCTTGTGACCGGTGGCTTGATTGCCGCTGAATTGATCACCGGAACCTTCTATTTATTGATGTTGTCCGTAGGTGCTGCTGCATCGGCATTGGCGGCGCACGCCGATCTGTCCTTGACCTGGCAAATCGTGGTCGGTGCAATTGTTGGTGGACTTTCCGTCACGCTGTGGCATTTGAAAAAAGCACGCACACAGCAGCCGACGGAGTCTTCGCGGAATCAAGATGTGCATCTGGATTTGGGCGAAGTCGTTCAGGTGCTGGTTTGGGATGAACTAGGACTTGCGCAAGTCAAACACCGCGGCGCTCAGTGGACTGCACAACTCGCCCCCGGGCAAGTGCCCGGCGCTGGGGCTTTCCGGATCACCGAAATGGCGGGTAACCGCCTGATTGTTGAAAAAATTTAACCTTTAGGAAAATCATGGAAATCGCCCTTCTTTTTTTGATCATCATCACCCTGTTCATCATCAAAACAGTCAAAGTGGTGCCTCAGCAAAATGCATGGGTGGTCGAGCGTTTGGGCAAGTACCACGCCAGTCTGACGCCGGGTTTGAATTTCGTGGTGCCCTTTGTGGACAACGTGATTCAAAAACACAGTCTCAAAGAAATCCCGCTGGATGTGCCCAGCCAGATTTGCATCACACGCGACAACACGCAGTTGCAGGTGGATGGCATTTTGTATTTCCAGGTCACCGACCCCAAACTGGCCAGCTACGGTTCGTCCAATTACATTGTTGCTGTCACCCAACTCGCACAAACCAGTTTGCGCAGTGTGATCGGCAAATTGGAACTCGACAAAACCTTTGAAGAGCGCGACATCATCAACGCGCAAGTGGTGGCGGCCATTGACGAGGCTGCCCTGAATTGGGGTGTCAAAGTCCTACGCTATGAGATCAAGGACTTGACACCACCCAAAGAAATTTTGCTCGCCATGCAGTCGCAAATTACGGCTGAACGGGAAAAACGCGCCTTGATCGCTGCCTCTGAAGGCCGCCGTCAAGAACAAATCAATATAGCGACTGGCGAACGTGAAGCCTTTATTGCAAGATCAGAAGGTGAAAAGCAAGCTGCCATCAACAAGGCGCAAGGCGATGCTGCGGCCATCACCGCCATGGCCGATGCCACAGCCCATGCCATCGAGCGCATTGCATCAGCCATCAGGCAACCAGGTGGTGAGCAAGCCGTTCAACTCAAAGTAGCTGAACAAGCCGTTCTGGCTTACGGTAAAGTCGCCGCCGACGCCAAGACCACACTCATCATTCCTGGCAATTTGACCGAAGTCTCTGGCTTGATTGCATCGGCCATGAAGATGGTCGCGATCACCAAGGACTGAAGCCTGGTGTGGACTTTGTGACTGCTATAATCATGGGCTTAGGAACGGTGGATGAGTGGTTTAAGTCGCACGCCTGGAAAGCGTGTGTGGGTTCATAGCCCACCGCGGGTTCGAATCCCGCCTGTTCCGCCAAAACACAGCCCCAAACCAATTGGTTTGGGGTTTTTTTTGTCTGTCGCATACCAAGGTCGCAATGCTCATCACTGAAAAATTCAATCGCCAGCTTCCTGGTTATGAAGCCTGACAGCCTGTTCCATATTCAGGGTTACGCACGGCTCTGGGGCTCGATTTTGCTGAGCAATCTGGGGGGCCAGATCACCATGATCGTGCTGCCCCTGACCGCTGTGGTGCTGCTGCAAGCAAGCCCCACCCAGATGGGACTGCTGGGCGCGATGGAGTTGTTGCCCTTCGTTTTGCTCTCGCTGCCTGCAGGCGTTTACCTGGACCGCATCCGTAAACTGCCGGTCTACATTGCCGGTGAATTGTTGATGGCCTCGCTGCTGGTCTCAGTGCCCTTAGCCTGGTACTTCAATGTGCTGAACATGGCCTGGCTTTATGTGGTGGGGTTTGGTGCTGGCGTGGTCTATACGGTGGCAGGCTCAGCCTCACAAATCGTGCTCATTCAACTGGTCAGCCGCGATCAATTGGTCAAAGCCCATGCTCAGAATGCCATTGCCGGATCCGCCGCCGAAGTCATTGGTCCAGGCATTGCCGGCCTCTTGATCAAAGTGCTGGGTGGGCCAATGACCTTGCTGGCAGATTGCTTTTTAGTGCTTTGCTCTGCGATCATGCTCAAGGGCCTGCGAATTCAAGAAACAGTGACTCCCCCAAAAAATGCCCATTTCTGGCGCCAACTCAAGGCTGGGCTGGCCTTTGTGCGCAGCCAACCTTTGCTGATTCAAAGCGCTATGGTGGTGGGTGCATGGCAATTCTTCGCACAAATGGCTTTATCGATACAAGTGATCTACGCCATACGGGAGCTCAGCATGAGTGAAGAGCACCTGTCCATGAGCTATGTGGCTTTGGGCATAGGCTCGATTGCCGTGGGTCTGGCGGGACCACGCCTGTCAAAAGCCATCGGACCGGGCCCGGCCTTGCTGTTGGGGGTCGGCCTAACGGGTTTAGGCTGGATTCAGATGGCACTGTTCAAAGACCAGGTTCCAGCCGTCATTGGATTTGCCTTGATGCTGATAGGTTTTGCGTCAGGCGCCACATTGCTTTTTATCAATTTTCTGGCGATACGGCAATCGGTTACGCCTGCACCTATGTTGGGCCGCATGACAACCACCATGCGTTGGCTGATCATGCTGCCTGCAGGCCCCGGCGCCTTGCTCGGCGGCTGGTTGGGCGAACACACCTTGATGTCAACACCCCTGCTGCTGGCGGGCGTGGGCGCTGTAGTCACTGCTGGCGTGGGCTGGGTCGTGACACCCTTGAGGCACTTGCGCGAACTGCCCCAAGCGCCCGACAACCCCTGATCAAGCCAAAGCAGCAGCGCGCTCAGCCGTCCAGCCTTTGGGAATCGATCCCAGAAGCTCCTGGGTATAAGGGTGCTGAGGGTTGGCGTAAATGTCTGCAGCTGCACCCCGCTCCACAATGTCACCCTGCTTCATGACGATCATCTGATCCGACATGTAACGCACCACATCCAGATCGTGCGAGATGAACAAGTAAGCGAGCGAAAATTCCTTTTGCAGGTCCTTGAGCAGGTTCAAGATGGTGGCCTGAACGCTCACATCAAGTGCGCTGACGGATTCGTCACAGACCACGATTTCGGGCTGCAGAATCAAGCTGCGCGCGATCGAAATGCGCTGGCGCTGACCGCCCGAAAATTCATGCGGATATTTGTGCAATGCATCAGCCCCCAAACCTACGCGTTCAAGCCACTCCAGCACCAAAGCTTGCCGTCCCACTTCATCGCCACCCAGCCCGTGGATCTTCAAGGGCTCTTCCAGAATCCGCCCCACGGTGAACCTTGGATTCAAACTCGCATAGGGGTTCTGGAAGATGATCTGCACTTTTTTGCGCATGGCTCGAATTTGCGCCGCGTTTTGCCGCGTCAGGGCATGCCCTGCCAGCGTCACCTCGCCCCGCGTGACTTGCAGCAATTGGGCGAGCATCAAGCCCAATGTGGATTTGCCCGAACCCGACTCACCCACCACGCCCAGTGTCTCGCCCCGGCGCAAAGAAAAACTCGCATCTTTCACCGCATGCACGGTTTTACGCGAAAACAAGCCCGTCTTGATCACATAGTCTTTGGCCAAGCTGTCCACGGTCATAAGCACTTCGCCACCGCTCGCTGGCGGGGCCCTGGGAGTCAAGATGCGGCCTGCCGGGTTCATGAAGTCTTCAATGACCGGCAGACGTTCATAGGCCTGGTTCAAGCGCGGGCGACAGGCCAACAGCGCTTGCGTGTAGGCATCCTGAGGTCGGGTAAAGATGCTCTCTACCGACCCCGATTCCCGCACTTCGCCATGGCGCATGACCACCACTTCGTGGGCCAATTCGGCCACAAGCCCCAAATCGTGGCTGATGAAGAGCATGCTCATCTTGTGTTTGTCTTGCAAGCGCACCAACAGCTCGATGATTTGTCGCTGCACGGTCACATCGAGCGCCGTGGTGGGTTCATCTGCAATCAGCAAACGAGGTTGACAAGCGATGGCAATGGCAATCATCACGCGCTGCTGTTGCCCGCCAGACAGTTCGTGCGGATAAGCGTTGATGCGATTGCCAGCATCCGGTATGCCCACTTCATCAATGACCGCCTTGGTCTGTTCCCAAGCTTGTTTGGGACTCAGACCCAAGTGCAGGATCAGCACTTCCGCAATTTGATGGCCAATGGTTTTGACCGGGTTGAGTGAATTCATCGGGTCCTGGAAGACCGTGGTGATCTCTTTACCCCGCAACTTGCGCAGCGCAGGCTCCGAAAGCTTGAGCAAATCGACGCCGCCGCTGAGGATCTGGCTGGCTGGATCCATCAAGGCGTTGTCTGGCAGTAAGCGCGAAATACTCAGGGCGCTGACGCTCTTGCCGCTGCCTGATTCACCGACCAGGGCCAGCGTGCGCTGATCGGGCACATCAAAACTGACACCATGCAATACGTGCTGGATGCCAGCTCGCCCCATGTCGAAGGAGACTTTGAGATTTTTAACTTGGAGTGTGGCGGTCATTTGCAAAGCCTTCAACGGATCTTGGGGTCCAGCGCATCGCGCAAGGCATCGGTAAACAAGGCGAAAGCGGTCACAAAGACGGCCATCATGCAGGTGGCTGCAAGAAACTGCCACCAGATGCCCAAAATCAACTCGGTCTGAGACTCCGAGAGCATCGTGCCCCAGCTGACCATGTCGATCGACACGCCCAAGCCCAAGAAAGACAAGATGACCTCGGCTTTGATAAAGCCCACCACATGCAGACTCAGCTGAACCAAAACCACATGGCTGACGTTAGGCAAGATGTGCACAAACAGTCGCGAAAAATGGCTCGCACCAATCGCCTCGGCCGCACGCACATAGTCGCGCGATCGGTGCTTGATGTATTCGGCACGCACCAGTCTGTAGATGCCTGTCCAACCCACCAGACTCAAAATCACCACCACATTCATGATGCCGTTAGAAAACACCTTGGCCAGCGGCCCGGACTTGAACACCGCCGCGAGTGCAAAGATCAGCAGCACATAGGGAATGGCGTTGAACACGTTGTACAACCACTCCAGCGCATCATCCACAGCACCGCCAAAATAACCACCAAGAGCCCCCAGCACGGTGCCAATCAGCGTGGCCATCAAAGCTGCGGTCAAGCCAACCAGAATTGAAATTTGTGCGCCTTTGATCGCTTTTTGCAAAACGTCACGGCCTATGCGGTCGCCGCCCCAAGGCAGGGTGTCTTGTTTGATCTGCTGGGTAACCGCCACCCCTGAGGCTTTTTGCTGCCATTTGTCGTAGTAAGGCGCCAAAGGATCCATGTCTGAAATATCAAGTTGCCGCACAGGCAGTTGCGCTTCTTGCGCTGCCTTGACATCGGCTTTGGCCCCCACAAAATGAGGCGGCGCAAAAGGCTGTCCTACTTCTGCCTGCCAGTCACTGCCCACCCAACCGAATTGGGCGGACACCACCAACACAAAAAACAAGCCCACAACGAACAACGCAGCCATGCCCGTTTTGTCGCTGCGAAAACGCTCCACCACTTGGCCCCAAAGGGAATTGGGTTGACGATTTAAAACCATGACTGCACTCATTTGAGTTTCACGCGGGGATCAACCCACTGGTAAAGGACATCGGTCAACAAGTTGATGACCATGGTGAGTGCAGCCAAGTAAATGGTGGCCGCCTGAATGACCGGGTAATCACTGCGATTGACCGCGGTATAGACCTCCCGCCCTAATCCGGGGATAGAGAAAAAAACTTCAATCAGGAAAGAGCCAATGAAAATGCTGGGCAAATGCGTCGCCACATTGGTCAAGATAGGAATCAATGCGTTGGGCAGCACATGCCTGAACAACACAGCCTCCTCGGACAGGCCTTTGGAGCGTGCTGTGCGAACATAATCCTGGTTGATTTCATCCAGAAAAAAGCTGCGGTAGAGCCGGGTATGCGGGCCAAGGCTGACGATGACCGCCAGCAGCACGGGCAACGGTGTGAAGACACTCAGGTTGGTCCACATGCTGTTGCTCCAGCCCTGCACCGGGAACCAGCCCAACAGAAAAGCGAACAGGTACTGGCCAAAAATGATGTACACCAAAAAGCTGATGGACATCGCCAGGGTGCAAATGACCATGACGACTTTGTCGGTCAAAGTGCCGCGCACATAAGCCACCGCCAGACCTGCCAAGGTGCCCAGTAACACTTCGATCACCAGAATTGGCGTCATCACAGTCAAAGTGGCGGGCAAGCGAGTTTGAAAGATTTTGGCCACCGACTCATTGGTCGCCCAACTGTTGCCCCATTCAAAAGTGGCCACTTTGAGCATGAACTGCCCCACCTGCTGCCACAGCGGCAAGTCAAGGCCTAATTGCTGACGAATGGAGTCAATCTGTTCTTGCGAGGCGTTCATACCTGCCAAAATTTCGGACGGATCGCCCCCAAAGTAATGAAAAAGAAGGAAAACCAGCAGCACAACGCCTAACAAGGTAGGAATCATTTGCAAGATGCGTCTGACTAAAAAATTCAACATGATCGGGAAAGTGCTCGATTGACCAATTTAAATCGGTGAGGCACTATTATTGGCGCTAAAGTTGTTCATCTTTCTAAGTATTTGCCTTGATCTTCCTTCGCACCATCCCCACTGTCATCACACTGCTGTGTGGCCTTTCATTTCTGTCGGCACCTGCACAGACGGTCAAGCCGCCTGAAAAAGTTTTCCGATACGCCTTTGCTGCAGCAGAAACAGGGTTTGATCCAGCCCAACTCTCAGACTTGTATTCGCGGATCCTCACCGCCAACATGTTCGATGCGCTTTACACCTACGACTACCTGGCACGGCCGTTGGTCATTCGACCCAACCTGGCTTCAGGCATGCCCGAGGTGTCGGCCGATTTCAAAACTTACACCGTCAAACTCAAGCCGGGGACTTATTTTTCAGACGATCCCGCCTTCAAGGGCATCAAGCGTGAACTGGTCGCCAGCGACGTGGTCTATACCTACAAACGTATTTTTGACCCGAAAAACAAAAGCCCCAGCGTGAGTGGTTTGCGGGAAGAAAAGATCATTGGCATGGAAGAGTTGCGCGAGCAGGCCAGCAAGTCGGGCAAGTTCGATTACGACCGCGAGATTGAGGGCTTGCGTGCGCTGGACAAGTACACGGTGCAATTCAAATTGGGCGAGTTGCGCCCCCGGTTTCTAGAGGGCCTGACCGATCCGGGCATCTTCGGCATTGTGGCCCGGGAAGTGGTTGAAGCCTATGGCGACCGCATCATGGAGCACCCGGTGGGAACAGGGCCTTTCAAGCTGAGCGAATGGCGCAGGTCGTCCAAGATCACCTTGGTGCGCAACCCGAATTACCGCGAAGAGTATTTCGAAGCCACACCGCCTGCCGACTCCCCTTTGGCGCAGCAGGTCTACGCGAAAATGAAGGGCCGAAAGTTGCCGCAAATCGACAAGATTGAGGTCTCTATCATTGAAGAATCTCAACCTCGATGGCTGGCGTTTTTGGGCAATGAGCATGATTTGATGGAGCGCCTCCCCGCCGCTTATGTGAACGTGGCCATTCCCCAAAACAAATTGGCACCCAACCTGCAAAAACGTGGAATCCAAATGCAACGGAATCTTCTGGGGGACGTCACCTTCAGTTACTTTGGCATGGAAAACCCCATCGTCGGTGGTTATACACCTGAAAAAATAGCCCTGCGACGGGCAATTGCCATGGGACAAAACACAGCGGAAGAGGTTCGCTTGCCTCGCCGAGGCCAAGCCATTGTTGCGCAGGGGCCAGTCATGCCCTTGACTGCCGCATACGACCCCAATATGCGTTCAGAGATGGGGGTTTTTGACCGACCCAAAGCCATGGCTTTGCTCGACTTATTTGGCTACACCGACAAGGATGGCGATGGGTGGCGCGATCTGCCTGATGGCAAGCCTCTGGCCCTTGAGTACGCCACCACTTCTTCAGCGGATTACCGGGAACTCAACGAAATCTGGAAAAAGAACATGGATGCCATTGGTGTACGCGTGGTGTTTAAGTACGGCCAATGGCCAGAGTTGCTTAAGGCTTCACGCAATGGCAAACTGATGATGTGGGGTCTGGGTTTAGGCGGTGGATCACCCGATGGTGCCGGCGTCTTGGCATTGGGCTACAGCCAGTCCAAAGGTCAGCAAAACCATGCCCGATTCAGCCTGCCCGAATACGACGAGATCTACAAAAGAATCAACCGCATGCCCGACAGCCCTGAGCGCAAGCTGTTGATAGATCAAGCCGTCAAAATTCTGGTGGCCTACATGCCCTACAAATTCAGCACCCACCGCTTTGGCACTGATCTGACACACCCCTGGTTGCAGGGTTATGTGCGCAATCCGATCGCGCGTGATTTCTGGAAATACATCGACATCGATACCGACTTGCAAAAATCCCCCAAATACTGATGCGCAACATTCAACAAACCTTTCTGACCGCCTCGCTGGCTGGCGCACTCGCACTTTCCTGCCTGTTCACTTGGGCGGCCACTGTACCCAAAGGGGTACAACTGCACGCCGAGCAAACCCTGATCCGAAACAACGGCTCCGAGCCAGAAACGCTGGACCCGTCGCTGATCGAGTCGGTGGGTGCGGCCAACCTCACGCGTGACCTGTTCGAAGGCCTGACCGCCATCGACGCCCAAGGCAAAATCGTGCCCGGCGTAGCCGAAAAGTGGCGGCAAGTCGACCCATTGACCTGGACCTTCCAATTGCGGCCACAAGCCAAGTGGCAAAACGGCGATCCTGTGACTGCACAGGACTTTGTGTATTCATTCCGCCGTTTGGTTGACCCCAAAACAGGCTCCAAATACGCACGGACCTTTGGGGATTTTTTCCTGAATGGCAAAGAAGTTTCGACCGGCCAAAAACCACCGCAGGAGTTAGGCGTGCGCGCCATCGACAAGGCCACACTGGAAATCAAAACATCCCACCCCGTGAAGTTTTTACCCGAACTGGTCAGCAACCCCAATCTGAGTCCTTTGCATGCCACGTCAATCGAAAAGCTGGGCCGCGAGTGGACCAAACCCGGCAACCTGATGGGCAATGGGGCCTATGCGCTCAAGAGTTGGCAGGTCAACAGCAAAATTGTGCTTGAAAAAACACCAGGCTACTGGAATGCTGACCAAGTCAAAATAACCCGCGTGACCTACCTCCCGGTAGAAGACGGTCATGTGGACGTCAAGCTGTTCGAGTCCGGGCAAAACGACTGGGTTTACATGCTGCCCCCGGGCAGTTATGACTCGTACTTAAAGAAGTACCCTAAAGACACGCGCAACACCCCCTTGCTGGCCTTGCGTTTCTACTCGATTCAGACCCAATCGCCCTTCTTCAAGGACGTGCGTGTTCGCCAAGCCTTGTCGATGGTGCTGGACCGCGACATCCTGGCCCAAAAAGTCACCGCAGACGGCCAGCTGCCCGCCTATGGCCTGATTGTCAAAGGTGTGGAAGGGGCTGACCGCGTCGACTACGAATGGGCCAACTGGCCCATGGCGAAAAAGGTGGAGACCGCCAAGGCTCTGATGGCGCAGGCGGGCGTGAAACCGGGTGCCAAGTTCACCTTCTCCTACAACACCAGCGAGTACCACAAAAAGATGGCCATCTTTGCAGCCTCTGAATGGAAGACTAAACTTGGACTGGCGGTGGAGCTCGAGGCCATGGAGTTCAAAGTCCTCATCAAAAAACGCCATGATGGACAATTTGAAATGGCGCGTGACGGATGGAACGCCGACTACAACGATGCGACCACATTCGTAGCCTTGGTCAAGTGCGACTCTGACCAAAATCACAGTCGGCATTGCAACAAAGATGCGGAACAGCTGATCCAAAAGGGCTTGAAAGAAAGTGATGAGGCCAAGCGCAAAACAGCCTTGAACGAGGCCATCCGCTTGATCATGAACGACTACCCGATCATTCCGCTGCTGCAATACTCCCTGCCCAGACTGGTCAAGTCGTATGTGGGTGGTTACAGCACCGACAACCAGATGGACCGGTTCCGCACGCAGGACCTGTACATCGTCAAGCACTGAGTGTGATGATGTTTTCAATCCTTGGGGTCTGACGGATAAACTCAGGCTTCATGCTCGCATACACCTTTCGCCGCCTGCTCATCACCATCCCCACCTTGCTGGTGGTGATCGGGGTTGTTTACATCCTGCTGTTTTCTGCTCCCGGTGGCCCCTTCGACTCCGAACGGGTCGTACCCGAAGCAATTCAGGCTCAATTGATGAGCAAGTACCACTTGGATCAGCCCTATTGGAAGCAATACCTGCTTTACATCTGGCAATTGCTGCAAGGCGACCTGGGCGTGTCTTACCGCTATGCCGACTGGTCCGTCAATGAGCTGGTGGGCAGTGCCCTGCCGGTGTCACTGGCTATTGGCGGCCTGGCCATTGCACTGTCTTTGGTCATCGGCGTATTGCTGGGGGCGCTGGCAGCGCTGTACCGCAACTCCTTTGTGGATTACTTCGTGATGGCGTTGGGCAGCTTGGGCAGCGTGGTGCCTTCTTTTGTACTGGGGCCGCTGTTGGTGCTGGCTTTTGCGATTGGCTTGCAGTGGCTGCCTTCGGGTGGTTGGGACCATTTCTCATGGAAATTCATGGTGCTGCCCGTCAGCCTGCTGACCTTGATCAATGTCTCAACCTTGGCCCGCATCATGCGCGCCAGCATGGTCGAGGTGATGAACAGCAACTACATCCGCACAGCCCGGGCCAAAGGCCTGCCTATGCACCTGATCGTGTTCAGGCACGCTTTGCGCCCTTCTCTGCTTCCGGTGGTCACCATCGTAGGGCCTCTGGCCGTGTCTTCCATCACATCGGCCTTGGTCACTGAAAGTATTTTTTCAATACCCGGCTTGGGTATTTTGGTGGTCAATGGAGCCGCCAACCGTGATTACACGCTGGTGCTGGGCCTGGTGGTGTTGATCACCACGATGGTCGTGCTGGTCAATTTATGTGTGGACCTGATGTATGCCTTCCTTGACCCCCGCAGCAGAGCCTGAGCGCAGCCCATGGCGTGATGCTCTGCTGCGCTTTCGCCGCAACAAGGCGGCCGTCACCAGCCTGGTGTTTTTGGTCTGTGTGACTGCCTTGTGTGTCATCGGCCCGTGGCTGCTGCCTCATGCATACGACAGTACCGACTGGGACGCACTCAAGCTTGCGCCTTCGTTGACCAACAGCCACTGGTGGGGCACCGATGAATCAGGACGCGACCTGTTGGTGCGTTGCCTCATGGGTGGGCGTATTTCGCTCATGGTGGGCATACTGACCACACTGACATCCATTGCTCTGGGGGTGGTGTGGGGTGCCACAGCAGGCTATCTGGGCGGGGTGGTCGATCAGGTGATGATGCGCATCGTGGACATCATGTACGCCGTGCCTTATCTGTTGATTGCCATTTTGCTGGTCACCGTGTTGGGCCGAGACTTTTACCTCGTGGTGCTGGCCATCACGGCTTTTTCATGGATGGACACCGCGCGGCTGGTGCGGGGCCAAACCCTGTCTCTGCGCAAGATGGAGTTTGTGGAGGCCGCACGCGCCATGGGCGTCACAAAGCCGCGCATCGTGTTCGAACACATTGTGCCCAACCTCATGGGTCTGGTGCTGGTGTACGCCACCGTGACCGTGCCCAGCGTGATCCTGACCGAATCGGTACTGTCCTTTTTGGGCTTGGGCATTCAAGAGCCCATGACCAGTTGGGGCGTGTTGATCCATGACGGTGCCCAGATGCTCGACTCGGCAGCGTGGTTGCTCATCTTGCCCGCGCTGATGCTGTCGCTAACGCTCTACAGCTTCAACTACCTGGGCGATGGCTTGCGCGACGCGCTGGACCCGAAGGACCGCTGAGGTGAGCACACATTCAAGCTTGTTGGAAGTCAAAAACCTGAACGTCCAGTTCCTGACGCCCGAGGGCGAGTTGCAGGCCGTGCGCGACGTGAGCTTCAGCTTGCGGCAAGGCGAAACACTGGGAGTGGTGGGCGAAAGCGGCTCTGGTAAAAGCCAGACCATGCTGGCCATGATGGGCCTGCTGGCCAAAAATGCCCGTGCCGAAGGCCAAGTGCTCTTCAAAGGCGACAACCTACTGAACCTGCCCACAGCCCAGCTCAACCGGGTGCGGGGTCCAAAACTGGCCATGATCTTTCAGGACCCCATGACTTGCCTGAACCCTTTTTTGACGATTGAACGGCAAATGACCGAGGTGCTTGAAACCCACCAAAACGCCTCGCGTGGTCAGGCGCGTGCAGCAGCGCAGAAGATGCTGGAAAAACTGCGTATTGCCGATCCGCTGCGTTGCTTAAAAAGCTATCCACACCAGTTTTCAGGCGGCATGCGCCAGCGCATCATGATTGCCATGGCCTTACTGAGTCAGCCTGATGTGTTGATTGCCGATGAACCCACCACCGCGCTGGACGTGACGGTGCAAGCGCAAATCGTGGCACTGCTGCGCCAGTTGCAGCAAGAGCACGGCACCAGCATCATCATGGTCACGCACGACCTCGGCCTGGTCGCAGGCCTGAGCGATCAGGTGATGGTGATGTACGGCGGCCGGGTCATGGAGCATGCGCAGGCCGACGACATTTTCTACCACACCCGTCACCCTTACACGCGCGCTTTGCTGGAGTCGGTCCCGCGGCTTGAGCATGCTGATGATGCCTTGCTTGCGATTCCTGGCATGCCGCCCTCCTTGCGAAATATGCCAGTGGGCTGCCCCTTTGCACCGCGCTGCGCCCGCGCTGACAGCGACTGCCAGCGCCCGGCCCCGTTGAGTCTTGTGAACGAAGGCGCGGCACAACACTGGGTTGCCTGCCACCACACAGGCGCCCAAGCATGACCCCGTCGGCAGCAACACCCCCAAGCCAACAGCCCCTGCTGCAGGTGCGTGATCTGCGGGTGCGCTACCCCGTGAATGACAGCCCAGGTTTTTGGCCCAAAACCCGCCAACTCGAAGCCGTCAAGGGCATCGGCTTTGACCTCTATTCGGGAGAAACTTTGGGTATTGTCGGCGAGTCCGGCTGTGGCAAGTCGAGTCTGGCCAAGGCCTTGATGGGCTTGATCCCAAGTCAATCGAGCCTATTGAAATGGTTCGATCAGGACCTGACGCACACCCCAATCGGTCGCTGGGGCGCGGTCAGGCGCGATGTGCAAATGGTGTTTCAGGACCCTTTGTCCAGCCTGGACCCGCGCCTGAATGTGCTGAAAATCATCTCCGAACCTTTGCGCACCCATGAGCCGGGTCTGTCTGCCGAGCAACGCAAGGCGGCAGTTATGGAGACGCTGATGAAAGTGGGCCTCGAAGAAAGCTTGCTGTACCGCTACCCGCACGAACTGTCGGGTGGTCAATGCCAGCGCATCGGCATTGCCCGCGCCATCATCCTTAAGCCCAAAGTAATTTTGTGCGATGAACCTGTGTCAGCGCTCGACGTGTCCATCCAGGCCCAGATTAGTCAGCTGCTGCGACAGTTGCAGCGCGAGATGAATCTGACGCTGGTGTTCATTTCACACGACCTGGCGGTGGTCAAACACATCAGCCACCGCGTGATGGTGATGTACCTGGGCACCATGATGGAGCTGGGGCACAAAGACAAACTGTTCAAGCAGCCCGCCCACCCCTACACGCAAGCCCTGCTGGATGCCGTGCCCAAAGCAGACCCCAGAAAAGAACGTCACAAGTCATATTCATTGCTCTCAGGCGACATCCCTTCGCCACTGGACCCGCCTAAGGGCTGCGTGTTCCATACCCGTTGCACTCGAGCTGATGCGCAATGCGCTCTTCAAGAGCCAAGCTTCAAAGACAGTGAAAGCAGCAGTTACGCTTGCTGGCACCCGCTGCTAAATGCATCGAAAAGCCCCGCCTCCACACACTGGAGCGGGGCTTGATTCAGGGCATATCCAAATCAGCGCACGACGGCAATCTGATCACGCTTACCCGCTTTGTATGTGAACAAAGTCAGCGCGCCGTTCTTGATGTCGCCTTTGTTGTCAAAGGTGATGGTACCCGTCACACCCTTGTAGCCGCTGGTCTTGGCCAATTCGGGCAAGTACTTGGCTGGCTCGCTTGATTTGGCGCGCACCATGGCATCGACCATGACATTGACGGCGTCATACACATAAGGCGCATAGACCTGAACATCGGCATTGAAACGGGTCTTGTAACGGCCGGTGAAGTCTTCCATGCCTTTTTTCTGTTGGCCTTCAACACCGCCGGCTTCCGCGCAAATCACTTGACCGTCGGCCATGGCGTCACCCGCCAGTTTGGCTAACTCGGCGGTGCAAATACCATCACCGCCCATGAACTTGGCGTTGATACCCAAGGATTTCATTTGGCGGATCATGGGGCCGGCCACAGCGTCCATACCACCAAAGAACACGACATCAGGTTTTTTGGCCTTGATGGTGGTCAAAATGGACATAAAGTCAGAAGCTTTATCTGTTGTGAACTCGTGGCCCACCAGTTTGCCGCCGGCTGCTTTGACTGCTTTTTCAAACTCTTCAGCCACGCCCTGTCCGTAGGCGGTGCGGTCATCGATCACGGCAATAGATTTACCTTTGACGTTGTTAACGGCATATCGCCCCAAAGTGCCACCCAAATGGACGTCATCAGCCACCACGCGGAATGTGGTTTTGTAGCCATTGCGTGTGAATTTAGGATTGGTTGCAGAAGGCGAAATTTGCGGAATACCGGCATCGCTGTAAATTTTGGAGGCAGGTATGGAAGTGCCTGAATTCAAGTGACCGATCACGCCGCTGACTTTGGAGTCCACCAGCTTTTGTGCCGCGGCAGTGCCTTGTTTGGGGTCTGCTGCATCGTCTTCGGCCAGCAGTTCGAACTTGACGGCCTTGCCGCCGATCTTGATGCCTTTGGCATTCAACTCATCGATGGCCATGCGGGCACCGTTTTCGTTGTCTTTGCCCAAATGCGCAATCGCACCGCTCATAGGGGCTACGTGGCCAATTTTGATCACTTCTTGGGCAAAGCTTGCACCTGCTGCCAAGGTTAATGCTGCAACCGCAGTTGCTTTGAATTTCATTTGCATAAGTTCTCCAAAAAAAAGTGAGCTTCAATTAAAACAAAAAATAACGATACCGCAAATTCTGGGGCTTCAGTTTTTTTATTTGGCATCTTCAATTAGATTTCAAATTCAGATCGCGACGTTGCAAGGTATAGCCCAACGCCGTGTATTGTTTCCATCGGACTCGGGCTTGCAATCGATCAGCGGGGTCATCGCTGACGACCTCAATCAAGCGCTCAAAATCTTCAAATCCTTCGGGCAAGTCAGGCCCCAGGTTCACAGCTGTTTTAACACCGGAAACAGCCTCTAACCGGGAGGCCAAGATAACCGAAGAATGCGGGCGCAAGTGAGCTTCACTGGCCTGACAATGCGAGACAAAATCATGCGGCGCAACAGACCACAGTGACACATCGAGGTGTTTCAAAACATCTTCTTGCCCCACCACAAAGAGCCTTTGATTTTGCGATGTTCCTTTTCGCAGTAACCGGCAGGTATAGGCTAATTTGTCGGGCGCGTTGAAATGAAATTCAATGTGCGTCATGACAGTCAATCAGCATCTGATTTAACCTTGCGAGAAGAGGGGCTTACTTCATTTTGATGCGCTGATTCATGTGACAACAGGTAGTGCATCAACAAGCCAACAGGCCGTCCGGTGGCCCCTTTGGCAGCGCCACCCTTCCAGGCTGTACCGGCAATGTCCAGGTGAGCCCAAGCAAAGGCTTTGGCAAACCGCTGTAAAAATTTGGCGGCTGTAACGGCACCGCCTGCACGTCCACCCACATTGGCCACATCGGCAAAATTGCTTTTCAAGGCATCTGCATAATCCTCGTCCAAAGGCATGCGCCAGCACAGGTCCATGGCCTGATCTCCGGCTTTTTCTAGGGCGTGCGCCAATCCGTCGTCTGTGGCAAAAAGACCCGATCGGACGGCACCCAAAGCCACCACGCAGGCGCCTGTGAGGGTTGCGATATCAATCACCGCTTTGGGTTTAAAGCGTTCTGCGTAAGTTAAGGCATCACACAAAACCAAACGGCCTTCGGCATCGGTGTTCAAAATTTCAATGGTCTGACCACTCATGCTGGTCACCACATCGCCCGGTTTAACCGCTAAACCGTCGGGCATGTTCTCGCAAGCAGGGATCAAGCCCACCACATTGATGGCGGGTTTAAGCAGGCTAAGGGACTTGAAGACCCCCAGAACACTGGCGGCCCCGCTCATGTCGAATTTCATTTCATCCATCTCAGCGGCGGGTTTGATGGAAATACCCCCCGTATCGAAAGTGATTCCTTTACCCACCAGCACGACAGGTGCTTGGGTTTTGGCTGCGCCTTGGTACTTCATGACAATGAACCGGAGCGGTTCGCGAGATCCTTTGGCGACCGACATGAATGACCCCATGCCCAGTTTATCGACCTCTTTAGGGCCCAGTACCTCACAAGAAAACTTGGCTGCTTTGCTCAACGCCTTGGCGGCCTCGCCCAGCAACGTAGGGGTGGCATGGTTGGCGGGTCGATTGGCCCACTCCTTGGCCACTTCGATACCCATCGCCATTGCCGTTGCGATGTCAAAGGTTTTTTGCACCACAGGGCTCAAGTTCGGCACGCCCAATTTCAGGAGGGAAAGTGATCTGCCCACCGGCTTGGACTGTGTTGTGGTGTACACATAACTGGCCTCGGCCACCGTCAAAATCGCGGCTTGCACAGCAGGCGTTTGGGGGGCGCTCGCAAACACCACTGTTAATTTTTTGGACTGTGCAGATTTAATGGCGGGCATGACCGCTGAGAGGGTGGTTTTGACTTGTACTGGCGTGCCTTGTGCGCAACCCACAAGCCAGATTTTGGGTGAATGGATACCAGGCACGCGGTAGGCGGCCAGAATTTTTCCGGCTTTGAGTTCTAAATCTTTGGCCTCTAGGGCATGGGCAATCAGCAAAGACAGGGCATCTTTGCCAGCCAGAAAACCCTCAGAAACGAGGACAATCAGTGCATCAGATTTGTCTTGGCAAGCGCCTGCGAGAGTCAGTGGGGTAATTTCGAAGTTCATAATGGATTCTTTTTCAATCCCTCAATGTTATTCCATTCCGCTCTTCGTAAGGATTTATCCCGCAGTTTTGGTGCTACGGTGGTGGTTTTGTCCACCATTGTGATGACCAATGTGCTGATCCGTACACTGGGTGATGCCAATGCAGGCGGCGTCAACCCTTCTGAAATCATGCTGGTGATGGGGTTCACGGTTTTAGGTCATTTGAACTCCATTCTGACCTTAAGTTTGTTCATTTCTATCGTTTCAACGTTGTCGCGTATGTATGCCGACAGTGAAATGGTGATCTGGTTCTCTAGCGGGCGCGGCCTGGCCTCTTTCGCACCGACCATTTTTCGATTTGCATGGCCTATTTTGCTGACCATTGCCACACTGGCTTTATTGCTTTGGCCTTGGAGCAATCGGCAGGCTCAAGACCTGAGTGATCGCTACCAGCAACGCAACGACATTGAGCGCATTGCGCCCGGTCAATTTCAAGAGTCTGCTGGAGGTAAACGCGTCTTTTTCATCGACAAAGAAACCCCTGACAACAAAACAGGCACAAATGTTTTTGTCTCCAGCATTGAAGGCGATATTGAAAGCATCACTTCAGCCCGACAAGGCAAGATTGAAATACAAAACGACGAACGCATTTTGAACTTGAAATTCGGTCAACAAGTATTGCGTAATACCCGCACAGGCGAAGTCAGAGTGATTGAATTCAATGACTACAGCGTTGTGATTGATCCCGACGTCAAAACCAACTCGGCCAATGCGCCCGGCATGACGTCAACACTGGACTTGATTCTCAACCCAAGCCCTCGCCACATGGGCGAGTTGGCTTGGCGCTTGGGTTTGGGACTTTCAGCAGTCAATTTGATGCTGCTGGCTTTGGCTTTGTCCACTGCCAATCCACGCGTGGGCCGGAGCTATCACACGGCATTGGCTTTGCTTATTTTCGTGGTTTACTACAACATGATCAACGTGGGCCAAAGCTGGATCGGATCGGGTAAGGTCAGTTTTACCGGGTTTTTACTGGGCTTGCATGGGAGCGTATTTGTGCTGGCATTGCTCTGGATAGCGGCTCGCCATCTGAATCTCTCATGGCGAAAATTGCTCAGTTTGGGTCGCAAGAAACCAAGGACAGCATCATGAAAACCATTCGCAGACTGATCCATGGCGAAATCATCAGTGCCGTCAGCTTTGTGACGCTTGGATTTTTAGCGCTTTTCATTTTCTTCGACATTGTTGCTCAGTTGCAAACCGTCAGCCGTTCGGCCATGACGGGATATCAATTTCACCATGCCCTGCTTTACGTGAGCCTGTTGATACCCGGGCATCTTTACGAGCTGCTCCCCCTGTCGGTGCTGATTGGCAGCATCTTCGTGATGGCACGTTTTGCCCAAACTTCTGAATTCACAATTTTGAGAACGGGTGGCCTGGGGCCTTGGCGCGCTTTGGGTTCTTTGTTCAAACTGGGCTTGCTTTTTGTGGCTTTGACTTTTTTTCTGGGTGACTATGTGACACCAGTTGCCAACCGCCATGCGCAATTGCTCAAGGCCAAATTTCAAGGAAACATCACCATCGGACAAACGGGGGCCTGGCTCAAAGAGAAACAAAAGGACTTGAACTTTGCCGTCAATGTAGCCGCCTTGAACAGCGATGGCCAATTGGGACAGGTTCGCATACACGCCTTTGGCCCTGATGGCCGTTTAGCCTATATCGCCACAGCGCCACTGGCCCGCATAGGAGACAACGAATGGGTCATGGAAAATGCCCATAAACGTGACTACAACATCAACAAGACTCAGCCCGCCAGCATTGAAACGCAGCAGATAGCGCAATGGCATTGGCCGACCGAAATTTCCTCAGAAATGGTCTCAGCCGCTCTGCTCAGCCCGGACCGGATGCAAACCCTGGATTTGTTCCAATACATGCGCCACTTGACCGCCAATGGCCAAAATGCACAACGTTACGAGATAGAGTTTTGGCGCAAAGTTTTTTATCCTTTGAGTTGTTTGGTCATGCTCTCTCTGGCATTGCCGTTTGCTTATCTGCACTTTCGGTCCGGTCACATCACGGGCTACGTGTTTGGTGGGGTCATGGCGGGCATCAGCTTTTATTTGCTCAATAATGTCTTTGGCTTCATGGGCAACCTCAACAACTGGCAACCTTGGTTGACCTCCGCGGCTCCGGCATTGATCTACAGCGCTATTTCTCTGACCACATTCTGGTGGCTGGTCTTAAGACAATAAACATGACCCTGTCCAACAAACATTCACTTGGCATCATTTTGTTCGCTCATGGCTCACGCGACCCGTTATGGAAGCGGCCCATTGAAGACGTGGCTGCACGGATTAAGGAACGCAATCCGCAAACACCGGTAACCTGCGCTTATTTGGAGTTGACGACGCCGGATTTGGCGGACGCGGCAGCCCATATGATCGCCTCCGGCGTTGCGCACATCCGCATCACGCCTCTTTTTCTGGGTGTGGGGAGGCATGCGCGAGAAGACCTGCCTGGGTTGGTCAGTGATTTGATAATTCGCCATCCATCGGTTCATTTTGAACTTCAGACCGCTGTTGGAGAAAACCCACAGTTGATCGACCTGATGGCCCAAATCGCTTTGGACTCCCTTTAAATCACTCGACTCTCAATCTTTAGACGCATAAAGCATAATAAGAAGATTCTTTATAGCGATCTACAGTGAACCTGCATCAATTTAGATTTGTCCAAGAGGCTGCTCGGCGAAACCTTAACTTGACCGAGGCGGCCAAAGCACTTCATACCTCCCAGCCCGGGGTTTCCAAGGCCATCATTGAGCTGGAACAGGAGCTGGGAATCGATATCTTTGCCCGGCATGGCAAACGCCTCAAAAGAATTACCGAGCCGGGCTTGCATGTCCTGCAAAGCATCGAAATTATCATGCGCGAGATAGGCAACCTCAAACGCATTGGTGAGCAATACAGTGCCCAAGACAGTGGCACCTTGTCGATCGCAACCACGCACACCCAAGCGCGCTATGTGCTGCCCTTGCCTGTGGCCAAACTGCGTGAAACATACCCCAAAGTCAACATCAGCTTGCACCAAGGCGCGCCTGATCAAGTCGCCAAAATGCTGCTCGACGACACGGCTGAAATTGGCATGGCCACTGAGGCACTGACCGCATACGAAGAACTGATCACCCTGCCCTGTTATGAATGGCAACACGTGCTGGTCTTGCCTTTAGACCACCCGCTCGCCAAGAAGGGAAGTTTGACATTGGAAGATGTGGCCAAGGAACCCGTGATCACCTACCACCCTTCATTCACTGGGCGGACGCGTATCGATACAGCATTTGCCCACAAAAAACTCCATCCCCGCATCGCCCTCGAAGCCATCGACTCCGACGTCATCAAAACCTATGTTCGTCTTGGTTTGGGTGTGGGCATTGTGGCCGAAATGGCCGTCAAGGATGACCCCATCAAAGACTTGGTCATTCGCCCTATGGGTCAACTTTTGGGCATGAATGTGGCACGAGTCGCTTTCAAACGGGGCGCCTATCTGCGCAACTTTGTCTACCAGTTTGCAGAAATGCTCAGCGACAGACTCACACCCACCCTGATCGCCAAAGCCATGACCGGCCATGTGGCAGATTACGAGTTATAAATCTCCATTCTTCAATTTTGAGTTTTGTGAAATGACACCCCACACCCCCAGCCTCGTCTCGAAACACCCCAATATGGGGACCACCATATTCACCGTCATGTCGGGACTGGCCACCGAAACCGGAGCCGTCAATTTGGGCCAAGGTTTTCCGGACTTTGCCTGTGACCCCAAACTGACGCAAGCCGTTTCCGGCGCGATGCAAGAAGGACTGAATCAGTACCCGCCCATGACCGGAATTGCCCCGTTGCGCGAGGCGGTGAGCGCCAAAATAAAAAATTTGTACGGTCGTCACTACGATGCCACCAGCGAAATCACCGTCACCGCCGGGGCCACACAAGCCATCTTGACCATCATTTTGGCCGTGGTGCACCCAGGCGATGAAGTCATCGTGCTCGAGCCCTGCTATGACAGTTACATCCCCAACATCGACATGGCCGGTGGCGTGGTGGTGCGTGTTCCCCTGACGCCGGGTGCCTTCCGCCCGGATTTTGACAAAATCCAGGCGGCCATCACGACTCAAACCCGCGCCATCATCATCAACTCACCCCACAACCCCAGCGGCATGATTTGGAGCGAGCAAGACATGCTGCGTCTGCAAGAAATCCTAGCCCCCACCCAGGTGCTTTTGATCAGCGATGAGGTCTATGAGCACATGGTTTATGCGCCTAACCGCCACTGGAGTGCCGCCCAATTTGAGGGGCTTGCAGCACGCGCCTTCATTGTCTCGAGCTTTGGCAAAACTTACCATGTGACCGGCTGGAAAATCGGTACCGTCTGCGCACCCGCATCGCTGACCGCTGAGTTCCGTAAAGTGCATCAGTTCAACGTTTTCACTGTCAACACACCCATGCAATACGGCCTGACACGGTATATGGCTGATCCCCAACCCTATTTGGAATTGCCTGCTTTTTACCAGCGCAAGCGCGACCTGTTTCGCCAGGGCTTGGCGCAAACCAAATTCAAACTTCTTCCGGGAGAGGGCACCTACTTTCAGTGCGTGGACATCTCCGGCCTGAGCGTACCCGAGAAAAACCTGAGTGAAGCAGATTTTTGTAAATGGCTGACGACCGACATCGGCGTGGCGGCCATCCCACTGTCGGTCTTTTATGCGGATAACTTTGACCAGCGCGTGATTCGATTTTGCTTTGCCAAACAGGATGAAACACTGCAAAAGGCACTCGGCAGACTGTCCAAGCTTTAAGCCTCAATCGTCGGTATTGTCGTCCAGCCCAGGGAACAACACCGAAGTAAAGCCAAAGCGACTGAAGTCGCGTACGCGCATGGGGTAAAGCTTGCCAATCAGATGATCGCATTCGTGTTGGACCACCCGGGCGTGAAAGCCTTCAGCCTCGCGCTCAATCGGCTGGCCTAGCACGTCCACCCCGGTGTAGCGGATATGTTGCCAGCGCGGCACTATGGCGCGCATACCTGGTACAGACAGGCAGCCTTCCCAGCCTTCTTGCTCCTCATCGCCAAGGGGCGTGATGACGGGATTGAGCAAGATGGTTTGTGGAAACGGTGGCTCATGGGGGTAGCGAGGGTTGACCTGGCCACTGCCAAAAATGACCACCTGCAGATTGACGCCAATTTGCGGTGCAGCCAAACCTGCGCCATTCGCGGCAGCCATGGTTTCCAGCAGGTCTGCCACCAAGGTGTGCAACTCAGGAGTGTCGAATGCAGTGACAGCGGGCGCTGTAAGCAACAGGCGCTGATCGCCCATTTTGAGGATCTCGCGAACGGTCATGGTTTACTTTCGTTAGTTGAGCTTGTAGCTTGATCGGCTTGCAATTTGGCCAGTAAATTGCGCAGGCCTTCTTCGTCCAGAATGGTAATGCCGAGTTCGCGAGCTTTGTCCAATTTACTGCCTGCATCTGCACCCGCAACAATGTAATTGGTTTTTTTGCTGACAGAGCCCGCCACTTTGGCGCCTTGGGCTTCCAGCAGTTCTTTGGCTTGGTCTCGACTCAACGTGGGCAAAGAACCGGTCAACACAAAAGTTTGGCCGGCCAAGGGTTGCGGCACCTGAAAGGCCGGTTCACCCTCTGGCCAATGCAGGCCGCAGGCGCGAAGTTGCTCCACCACTTCACGGTTATGGGGCTGGCTGAAAAAAGTCAACAGGCTGTGCGCCACTGTGGGACCTACATCGTTGACTTGCAGCAAAGCATCTTCGCTGGCATCCATCACGCGGTCCAGGCTGCCAAAGTGACGGGCCAGTTCTTTGGCGGTGGCTTCACCCACATGGCGAATACCCAGTCCAAACAAGAATCGGGGCAGCGTGGTGGGCTTTGAGGCCTCCAAGGCAGCCACAATATTCTGGGCTGATTTTTCAGCCATGCGGTCCAACTGCGCCAGGCCTGCAAAACCCAAGCGGTATAAATCGGGGAGAGTTTTGACAATATTGCTGTCCACCAGTTGATCAACCAACTTTTCACCCAGCCCTTCGACTTCAACGGCACGACGTTGCGCAAAATGCAAAATGGCTTGCTTGCGTTGGGCGCTGCAAAAAAGACCGCCAGTGCAGCGGTAGTCGGCTTCACCTTCTTCTCGCACGGCCAAACTGCCGCAGACCGGACAGCTGTGGGGCATACAAAAGGGCGGGGCATCGCCCACGCGCTTGTCCAGCAAGACCGAAACCACCTCAGGAATCACATCGCCCGCCCGGCGCACGATCACGGTATCGCCCACACGCACATCTTTGCGGCGGGCTTCATCTTCGTTGTGCAGCGTTGCGTTGGTGACCGTGACGCCCCCCACAAACACCGGAGACAATTTGGCCACCGGCGTGAGCTTGCCAGTTCGCCCGACCTGTACATCAATGCCCAGTACGGTGGTCAGTTCTTCTTGGGCTGGAAACTTGTGCGCCACTGCCCAACGAGGCTCCCGGGTTACAAAGCCCAGTTGCGTCTGTAGCGCCAGGCTATTGACTTTGTAGACCACACCATCGATATCAAACGACAGACGGTCTCGGGTTTGGGCAATGTGCTGGTGGTAAGTCACCAGACCCTGTGCACCTTGAACACACTGAATTTGCTCAGCCACCGGGAAGCCCCAAACTTTGAAGGCTTGCAGCATTTCATAGTGGGTGGAAAAAGTCGGCCCGCCGTCGGTTGCTGGCGTTACATCACCCAAACCATAGGCAAAAAAGCTCAAAGGGCGTTGCGCTGCAATGCCCGAATCCAATTGGCGCACAGCACCCGCGGCCGCATTGCGCGGATTGACAAACGTTTTTTCACTTTTAGCCCCAGCCGCGATGCGGACCCTTTGGCGTTCGTTCAAAGCATCGAAGTCATCACGGCGCATAAAGACTTCACCCCGAACCTCCAGCACAGCGGGAATAGCAAGACTCGGGCCTTGCTTTAACCGCAGGGGAATTTGCCCAATGGTACGGATGTTGGCGGTCACGTCTTCACCGCTTTCACCATCGCCCCGGGTTGCTGCGTTCACCAATGCACCCTGTTCATAGCGCAAACTCATGGCCAAACCATCAAACTTCAACTCCGCAACATAAGCGACAGGCGGAGCCAATTCATCCAAACCCAATTCACGGCGAACACGGGTGTCAAAAGCCTGTGCACCGCTTGATTCGGTATCGGTTTCAGTCCGAATGCTGAGCATCGGTATGCGGTGACGGACAGAGGCAAAAGTATCCAGCACCCGTCCACCAATTCGCTGCGTGGGTGAATCGGCAGATTGCAGTTCAGGATGCTGCTCTTCAAGATCTTGCAACTGCCGGAACAGTTTGTCGTATTCTGTATCTGGAATTTCAGGGGAATCCAAAGTGTAGTAACAATGGCCATGGTGGTGCAAAAGTGCGCGCAGATTTTGGATTTTTTCCACAATCGACAATGTTGATGCTTTGCCTTGAGGGTCAGGCGTATCGGCAAATAAATCAAAGGTCGACATGACGCTTGAGTCGGTGCTCAAGAAAAAATTCGCCGCGCTTGGGGCGAACCCGCAGACAACTCCCGCTGGTCAAGCGCGTCGTACAACTGCTCCAAATCGGCCGCAATGGCGTCAAGCTCGGCATCGCTGAGCACATGACCACCACCGTCAGTGACGACACCGTCCATGGCCTGCGCCAAGAGTTTGGAGGCATCTCTCAACATGCTGAACGGCGCTTCTGTTCGGTTGATTTGAGGGACATCCAAGCTGATCGTAAATTCCCGAATCGCTGACAAAGCAGGATCGTCAGCCATAGCGGCTTGGGTATCGAAGACCAAAGACAAAATTGGCGCTGCGCCTTGCACAGCACCAGGCATGACCATTCGACCCGGTATCACACCTGCAACAAACCCCAGTCTGGCTGCATGCTGATGGATGTATCCCGGACTCCATGCTGAAGCCTTGGCACACAAAGTAAAGCTCAGTTGTGCGTCATGAGCGCTGGCAAACTGATCCAAATCACGGCCACGGGCGACCTCGTCCAACATATCTGGGAAAACAGTCTCACCATTCAAATCATCGGCCACCGCTTGGGCTTTGATCACGAACTCTGAGAACTCAATATCGTTAATGGGGCCTACGCGGTTAGCCAATTGCACAGCCGCTTGCGCTGCGCTGTAGCGACGTCCGGCAAGCGGGGCTTCCCACTCTCCCGTTGATTCATTCAAACCTTCAACAGAAAAGGGTTTAGTACCCACGCGGCGGGTTGGGGGTAAGGCCGCCAAAATGGCATCCCCCGAAACCAAAGCCTCCAACTCAATCGGCGTGATGGCATCGATCAATGGATCGATAAAAGGTTTTTTCTCGGGTAGCGGCAAACTCCCCAAATCACTGACCAATTGCGGCTCGACGGGCTCTGTGCTCGCATTGTCTGTCTTGTCTTGGCTCACACCTTTCAACTCGAAGTCTGCTTGACGTGGTGCGTTTTTGCTGGAGGTCCACACATTGAAACCAATCACAGCGGCAACTGTGAATGCACCAAAGACCAACAAACTGATTTGCAAAGAAGTCATGCTTTGAAAATGGATAAAGTTGAATGAAAGTAAGGGATAAAAAACTTACACCTCAGCCAGGGAGGCGGCTGACTCCATGTCTACCGCCACAATCCGCGAGACGCCTTGTTCTTGCATTGTCACGCCAATCAGTTGCTCGGCCATTTCCATGGCGATTTTGTTGTGGCTTATGAACAAAAATTGGGTTTCTTTGCCCATGCTGCGCACAAGTTTTGTATAACGCTCCGTGTTGGCATCATCCAAAGGTGCATCGACCTCGTCCAATAAACAAAACGGCGCGGGGTTGAGTTGAAAAATAGCGAACACCAAGGCAATCGCAGTGAGCGCTTTTTCGCCCCCCGAAAGCAAATGAATGGTCTGATTTTTCTTACCCGGTGGCTGTGCCAACACCTGCACACCGGCATCCAAAATTTCGTCCCCGGTCATCACCAATCTGGCATTGCCTCCGCCAAACAACTCAGGAAACATGCGGCTGAAATGCGCGTTCACAATCTTGAATGTTCCACCCAGCAAGTCGCGGGTTTCTGCATCGATCTTGCGGATGGCGTCTTCCAGCGTGTTCATGGCTTCTGTCAAATCGGCGTTTTGGGCATCCAAGAATGCTTTACGTTCTCGGGATGTGGTCAATTCATCGAGTGCAGCCAAGTTAACTGCACCCAGTGCATTCAGTTCCCGATTTAACCGGTCGATTTCATTTTGCAAACCCGCCAAGCGCACATGCCCTTCATCGACAGAGCGCGCGACAGCGTCAAGGTCTGCTTGCGCATCCAGCAGGAGTTGCGTGTATTGTTCCATCCCGATTCTGGAGGCTTGTTCTTTCAACTGCAAATCTGTAATGCGCTGGCGCAAAGGGTCAAGCTCACGCTCAAAAGACAATCGACGCTCATCACTTGCACGCAATTTGGCGGTCAGATCGTCATATTCACTGCGCCTGGATCCGAGCGTTTTTTCACGCTCTAACTTCATATGCAAAGCGTCTTGCAAGCCGCCTTGGGCTGACGCCTGGGTCAGGCGCGAGAGCTCATCTGTCGCACGCTGCTCCTCAGAAGCAATTTCTGTGGCTTGCTGACCTGCGGTTACTACTGCACGGTTCAACTCCGCACGGCGAGACTCCAGACTGCGTTGGGTAAACGCGGCCTCTTGTGCACGTCGCTCCAAAGTGCGCTGTTGCTCGCGGCACTCAGACAATTGACGTTCGCATTCAATCACCCGGTCGTCCAATTGGGCGTGCCTCTCTTGGCTGTCCGCCAATTGCATGTCCAACTCTTCAAAGCGAGCCTCCGCGGTGAGACGGCGCTCCTGCAAATCTTGCAGCAAGGCATCTATTTCGGCAACATCACCCGCTATTTGCTCGCTGCGGGCGCGGGTTTGTTCGGCCAATTGCGATAAACGAAGGGTTTCAACCTGCAATTCATGCGTGCGCGATTGGTTTTCAGTGGCCTCACGGCGAGCGGTCATCAATCGCGTTGTCGCTTCTGCATAAGCCGATTCGGCACGAACCAAAGCGCTGCGACTTTCGTCACTGATCAAAGTCTGCGCACGCAATTGTTTTTCTAAATTCTCAATGTCTTGTGCACGGGCCAGCAACCCTGCTTGTTCTGAATCCTGCGCATAAAAACTGACGCTGTGTGCAGTGATGGCGTGACCGGTTTGTACATACAGGACCTCACCGGCCTTGAGCTGATCGCGCCAAGCCATAGCGTCAGCCAAAGAGGGTGCGGTGTAACAAGCTTGCAACCAACTGCCCAATAAAGCAGAGAGTCCAGCGTCGTTCAAAAGCAGCAAATCGGCAAGGGGTTTGCAGCCTTCAGGCAGGTCGGCGCGGGACTTGGACAAGCCGGCCGCAGGTGGGCTGAAAAAACACAGCTTGGCGGGAGGTGCATCGTTGGCGAAAGACTGCATCATGTCCAGTCGCGAAACTTCCAAAGCCATCAATCTCTCACGCAGTGCTGTCTCGAGTGCGTTTTCCCAACCCGCAGTCATGTGGATACGACTCCACAAACCCTGTAAATTTTCAAGACCATGCTTGGCCAGCCAGGGCTTGAGTTTGCCATCGGTGCGCACTTTGTCTTGCAGCGCCTTAAGCGCTTCGATTTTCGCCGTCAAATCAGCCAAACGTGCCGACTCGGTGTTGACCGCGTGCTGGCGGGCTCGCCGGTCTTCGTCCAATTGCGGCACTTGCTCTTGCAGGTCATGCAGACGGGCATTCGCCTCACTGGATGCTTCTTCGGTCTGCGCCAATTGCGCGCGCAAGTTGTTCAAGCGTTGTTCGTCCGGTGCCGCCAAGGCATTGCGGTCCAAAGTCAAACGCTCATGACGTTGCTGGAGTTGGCGTGATTGTTCTTCGATGTAGCGCTGGTCTGCGGCCAAAACCTGAATTTGCTGCTGCACCTGGCCGACACTGCTGCGCTGCGCACTGGACTTAATTTGCGCTTGGCGCAAGGCCTCTTCGAGGTCGGGCAGGGCTTGCGCTTGGTCCTCCACTTGTGCAGCCAGCGTCATGGACTGGTCTTCGGCCATCACGGATTGCTCAGCCAGGCTTTCAATTTCATTGTGCGCATCCTCCAGACGTGTGGCCCACTGCGCGGCTTGCTCACTCAGCTGAACCAAACGCTGTTCAGCTCGTTGACGGCCTTCGATCACAAAGCGGATCTCGGCTTCCAGCCGGCCCACTTCAGCGCTGGCTTCGTACAAGGCCCCTTGTGCCTGATTGACCATGTCACCTGCAGCGTAATGGGCTTGACGAATGGTTTCCAAATCCGATTCCACATGGCGTAATTCTGCGATCCGGGACTCCAAGTCGGTGGTGGCTTTGTCGACATCAGCTTTCAAGTTGTCTTGACCGGCCTCGGACTCGCTGCGCTTGATAAACCACAGTTGGTGCTGCTTGAGCGTGCTGTCGGCCTTCAAGGTGTTGTACCTGTGTGCAACCTCGGCTTGCTTTTCCAGCTTTTCCAGATTGGCATTCAGCTCGCGCAAAATGTCGTCGACCCGAGTCAAGTTCTCGCGGGTGTCTGACAAACGGTTTTCGGTTTCGCGTCGACGCTCCTTGTATTTAGAAACGCCAGCGGCTTCTTCGAGGAACAAGCGCAATTCTTCAGGGCGCGATTCAATGATTCTGCTGATCGTGCCCTGACCGATGATCGCGTATGCGCGGGGGCCCAAGCCTGTTCCCAAAAACACGTCTTGCACATCGCGGCGACGAACTACCTGGTTGTTGATGAAATAACTGCTGTTGCCATCGCGCGTCAGAACGCGTTTGACCGCAATTTCGACAAACTTCCCCCATTGACCCCCAGCCCGGTGGTCTGCATTGTCAAACACCAGCTCGACACTGGCCCGGCTTGCCGGTTTGCGCGTGTTGGTGCCATTGAAAATCACGTCCTGCATGGACTCGCCACGCAACTCAGAAGCTTTGGACTCGCCCAAGACCCACCGCACCGCGTCCATGATGTTGGACTTGCCACAACCGTTCGGTCCCACAACACCCACGAGTTGGCCTGGCAGGACAAAGTTGGTGGGCTCTGCAAATGACTTGAAGCCCGAAAGTTTGATGGAGTTGAGTCGCACGGAGGTCTAAAATACTTACAAAGTAAACATGCAGATGGACGCTGTGCGCCACAAATGAAAAACAGGACAATACACGCCAAGGCGGGTTGACACCAGATACTAACCGACCTCACACACGCTTTTGGCATGGATGGACTGCCTGAAACAGAACTACTTCCAATCCCCGATAATCGAGCGATGAACCCCCTTCTCTCCAGCCTGCAACCCTACCCTTTTGAACGCCTGCGTTTGCTCTTTGCAGGTGTCACGCCCAACCCCGCAGTTCGCCCGATCAGCTTGGGTATTGGTGAACCCAAGCACGCCACCCCGGAATTCATCAAACAGGCCATGGTCAAAGCACTTGCCACGGGTTTAACAGGCTACCCGGGCACCGCAGGCGACCCGCCCTTGCGCCAGTCATGCGCCAACTGGCTCGAGCGACGCTACAAGGTCAAGCTCAACCCCAGCACCCAAATTCTGTCTGTGAACGGTACCCGAGAGGCCTTGTTTGCCTTGGCCCAGACTGTGATTGACCCCACGAAGCCCGGCGCCACCGTACTCAGCCCCAACCCCTTCTACCAAATCTATGAAGGCGCGGCACTTTTGGGCGGCGCACAGCCCTTTTACGTGCCCAGCGTGCCGGAACGTAATTTTGCAGTCGATTGGGACAGCGTTCCCACCGAGGTTTGGGCCCGCACACAGCTGATTTTTGTGTGCTCACCCGGCAACCCTGCTGGGGCCGTCATGACACTGGACGAATGGCGCAAGCTGTTTGATTTGAGTGACCAATATGGCTTTGTGATTGCTTCGGATGAGTGTTACAGCGAAATTTATTTCCGCGATGAGCCCCCCTTGGGCGGGCTCGAAGCGGCCCAAACACTGGGCCGTCATGACTTCAAACGCCTGGTCGCCCTGACCAGCCTGAGCAAGCGCAGCAATGTGCCCGGCCTGCGCAGTGGTTTTGTGGCCGGTGACGAAAGCATCATTCAACAATTTTTGCTGTACCGCACTTACCACGGCAGTGCCATGAGCCCGGTTGTTCAAGCGGCCAGCATTGCCGCCTGGGATGAAGAAACCCATGTGGTGGACAACCGCAATTTATACCGCACCAAGTTTGCACAGGTCACCCCGGTGCTGGCCGACGTGATGGACGTGAAACTGCCTGACGCGGCATTTTATTTGTGGGCCAAGGTGCCCGATGCTTGGCAAGGCAAAGACGACGACTTTGCAAAAGAACTGCTGCGAGCCCAAAGCGTTACCGTGTTGCCCGGCAGTTATCTTGCCCGTGAAGTGAATGGCAAGAATCCCGGTCAAGGCCGAATCCGCATGGCCTTGGTGGCTGAAACGGCCGAATGCCTCGAAGCCGCGCACCGCATTGCCGATTTCTGTCGACAAGCCAGGGCCTGAGCCCCACACAAGGAACACAGCATGTCAAACACCCTGCGCCTGGCTGAACAACTCATTGCCCGACCTTCCATTACCCCTGAGGATGGGGGCTGCATGGACCTGATCATGTCGAAACTCAAGCCGATGGGCTTTGTTTGCGAAGAAATCAACAGCGGACCTGACAGCTTCCGGGTTCGCAATCTCTGGGCACAACGCCCAGGCACAGCGGGCAAAACACTCGCCTTTGCAGGTCACACTGACGTGGTGCCCACTGGCCCGCTGGACCAATGGAGCAGCGACCCGTTCACACCCACCCACCGCGATGGCAAACTATTTGGCCGCGGCAGCTGTGACATGAAAACCTCGATCGCTGCCATGGTGGTTGCAGCGCAAGAGTTTTTAGCCATGCATCCTGACCCGGCCCTGGGTTTGGCCTTTTTGCTCACCAGCGATGAAGAAGGCCCTGCCCTCGATGGCACTGTTGTGGTGTGCAAGCTGCTCCAACAGCGTGGCGAAGCGCCCGACTACTGCATCGTGGGCGAACCCACCTCGGTCGAACGGACCGGGGACATGATTAAAAACGGCCGACGCGGCACCATGAGCGGCAAGCTCACTGTCAAAGGCATCCAAGGCCATATCGCTTATCCGCATCTGGCCCGCAACCCGATCCACATGGCTGCACCCGCGCTGGCCGAGTTGGCAGGCATCGAATGGGACAAAGGCAACACATTTTTTCAGCCCACCAGCTGGCAAGTCAGCAACATCCACGGTGGCACCGGCGTCAGCAACATCATTCCCGGCGCGGTGGTGATCGACTTCAACTTCCGCTTTTGTACCGAATCCACCCCCGACGGTCTGCAACAGCGCCTGACCGATGTCTTGAAAAAACACGCGCTGGATTTTGACTTGAGCTGGGTCATTGGCGGTCTGCCTTTCCTGACCACACCGGGCACCTTGGTCATGGCGGTGCAAGAAGCCATTCGCAGCCAAACCGGGATTGAGACCCAGTTGTCCACCACTGGCGGTACCAGTGACGGCCGCTTCATTGCGCAAATTTGTCCGCAAGTCATTGAGCTGGGTCCGCCCAATGCGACGATCCACAAAATCAACGAGCACATAGTGCTCGGCGAAATGGAACCGCTCAAAGACATATACCTTGAAGTACTTCAGGGGCTGAACCGCCAATTGCAAACGCATTCAGCATGACCCTGACCGAACTGATTGCCGCTTCGACCACCCAACTGTCAGCTGCCTTAGTGTCCTTTGGTCACGGGACAGACAACGCCCATGACGAGGCCACGTGGCTTGTCTTATGGAAACTGGGCTTGCCACTGGACAGCGACACTGAAGCATTCACCCGCGCACTGACATCCGATGAAATTTCATCGGTCTGTGCCTTGGTGCAACATCGCATCACCACCTGCAAGCCCACGGCCTATCTGACACAAGAGGCTTGGCTGCAAGGCGTGCCCTTCTATATCGACGAGCGCAGCATCGTGCCACGCAGCTTCATTGCCGAGTTGCTGGCCGATGGTGGCTTCGACTATTGGCTGGGCGATCAGACACAGCGCGTGCTCGACTTGTGTACCGGCAACGGCAGCCTGGCTGTGCTCGCCGCCATGACCTATCCGGATGTCACCGTGGTGGGGGCCGACATTTCGTCCGACGCCTTGGCCGTCGCCCGCATCAACGTGGACCGTCATCTCATGCACAAGCGCATCACACTGATTGAAAGCGATGGCCTGCATAACCTGCCTGGCGTGTTTGATTTGATTTTGTGCAACCCGCCCTATGTGTGCGCTTCCAGCATGCAAGCCCTGCCCGCCGAATTCCTTGCTGAGCCTGAACTGGCGCTGGCCGGTGGCGAAGATGGTATGGACTTTATTCGACAACTGTTAACCGATGCCCCAACACACATGAGCGATCAAGCCGTACTGGTCTTGGAGATAGGCAACGAGCGCGAGCACTTTGAAAAAGCGTTTCCCCAACTTGAAGTGATTTGGCTCGAAACCACCGCGGGCGAAGACCAAGTCATGCTCATCACCCGCCAAACGCTGATCTCTTTGGCGCACTGAGTTCATGGAGACTTGGCACATTCAATCTGTTCAAACCCCTGACGACTGGGCTGACTTTGAACGCTTGCTTCGCGATTACGCTGCGCGTGACCTTGACCAAGCCCATTTGAGTACCATCTGGAAAGACCTGGAAAACCTACCCTCTCGCTATGGCGCCCCCCACGGAGGGGCCGTGTTGGTGCATGACATCCAGTCCAACTCGCGCGTTGCCTGTGGCGCTTTTGCCTCTACCCGCGTGCCCGGCACCTGCGAAATCAAGCGGATTTATGTCTCCCCCGCGCACCGCAAGCTAGGGCAGGCGAAAAACATCATTCGAGAGTTACTTCAAGCTGCCACACAAGCAGGCTACACTCACGCTGCCTTGAGCACCTGGCGCAACAACAACTCAGGACAGGCTTTGTACGCCGGCCTGGGCTTCGCCACCGTCCCCCCTTTCAAAGACCACCCGAACCCCGATTTGCTGTTTTTAGGCTTGGTATTGACCAGCCCGAGCAGCCTCTAAAGCCCCATGATTACCTTGAAGAACGTTACGCTGCGCCGCAGCGCCAAAGTGCTGCTCAATAGCGCCACAGTCACCCTGAACCCCGGAGAAAAAGTCGGCTTGGTCGGCCGCAACGGGGCGGGCAAGTCCACCCTGTTTGCGCTGTTCAACGGCACGCTGCATGAAGATGGCGGCGATTTTTCCATACCCAAAGCCTGGCGCATGGGTCAGGTGGCGCAGAACATGCCTGAGACCGATGAACCCGCCTCGACCTTTGTGCTCGAAGGCGACACCCGCTTGGCCGAGCTGCGCCAACGTTTGCTTGAAGCCGAAGCCAGCGGTGACGGCATGGAAATGGCGCACGTGTATACCGATTTGGCCGATGCCGGCGACCACGACGCCCTGCCCCGCGCCGAAGCGCTGATCTTGGGTCTGGGATTCAGTGTTGACGAATTGAACAACCCTGTGAACAGTTTTTCGGGCGGCTGGCGCATGCGCTTGCAACTGGCCCGTGCGCTGATGTGTCCGTCTGATATTTTGTTGCTTGACGAACCCACCAACCACTTGGACTTGGACGCCTTGGTCTGGCTCGAAGCCTGGCTCAAACGGTACAGCGGCACCATGATCGTCATCAGCCACGACCGGGAATTTTTAGATGCCATTACCGACGTGACGCTGCACATCGACCAAGCCAAACTCACGCGCTACGGCGGCAACTACAGCGCCTTTGAAATCTTGCGCGCGCAGCAAATGGAACTGCAACAAGCTTCATTCAGCAAACAGCAAGACAAAATTGCCCACTTGCAAAAGTTCATCACCCGCTTCAAAGCGCAGGCCAGCAAGGCCAAACAAGCGCAAAGCCGCGTTAAAGCCCTGGAGCGCATGGAAAAAATTGCGCCTCTGTTGGCCGACGCTGAGTTCACCTTTGGCTTCAAAGAGCCCAACAACCTGCCCAACCCGATGTTGGCCATCAGCGAGGCCAGTTTTGGTTACACCGTAGACGAACAGCCCAAAGCCATTTTGCAAGGCATCAGCAAATCGGTTTTGGCAGGCCAGCGAATTGGTATTTTGGGTGCCAACGGGCAAGGTAAATCCACGCTGGTCAAAACCATTGCCCGCACCATGCCGCAGCTGGGCGGCACGATGACAGAGGGCAAAGGCTTGAACATTGGCTACTTTGCTCAGCAAGAGTTGGATGTGCTTCGCCCGCTAGACAATCCGCTGGAACACATGATCCGCTTGGCCAAAGAACAAGGCCCCAACAGCGGCGAACCCAGCCGCGAGCAGGATTTGCGCAGTTACCTGGGTTCCTTCAACTTCACCGGCGACATGGTCAAACAAGCCGTGGGCACCATGAGCGGCGGCGAAAAAGCCCGGCTTGTGCTGGCCATGATCGTCTGGCAACGCCCTAACCTGTTGCTGCTGGACGAGCCCACCAACCATTTGGACTTGGCCACCCGTGAAGCGCTGGCCATGGCCTTGAACGAGTTCGAAGGCACCGTCATGCTGGTCAGCCATGACCGTTCCTTATTGCGTGCGGTGTGTGATGAATTCTGGATGGTGGGCCGCGGCAAGGTGGAGCCCTTTGATGGCGACTTGGACGACTACCAAAAGTACCTGCTCGAAGAGTCCAAGCGCCTGCGCGAAGAAGCCAAAGAAGCGACAAATAAACCGCCTGTGCAAAAGGTCTCAACCGAATTGGCACCTCAACGCAAGCAACAACTTGCCGCACAAGCCAAGCCCTTCAAGAAAAATTTGGCCCAAATTGAAGAGCGAATGAGCCAATTGCAGATCCAAAAAATGGCGCTAGAACACAAATTGGTTGCGCCCATGGCCACCCAAGAGATCGTTCAAGCCAGCAAAGATCTGGGAACAGTTAACTCAGAGTTGGAAGATTTGGAAATCAAGTGGCTTGACTTGTCTGAGCAGATTCAACACATCGAATCGAACACCACAACCGCTTGAATGGTGGCGCAAAAAAAATCACCCTGAACTTTCGAACAGGGTGATTTCACTTGACTTTGGTGGGACCAGCGGGGGTCGAACCCACGACAAACGGATTAAAAGTGTTGATGCTGTCTAAACTTCTTAATGTTTTACTACGGTTTTTCAGCGTCACAAAAAATTGGTGTGTGCGTTCTGTCATTGTGCGTTTCGCTGCAAACGTGCTGCACTTTTCGAATGGTATTTTAACTATACCTGTCATGCGTCTTACCTTCATTTTATAAACACTACATATTTCACGTTAGATACCGCTATTTCAACGTCTTTTTACAGAATTTCAATTAGCAATAGCGACTCAAGACGCTGCCTAGCACAGCAACACGCTGACATTTAGCGTTGTCGCAATTGCTTCTGCTTGCGTTCGTTTTCACGCTGTTGCCGCTGTCTTTCTTGTTCTTGCTTCAGTTGCTGCCGGCTTCTATCCACCCCCTGCTTTAGCCCCTGTATTCGTGCTTGCGGTAGTGTCATAGGCGGTTTGGTTTTAATGGGTTTTAAGGTAAGTTCAGCAATACGCATCTTGTATTTACGCATGCCCTGTTTATGTATCAGCACGGTTTTTCACGCACCTTATACAGCGTGACAAAAACCATGCTTTTCAAAAAACCATACCCCTACACCCTAGCCCATACCCTCAGCCACCCCATAGCTCAGCCCCTAAATCCGTCGCGTAATTTGTTAGCAGCGTTCTCAATAGCCGTGTCCAACTCACCCGCCAACACAACCGTTTTAATCACTTCCAACACACTCACCAAATCTTTGTCCGTGCCTACCTCTACAGCAAACTTACCCTTTGCCAATTCCAGCACCTTCGTCCCATAACGCACTGACAAACTCAACTTTCCATTGTCAGCAACAAACCACCAAGCCTTCACCCGCTTGTTCATTTCCACTTGCTTTCGTAAGCCTGTAGTCTCATCTTTTACGCTGCGGAACTTTATGGGTGCGTAATGTGTTCCCGCTTGCTGTGCTTTTGCCAGTTCCATCTGTTCCCACAGACGTTTTGCCAATTTGTTGCGACGTTGCTGAACGGGCGGCATCTGCGTTGGCTTTTGTGCCGCTGTCAATTTCAATCCTGTAAGTCCTGTCATTGCGTTGTCCTTTCTGTGTAGCAATAACGCAACTTTATTTTCAGACCGAACACTTGGACAACCGGAATTATTCCAACTCGTGTCAATCTGCCACATGCACCTAACATTCATTCAGTTTTAGCAGCCTTTTATTAGGTCGTTGCTAAATAAAACTGACAGGCAGAGCGAATCACAGTCTCTGTGCTGCCATTTATTACTACCGATAACGAGCAGCGTCACTCATTTGCTATGACGCCCAGCAACTGGACAACGGTGTCTCAGGGAAGGATGATTTGAGCGGTAGCAAAGATTTGTCGAAATCACTTACACAAGTGATGTTATGGTTTGCCACCTATTACAGACAAAGCACACACAACGGCACAAAGATGACAGTCATTACCTGTGCATCACGAGCAAGCCCTGCCTACACTGCAACTTGCGAACCCTGCGACTGTTGGCACTTCGGCTATCGCAGATGTTGCGTTTCAATAACAGCAGCACATAAAAGGAGACCGCGAAACCGCCCTTACCGATTTGGTTGTGCTGAAGTGCTGTGGTAAAGAACTCACCAAAAGATTTTTATTCACATCGAGCCTTGTGTTGGCTCGGTGTGGATTGAATCTACCAAAAGAAAAAATAAACTGCGGAGCAAACGGTGTGAGCGAAAGCGAAACACATGCAAACGCAGTTTGCATCACACTTAACCCAACTATCTTAAAACCAATACTTCCCAATGACCCCACACTTGTTCTATGGGGTGTTAGAGAAAATCACCAACACCCGAGATCTCAACACCACGCAGAAATTGCAGCCCAATTTTTTAGGTATTACTGATGAGATTTTGGCTGCAGCACACAGCAACACATCAAATCAGCCCTACACGCAATTATTTTCTATGTCGTGCTCGCTACGATGCTGACGCTACCTAGACGCTGCTTGTAGCGTGTTTTAAGCGTTCTGTTCGTTTCGTCGCAGTTCTGCCACGAATCCGTGTAAATACTTCGACATAACAGAATACACAAACTGCTTGGACGGTAACGCAACCTATTGATTTTCAACAAATCACTAATACACCGCCAACTTGTCGGGTTTCACTTGTCCAACCAACACCAAAGACAACATACTTAATTCACGCAAATTATTAGGAGCACATTATGGCAACAGCAAAATCACTCACAGCGGCAGAACTCCAATCAGTCCTCGCTTACACAGCAACTCAACCCAACGCTCAACGCAACAGAGCAATGATGATGATGACAGTTGCCGCAGGTTTGCGTGTGGGCGAAGTTGCAGGACTTACACTTGGGGATGTGCTTGACAAAAGCGGCAGTGTTCGCGGCGAGGTTTTCCTAGCAGCACATCGCGTCAAACACCAACATGCTCGCACCATTTACCTCAACAGCAGGCTGCAGCAGGAATTGACGGATTACATCGCAACAAGGATTCACAAGGACGCTGCATTTCCATTGTTCCCCACACACCGCGGACCACGCTGCCACTTCTCACCCAATACACTTGCACAGCACTTTCACTTCTTGTATCGCAAGGCTGGCATTAGCAACGCCAGTTCGCATTCTGGACGCAAGACATTTTTAACAAGTCTTGCAAGTCAAGGTGTTTCGGTGTTCGTTCTTGCATCACTTGCAGGACATAAGAGCATTGCAACCACTCAACGCTACATCATCGTCAATGATGATGTAAAACGGCGTGCAGTTGAGTTGGTTTGATCTTGCTTATTTTTATTTCAATGCAAGCAAAATATCCAACAACTGATTCGGATTGGCAGCACGCTTTGCATCCAACTGCAATCGCACACTCTTATCTTTAATCGTCAAGTTCAGCACCATTATCGTCAACTTCTTCACATCTTTAACAGCATTACGACATTCGGCATTTATGTTTCAGTAGGGCACTTCCAAGTGTCGCTTTATGTGTTTTTTCTCGTGTAGTTTTTCAAGTTGTGCTTTCGTTGCCTTCAAATCGCAAAAACTCCACATCCAAATCGCACTTTCATAAACACCTGCCACTTGTTCTCCAAGTTTCAATGCTTGTATTTTGCGTTGGCTTTCTTTTGGTAGCGCACGCAACGCTTCAATTCCTTCGTCTATGTCCTTGTCATTCACTATCAGCGTTGCTTGCATCTTGTCCAACTCCAGAGCAATAGTCCCATTACCAGCATCTACTCCAAGCACCAAGCTCGCAAGTTCTTCAAATCTATTAACAAAACTTTCAGCATTTTTTACTTGTGTGTAATAGGGATGCGTTTCGTCATTATCAAACAATGCATAAGCGACTTGGGACGCAAGCAAAGCATTCAACTTATCTTTCGCTCTTTCGCGCACAAGCAAAACGCTTTGGTAGGTTTTGGCTGTCTGTTTTGCTATGCGTGTTGCTGTTGTCATTGTTGTTCCAATCACTCTAGTTGCTATAGGTTTAGCAAAAAGCACGGTTTTTCACAGCAACTTACACGCATTGACAAAAAACATGCTTTTTAATAAACCATACCCTATTATCCAGCCCAAAGCCTGCCAAGCCAAAACCCAAGCGGCCTACAGCCTACCTACCCAGTTTTTTACCCCTTTCACGCAGTGCTTTTTCGTGCTCTTCTGCCAAATCAAGTTGCTCAAGTTCTTCGGGAGTCATTTCACTTCGTATGCGTCCAAGTATTTTCTGTTCCATTTCCCAAACTTCCCTATCGCGTTTGCTTTGAAACCCAACCCTTTGTCCGTCAATCCTATTAAGTCCTGCTCGTGTCAAGTCATTGTTAGCAAGGCTCTCGGCAACTTCTTCTGTTTTCCCTGCATCTATTGCTTTGCTGTATGACTTCATGTAAATCCGTGCTTGTCGCACTTTTGCATCACGCTGTAGTTGCTCGAATGTCTCAAGCATTCCATCATCTGCTTGCACCAAGGCTTGTTCATACGTTTCAATATGTATTTCGCGTTTCGTCTTCCAACCAAACGCCACCTCTTCTTCGTTTGTCCTTGCTCGTTTCTTTTTTCTTAACGCTTGCTGCTCTGCCCATGCCGCATCCATTGCTGCTTCTTGTTCTTCTGTCAGTAATGCTCGAAAATCTCTTGCAGCAACTTCTTTTCCTTGCCGCAAGTCTTCAAGTCGCTCACGCAAACGCTCTAAGATATGTGTTCCATCAAGTTTCGGCATAAAAAAATAGCGTGAGTTATTAGCCCACGCTGCTCGTTTTACATCAAGTAGGTTTTACTTGGATTTAGCTGCTTTTTTCGCAGGTGCTTTTTTTACTGCTGGCTTTGTTGCAGTAGCATCATCCTCGACTTTTTTCTTGCCTTTGCTCTTTAACGAGCCACGCAGTTGAGTTGCTGTGAAATTGTGTTGCTTGCACAACTTTTTCACTGTTTCCAAGTCAGCAACTTTTGACGCTGCCAGCAATTTTGCTTTTTCTTCAGCAAGTGCTTTTTCTTGTGCTGCGATTTCTTCAAGTCGTTGTTGTGCTGTACTCATGGCATTACTCCAATCAATTGAATTAAGTTCAACAGTTTAAATCGGTTTTATACATGTCACATGTGCTTTCATATCAGCAGATGGTAATGTTAAACCTCCAGTTGCAAAGTTGATATACCTGGTATACACCGTAAACCACTGCGATGTTGAGAGCGGCTGAACCCACAAATCAACCATTTGCCAATTAGTTGGTGCAGGCATTACTGCACGTAGTGCACGTAGCTGTGTTTCACTTGGAATACTCCATCCATCTTCTTTGTTGAAATTTGTTGGGATTTGTGGACCACCATTTGTGCTTGTTGATTGGGAGCAGTAAGCGTTTGCATCAAGCTCTAATGTGGAAACCATTGGTTGTTTATATATGTATGTTGCGGAACTTGGTGAAGACCATTTCAATCCATTCACTGTAATGTAGGTAATATTTTCTCCTGAGCCGTACCCAGATGAACTATCCCCACCACCACCACAAGCAGTCAATAAAGCCAGCGCACCTAATGCGGCAACTTTTTTTAATTGTTTCAAACATTTATTTTCCTTTGTAAAAATTATCATTTAATGTATCACATTTGTTCGTTAAACAACAGGCAAATCTTACTCAAGCCAGCCTATCTGCCGCCATCGTTGCAGTGAGCTTGCTGTAATGTCGCTCAATCATTGCTGCCGAGTTACCCATCTGCTTGCTCAATGTGTGGATGTTAACTTCGCCACGCAGCATCTTCCGCTGCTTTGATCGTTGCTGCAAGTTGATCGCTTGCTGATTATGTGTACGCCATTGTCTACTCCGCTATAAATTTAATATATCAATGAATCATTTGCTTTACGAATTTTGTCTAATTTATTCTGATTAGAGCGGTATCGTCTGCCTTATATGTTCCACCGTTCACCGTTAATGTGTAAATCGTGTTTCCGCTCAAATAAAAACCTGCATTTGCATCGGTCGCTGAGTTAATTAGTGTATCAAAACACAAATTTCCATTTGTGTAATACACACAACGCCCAATAACTCCCGAACCAGTCAATGTAGATGTGGATGCTGGCGCGGTAACGTTAATCTTATCAATTGTTAATAATTGAGAAGATGAAGTTATGCCAGTCACTGTTGCAGCAGATGAACTCAAAAATGTAGCTAATATTGAAGCTGGCATTCGCAGAGTACCTAAACTCGCACCTGTGCACGATGCATTTTCATAAACATCCATTTGTACACTCATCGTCAACTGCGTGGAACCTACAGTGCTGAATATCGTTGTAGTTCTTTTGTGATAGCCATCGCATCCAGAAAAAGTGCCAGCATATTTAGATAATGGATTGTTCTCTGTTCCAGTGGATTGCGAACCACCGCCACCGCCACACGCTGCGAGCAACGCGACACTGGCAGTTGCGAGTATGAGTTTGATTGTGTTTTTCATTGCTAGTCTTTTAGTTAGTTTATTTTACGAGTTGAGTGAACTGAGGGCTTGATACAACTTGTCGAAGCAATTCTTGCACAGCAGGTGAAAAAGCATCTGCAACATTTTTACATGCAGACCAAGCATCGAAACTTGTATCGTAGTTGTATTTGACAGCAACTTGATAACCAGGTGAATTGTTAGAACTTACATTCATTGTAATTTCCCAGTTGGCTGGAGATACAGAACTAAACGCTAATTTCTCAATGCGTCCATTAATTACGTTGCTTGATTGGGGGTCGTACACTTGGGCTAAAAACAATTCTTCTTGAAACGATTCTTTGATAAATGTT
>CAMDKK010000015.1 GCA_945901045.1 Limnohabitans sp. Rim8
GACGCTTTCTCACATGTTTTGCAGCAACTGGAACAAGAAACACAATGACTGTGCCCGCCCCCCACTTTGCCACCCACTTTGCACCTCACTACGCACAACTCGACAGCTGGATCGACGCACACTTTGACGAGCAAGTCCAGTTCTTGCAATCGCTGGTGCAGGTGCCAACCGACACACCACCCGGCAACAACGCCCCGCACGCCGAGCGCACCGCCGAGCTGCTCAAAGCTATGGGCTTGACAGCAGAAAAATACGCCATACCCGAAGACGAAGTCAAAGCCTATGGCCTGGAAACGATCACCAACCTGATCGTGCGCAGAAAGTACGGCGAAGGCAAAACCATTGCGCTCAACGCGCATGGCGATGTGGTACCACCCGGTGAAGGCTGGGCGCACCCCCCCTACGCCGGCGAAATCCACAACGGTGCGATGTTCGGTCGTGCCACAGCGGTGAGCAAGTCAGACTTTTCCACCTTCACCTTTGCCACACGAGCGCTTGAATCGCTGGGCCTGAAACTGCATGGCGGCGTGGAACTGCACTTCACCTACGACGAAGAGTTTGGCGGCGAAATGGGCCCAGGCTGGCTGTTGGCCCAGGGTTTAACCCAGCCGGATTTGATGATTGCCGCAGGCTTCAGCTACCAGGTGGTGACCGCACACAATGGCTGCCTGCAAATGGAAGTAAGCGTCCACGGCGAGATGGCGCACGCTGCCATTCCGGACAGCGGCACCGACGCACTGCAAGGCGCAGTGCACATCCTGAATGCCTTGCTCGCACTGAACACGCAGTACCTGCAGGTCACATCGAAAGTCGAAGGCATCAGTCACCCTTACCTCAACGTGGGTCAAATCATCGGCGGCACCAACACCAATGTGGTACCCGGAAAAGTCGTCTTCAAACTCGATCGCAGGATGATCCCCGAAGAAAACCCTGTGGAGGTCGAAACGTCCATCCGCCAAACCATTGCCGATGCCGCCGCCAGCTTCAACCCGCCGCGCGGCGGGAAGCAACTCAAGGTGGAGATCAAACGCATACTGCTGGCCAACGCCTTGAAACCGCTAGCGGGCAATCAAGCCTTGGTCGATGCGATCCAAAAGCATGGCCTGGCCGTCTTCGGCGAAGCCATTCCTGCGGTGGGCACTCCCCTTTATACCGACGTTCGCCTTTATGCAGAGCGCGGCATCCCTGGCGTGATCTACGGCGCGGGCCCCCGCACCGTTCGCGAATCCAATGCCAAACGCTCAGACGAACATGTGCAACTGGAGGACGTGCGACGCGCGACCAAAGTGGTCGCACGCACACTGCTGGATGTGCTGGGCTGAATCCGCCACGCCGTCAACTCAGGCGGCCTGGTGAGTGTCAAATGCGCAAAGGCGCACCGTATCCGGTCAGCTCCAGATACCCATGGCCAAGCAAGCGTTCTTCTTGCATCAGACTGACCGCACCCTCCCAGTAAAAGCCGCCGGTGCTGGTCCGCGCGTCTACCTCTTGCCCGAGTATCAACGGCACAAGGCGGAAATTTTGGTTGCCCACCACCAAGTCCATGGGTATCGGGTACTCAATCAATGACTTAGCGCGCCAGCTTCCCCGCGCTTGCCACCTCAGCCCACTCCAGCCTTTGGCGGGCAGACCCTGGCGATCACGCGCATCGATATGCGCGTAAAGCGGCTCTGATTTGTTGTTGCGGATTTGAAAGGCCATCAGCGTGCCGCCGTCTAGTAAATTGATACCTAACCAGTCCCAACCCACGGCCCCAGGCATTAAAAGTTGACTGGACCATTCATGATCAAGCCACGCTTGACCCTCAAGCAATTGCGTTTGCTTGCTCAACTGCAGACTGGCACTCACCCGCAAAGGCGCGCGACTGTAGTAGTGGCTCGCATGCTTGGCTTGAGGGCCTTTTTGCGACAAACCGCCTTGCCCACGCAAAATGACAGGTTGCTGGGTGCTGGCTTCAAATGAAAGGGCAAAGCCCTCACCTGAAAAATGCCCCTCGTAGACTTCGGCCGATGCGCGTTGCACACGGCGCAAATGCCAATCTTCAAACTGCAAGTTCGTGTCTGCCGTTTCAGCACGCAAGGATGTACCGCTGAGGCGTCCGGCACGGTTGGCATGCAAGAAAACATCCTGCTTTGCTATGGCCAACGCGGCGTGCGCAAAAAGCAACTGTTGGGGTGCCAGTCGGCTGGGGTTTTCGATCGCATGTTGGGTTCGACTGCGAAAAAAAGTCAGTTGAAATCCAATGGCCGAGGGCCCTTGCCCCAACCACCCCGTGAGGTACCACCACTCTGTGCGGTATGCAGGGTGCGCGCCGTAGTCTTTGGGAAAGACCAAACGACGAGGCTTAACTTGGGGGTAAAACGCGCTGTCAGTGGCCGCCAAAACAGACTGACACGGCGACAGTCCGGCCAGCCACAAAGCGGCTGTTTTCATGACGTTGCGGCGAGGCGTCATCGGGTTTACCAATCAGCTCGCAGGCTTTCAGCCAAGCGCCTCGGGTCAAGGCCTTGGCGTGCCGCCCAGCGCGCCGTCAGCACACCAATCGCCAACAACAAGCCACTGATCAGGGCCCATTGCCCCACGGCGAAATGGGTGCTCATGGTCCAGTGAAAAGACTCTGGGTTGACTTTGTGAATCAAGATCTGGCTCATCAACACCCCCAAAAAAGTTGCCCATACAACCGCCACCACCAACAACAAACCCACCTCCAAAGACACCAAGCGCCAACGGTCTTGCTCCGACATACCCAAATGCGCCAGCACACCAAATTCACGGCGGCGCAAAATCAACTGACCCGTGACGCCAGCGGCCACTGAAAAAAGCGCAACAAACAAGGCAGCCGCTTCGAGTGCGTAAGTCATTGCAAAGCTGCGGTCAAAAATTTGCAGCGATAGCTGCCTTACATCGCTGGCACTGATCCATTTCAGCTGCGCCAGCTCAGGCATTTGGGCTTGAACTCGGGCTTGAATCTGCGCCATGACTTGGGCGGGGTCCGCGCCGTTGACCACCCAGACTGAAACACTGGAGCGAGAGCGGTCACCGGTCAGTCGCTCGTAGTCGGGGGTCGACATCACCACCGTGCCATGTTGTCGACCGTAGTCTCTGAACAGACCACCGACCCACACCCTTTGTTCGCCTTGAGCGGTCAATGGCAATGAGGCCTCTTGGCCGGCACGCCAGCCGTACACATCCGCCATGGCCTCAGAGCCGAACACCGTCAACCTGTTTTGCCCATCCTCAGGAGGTAACCTCGCTAAGCCTACCAAAGCCACAGACTGCATGGGGTCCTGTAAATTCAAAGGCTTGGCGACCAACATCACCTCAGGACGGTCATGCGCTAAGCGCAGGCTTCTTTGGCGGCTGGTTTCCACTCTCTGGACTTGAGGCACAGCGGCGATCAGCGCTTGCACCTTGGCATCAAACCCGGGCTGGTCCGCCATGGCTTGGCTGCTGGTGTAAAGGTCGGCTGGCAACACCATGCCCAACCAATCTGAAACCGAAGTGCGAAAGCTGCTGACCATCAGCATCATCGCTACCGTGAGGGAAAACGCTGCAACCGTTCCCGTGATCAAAGGCGTGGCCGCTGCCGGTGCCTGCGCCAGCCGCCAAACAGCCAACCGGCAAACAGCCGGTACACGCGAATGCACAAGCGCGTGCGAATGCATCAGCGCGCGAGACAGTCCTCCCCAAAGTTGGGCCAACACCCATGGCATGGCCAGCAGTCCCGCACACAGCAAAGCGGCAATCGACCCATAAGCAGCCCACGGTAATTCGTCCAAAGTGGGCAGCAGCAGCAAACCCATTGAAAGGCTCACAGCCATCAAGCTCCATTTCAGCGTGGGCTTGGTGAACAGCAGTGTTTCTGCTTGGCCCGCACGCAAAACCGCCATGGGTTGACGCCAATTGATTTGCAACAAAGGCAGCCACGCTGAAGCCAGGCCCATCAGCGTTGCTGCCAAAGCCAAAACAGCCATCGCCAGCCAGTCAATGACCAGCTGCGTCTGGCTTTTGGCAAAATAATTGCCGCCCAGGTCACCGCCAAACCAGTGCATCAAAACAGCCGCAAGCAACAGGCCCATACCCACTCCCAGCATGCCGCCCAAGGCGCCAATCAAACCACCCTGTGCCCAGACGAAACGGCGCAGCCAAGTCTGGCTCGCACCCAATACCCCCAGCAAGGCCAGCTCCGAGCGCTGGCGAACAATCGACAAATTGACCGCTGTGGACAGCAAAAAACCCCCCGTCAATAAAGCCACCATGGCGAGCACGGAAAGGTTGACACGGTAAGCCCGCGAGAGCAATGACATGCGGCGGTCACGGTCTTGCATAGCCACCACCTGAAGGGTTTCGGACTGGGCTTGCAATGCGGCGCGCAGGCCTTGTGGGGTTTGCCCGTCTTCAAAGCGGAGGTCTAAGCGTGACACCACGCCAATCCGATTGAACGCCCATTGCGCGCTGCCAATGTCCATCACGCCAATGACCTGCGAAGCCGCGCCAGGCACTTCACCCGCCACGACCAAGGAAACAGATTCAGGCCCGTGCTGCAAAACGATGCTGTCGCCCACCCGCACATTCAAGGCGTTGAAGGCCGAAGCGGATAAAAACAAGGCCTTGGCATTGAAAATATCTGTGACACCATCCGCCGCGCTGGGCATCAAGGAGGCAGAAACAAAAGCAGCCTTGAAAAAATCCAGGCCCAGCACAGTCAAGCGGTCGGTCCGAACAACCAGCACCGGGCTTATGCTGCGTATACCCAAGTCAGCTCGGCGGCTGTCCCAGACATCAATCTGGCTGTCATCAATGTCCCCCAAGGGTGCCACCAACTGGGCCGAAGCCTGGCCATTCACCGTGTCTAAAGCCTGCCCGAAGGAGGCCAGTGCCGAGTGGTTGACGGTGTGAATGGCCACTGCCAGCATCACCCCGATGGCCACCATGGTGAGTGCAACGCACCACCTGACCCGCGCTTGAACCGAGACGCCTTTGAGCAGCCAGACAAACAGCAGCTGATGCCCCTTCAAGCTCAGCAAAGCAAGCCCTCGGGAGTTAACCGCAAAGTTCTGCCCATGGACCGCGCAGCATCGTCAGAGTGAGTGACCACAACCAGGCTGGTCTGCCCGGCCGTACACAAATCGATCAACAAGGCCAAGGTTTTGGCCGCCGTCGTGGTGTCCAGATTTCCTGTGGGCTCATCCGCAAACACCACTTTAGGGTGATGCACCAAGGCACGCGCCAAGGCCACGCGTTGTTGCTCGCCACCCGACAGACTTGCCGGCTTCGCGTCCAGGCGTTTTTGCATCCCTAGGTCGCACAGCAGTGACCGTGCGGCGAAAGCACAGGCTTGCCCAGATTGCCCACCCAACAAACAAGGCACCATGACGTTTTGCAACGCAGACAGGTGCGGTAACAAGTGAAACGCTTGAAAAACAAAACCCATCTCAGACTGACGGCAAGACCGCCGCCGTTCGGCTGACCAAGCCGAGGTGTTATGACCAGACCAACAGACCTCGCCGCTGGTAGGCACTTCCAGGCCCGCCATGATGTTGAGCAAGGTGGACTTGCCACAGCCCGATGCGCCTTGGATCGCCACATGCTCGCCCTGCGCAAGATCAAAGTTGAGGCCTTGAAACAGCCACTCCCCAGACAAATAGGCATGTCCCACAGAAAGCAAACTCAAAACAGCCATAAATTAAAGATGTTTCGCATGGTTTATCAAATGCAGCTGGGTGAACAGCTGAACACCGCTATGGGATGGACAGTTTTGGAAGTCATCAGAAAAAAAATGACTTGAAGATAAACAATGCGACAGGGCCAACTCACATATTATTTGACGATCAAGCGTGACTTTTCTAATTCACCGATATGGCCCACTATGGCTGCATCATCAAACCCGTGACGACTGAAAATAGCAAGTACCGCAGGAACTGTTTCAGCTGAACAACAGACCAACAAGCCACCACTGGTTTGAGGGTCTGACAAAAGGGCTTGGCAATCAGAGGGTAAACCGCTATCAAGGCTAATTTCCTGACCATAGCCTTCCCAGTTTCGAGCTGAGGCACCCGTGATATTTCCATCTTTTATCAAGGCTGACACGTTGGGTAACAAGGGTACATCGGCCCACTTGATGTGGGCAGTTAAGTGAGCACCTCGCGCAATTTCAAGGACATGACCCGCCAAGCCAAAACCAGTCACATCTGTCAAAGCGTGCACACCGGCTAACTCAGCCAACTCGGGTCCTGGGGTGTTGAGCTTGGTGGCGTTGGCGATCAGTGATTCATAACCTGCTGCATCAAGAACTTCTTTTTTGAGTGCAGCAGATAAAACGCCAACGCCAATTGGCTTGCCCAGTACCATCACATCGCCAACGCGCGCGCCGTCATTTCGTTTGACTCGATCTGGATGAACCAACCCCAGAACAACCAGACCGTAGATAGGTTCAACTGAATCAATCGTGTGCCCGCCAGCAATGGGGATGCCCGCTGTGTTGCATACAGAAGCACCTCCTGCAAGAATTTTTCCGATGGTGTCTGTTGACAGTACGTTGATTGGCATGCCGACCAAGGCCAAAGCCAAGATGGGTTTCCCACCCATGGCATACACGTCGCTGATGGCGTTGGTAGCCGCAATGCGGCCAAAATCGTGAGGGTCGTCAACGATGGGCATGAAGAAATCTGTGGTGGCAATCAAGGCTTGGTGATCGTTCAGTTTGTAAACCGCTGCGTCATCCGCTGTCGCGATTCCCACCATCAATTCTTTGGGGATAGGCATCTGCAAAGTGCCTTTTAGAATTTCGGACAAAACAGCAGGCGCAATTTTGCAACCACAGCCTCCTCCGTGCGAGAGAGAGGTCAAACGGGGTTCAGAGGGATTCATAATATTTAATTGATGCGAAAAGAAGGAACAGTATGGAATGAAAAAATCAAGATAATTGCCGAGCAAAAATGACTTTATCAACGATTGTAAGCAAGCCTTTGCACTCATGCTCAGCCGAAAATAAAGGCGCTCTAAGGGCGCATTGCATTTTCAACAGCTGTTCAAAATCGGAATCATGCCGAAAACGAATCAGCATATCAGCCAGCGCCTTCGCATCACCCACTGGAAACAGACCTGCATAGTCTTCGCCTAGCATACCCATATTGCCTGGAATACGCGACGCAATCACAGGAACGCCACTGCAAATAGCCTCCATCAACACGTGTGCACCACCTTCCATCACGCTGGTATGAACCAGTACGTGAGAACGCTGAATTTGACGGCGAGTCTCTGGATAGCTTAATGCACCCGTGAACTGATATTGGGGGTAAAGCGCCGCGGTTTGGTGCGCCATGCTGGCAAGCAGTTGGTCATGCTCTGCGCCAATATGCTGTATGTGAATATCGAGGTGCTGCGCGAGCAGGACTGCTGCTTCAAATAATGTGCGCGGAGATTTCTCCTCACGAAGATGGCCCACCATCACAACCCGTGCACGACGCGTTGATTTAGACAAGCTAACTCGGGGAGTGGTTGACTGCAGAAGTACCGCAGTTTTAGCCCTGAATGGCGCAGGCAATTCATCAAGCCCCATGGACTGCAAAACCACCAGACGAGAGGCAAATTCTAGTGACTGTTGCGCCTGTGGATTGTGTTGGATATCACGGTACAAATCAGTGCCCGTGAGTACCACCACCAAACCGTTGGCGCCATGCAATGCGTGCCAGGCCGCGATCGACGAAAAACTTCGACGCGCATGCAAAGCAAGTAAAACATCATCTGATTTTGAGCCGTCCCATTCGCTCACCAGTCGCACCCGAAAATGGGGCTTCAAGAATTGACGGTAACGTTTGGCTGTCTGCCAATTACCGTTGTTCGCGCTGGCCAGGGCAGGACTTACAATAACAACTGTTTTTTTTACTGATTTGGGGCTGGCCAATTCTGATTTAAGAGGCTTTTTTTGAAGCAACTTAGGATTTGGAGATGGGTTCATATGAGTCGCCTAGGATAACTAAAAGGACGAAAGCAATCTATGCGTCAAGTAAATATCCAGTCATTGTCAAAGGCTCTTCAAGAACTTCGAGGCCACACACTTAATTCTTTTGAATGCTATTTGAGTGCGGATAAACTGACTGTGCCCTTTAAAACGGGCTTGAATCCGCCCGTCTGGGAGCTGGGTCACATTGCATGGTTTCAAGAATTTTGGATTGCTCGCAATCTACAGCGCTCACGAGGCCTTGCCTGTGATCTTTCACATCCACGCAAAGCGTCCCTTCTAACTGAAGCTGATGTGTGGTTTGACAGTGCCAAGCGTGCTCACTCTACGCGCTGGGAATTGAAACTTTTAACGCTCCAAAAGTGCCTCGCATACGCTGCGCAAACCTTGGCTCAAACACTTGAGCTTTTGCACCATGAAACCGAGCACAGCCCCGCACTTTATTTCTATTGGCTGGTGCTGCAGCATGAAGCCATGCACCTGGAGGCAAGCGCCTACATGGCGCAATCACTGGGACTCCCCTTCAAATCACTTTGGCAGCAAGACACTGCGAATGCTGAAAATGTCCAAGTGTCAAGACCCCAATTTCAGGAACAAAGTGCCGAATACAGAACAGCACGTGTGCCATCACAAGCTTGGCAACTCGGATCTAAGCATACAAATTTTGATTTGAATGACAAATCAAAGGATGCCTCTTCCAACGCAGCAATGGAAGAAAGACTTTTTTGCTTTGACAATGAACTGACTGAAAAAACTTGCTCAATTCAAGACTTTGAAATCTCGCTTCGGCCTGTCAACTGGGCACAATATTTAGATTTTGTAAATTCTACGGGCCACCGGATCCCAAATTACATTCGACAAACAGGCACTGATTTCGAAACAGAAGTATTTGGCAGTTGGCTGCCTTTGAACAAGGCCGCCCCGGCAGTTCACCTGTCGTGGGCAGATGCCCAAGCCTACTGTGCCTGGGCCAAATGCCGCTTGCCTTCAGAAGCCGAGTGGGATTGTGCCGCTCAAACAATCACCAACTTTGAGTGGGGTCGTGTTTGGGAATGGACGCAAGACACGTTTGCACCCTATGAAGGCTTTGTGACACACCCTTACACCGAATATTCAGCGCCATGGTTCGGCACACATAAAGTGCTGAGAGGTGCATCGCACTTCACCCATTCTGTTTTGCGACATGTGAATTATCGAAATTTCTTCACCCCTGAACGCGATGACATTTATTCAGGCTTCAGAACCTGCTTGCTTTGAATTTAAGCCACCCCAAATGGCTTCACTCTAACTGGCCCAAAACAAAGCGTAGTGCGATTTTTCATCGGTCCAATGCCGGATGTTTGAAAAGCCTGATGTGTGTAATTGCGTTGTAAACTTTTCAATTGTCCATTTGTAAGAATTTTCGGTATGGATGGTTTCGTCTTGCTTGAAAAGACGTTGCTGCCCATGCCAATTCACAGCCAGTTTTCGCTTGGCTTGCAAGTGCATTTCAACGCGCGACTCTGGCACATTAAAACGTGCGCTGTGCTGCCAATCGCGCACATCAAAATCTGAACCCAATAAGCTATTGACACGCCTGAGAACGTTCAAATTAAAGGCGGCCGTAACACCCAAGTCATCTGCGTAAGCGCGCTCAAGCGTGCTTGGGTCTTTAACAAGATCTATTCCAATGATGAGTCCTGACCCCGGCTGGCCCATTTTGCAAAGGGAGGCGACTCTTTGCAAAAAGTGCAAGGCCTCAGTGGGATTGAAGTTACCCAAACTGGAGCCAAGGTACAGTGCAAGCAGGGGTTCTGCCGTCAGCTGTTTTTGCAACTCTTCTGGAAATGTCAGTGAATTTGAAAAGTCCATAGCCACACCGACCACATTGATTCCCGCGAATTTGGCTTGCAAATCTTTTAGATTATGGGAAAGATAGTCAACTGAAATATCTACAGCGACATAGGTCGCCGGCATGGTGTGTGTGAATAATTGAACTGCTTTTTGACAATTGCCCGCACCCAAGTCAACCCACGTGGCTTGCTTGGGAAATCGCGCATGAATTTCGCTCGCATGGTCAACGAAAATTTCTAACTCGGTACGGGTTGGGTAATATTCAGGCAACAATGTAATTGCGTCAAACAAGACCGACCCCATCTCATCATAGAAGTACTTTGGGGACAACGTAGCCTGAGGGGAAAACAAGCCGTGGCTCAGTTCTTGAAGATTGGCATCTTTGTTTTCTTTGTCAATTTCAAAAAATCGGGGCTGTTTAACTTGCATCAAAATCTCACTGCATCTTCAGGGTTAACTTATCGTGGCGTTTTTTGAATCGGATTGTGAATCACCTATTGAGCCACCGCCTGAGACTAAAGCTCAAAGCATCGACGCAAGCCACCATCAGCAGCATCGCAGCCAAAATCGTGGCGGTTTTGTTCATGAGAAACAGGCCCATGTTAAAGGACAACATCTGCCCCAAACCGCCCGCCCCCACAACTCCCAATACGGAGGCTGCACGAATGTTGTTTTCCCAGCGGTACAGCGTGTAACTCATTAACTGCGGTAAGACCTGCGGCAAAGTGGCGTAGACAAATACGCGAAGCGGTCCTACACCTTGAATACGCATAGCGTCTCCAGGACCGGTGGGTACATTTTCCATCGCCTCTGCAAACAGCCGGCCCAGAACGCCGCTGGTGTGAAGGGCCAGCGCCAAGGTACCCGCCATGGGTCCTAGACCTGCAGAAATTAACAAGAGCGCAGCCCAAACCAGTTCAGGAATAGCCCGCAAGGCATTGAGCAGCCAGCGTGTAGGACTGCGCAGCCAAGCCGAGTCTTGTTTCGACATCCGGCTGGCGGGTACAGCCAAGGCCAATCCCAGCACTGCAGCCATGGCGGTACCCAACGCAGACATGGCCAGTGTTTCCCAAGCTGCCGAAACGACTTTGCTCACAAACTTTGGCGACAAATCAGGTGGAAAAAACTCCGCCATAAAGCGGTACATGCTGCGTCCCGCATCCAATGACGCAAAGGCCGCCCAATCAAGGTCTAAAGACACAAAACTGGTCATCACCAGTAACAGCAAAGCGACAGCGAACCAGCAAGTTCGGCATCTGGCATTGAATAATGGAGGCGGCAATTTGTAAGGCGGGTTGGCCGCTTCACGGTGAAAGGCCTTTGACAATGGCGATGTAATTGCTGTGCGCTTCATGACAAAGCCCTTCTCAACAATGCACTCACACTGTCGGCCAGGGCCACCAGCGCAATGAATACCAAAAGCAAAGTGGCAACTTCGCCGCCATTGAACATCTTCATCGAATTGTCCAGTTGTTGGCCCAACCCCCCGGCGCCCACAAATCCCAGCACCACCGATGAGCGGATGGCACACTCCCAACGATACACCGTATAGGAAGCCAGCTCGGCAGCGTGGGTGGGCATCAGCGCATAAACAAATGCTTGCAAACGACCACTGCCGTTGCGCATCAGTGAATGGGTGGCATGGCTCTCGCCACTTTCCAGAATTTCGGCATACACCTTGCCAAGCATGCCGCCATAAGTCAAAGCAATAGCCAATACACCCGCCGTTGGACCCAGGCCCACCACGCGAACAAAAACCAGGGCCCATACCAGTTCGGGAATACTGCGCAGCACGATCAAGGTAGCGCGTACGCACCATCGCATCACAGCAGGCCAACGGTTCATACGGCCTGTCAATGCCGACAGCGACAAAACGCGAGTAGCCATCAAGCACATAGGCACAGCCAGCACCAGAGCCAGCGTGACGCCTGCGGTGGCCATGGCTACAGTGCGCCAAGTTTCACGGGCTACCATGTGCATGAATTCGGCGTTGTGCACCAGTGGCCAAAAGCTGGCCAAAAAATCAAGCGTCACTTTTCGGTTATCGGGTTCCCACAACACCCAGGGTCGAAACTCGGTGGCCACGCACAGTGGCCAAAGAAGCAACAGGGCCACGCTCAGCCAAAATACCCTTGATGAAAAGTCTGGGTCTCGAAGCTTGGCTGCTGATGCCAGCTGGGCTTGGGGGAAGTGGGTAGCAGACATTTCTACTCGGGAATTGCGCAAGGCCTGCTGGCCTCAACGGCAGTGCATGACAACAGGCGCAGAAAGGGGTAGGTCTTGCTCTAACTCAGATTCCAAAGTATCCCGGTCTAACGCATGTTCATGCTGTTCGTACAAATGCGCCAGTCGCTCGGGGGTCACTTGTGCAGATGGCAAGTCAAACACTTTCTGCCCATTGAGCAATCCAATGATGCGGTCAAAGTGCGTTAGCGCCATGTCGACCTGATGCAGCGTGGCAACCAGGGTGATGTGCCGTTCACGCGCCAGCCCCACCAGGGCGGTCATGGCCAAGCGAGCGCGCATGGGGTCAAGGGCAGACAAGGGCTCGTCGATGAGCCATAGACTGGCAGGAGACAGCAAAGCACGGGCCAATCCCACGCGTTGACGTTCACCACCGGAAAGGCGGTCTACCCTGTCGAACAATTTGTCACTCAGGTCAAAGTGGTTCAGCGCTTCGTAGGCTGCTGGAATATCGGTGGGGTAAAACAGCGAGCGCAAGCTGGCCGCCAAACTCATGGCAGGCAAACGTCCGGCCAGCACAGAAGTCACAACACGTTGGCGCGGCGGTAATGGCGGCACCTGCGGGGCCAGAAACAACTGGCCACGCATACGGCGAAGGTCACTGGTAGACAAACGCCAAGGGTCTTGCCCCCCTAAACGCAACTCGCCATGGGTAGGACGCTGCGCGCAAGCCAGCACCTGAAGCAAGCTTGTCTTTCCGGCACCCGAAGGGCCAATGATGGCAAGCTGCTCGCCCTCACCGAGCTGAAAGCTAATCCCTTTTAATGTCGGCAGAACATGCGCAGGTGACGATGGGTGGCGGGCCTGAAGGTCTGAAAGCTCGATGTTCAAGGGTAAATGACCCGTTTATTGCAGCAACCCAGCACTGCGAGCCGCCGACTCTAAACCTTTGTAATTTTCAGGCATCGTAGGCACGTAACGGGTGGCGCGATTGAGCTTGAGAATTTCGGCATGCTCGGGGTTAGCAGGATTCAGTGCAAGCAAAGCAGCCTTGATTTTTTCGCGCTGTTGAGTTGGCATGTCGGCATGGACCGACCAGTTGTAGTTGTAGTAGGGCGGTGTCGTGAAGAACACATTCACATCCTGTGTATTGACCTTGTTTTCGGTGACGAACTTTTGCCAGACAGTAATGTCTAGCGCGGCGGCGTCGACCTTGCCGCTGACCACGGAGGCAATGGTGGCATCGTGGGCACCGCTGTAGGCAATGCGCTTGAAGTCTTTTTCAGGATCGATGTTGGCTTGCAATAAATAACTGCGCGGCATGAGATGACCTGATGTGCTGCTTTGGGAACCAAAAGAGACTTGCTTGCCCTTCATGTCAGCCAAACTCTTGATACCAGATTGGGTCTTGGCAATGAAAACCGATTGAAATTTAGTGTCTTCTTCTCGCTGAGCCAGAGGAACAACTTTGCCACCTGAACGAATGTTGGCCTGGACAAAGGTAAAACCACCGAACCAAACCAAGTCCACTTTTTTGTTCACCAGCGACTCCACCGCAGCGGGATAGTCGGTCACAGGTGTGAATTGCACCTTCATGTCCAACTGCTTTTCCAAATAAGTTGCCAGCGGCGTGAACTTGCGAACCTGCTCGGTAGCCGCCTCCTCGGGTATGGTGGTTACCCGCAAGGTGATTTGGGCCTGTGCGTTTGTTAGGCAAGAGAAAGCCAGCACACCAAAATACACCAAATATAAGAACAAGTTTTTTAATTGTTGAGAATGCAGCATTTCTGAAAATACAAAATTGGTTAGTCTTCAACTATAACCAAAGTTTTTAGTGCATCAACGATTAAATCAAATTAGCCGCAGTTTCTCAGGGCCCATAGTGCACGAGGGATATCGTTTATAAAAAATATTCATCGCAGAAACGGCACATTAAAACTCTGCATCACACTGTGATTTGACTGAAAGTCCTTGCCAAAAAAGAAAAATTTGAAAGAGCAACTCTGAACCTGCCATGCTGAATTGGCTTTTCCGATCTGCTCTGAAGTGACGCCATCAGCAAGTACCTTTTTGCGCAATGGTTCAAGACGACCAAGCGGATTGACGGCCTTGGCACTTGAGGAATTTCAGAGCTGCGCCATGTGCGACAGTGCAATGGCTTGTTAGCACTTAAATTCTTTTCCTGTTTTCAACCCGCATTGCAGTCAAACCATGTCACTTTTTGCTTCTCAATTACCGCTGTCTGGCGTTCGCGTGCTGGACTTGTCACGTGTCTTTGCAGGCCCCTGGTGTGGCATGGTGCTGGGCGACTTTGGCGCAGAAGTCGTCAAAATTGAACATCCCGTGCGCGGCGACGACACGCGTGATTGGAGCATTCGCATTGGCCAGACCGAGTCGGCTTATTACAACAGCGTCAACCGCAACAAGCGTTCGGTGACGGTCGACTTGCAAACCCCCGAAGGTCAGCAAATCGTGCGCGATCTGGCCCAGCACTGCGACGTGGTTTTGCACAATTTCAAGTTTGGCGGACTGGACAAATTGGGGCTGGGCTTCGAGGACATACGCAAAGTCAAGTCCGACATCATTTACTGCTCTATTTCTGGCTACGACCGGACCGGCAAAGAAGCCAAACGCCCTGGCTACGACCTGGTGGTACAAGGTGAAGCGGGCTTGATGGCTCTCAACGGTGAAGCCACACAGGCTCCTTTGAAGTTTGGCATGGCCGTGGTCGACATGTTCACCGGCATGTACAGCGCGCAGGCCATTTTGGCCGCCTTGTTTGAAAGGCAAAACACCAAACAAGGCCGGCACATTGAAATGGCCTTGTTCGATTGCGGTCTGATGATCACCTCTTACTGCGGCCTCGAAGCCATGGTCATGAACGAGGACCCGCCCCGCTACGGCAATGCCCACCCCTCTATCGTGCCCTATGGTGTCTTTGAAACTGCGGACGGCCCGGTGGTGATCACGGTGGGTAACAACGCGCAATTTCACCGTTTTTGCAAGGAAGTCATTGACCGTGAAGACTTGGCTAACGATGCCCGCTTTACAACCAATCTGGACCGCCGTACCCACCGGGACATCCTGGTGCCTGAAATTCTGAAAGAGCTCAAAGCACGCCCAAGACAAATGCTCCTGCAAAAGCTCACGGCAGCAGGCATTCCCTGCGGCGAAGTGCTGGGCTTGTTAGAAGCCTTGAATTCAGACCGCGTCAAAGCGGGCGGTTTGGTCACGCAGCAGTCGCACCCTGTCGCGGGTTCTACGCCGGTGCTGTCGTCACCCTACCGTTTTGATGGCGAGCGCATGCCGGTTCGCCTGCCTCCGCCCGTTTTGGGCGAAGGCACCGAGGACATCCTGAAAGAATGGTTGGACTTGCCCAGTGAACGCATCCGCGAATTGAAAACCAAGGGCGTGATTTAAAACCTCAGGGTTTCCACGCATTACAGCGTCTTTAAAATTGTATACAGTTTAGGAGACAGTGCAGTGCACACCCGTTTGCTGTTTTTCTAACCTCAGAGGAGACGCGCCATGCGTTCGAGCATCCCGACTTCCACGGCGCCGCAGCGATACCGGTGCAGCAATTGACGCAGACTGCACACAAAAACCGATCCCGTCAGGGTGTTTTATTTTGCTTTGTAAGGTGTTTCCGCTCAGAGGCAATTAACCGCAAATAGGTTACGCTTAACAGCTCCCTTGCTTCAGAGACTGACGAATCAAATGAACGACAACCTCTCCCCCGCCGAACACGCTTTGCGCGAAGCTGCCCGTGACTACCATCGTTTTCCCACCCGTGGAAAAATTTCGATCACGCCGACCAAGCCCTTGTCCAATCAACGCGATTTGTCGCTCGCCTACTCGCCGGGTGTGGCTTACCCTTGTTTGGACATTGAAGCCGACCCGTCCAAAGCCCACGAATACACCTCCCGTGGCAATTTGGTCGCTGTCATTACCAACGGCACTGCGGTGCTGGGTTTGGGAGACATTGGCCCGCTGGCCGCCAAGCCCGTGATGGAAGGCAAAGCTTGTTTGTTCAAAAAATTTGCGGGCATTGATGTCTACGACATTGAGCTGGCCGAGCGCGATCCGGACAAATTAGTCGACATCATTGCCGCCATGGAGCCCACGCTGGGCGGCATCAACTTGGAAGACATCAAGGCCCCCGAATGCTTTTACATTGAAAAGAAGCTGCGCGAGCGCATGAACATTCCGGTTTTTCATGACGATCAGCACGGCACCGCCATCATTTCAGCCGCAGCCATGCTCAACGGATTGGAATTGGTCGGCAAGGACATTGCCAACATCAAGCTCGCTGTATCAGGCGCGGGTGCTGCTGCTATTGCATGCCTGGACGTGATGTTGGGCTTGGGTGTCAAGGTTGAGCATATTTTTGTGTGCGACTCCAAAGGTGTGATTTACCAAGGCCGCCCCGGCGGCTATGACGAATCCAAAGCCCGTTATGCGCAACAAACCGAAGCCCGCACGCTGGCCGATGCGGTCAACGGCGCCGATGTGTTCTTGGGCTGCTCTGCCCCGGGCGTGATGACGGTGGACATGATCAAGACCATGGCCCGGGACCCGATTATTTTGGCGCTGGCCAACCCAGAACCTGAAATCCGGCCTGAGTTGGCCAAGGCTGCCCGCCCAGACTGCATCATTGCCACGGGCCGTTCGGACTACCCGAACCAGGTCAACAATGTCTTGTGTTTCCCCTATATTTTCCGAGGTGCATTAGATTGCGGTGCAACCAAAATCACCGAAGCCATGAAGCTCGCTTGCGTGCGACAGATCGCTGATTTGGCCAAAGCCGACATCAGTGAAGAAGTGGCCAGCGCGTACGAGGGCAAGGAATTGTCTTTCGGGCGCGACTACATTATTCCGACACCCTTTGACTCGCGCTTGATCCTGCGCATCGCGCCGGCCGTAGCGCAGGCCGCTGCCGAATCCGGTGTGGCCACGCGCCCTATCACCGACATGGATGCGTACCGCCAACAACTGCAAAGCTTTGTGACGCAAACCGGCATCTTGATGCAGCCCGTTTTCAATGCCGCCAAGGCCTTGCCAAAAGGTCTCGCACGGGTCGCCTATGCCGATGGCGAAGACCAGCGCGCCTTGCGTGCAGCGCAGATGGCGATTGATGAAAAAGTGGCCCAACCGATCCTGATCGGACGCCCCTCCGTCATTACCGCCCGCATCGAAAAAGCGGGCCTGCGTATGCGCTTGGGCGTGGACGTGCACAACGTCAATCCCGAAGACGACCCTCGCTTTCGCCAATATTGGGAGCACTACCACCATTTGATGAAACGCAACGGCGCAACCCCTGATGTGGCCAAGGCGGCAGTGCGTCGCTCCAACACCATCATCGGCTCCTTGATGGTGTCCTTGGGCGATGCAGACGCCATAATTTGCGGCCTGACGGGCAATTACATGACCCATCTGGAACGCATTGACAGCATTTTGGGCAAACGAGCTGGCGTGAACAACTACGCCGCCGTGAACGCCTTGATGACCAACCAAGGCCCCATCTTCATCACCGACACTTACGTCAACGAAGACCCGAGCGCAGAACAACTGGCCGAGATCGCCGCCATGGCAGCGCTGGAAGTGCAGCGCTTTAACCTGGTCCCTAAAGTGGCTTTCTTGTCGCACTCGAGCTATGGCTCTTCCAAGCGCGCCTCTGCACGCAAGATGCGCATGGCCCGTGACCTGTTTGTGGCGCAACACCCGGACATCGAGTGCGACGGCGAGTTGCACGGCGACGCAGCTCTGCAGCCTGAAATTCGCAATGCCTACCTAGAAGACAGCACCCTCTCTGGCTCGGCTAATTTGCTGGTCTGCCCCAATCTGGATGCGGCCAACATTTTGTACAACGTGCTGAAAACCACCACCAGTGGTGGCGTGACGGTGGGCCCTGTCTTGATGGGTGCGGCCGGTACGGCACATATTCTCACACCTGCTGCAACGGTTCGTCGTATCTTGAACATGACCGCATTGGCGGCCGCCCCGAATGCAGTTGCCCGATAATGGCACCGTTATTGCTTTATCACTATTTTCAACCCGATTTCATTTGTACTGGAGCCTCAAAATGAGCAAACGTTTCTTCCTCAAAGCCACCGCCATGCTGGCCCTTGTGACCACCATGGGCACTGTCCATGCCCAGACCACTCCGATCAAATTCCAATTGGACTGGCGTTTTGAAGGCCCAGCAGCCTTGTTTTTGACGCCTGTGGCCAAGGGTTATTTCAAAGACGCCAAGTTGGACGTCACGGTCGATGCCGGCAACGGCTCTGGCGCCGCGGTGACCCGTGTGGCCTCTGGTGCCTATGACATGGGCTTTGCCGACCTGGCCGCCTTGATGGAGTTCCACGCCAACAACCCCGATGCGCCCAACAAGCCCGTTGCGGTCATGATGGTGTACAACAACACCCCTGCATCGGTCATGTCCCTGAAGAAGTCAGGCATCAAGACACCGGCTGATTTGTCTGGCAAGAAGCTGGGTGCGCCCGTGTTTGATGCGGGGCGTCGTGCCTTTCCAATTTTTGCCAAAGAAAACGGGATCTCCAATGTCGCTTGGACCGCCATGGACCCGCCGCTGCGTGAAACCATGTTGGTACGTGGTGATGTGGATGCGATTACCGGTTTTACCTTCACCTCCTTGCTGAACATCGAAGCGCGTGGCGTCAAAGCAGAAGACGTGACGATTTTTCAATACCCTGACTTCGGCGTCAAGTTGTATGGCAATGCCATCATTGCATCCCCTAAATTGATCAAAGAAAACCCAGCGGCTGTGAAAGCTTTCCTGGCCGCTTTCACCAAGGGTGCCAAGGATGTCATCACCAATCCGGCAGCCGCCATCAATGACGTTAAAGCACGCGATGGCATCATCAATGTCGAGTTGGAAACACGCCGCATGAAGCTGGCCATTGACACGGTCATCAACAGCCCTGGCGCCCGCGAAGAAGGTTTCGGCCAGATCAGGGGCCCTCGATTGAGCCTGATGGCCTCACAAGTGTCGGATGCCTTCAGCACCAAGTCACGCGTCAACCCCGAGGCCGTCTGGAACGGCAGTTTTCTGCCCACCACCAAAGAGCTGGACATTCTGCCCAAGCCAGCCAAAAAATAAGCCAAAACACAGCCGCATTGCGCATGACATCGCCCAACTTTGTTGACTTTCAAAACGTCTGGCTCGCCTACAACGACGAGCTGTTAGCAGAAAATCATTTCGCCGTTGAAGACATCAACCTGCAAGTCAAACAAGGCGAGTTCATTGCCATTGTGGGGCCGTCAGGCTGCGGCAAATCCACCTTCATGAAGTTGACCACGGGCTTGAAAATGCCCAGCAAAGGCCGCATTCTGGTGGATGGCGCGCCGGTCACCGGGCCGCTGAAAATAAGCGGCATGGCGTTTCAAGCGTCATCTTTGCTCCCTTGGCGCACCACGCTTGACAATGTCTTGTTGCCGCTCGAAATCGTGGAGCCGTTTCGCTCCAACTTCAAACAAAAACGGGCCGAGTACGAAGCCCGTGCCATCCAGTTGCTGCAAACCGTGGGCTTGGCAGGGTACGAGAAGAAGTTCCCTTGGCAACTGTCAGGGGGCATGCAACAACGCGCCAGCATATGCCGCGCATTGATTCATGAGCCGAAAATGCTGCTGCTCGACGAGCCTTTTGGTGCGCTTGACGCGTTCACCCGAGAAGAGTTGTGGTGCATTTTGCGTGACCTGTGGACCGCGCAAAAGTTCAACGTGATTTTGGTTACCCATGATTTGCGCGAATCGGTTTTCCTGGCTGACACGGTTTACGTGATGAGCAAGAGCCCTGGCCGATTTGTGGTCAAGCGCGACATTGACTTACCGCGCCCCCGTGACCTTGAAATCACCTACACCCCGGAATTCACCAACATCGTGCACGAATTGCGGGGCCATATCGGTGCCATGCGCCAAAAGAGTGCAGTCACCCCACCTTGATCCCGCCATGAAACAAAAAACACTTGAAAGCTGGTCGCCTTGGATTTTATTGGTGGCGACAATTCTGATTTGGCAGGCCTTGTGCTCGGCCTTTCAAGTCTCAGAATTTATTTTCCCAAGCCCCTGGCGGATTGCGGTGCAAACCATCGAATACCGCGATGTCATCGCCGCCCACGCCTGGCGCACTTACTGGGTCACGATGACGGGTTTTGGCATTGCCATTGTGGTCGGCGTCTTGCTGGGCTTTGTGATTGGCAGCTCGCGTTTAGCCTATGCAGCGGTTTACCCCTTGATGACCGCGTTCAACGCATTACCCAAAGCGGCCTTTGTGCCGATCTTGGTGGTGTGGTTCGGCATCGGTATTGGCCCCGCCATCCTGACTGCGTTTTTGATCAGCTTTTTCCCGATCACCGTCAACATCGCCACCGGCTTGGCCACCTTGGAGCTCGAGCTCGAAGATGTGCTGCGCGTTTTGGGGGCCAAGCGCTGGGACGTGTTGGTCAAGGTCGGCCTGCCGCGCTCCATGCCCTACTTTTTTGGTTCGCTCAAAGTGGCCATCACCTTGGCCTTTGTCGGCACCACCGTGTCTGAGATGACCGCCGCCAACGAAGGCATTGGTTACTTGCTCATCTCAGCCGGTTCGGCCATGCAAATGGGTTTGGCCTTTTCTGGCCTGGTGGTGGTGGGCGTGATGGCCATGGCCATGTATGAGCTGTTCAGCTACATTGAAAAGAACACCACGGCCTGGGCCCACCGCAGCTCGCAAAACACCTGAGCCGAATGCCGCGCAACTGCCGTGGCACAGGGCTTTGCAGCGCCCTACACTTGCTGCATCTTGAGAGCCTTTAAGGGTTTTGAAATCCCAATGGGCCTGATGCATCCGTTTGCATGCGGCCAAGCTTGCGCAGATCGCCACAGTCTTATGTTTGAGTTGCAAGCGCTGTTCACACGGGATGAACCCTCAATTATTCAGCCGTGGCTTAAATAAATGAACATTACTGGCATTCGACATAAAATTTGTCTATTTTATTAGTTGATTTACGAATATCATTAGAATCACAATAAGCAGAGCTTTTGTAAGTCTGCGATTTAAAGAGGATGATTTTATGAACTCACCACAAGCGCACCTCAATCCCCCTGCGTCCACCCAACCCACTTCGATGGATTGGCTCTTCTTGGTGTCTTGCGTAGGGGCTTTGGCCTTGGTGGCATGGTTTGGGAAGATGAATTACACAGAAGCCAACAAAACCGAGACCGCCAAACGCAACGGCGAAGCCGTGGTGACTTGGATGCAAGAAGCCACCGCTGGCCGCTTTGAAGCCGACTTTGGCGTGGCCGCCTGCGCGGGCACGGCACCGTCCCCTGATGACGCTGCACCGGCCGCCGACAAAGCGGCCACAGCAAAAGCCCCCAACACGTGGGGCGGTTGTTTGAATGCCATTTTGGTGCAGACGACCATGAAGACCCTGGACAACCCGTTTCGCGAAGGCATTGCGCTGGACTTTGCGCCCGCCTGCAACCCCGATGACCGCAGCTTGGCAGGCAATATCGTGATCGAAAAAATTACCGCTACCCCCCCCGGGTCGGCCATAGCGACCATCATTTCCCCAATCACCCCCGATGTGGTGATCGATCAAAAAATCCAGGTGCGCCTGTCCGTTTGTGACAAAGGTGCGTATGCGGTCAAAGTGGCCGAGTTCGAATTCTGAGGTGCCCCATGGAACAACCCCGCAAAGCCATCAAAATCGCCGACCTGGATGCCGCTCATTTGATTGGCGCCGAAGTAGAGGCCGACATCTCCCCTGATTTGCCGCGCCGCCAATGGCTGTATGCCTGGCTGCTCAACCCCAATATTCCGGGCAATTATCAAAAGTCGGTGGACAAATGGATCGCGATTTTGATCATCGCCAATTTGTTCACCATGGTGCTCGAACAAATCCCCGCCATCTTCGAGCCCTACAAAAACTGGTTCCACGCCTTTGATGTGTTCTCCATCATCGTGTTCGTCATCGAATACCTCACCCGCTTTTACCTGGCGCCCGAAGACGAAGAATTCAAAGCCAAGGGCAACCCCCGCCTGTCGTACATGGCCAGCCCCTTTGCCATCATCGACTTGCTGGCCATCCTGCCCTTCTTTTTGCAAGCCTTTGTGCCCTTCTTTTTGCAAGCCTTTGTGCCGGTGGACTTGCGCGCTCTGCGGTTTTTGCGACTGCTGCGGATTTTAAAAATTTTCCGCGTCTTATTGCCCGCTTTGAAAGAGTTCAAAGAGCTCAACCGCGAGCGCACCTTCCGCCAAAAAATCCACGCCTTGATGTTCAACAGCGCTTATGGCGGCAAGCTCAAAGAATTCTTTGATTTGTTCATTGGCGTGTGGGTGCTGATTTCCGTGCTCGCTGTGGTGCTGGAGACGGTGGCGTCTGTGAGTTACCTAATCAACATCGAGTTTGTGATTTTGGACACCATTGCTGTCGCCATTTTCACCATCGAATACATGATGCGCATTTATTCAGCGGTGGAAGAACCGGGCCACCGCAACCCATTGACAGGGCGCATCAAACAGTTCACCAACCCCTCGACCTTCATCGACTTTTTGGCCATCTTGCCCTTCTTCCTGGAGGCGTTGCTGCACCATGTGCTGGACTTGCGCTTCTTGCGGATCTTCCGCTTGGCCCGCTTGCTCAAGCTCACCCGCGGCAGCGACGCCACCGCCACCTTGTTCAAGGTGATCAAGCGCGAATGGCCGGTGATGAGTGCTGCCGCCTTCATCATGATCTTGCTGATCGTGCTGACCGCCAGCTTGGGCTATTTGGTCGAACATACGGCCCAACCCGAGAAGTTTGAAAACATCCCCACCTCGATTTACTGGGCGGTGATCACCCTGGCCTCCGTGGGTTATGGCGACATTTCACCCGTCACACCGATTGGTCGCGCCATCACCGTGGTCATGTCCTTGTTGGGCATTGGTATTTTTGCCATCCCCGCCGGTTTGCTGGCTTCTGCCTTCAGTGACCAATTGCACAAAGAACGCGACGCCTTGAAGGCCAGCATTTTGCGAATGCTGGGCGACGGCGAGTTGGACGAGGAAGAAATGGCCTTGTTGCGCTCAGAGGCCAAGCGTTTGCACCTGACCGTGGAAGAAATGAATTCCATCTTGGAGGTTCTTCAATTGGAGTTGGAGTCTGCGCGCAAAAGTTTGCTGCAACTGCCGGTCAACGTGATTGCGCAAACCCCTTTGCATGCGGTGGAGCACTACAAGTACTTGCTCAACCAAATTGCGCAGTTGGGTATTTACGTAGACCAATCCGCATTTTTAGAAAAAGCACAATCTGAAGATCGCTTGACGGTCAGTGAACTCGAACTTTGGAAGCGCATTCTCGAGCACCGTTGAAGCTTTGAAATCCGATACGCGCCCCTGCGGGGGCGCGTTTTTTATCCTGACATGATTTGACGTGACCACATCCGTACAACCCCAAAGCTTGCAACAAACCGTGATGGAGGTTTTGGACGGTTCGCCCAAGCACTCCGTCAGCCGCTATGTGGAATGGGTGATCACGGTCGTCGTCTTGGTCAATTGCTCGGCCGTGATTTTGGACTCCATTCCCGAAGTCCATTCCGAACACAAAGACTTTTTCCACGAATTGGAATTTTGGAGCGTGATGTTTTTCACGCTGGAATATGTGCTGCGCGTGTGGTCACTGGGGGCCAAGTTCGCCGCGGCAGAAGGTGGGGCCTGGAAAGGCCGCCGGAGCTATATCTTAAGCCCCTTTGGCTTGATTGATTTTTTTGCCACCATGCCGTTTTACCTGCATATTTTTTTCCCGGGTTTGGATCTGCGCATCTTGCGCGTACTGCGACTTTTGCGCATCTTGAAGCTGTCGAAATACAACACCGCTTTGCAAGACTTGTTTCAAGCGGTTTACGCCGAGAGGCGTGCCTTCGGTTCAGCGGCTTTTTTACTTTTGATTTCAACGGTAGTGTCCGCCTCTTTGATGCACTTTGCTGAAGGGCATGAGCAACCGGAAGCCTTTGGCTCCATTCCACACGCCATTTACTGGGCCATCATCACCATCACCGCGGGCTACGGCAACGTAGAACCTGTGACCAAAGCAGGCGAAGTGATCGCCCTGCTCACCGGCTTTCTGGGCGTGTGCATGGCCGCGATAATGACGGGTATTGTGGCCTCCGCTTTTTCGACGCAAGTCTCGCGCAAGAAATCGGCTTACCTTGTTCAATTGCGCAAAGTACTGGAAGACGGTGTGGTCAGTGATGCAGAACGCAGCATCCTCAAAAAACTCCAGACACAGTACCGTTTATCGGACGCAGAAGTTCAAAAAATGTCCGATGAAATCCTTGCCGCCAAAGCAAGCAAGTCATGAGCGACGTTGCCCCAAACAGTTTGCGAAAAATCAAACGCAGGATTTACGAAATCCTCGAGGGTGAGGTGGCTGACCGGGCCAGCCGTACTTGTGAAATCTTCATCGCCGGCTTGGTCGTGGCCAACGTGGTGGCGATCATTTTGGAGTCAGTTCACTCCATTCACGTTGCCTACGAAGCCTATTTCCATATTTTTGACTTGGTCAGCGTGATTGTCTTTTCACTGGAATATGTGCTGCGCGTCTGGACCTACAGTGAAAAACACACCGGCCCAGGTGACAGCCCTTGGAAAGGTCGCAAAGAATACGTTTTCAGTCCATTCGGCTTGGTTGACTTCTTCAGCACCGTGCCGTTTTACTTGCAATTGCTTTTCCCTGGCGCCGATTTGCGCGTCTTGCGGATGTTCCGTTTGCTGCGCATTTTCAAACTCTCGCGCTATAACAGCGCAATGGAAGACATGCTCGAAGCGATCAAGTCCGAGTGGGACTCTTTTTCTTCGGCCATGTTTCTGCTGTTCATCAGTTGCTTGCTCTTTTCGTCGCTGATCTACATCATTGAAGGCCATGACCAACCGGAGGTTTTCCCCTCTATTCCAGCAGCCATGCATTGGTTCATATTGACCATCATCGCAGGATGGGGCAACGTGGATCCGGTGACCTATTTGGGTACCGTATTGGTGATCGTGACGCAGATCATGGCGATTGCACTGGCCGCCATCCTGACGGGTGTGGTGGCCACGGCGTATACCGCGCAGGTGCAGCGGCGTGAATCCACCTATGAAATGGAAGTGCGTGAAGTGCTGGCCGACGGCGTTGTGACCGAAGAAGAAAAAATCAAACTCAAAACCCTGCAAGCAAAATATGGCATGTCTGACGAGCAGGTGGATGCGATTGCCAACCAGGTTAACGCAGAAAAAAACAAGGGCTGATGACCGTCTCATGGATGGGGCACTTTAAAATGGCCCCATGACTTGGCATGCGGAACTCTCTCTTGACTACCTGAATGAGAACCTTCGCAGCGTCGCCCGTTACGCCCATAAGGGGCCGCTGAGGATTTTAAAAAGCCTCTACCCTGAGGGCGATGCGGTCTGTCACAACGTGCTGGTCCATCCTCCGGGCGGTTTGGTTGGCGGTGACCTGCTGGACCTGCAGGTCACGGTAGGCCCCGGCGCCCATGGCCTGGTGACGACGCCAGGCGCAACGCGCTTTTACAAGTCTGAAGCCGGCTTGGCGACGCAACAATTAAAGGCCCGTCTCGAAGAGGGCGCACGGCTTGAATGGTTGCCCCTAGAAGCCATAGCCTACAACCAATGCGACGCCCTGAACCGGACCGTCTTTGATCTTTCGCCCAGCGCCGAAATGATGGCTTGGGACATCACGGCACTGGGTTTGCCGGCAGCTGGCATGCCTTTTGTTCAAGGAACCTTCAGACAACATTTGGAGATCAAAGGGGCGTGGTTGGAGCGCGGCACTTTGCGTGCCTCGGACACCCGCTTGATGAACAGCCCCTTGGGTCTGGCGGGTCGCAAATGCATGGCCACCTTGGTGTTCGCCAGTGGGAGCGCGATTGCATCCGCTAGGTTGGAGCGCGGCTTGGCCAGTGCCAGAGAGCGCATGGAGGCCCACAGCCTGCGCCTTCAAGCCGGCGTGACATCTCCACATCCCAACATCATGGTGGCCCGCGTTTTGGCGCCTGTCACTGAACCTGCCATGCAGTTGCTCAAACAGATTTGGGCCGCTTGGCGCCAGGACATGTGGCAACTCAGCAGCACCCCCCCTCGCCTGTGGAACCTGTAGACAGCAGCAGTTCGCGCCTCAAAGCCCTGTCGGCAGGTCGGACCCACAGGTCCGACACGGTCAAATCGCCACCAGCTGCTGAACGCTCTTTGCCTTCATCTCACTGCCCGGGCCTTGCGCGATCACCTCGCCACGCTCCATCACCAGGTACTGGTCGGCCAACGCTTCGGCAAAGTCGTAGTACTGCTCGCACAGCAGCACCGCCATGCGCTGGCCTTGCATGCCCACATCGGCCAAGCGGCGGATCACGCGGCCGATGTCTTTGATGATGCTGGGCTGAATGCCTTCGGTGGGCTCGTCGAGTATCAGCAAGCGCGGTTTGGCCGCCAACGCACGGGCAATCGCCAATTGCTGTTGCTGGCCGCCTGAGAGATCGCCACCGCGCCGGTGCAGCATTTGTTTCAGCACCGGAAAGAGTTCAAACAATTCAGGGGGAATCGGCGTGCCGCCGGGCCTTGTGGCCAAGCCCATGCGCAGGTTGTCTTCCACCGTCAGACGGGCAAAAATTTCACGGCCCTGCGGCACGTAGCCAATGCCTGCACTGGCACGTTCATAGGGCTTGGCTGCAGTCAGGTCTTTGCCATCGAGCACCACGCTGCCGCTCTTGATGGGCACCAGCCCCATCAAAGATTTGAGCAAAGTGGTTTTGCCCACGCCATTGCGCCCGAGCAAAACGGTGACCTGGCCTTGCGCAGCACTCAAACTCACATCACGCAAGATGTGCGAGCCGCTGTAGTACTGGTGAATATTCTTAACGGTCAACATGTTGTTCGCCTCGACGGGCCGCCCCTAGAGGCGAATACACCCCCTTGGGGGGCAGAGCAGCGGCAAAGCCGCCAACGTGGGGGCACCTGGTCAGCGTCCCAAATACACTTCAATCACCCGCTCGTCGGCCTGCACCTGATCGAGCGTACCTTGGGCCAGCACCGCACCATCGCACAGCACGGTGACGATGTCAGAAATGGTGCGGATAAAACTCATATCGTGTTCCACCACCATCAAGGAATGCTTGCCTTTGAGGCTCAAAAACAACTCGGCGGTACGCTCAGTTTCATGGTCGGTCATGCCGGCCACCGGCTCGTCCAGCAGCAAGAGCTTGGGGTCTTGCATCAGCAACATCCCGATCTCTAACCATTGCTTTTGCCCATGGCTCAAGGTACCTGCTTGGACACGCACGCTGTCGGCCAAGTGGATGGTGTGAAGCACTTCAGCCAAGCGGTCGCTTTGGCGTGAGTCGAGCTTGAAAAACATCGATGCTTTCACACCTTTGGGCGTTTTCAGTGCAAGTTCCAAGTTTTCAAAAACACTCAGATTTTCAAACACCGTGGGCTTTTGGAACTTCCGGCCAATGCCCATCTGGGCTATTTCGGGTTCGTTGTGGCGTAACAAATCGATGGTGCTGCCAAAGAACACACTCCCCTCATCGGGCCGGGTCTTGCCGGTGATGATGTCCATCATGGTGGTCTTGCCTGCGCCATTGGGGCCAATGATGCAACGCAGTTCACCGGGTTTTATATCAAGCGACAACTTGTTGATGGCCTTGAAACCGTCAAAGCTCACGCTCACCGCCTCCAGGTACAAAATGCGACCATGCGTCACATCCACCTCACCCGGTGTTGCAATGCGCCCATAGCTGGTTTCACGGCCACCTGACTCGGTTTTTTGAGATGTTTTCAGCGCACGCTCAGCCACACGACGCGCGCCTTGCTGGAGCAGATCGGGGGTCATGCGCGGCGTCCTTTCCATTTTTGGATCAGGCTTTGATACAAACCCAAAACACCGTTGGGCAAATAAAGGGTCACCGCAATGAACAAGGCGCCGAGAAAATACAACCAGAACTCGGGTGCTGTCACCGTGAGCCAACTCTTGGCACCGTTCACCAAAAACGCCCCCAAAATCGGCCCCACCAAAGTGGCACGGCCGCCGACTGCGGCCCATACCGCAATCTCGATCGAATTGGCAGGACTCATTTCACCAGGGTTGATGATGCCCACTTGCGGCACATACAAAGCCCCCGCCACCCCACACATGACGGCAGAGATCACCCAGATGCTCAACTTGTAGGGCAAAGGTGAATAACCCGAGAACATGACACGGGTTTCAGCATCCCGAATGGCCTGCAACACGCGGCCATATTTGCTGCGTACCAACCAGCGGGCAAACAGGTAAAAAGCCAGCAAGGTGCATCCGGTCATGACAAACAAAATCATGCGCATACTGGGGGTAGCGATCGGCAAGTCCAAGATGCGTTTGAAATCTGTGAAGCCGTTGTTGCCACCAAAGCCGGTCTCGTTGCGAAAGAAAAGCAACATGGCCGCATAGGTCATGGCCTGGGTGATGATGGAGAAATACACCCCTTTGATGCGGGAGCGAAAGGCAAAGTAGCCAAATACAAAAGCCACCACAGCAGGCACCAGAACAATCAAAACCAAGGTCGCTGCAAAGCTTTCCGACAGCATCCAGTGCCAGGGCAACGTCTTCCAGTCCAGAAAAACCATGAAATCAGGCAAATTACTTTTGTAATTGCCGTCAGCGCCAATCTGACGCATCAGGTACATGCCCATCACATAGCCACCGAGCGCAAAAAACAAACCGTGACCCAAAGACAAAATACCGGTGTAACCCCAGATCAAGTCCATCGCCAAAGCGCAAATGGCATAGCACATGATTTTGCCCAACAGTGCCACGGCGAAGTCACTCAAGTGGAACACGCTGCCTTGAGGCACGGTCAAATTGAGCAAGGGCGCCAAGGCGCACACCACCAGCAAAGTCAGGATAAACGCTGTCCAACCGGTGCGGGTCAGGAGCGCAGGCCGTTGGGGCAAAGAAAAAGTGGGCTCAGTCATATCAGGCCTCCGCACTGCGGCCTTTCATCGCAAAGATACCTTGCGGGCGTTTTTGAATAAAAATGATGATGAACACCAGAACGCAAATTTTGGCCAGCACCGCACCGGTCCAGCCTTCCAGAATTTTGTTGATCAGGCCCAGGCCCAAGGCGGCATACACGGTGCCAGCCAATTGGCCTACACCGCCCAGCACCACCACCATGAACGCGTCGACGATGTAGCTTTGCCCCAGATCAGGCCCTACATTGCCCACCTGGCTGAGTGCACAACCGGCCAGTCCGGCAATACCCGAGCCCAACGCAAAGGCGTAGGTGTCAATCCGGGCTGTGTTCACGCCCATGCAAGAGGCCATGGGGCGGTTCTGCGTCACGCCGCGCACAAACAAGCCCAAGCGGGTTTTGCCAATCAACAGCGCCATGCCCACCAGCACCAGCACTGCAAAGGCGATGATGACCAGGCGGTTATAGGGCAAAGTCAGATTGGCCATGACTTGGACGCCACCGCTCATCCAGCTGGGATTCTCGACGCCCACATTTTGTGCCCCAAAAAGGCTTCGAACACCTTGCATCAACATCAGGCTGATGCCCCATGTAGCCAACAGCGTTTCAAGCGGCCGGCCATACAAATGCCGCAAGATGCTGCGCTCGAGCAGGGCACCAACCAAGGCCGATGCGAGGAAGGACAGTGGCACGGCCAGCACCAGGTAAGCGTCAAATGCATCCGGCAGGTAGGTGCGAAATGCGACTTGCACCATGTAGGTGGCATAGGCGCCAATCATCATCAACTCACCATGGGCCATGTTGATCACCCCCATCAACCCGTAGGTGATGGCCAATCCCAGTGCGACCAAGAGCAAGATCGAGCCCAGACTGGCGCCGGTAAATAAAGCGCCCAACCGCTCGCCCCATTTCAAGGCCCCCTGAATGTCGCGCAACGAAGCCTGAAGCTGGGCTTTGACCTGTGGGTCGGTTTCTTGCGACAGCCGTTGATTCAGTTGCAATTGGGTTTCGGGGGTTTTGCTTTCAGCCAATGTTTTGGCGGACTGCATCCGAATGGACACATCGTCACTGCCCAGTTGGGCTGCCGCTATGGCGAGCCGAATCCAAGCAGCAACGCGTGTGTCTTTTTCCTGTGACAGGGCTTTGTCGAGCAGTGGCAGTTTGGCTGCATCCGGTTCTTTAAGCAAAGCCATCGCTGCGGCAGAGCGCAAGGCGTTGTCTGGGCTGAATAATTTCAGTGCGGCCAACGCAGTGTCTATTTCACCACGCAAGCGGTTGTTACTGATCACATCTTGCGCCGTGTCGGGCAAGGGTGTGCTGGCACCGGTGAGCAGATCAAGCCCTAGGGCGCCCTTGGCCACCAAGACCTGTTCACCCACCAACTTGACGGCATCGTCTGCCAAGGCTTGTAAAAATAAAACGGTTTTCTCATCGGCTTGCACCACGGCTTTTCCCAGGGCTTCTATGCGTGCATCGGTTTCGCCGTCCACCATCGACCGCATTTCTTGCGCCGTCAGTGCATGCGAGGGATTGACCACCATCAGCAGCACCAGGCTCAAAAGGGCATACGCCATGCCTGTCATCCATCGCTTCATCATGATTTCCCAAACACAGCGTCAGGCTGCTCGCTGATGTCTCTTTGATAAAAATGGGGAAGAGGCACGTGCCCCTTCCCCAAGGACGCTCCTACCCCTTTACTTTTTGGCGGGTTCGTCAGGTTTCACGTTGTTGCCTGGGATGTAAGGGCTCCATGGCTTGGCTTTAACGGGGCCGGGTGTCTTCCACACCACATTGAACTGGCCGTCGGCCTTGATCTCACCAATGAACACCGACTTGTGCAGGTGGTGGTTTTTCTCGTCCATCTTGCTGGTGATGCCGCTCGGTGCCTTGAAGGTCTGGCCGGCCATGGCGGCGATGACTTTGTCGGTGTCGGTGGACTTGGCTTTCTCAACCGCTTGCTTCCACATGTTGATACCGATGTAAGTGGCTTCCATCGGGTCGTTGGTCAAAGCCTTGTCTTTGTGACCGGCGATGCCTTTGGCTTTGGCATAAGCAGACCATTTCTTGATGAACTCGTCGTTCGCAGGGTTCTTGATGGACTGGAAGTAGTTCCAAGCAGCCAAGTGACCTACCAAGGGCTTGGTGTCCACGCCACGCAGTTCTTCTTCACCCACCGAGAAAGCGACCACAGGCACATCTTTCGCCTTCAAGCCTGCATTGCCCAGCTCTTTGTAGAAAGGCACGTTAGAGTCGCCGTTGATGGTGGAGACCACGGCTGTCTTGCCACCTGTTGAGAATTTCTTGATGTCGGCCACAATGGTTTGGTAATCCGAATGACCAAAGGGTGTGTATTTTTCATCGATGTCTGACTCTTTCACGCCTTTGCTGATCAGGTAAGCGCGCAAGATTTTGTTGGTCGTGCGGGGGTACACATAGTCGGTGCCCAGCAATACCCAGCGCTTGGCGCCGCCGCCATCTTTGCTCATCAAATAGTCAACTGCCGGAATGGCTTGCTGGTTGGGTGCTGCACCGGTGTAGAACACGTTTTTACTCAGCTCTTCACCTTCGTATTGCACGGGGTAAAACAACAAACCGTTCATTTCTTCCACCACGGGCAAGACCGATTTACGCGACACCGAAGTCCAGCAACCAAAGATCACGGATACTTTGTCTTGACCCAATAACTGCTTGGTTTTTTCAGCAAACAAAGGCCAATTGGAAGCGGGGTCGACGACCACAGGCTCCAGCTTCTTACCCAGCAAACCGCCTTTGGCGTTGATCTCGTCAATGGCCATCAACACCGTGTCTTTCAACACAGTCTCGGAAATGGCCATGGTGCCAGACAGGCTGTGCAAGATGCCAACCTTGATCGTGTCTGCAGCGTGTACCTGCAAAGAAAATGTAAGTGTGCCTGCGGCCATTGCACTTGCCAATGCCAAGGCTTTCAGGTTGCCACGACGGTTCATCATGAGATCACTCCAATATAAAAAAATGTTTAAGAAGCGAAGACCAGCCACGCTGTCTTTCCTTTTGCAATTGCTGTGCCAAGTTGATTTCCATCCTGCATGCAAGCCGCACTTGCCCTAGGAAATGCACAGTGCTCCTAATAGAAGCCATCAAGTGCTTTTCAAAAAATAAAGCGTCCTAAAAAATACCCAAATTGGCGCATCCCTAATTCAAACTCGTAAAAACGCACCAAAATACAGCCTCAAGCTCCTGTTTCCATGCCACAGAACAGGGCATGCAAGTTGCATGTCTTTTGTGAACCTCTTGAACACTTAACGTAGCGCACCAATATGGAACTGACTCCCCGCGAAAAAGACAAGCTCTTGATCTTCACCGCCGGTTTGCTGGCCGAGCGCCGCAAAGCCCGAGGACTCAAACTGAATTACCCCGAGGCCGTGGCCTTCATCAGCGCCGCCGTCATGGAGGGCGCACGCGATGGCAAGACCGTGGCTCAGCTGATGAGCGAAGGTCGCACCCTGCTGACGCGCGCCGATGTGATGGACGGCATCGCGGAGATGATTCCGGACATTCAAGTCGAAGCGACTTTTCCCGATGGCACCAAGTTGGTCACTGTGCACCAACCTGTTGTTTGATTTCCAAGTTGAGGCACTCATGATTCCAGGTGAACTTTTGATTGACGAGGGCAGCCATGTGCTCAACCCAAGCCGCCGTTGTGTGACGCTGGTGGTGCACAACACAGCCGATCGCCCGATCCAAGTCGGCTCGCACTACCATTTTGCTGAAACCAATGGCGCATTGGGTTTTGACCGGCGCGTGGCCCACGGCATGCGCTTGAACATTGCCGCCGGGACCGCAGTGCGTTTTGAACCCGGGCAGCAACGCACCGTCGAGTTGGTGGACTACGCCGGTGATCGGCAGGTATTCGGTTTCAGGGGCCTGGTCAATGGTGCCGCCGATGTTGCACCCCCTCACCTACAAGGAACTGCGTGATGGCGACGATAGGTAAACGCGCTTATGCCGAAATGTTTGGCCCCACCGTGGGCGACCGTGTGCGCTTGGCCGATACCGACTTGATCGTTGAAGTCGAGCACGACCTGACGCTGCGCGCCGGCGGTTACGGCGAAGAAGCCAAGTTTGGCGGCGGCAAAACCATTCGCGATGGCATGGCGCAATCGCAACGTACCCGCGATGGGACTGGGACGGGCCCCTCTGGCGCCGGCGCCATGGACACGGTGCTGACCAATGCATTGATCATCGACCACACGGGCATCATCAAGGCTGACATTGGACTCAAGGGCGGGCGCATCGCCGCGATCGGCAAATCGGGCAACCCCGACACGCAACCGGGGGTCGACATCGTCATTGGCCCGGGCACCGAAATCATCAGCTGCGAAGGCAACATCGTCACCGCCGGTGGTATCGATTCGCACATCCACTTTATTTGCCCGCAGCAAATTGAAGAAGCGCTGGCCTCGGGCATCACCACCATGTTGGGTGGTGGCACCGGCCCGGCCACCGGCACTTTTGCCACCACCTGCACACCTGGCCCCTGGAACATCGAGCGCATGCTGCAAGCGGCTGAAGCGTTTCCCATGAACCTGGGCTTTTTGGGCAAGGGCAACGCCGCCCTGCCCGGTGCGCTGCATGAACAAATCAACGCCGGCGTGATTGGCCTGAAACTGCACGAAGACTGGGGCACAACACCGGCAGCCATCAGCAACTGTTTGGACGTAGCCGATGCCACGGACACCCAGGTGGCGATCCACTCGGACACACTGAACGAAAGCGGCTTTGTAGAAGACACGATTGCCGCCACCAAGGGGCGCACCTTGTGCGCCTTTCATACCGAAGGTGCGGGCGGTGGCCATGCCCCCGACATTTTGCGTGTGGTGGGCGAGGCGAATTTTTTGCCCAGCTCCACCAACCCGACCATGCCCTACACGCACAACACGCTGGACGAGCATGTGGACATGCTGATGGTGTGCCACCACCTGGACGCCTCGATTGCTGAAGATTTGGCGTTTGCCGAAAGCCGCATTCGCAAAGAAACCATTGCCGCCGAAGACGTGCTGCACGACCTGGGTGCCATCAGCATGATGAGCAGCGACAGCCAGGCCATGGGGCGAGTGGGCGAGGTGATCATGCGCACCTGGCAAGCGGCGCACAAAATGAAGGTGCAACGCGGCTGGCTGGCCAACCCGCAGCCGTCTGGCAGCGGGGTGCCCGAGGACAACAGCCGCAACGATAACTTTCGCGTCAAACGCTACATCGCCAAGTACACCATCAACCCCGCCATAGCGCATGGTGTCAGCCACGAAGTGGGCAGCATAGAGGTGGGCAAGTGGGCCGATCTGGTGATCTTCAAACCAGCGTTCTTTGGCGTCAAACCTGCGCTGATCCTCAAAGGCGGCTTCATTGCCATGGCCGCCATGGGCGACCCGAATGCCTCCATCCCCACCCCCCAGCCAGTGCATTACCGGCCGATGTTTGGCAGTTATGGCGGAGCCTTGGCCCGGGGTTCTTTGACCTTCGTATCGCAAGCGAGCATGGCAGCAGGTATTGGCGAACGCTTTGGCTTGAACAAAACACTGGCAGCGGTCAAAGGCGTGCGCGGCATCACCAAGCGCGACATGGTCCACAATGGCTACTTGCCGCGCATGGAAGTCGACCCTCAAACCTATGCCGTGCGTGCCGATGGCCAGCTGCTGACCTGTGAAGCCGCCAGCAGTTTGCCGATGACCCAACGCTACTTTTTATTCTGATGCTGCAAACTGCCAAATTGATTCCGCAAGGCCAAGGCCTGGCCTCGGTGCTTGTCAAACGCGCCGCCACATTGACCTTGGATTGGGACGTGCGCCAAAAGAGCCGCTTCGAAGCCACCGACTCGCTCGGGCGCAGCGTGGGCGTTTTTCTGCCGCGCGGCACCGTGGTTCGCGGCGGCGATGTGCTGGTGGCCGAAGACGGCTCGCTTGTACGCGTCGAAGCCGCGCCACAAACCGTCTTGCGCATCACCGCCTGCATCGCGCACGGCTCGCCCTTTGATTTGACGCGGGCCGCCTACCACCTCGGTAACCGGCATGTGCCCATCGAACTGCGCCCCGATCACTTGCAGATCGAACCAGACCATGTGCTGGCCGAGATGTTGCGGGCCATGCATTTGATTGTGAATACCGTAGACGCACCGTTTGAGCCCGAGTCGGGTGCCTATTCAAGCCATGGCGCTCAAGCACACGCACACACACACGCAATCGCAGACACGCACGCCCATGCCCATCCTGAACCGCATGTGCATGGCCCTGACTGCAACCACGATCACGACCACGGCCACTCTCATGGTCACGACCACGGCCCGCATGCACACTGAGATCAGCAGCCTGCTGCAGCTGATCTGGCTGGCCTCCCCGGCTTTGCCTGTAGGCGGCTTTTCTTATTCCGAAGGCTTGGAATCCGCCATCGAACACGGTTGGATTCACGATGAAACCAGTGCTGCCGATTGGCTTGTCGATCAGCTCCACTTGTCACAAGCGCGCGGGGATTTGTCTGTGGTGGCACAGGCATTGCCCCTCTGGCCACTGCATCTCTCGCCTTCTGAAAATTCAGGCCTGCAGGCACTCAACGACTGGGTCTTGGCCACCCGTGAGAGTTTTGAGATGCGTTTGCAAACAGAGCAAATGGGCCGCTCCTTACTCGACTGGCTGCGCAACCAAGGCACCGCAACGCCAAGCGCTCTAACGCTTTGCGCCCAACTGCCGCCCACCTATCCCTTGGTCATGGCTCTGGCCTTGTCACTTGCGAAAGCACCCGACCATCAGGCACTGCAGGCCTTTGCTTTTGGTTGGGCAGAGAACATGACCCAAGCAGCCCTCAAATCCATGCCTCTCGGACAAAGTGCGGGCCAACGCATACTGGCGCGCTTGGCGCAAGAAATTCCTTCGGCGGTAGACCACGCCATGACCTTGCGCGACGACGAGCGTCAAGCCTTTTGTCCAATGCTGGCCATTGCATCGGCCCGCCACGAAACCCAATACTCCCGTTTATTCAGATCCTGACCACCATGACTACACTGCACCACATCGCCCATAGAACCCGATCTTTGCCTCCCCTGCGCGTAGGGATTGGCGGGCCTGTCGGCTCCGGCAAAACAACCCTGCTTGAAATGCTCTGCAAACACATGCGAGAGCGCTGGGACTTGGTCGCCATCACCAACGACATTTACACCAAAGAAGACCAGAGGTTGCTCACCGTGAGTGGTGCCTTGGAAGCCGATCGCATCATGGGCGTAGAAACCGGTGGCTGCCCGCACACGGCGATTCGTGAAGACGCGTCCATCAACCTCGAAGCGATTGACCGCATGCTGGAAAAGTTTCCCAATGCCGACATCGTGTTTGTCGAAAGCGGTGGTGACAATCTGGCCGCCACCTTCAGCCCTGAATTGTCAGATCTGACCATTTATGTGATCGATGTGGCAGCCGGTGAAAAGATCCCCCGCAAAGGTGGCCCAGGCATCACCAAGAGCGATTTGTTCGTGATCAACAAAACAGATTTGGCGCCTTATGTGGGCGCCGATCTGAGCGTGATGGAGGCCGACACCATCCGCATGCGCACCAATGCACAGGGCCTGAAACCCTTTGTGATGACCAATCTTAAAACCCAAAGCGGTTTGCAGGCCGTGATTGACTTCATCGAAACCAAAGGCATGCTGCGCAGGGCTGATTGAGCGCGTCTTAAAGCAAAACCGCTCAAGGGGCTGCAGGCGACAGCAAGGCCAATTGCGAGGCAATATGCTGCGGGAATTGCAAGTTCAGACTGCCTGGTGTTGAGAATCGCAAGGACTTTAAAAATCCCAATCGACCTTGTGGCGTAGCCACAATGGCATGCAGGGGCAAATTTTTCAATTGCCACTCTGCGGCCAGTTGTTCACCCAAAGCAGGGCCAAACACATCGGTCGCACTGGCCAAAATGTCTGCCTCGTTCATGACCACGCAAGCCCAGTCCAAATCCATTGCAAAAGCTCGTCCGGCCACCTTGTCGTGGTTAGCGCCAACCAGTGACGGGTCCGTCTTCAAAATCATATGATGGATGCGTTCCCGCCAAACCGAAGTGATCGGGTGTTCAACAAAAAAAAGGTCCAATGCTTTGACCGATCTCAACTCCAACTCTTGAGGCGAGCTGTTCGCCCCTCCCGGATGGCCGTAGTCATGCGCAGTCACAGTCAAAAGCAAAGCTGCCATCCATTCTTGAGAGCAGACGTATCCTTCTTGGTTCAAGGCCGCTAACAGAACAGTCATGCCGCACATGGCATCCGCCGTGTGCAAACGATTGTGGTAGTGAGGCTCGTTGTCGGTGTCAACTTTCAACTCCACTTGCTCCGAAAGTGCCAAGGCGCAGGCCATCAATGTGCGGGCTTCTGAAGATTCAAATTCTGAATTTTCTGCGGCTAAAAAACCATGACAAGCCTGCAAAACAGGGGTTAGCCCCATCCAATCACCTTGCCAAGAGTCACGCAGACGGGAGAGCGCCTGCAGCAGCGTAGGATACAAAGAACTTTGCCCAGCAGCATTAAACAGTTGATTCATGGATGGACCCTGCGAATAAGTCGTCATTCCAAAGGAATTTTGAGGGCGTTGTGCATATTTTGCTGCATCAAAAGGGCTTCAAAAATAGGAATCAAAACAGGCGATGCATTCGACAATATTTCATTCGCTTCATCCGTACTGATTCGCATGCAATTGACGGTGCCTTGTGCCTTGGCAGAAGCGCCTCGAATGCCGCCTTTCAAGAATGCCTGCTCTCCAAAGGGTTGGCCCTGTCCAATTTGAGCGAACGCCTGTCCGTTCGCCCCCAAAAGTTCGACGACGCCCGTTTCGATAACGAACAAGTGGTCAGCCTGATCACCTGCTTTGAAAATCAATTCACCAGGTTGAAATTGAACTTTTTGAAAATCACTCATGGCATTTAATTATTTTTGAGCAGTTAAATTCAAAGTCCGTTTCACCGTTGTTTGAATGATTTGACGCATCAGGGGTGGCAGTTTCGGCAAAATCCCATCTACCTTGTGCAATGGAATAACGCGGGCTTGAACTGGCGTCATGCACAAAATAGTTTTGTTGTAAGGCAAGCCCGACAAACCTTCGGCCAATCCGAGCACACTGCCCGGCCCGATGCGTTCAACTTGGTTCCCTTGGATGGCCAGCATATCGCCTTTCACCACGAAATAAGCATCCGAGAGCTGTTGACCTTGGGTGAGTATTTTGCTTTTGGCTGAGAAACTGATGGTGTTAAAGAACTTTGAACTCCACAAGCTGAAATACAAGCGCTCATTGCTGGTCAATTTCCCGGATTTATAAATGGCCATACTGTCAGTGGAGTATGGATCCGAAATTCCCAGCGCATGAAGATGCTCAATATCAACCTGAAACTGACCTGTAACTTTATGCATTGATTTCTTTCAGGAGTGACCTGTCAACCAGTTTCGCCGCCAGCGCATTCAATTCTTTAGCAAGTGTTTCCCGTTCGAGAAAATTCATATTTTGCAAAGCAAGATCAATCTGAACACCAGAGGGGTGGTCTAAGCGAAGTTGTTGCAATTTTGTATTTTTTCGCCCCTTCACAGCGTAGGATTTCACTTGACGGTCAATCCCCTTGAGTTGAAATGCCGCTTGGGGCTCGACATCCACCAAGTCTTCGACCTGCGAGTACGTTTCGTGACTGATCAAAATTCCACCGGGTTGCGCATTCGCCTCCAAACGTTGGGCCACATTCACTTCCCCACCAATGATGGTGTAGCTTAATCGCTGCTCGGAGCCGAAGTTGCCGACATTGCAATAACCGGTATTGATGCCGATCCGGATGACAAAAGGTGTATCAAAGCCCCGCTCTTTCCAACGCCTTCCTAAAACACGCATTTGCTCTTGCATTTGCAAAGCCATTTCCACACAAGCACGTGCGTCCTCGCGAACACCTTTGGAATCAGGGTCGCCAAAAAAGAGCATGACTGCATCGCCAATGTATTTGTCAATGGTGGCGCCATGCGACAAAGCAATTTGAGTCATTTCTGAAAAATATTCGTTCAAATACTCCGTCAATGCTTCAGGCTGCAAGTTTTCTGCAGTGCGCGTGAAATCTTTGATGTCACTGAAAAAAACAGTGAGCTTCTTGCGTTGGGTGGTGATTTGCGTATCGTACTTTCCCGCAAAAATAGCCTCGTGAATTTGAGGCGGAAGGTACTTGGCCAATTGCTGAGACAAGCCCTCCAGCTTATTGCGTTGCAACTCCAGCTCTTGGGTTTGGGTTTTCAAATTCCGGTTGAGCTTGAACAATCGCTGCTCTTGACGGTCGGAGTGGCGGGTCAGGTCTTCATTTTCGCGAACGAGTTTGGAAAAACGATCAAACAGCCTTTCGGCAAATTGATGGACTTCCAAGGGAACCGCATTTTGCAAGATGACCGACCCCTCATTGATAAGTATCTTTTCACGGTCATACAAGTCAAAGATCTCATCAGCCATGGTGCCCCACTTTGAATTCCAACTCAGGAAAGCGATCCTTGAAATCCTCGCCTAGTTCCTCCATGATGTCGTCATCTTCTGGCACAGTCCAATGAACATTGACTTCGTTGCCTGCTTTTCGATAGGCGTCAACGCCTTCAAATATCCGATACAGCGCTTTGATACTGGAGCTGTTGATGTAGACCATTGCCATGGTCACATTCAAGGGCCCTTTGGGCTCCAAAGTAAGCGCGTTAATGGCATTGATCACTGGACCATAAAAGACAGCCACATCTTCTGGAAAAGATTCGCCTTGAATCTTCAGAGACAAAGGTTCTGTCATCAATTGAACTTCGGGCGTTCTTTCTGTGCCTTGAATATGCAATGTCATAATTTTCCTGAATTTTTTAAATGGTCGCTGCAATAATAAAGTCGACGCTGTGCTCGTCAATTTCATCAAAGCTGTATCTTATTGGCTCTGAAGATCTTCTGGCAATTTCGAGTAAGCCCAATCCCGAACCGGGTCCTTCGTGACCATCGGCTTTGGACATGCCTTCGCGGTAGAGTTGACGAATGGTGTCTTTGTCTGCCCCCTCAATTTGCTGCAAGCGCTCTTTAAGGTCTTTTGTCTGATCCTTTGCAATTCGATTGCCACACATGATGGTAATGACGCCATCATGGTCAGTAATCAAAATCATGCCTGATTTGTCATCGTGAATGCTGCCGTGCCAAATCAAGTTTTGCACCCCTTCCATGAACACGGAAAAAATCAATTTAGATCTTTTGGGGTCGTCATGCGCTATCAATCTGTTTTTAAGTAACTCAGCCAGAGTCACCATCAATTCATCAGATACCATGCCGTTGTAAGCCATGATGACATGGTTCTCGCGTAAGTTGTTACGCATCTGAACCGCTTGGGTAAATTCCATATTCTTTTCCTTTAAGAATAAATCATCTTGTTAAAAGTAAAAAATCACTTTTCAAATCAAAGTCTGAATACGACCGCCGTCACATCATCGCGTCGGACTTCGGTGCCTTGCCATTGCTTGAAATCCGCTTGCATACGCTGAGCCAGGATTGGGGCGTCAAGATCCCTATTTTTCTGTAACAAGGATTCAAGCCGGCGGTAACCATAAGCAATTTTCTTTTCAGACAGGCCCCCTATTTGATCAGTAAAACCATCGGTCACGATGACAAATAAATCGCCTGATGCATAAGAAATAGTAGCAAGTTGCGGTTTATCCGCCTGTTCTATAGCGTCGATATAACCCAAACTACAACGCGCAACAGCATGACGAACCACTTGACCCTGCGTTGTCATTTGAAACAATCCTATTTTGGCGCCAGCGAATTCAATAGTTTGTTTTTCCCTGTCTATACGCAACACCACGGCGTCGCAACCGTCATCACTTTCACTGTCAGGGCGGTCTTGATTCAAGCCAGTGCGCACGAAATGGTCTAAAGAGATCAAAGCTTTCGCAGGGTCTTCTTCTGTGCTGTTTGCATAAATACGCTCCATCGAATTGCTGACCAGCAAAGACAACATGGCGCCTGGAACGCCATGACCTGTGCAGTCGGCTACAGCCAAAATAAAAGGCCCGGCACGTTGCGAGGAAGAAACCCACCAAAGATCGCCGCCAATCGTATCTCTGGGCTCCCACAGTGTGGCAAATGATGCGAAGCGATTGTGAATACGTTGGGCTCTTGGCAATTGCCCGCGTTGCAATCGGCTTGCGTAGTTCACGGAACTCACAACCAAGTTGTGTGTCTCGCTTAAGGCCTGGTGCTGTGTTTGAAGTTCTCGTGTTCTCTCTTCAACCGTGCTCTCCAGAATTTTGTTCTGATTTTCAACCGCTTCCTTTTGCGCTTGAACAGTGACTCCAAGTTTCTTTTCAATCGCCCTTGATCTGGATTGCACGCCTAAATTGAAAATGATGGCATCAAAACAAATAGCAAAGGCTTGTGCAATAAAGCTGCCTTTTACAAACAAGCCCAAACCGGAAGAGGGCAAGTAATTGTTGATGGGCACCACATTCAAAATATTTAACAAAAAGACAAGCCAAAACGGTAAATAAAACAACAATGAAATGATGGCAAATCGCGCAGCCTTCAAACCTCGCCTGTAGCGTACCACTGAGCAGATTAACAAGCCAATCAGCACTGCCGTAGTTAATAAAAATAAAGGGATAAAGAGCAAAATAGGCGGTAGCTCATGCTCAAAAAAGTAGCCTATAAAGAACTGAACGGCTTGCAGTCCGATCCAGATATTGGTTAAAAGGTGAAAACGAGGAAAGTGGCGGTAAGTCCCTAAAAATGCGCGGCAAAACAAAACATAGAAAATAATTTGCAAATAGCCAAAAAGTCCTACCCAAAAAGCAGACGCTGATAATATCCCAATGTTGCCTTGATCAAGCACCCAGAAAAATTCAAATAATCTCTGCCCATCGTGGATGGGCATTGTCATAATTTGCAACCAACCCAACACCAACCAAATGCCGTAAATCACCGAAACTGCATCACGTTTGTAAAAGAGATTGTTACAAGTACTGATGATCAAGGCGAACAAAAGGCCTGCCAAAATTCCTTCTATGTACAAGCCGTATTTACGCAATTCCAAATACGTGGTTCTATCGTATAAACGCAATGCAAAATGAACTGCCGGATAGGTGCTGTTGGACTTCAATCTGGAAAACAATTGCACCTCACTGTCTTTGTGCAATGTGAACACCGGATTGCGACTAAGCAAAGTGTCCAGGGTGAAAACATAGGGATCAATATCGCCCATTCTCAAGGGTACATTTTGACTGTAGGGCCCATTCAACTCCCTGCTGCTGCCATCCGGATAAACCACGAAGTGCTGGTAACGCACCCAGTTGATGCCTTTGTCTGTTCTGCTTGCATCAACAATGAAATCTCTGTTTTCACCAATGCGATTGACTAATTTCTGGACCACCCAATACTGGGATTTTGGATCGATTCGACCGATGGTGTCTGCGGGCTTGAAATCCGACAAACGCTTGCGGACTTGCTCCAATGTGGCATTGCCTTCCTTGTCTTCCCAGACCAAAGGGTTGAGCGTGTCCGAAAAATAGATGGTGGTATTGGCGCCGACCTCTAAGGCCGACTGGGCCCGGGCCATAGATGGCAGCAGTCCTATGCTGAACGCAGTCCCAAGCGCCAGCAACAAGCGCGCAGAGTGCAGAAAACCTAATTTCCAATGGAACCCAACTGGTTTCAAGAAAATCGCAATTAGGTTGTTTTTCATCAAGTCAACGCATTAAATCAATAAAAACTAAATTCTTAATAAAATTATTGATCTAAATGTAACTTGAGGGTTCTCCCATTGTCAATCTGTGTTAGGCGTGACTATGAGACCAACTCCAGCGGGTCTGCCCCGTTGAGAAGCGTTCCCAGACCAAGCCGGCTCCATTCAATTCAGCGGCTTTTGCCAAGCCGCACATGCCGCCCCCAGCAACAATACCAAGGCGGACACCCCAAACCCCGTCTGCAAACCGCCTGAGCCGTCCGAGACCCACCCGGTCAAGGCAGGGCCAATCATTTGGCCGACAGCAAAAATACTGGTGAACACAGTGATGGCGGGAATCCATTGCGTTTGGGGCAGATTGTGTTTGACAAAGGCCGTGGTCGAAGCAACCGCTGTGGCCAGGCAGGCCCCGAAAATAGCACCTGACACATAGATGGCTGCATGGCCAATGTCGCCTATACCGTCCGCCTTGTGCATGGCCAAGTAAGCGGGAATCAGGCAGGCCAAGGCCAGCAAACCGTTGATGATGGCCAGACACTGTCCGCCTTTGAATGTGTCGAGGGACTTGGCCCACAAAGGTGCACTGAACATGCCAAAAGTACCCATGCATGCGTAAAAAAGAGTCAGGTTCGGAGGACTCCAACCCAACTCGCGCAACAGCGAAATCACAAATGTCATGTAGCCGATATAGCCCATGCCAAAGCAAAAATACCCGGCACCCATACCCACATAACGGCGAGGCGAAGTTGTATCACCATGACGGCTTCTAGGCGGGGCGGCTGGCACCGAAAGACTGGGCTTCCACATCAATAAGGTCATGATCAGACCTGTCAACCCGACCATCAACCACCCCAGTTGCCATGGGTGGGGCCATTGCCATTGCAAACCCCAAACCAGGGTGGCGGGCACTAAGAAAGCAGAAATCACCATCCCAAAACCACCACCTGCATAGTAGATGCCCAGCAAATGCCCGGATCGCTTTTCATGTTGACCCGCCAACTGCGCGATCAACACCGTACCTCCAGCAAACACGGATGCGCTGGTAAAGCCGGATAAAAACCGCAACAAAGCAATCGAATAGGCATCGGCGACAAAACCGCACAGGCCCAGGAACACACTGGTCAATATGCCACCGGCCACAAAAGAGACTCCAGAAGAAAAACGCCGAATGACCATCGACAAGGTCAGTGCACCCAACAAATACCCCGCCGCATGTGCGGTGTTCAGCGCGCCGAGTACCAAGTACGACCAAGCCAAGTCGTCCCGCATGGCGGGTACAAAAAGGGCATATGAAAAGCGGGCCAAACTGGCACCCAAACTTGTCCCCAAAGACAAACCGAGCGCGACGATCACCGGGTGGCCAACGAGCCATTCTTGGCCCCGCGAAAGCGGCAAGGACATGTTGGGCTCAAAGTGACTAAAGCATCGCCATCAGTCTCTGCCGAATGATCTGATCGGCCTCGGCCATGATGCGGTCAATCAAGGCCTTGACTGTCGGCACATCGTGGATCAGGCCCGCGACCATGCCGCATGACCAGGCCCCAGCCTCCATCTCGCCGTTTTGCATGATGCGCGGATAGACGCCCGCCACTTCCTCAATGATGTCTTCAAACTTGAGCTTAGCGCCCAGGGTGCGCTCTTTCTCCAACAAACGATCTACCGCATCGTTGCGCAATACGCGCTCGGTGTTACGCAAAGGACGCATCACCAAACGGGTGTCCAGTTCACTGGCCGCCACAATGGCTTGTTTGACGTTATCGTGCACCGGCGCTTCTTGCGTTGCAATAAAGCGGGTGCCCATGTTGATGCCTTGCGCGCCCAGCGCCAATGCGGCCACCAGGGATCGGCCATCGGCCATGCCGCCCGATGCCACGAAAGGAATTTTCAACTCATCGGCAGCGCGGGGCAACAAAATGAAGTTAGGGATATCGTCCTCACCGGGGTGACCACCGCATTCAAAACCATCCACGCTCACGGCATCACAACCAATGGACTGGGCCTTGAGCGCGTGCCGCACCGAGGTGCATTTGTGAATCACTTTGATACCCGCCGCATGCAATGCGGGTAAATATTTTTGCGGATTGTTGCCCGCAGTTTCGACCGCCTTGATACCGCCATCGATGATGGCCTGGATGTAGCCCGGGTAGTCCGGCGAACTCACCGTCGGTAAGAACGTGAGGTTCACACCGATGGGTTTGTCCGTCATGTCGCGGCAACGGCGAATTTCGTTGGCCAACGCTTGCGGTGTGCGTTGCGTCAAGCCGGTGATGATGCCCAAGCCGCCCGCATTGGACACCGCAGCCGCCAATTCGGCAAAGCCGACGTAGTGCATTCCGCCCTGAATAATGGGATGCTGGATACCGAACATTTCTGTGATTTGGGTTTTCATGATGATCCTTGGTAAAACGATTCAAGCCTTCAGGGCTGCCTTGACCTGCTCCATGCGGTCTTGACCCCAAAACATTTGTTCCTCGACAAAAAAGGTCGGTGCACCAAACACGCCACGCTCCACAGCGCGCATCGTCACGGCCTTGAGCTGGTCTTTGGTGGCTTGCTCGTTGGCCATGGCCAGCAGTTCCACAGGGTCCAGCCCGGCCTGGGTCAAGACCTCGGCCACGACGGCCGGGTCGTTCAAATTGAGTGAATCCACCCAAATGGCTTGGAACACCGCATCCATGTAGGTGGACATGCGCGGATCGTTCTTCATTTGCAATGCGGTGACCACACGCATGAGCGTGGTGGTGATGATCGGGAAGTGGGGATTCATGTTCAATGGCACGCCATACGCGTCGGCATAGCGCTTGAAGTCCACATACACATACCGACCCTTGGCGGGCACGGTCATGGGCGACGAATTGCCCGTGGCCTGAAACACCCCTCCCAACAGCATGGGCAGCAAATTGGGTGTGGCCCCGGTTTCAGCACAGATGTTGGGCATTTGGGTATGCGCCAAGTAGGTGGCCAAACTGCCAAAGTCAAAGTAACAGTCAAACGATTTTTGCATGCGTGTCCTGGGTGTTCAAAACTTTTCCATGTAGGGACGCAAGTCCAGTTCATGCGTCCAAGCGTCGCGCGGTTGCTGGTGCAGCATCCAATAGGCGTCGGCGATGTGATCGGGGTTGAGAATGCCACCTTCGTCTTTCAGCGCATAACGCTGGGGGAACTGGGTGCGGATGAACTCGGTGTCGATGGCGCCATCGATGAGGGTGTGTGCCACATGCACACCCATGGGCCCCAACTCACGCGCCATGCTTTGCGCCAAGCCACGCAAGGCCATCTTGCCGCCTGAAAATCCCGCAAAGTGCGCACTGCCGCGCAACGACGCTGTGGCCCCAGTGAAGATGATGGTGCCCTTATGCGCTTTACCCTGCGTGGCCGTCTCATCGCGGGCAACCATGCGCTTGGCCACTTCACGCCCCGTGAGAAAGCCCGCCAGACAAGCCATCTCCCACATTTTGGTGTAGCGCCGCGCTGTTTCGGTCAAGATGCTGTTGGGCGAATTGGCACCGATGTTGAAAACCATCACCTCGATCGGGCCGATAGTAGCTTCAATGTGATCGACCAACGCAATGACGTCTTCTTCTTTGCGCGCATCCGACCCGAAACCATGGGCCACACCGCCGTCTTTTCGGATCTGAGCCAGCAAAGGCGCTAATTTGTCCAGCGTGCGGCGGGTGGCGCAGACGGTATAAGCCTCACGCGCGAAACGCCTTGCCACCGCACCCCCCGTGGCATCACCTGCACCAATGACCAAACAAACTTTAATTGGAGACATTCTCAATTCACCAGATGTTATTCAACGCGGAATGTCAAACCCGCATGGGCCTGCAAGCGGTCCATCAGTTTTTGCCCCATGCTGGAAGCGGGCGTCCAGATGCCGCCGGGCGTGGCTGCGGAATCTGTGAGCAAGCACATGGCCGATTCAGCAATCATTTTGGACGTGCTGCCGTAGCCGGGGTCACGGTCACCCTGCACGCTCACCCTGCATGTGTTGCCTGATGCGTCATGACCAATGAACAGCACGTCATAGAGACCGGCATCACGCTCAGCCCGAGAAGGACCTTCGCCAGGTTTCAGCACATCAGCACCGCTCATACTTTTGTCGGCTGCAATCGCTTCGGCCACGGCTTGGCCTTTTTCCCCCGGGCCCGTGATCACCATTTCGTCATAAACCAAGTCTGCACCCCAGGCCTGCTTGAGCAGAAAGTTGGAGCGGTGCACATTCCGGGTGTTGATGGTCGCCATGACAAAGGGCGCTACCCACAAGCCCAGCACTTCGTCCAACATGGGTTTGTGCGCTGTCGGCTGCTTGGGGCCGGTAAATCCAGGTGTGAGAGAAAAAGGGTTCTTCAGCAAATCCAGCACACCGGGCTGACTGGCCGCTGCCGCCATGGTGGCTTTGAAACTGGCCGCCGTGCCGCCAGAGAAGGTGCCCTTCATCTTGCGCACACGGCCCCGCACGCGCGAGGCGTGTGTGCCAAAGCCTTGTTGCATCTCGCCCTGCAGCATCAACACACCCAAATCAAAGGGAATGGAGTCAAAACCGCACGAGAACACAATCCGCGCCCCGCTGGCTTGCGCTGCGGCATGGTGCGCGTCGATCATCTGCCGCATCCAGGCGGGCTCGCCGCACAAGTCCACATAGTCCACGCCCGACTCAGCGCAGGCTTTGACCAAGCCACTGCCGTACAACTGGTACGGGCCCACGGTGGTCAAGACCAAACGGGTGCGAGCCATCAAGGCCTGCAGGCTGGCCGCGTCTTCGCTGTCGATCACCACCAAAGGCGTGTCAGGGGGTGCGCCGACTTCATCGCGCACCGCAGCCAATTTGCTGGCACTGCGCCCGCCCATGGCCCAACGCAATCCGCTGTTGCGGGTGAGCAAATATTCAATCACCAAGCGACCGGTGAATCCAGTGGCACCGTGCACCACGATATCAAATTCTTTCATTAACACATTAGGCAGGTCATGCCATCCATAGTTCTAGTAACATTTTCCAAACAACAACTACGCTGTTGCCCAGGATCGGAAATTAATCCTATCACTTCATTTTGAAACCCAAGTCCCCCAAAGCAATTGCAAGGCGCCGTTTAAAAAGGGATACGGTATAGTTTTAAAGATCTTTTTTTGTCTCGACACGTCTGGAGATTTCTCATGATGCCCATTGAAAGGCCTGAAACCCAGTACATCTTTTCTGGCGAGCTGAGCATTGCCTACCAGGTCTTTGGGCATGGCGAGCAGGATTTACTGTATGTCCCGGGCCTCATTTCCCACCTTGAATCCAATTGGGACGATCCTGAATCTGAGGCTTTTCTGACCTCGTTGGGTCAGCACTTTCGGGTCATTGTTTTTGACAAGCGTGGCCAGGGCATGTCAGACAGAATAGACGGCGCGACCACGCTTGAAGAGCGGATTGACGACCTGCGCGCTGTCATGGAAGCCGTGAAGTCAACCAGCGCCACCCTGTTTGGTTTGTCTGAGGGGGGCCCCGTGTGTCTGCTGTTTGCTGCAACTTACCCCCAAAAAGTGGAGCGGCTTATTTTGTTTGGCGCCATGGCCAAATTTTGGGGCAGCCACGACTACCCCCATAACTTGCCCATGGACAAAGTGCTTGAGCCCTTGATTGCCAATTGGGGCAAAGGTATTTTTGCAGCCAAAGCGTCAGCAACCAAACAGGGGGTTGACCCCAAAAAGGAAAAAAATTTCGCGAAGATGGAACGTATGGCCTGCTCCCCCAGTGGTCTACGCAAATTCATGATGGCCAACGATTTGATTGACGTCAGGCCCATCTTGGGCAATGTATTGCAAGAAACACTCATCATCCAGCGCCGGCACGACAAGTTGGTCCGCAGAGGCAATGGTCGCTATTTGGCAGACCATATTCCCCATGCCACTTATTTGGAACTGCCCACCACCTCGCATCTGCCACAGTTTGAAGATGCCGATGTGGTTGTTGATGCCATGGTGCGCTTTACCCAAGTTGCCCGTCGGATCGACAGTTCGAATTTGGAGGACAGAAAGCTGACGACTGCGCTGTTCACAGACATCGTCAGTTCCACCGAAAAGTTACTCAAAATGGGTGATGAAGCTTGGCGAAAGGCCTTGGACCAGCATGATGCCATCGCAGGTCCACTGGTCAAACAGTTTCGTGGCCGCATCGTTAAAAATACGGGCGACGGTTTATTGGCTGTGTTTGATGGCCCGGTTCGCGCCCTTCAATGCGCATTGGCCATGGTGACAGCGTTGGAAGCAATCAATTTACCGATTCGCGCGGGACTGCATGTGGGCGAAGTCGTGAACCGTGGCGATGATGTCACTGGAATTGCGGTCAACATTGCGGCAAGAGTCATGGACCAAGCCCGTTCTGGCGAGGTCTGGATGACCCGAACCGTCAAGGATCTGACGGGTGGAAGCGAAATCAATTTTGCTTCAGTGGGTGAACACAGCTTGAAGGGTTTGGACGAGCGCTACGAGTTATTCAAACCACTTGTCGAAATAAGCATCTGACATTCTCCGGCGGTATTTCACTCCAGTAAAGCCACCGCCTGATCAACGTAGCGATAAACCTCGGCCGGAATCACACCATTGGGGCCCTTTTCTTTTTTGTTGCGGAACTGGCCCACCCGCACCACCACCAATTGCTTGGAAGGCACCACGATCACATACTGCCCCTGGTGGCCTTGCAGAGAATAAAACGGATGTTTGTACTGCCAGTCCATCCACAGCGAGTGACCATAAAAGGGCACCAGGTCGGGCTTGCGAATTCGCTCCATGAAGGCCTTGTCGATCAAGTTCTGGCCCTGCCATTGACCGTCTTGCAAGAACAACTGGCCAATCCGGGCATAGTCTTTGGCAGTCGCAAAAATACAGCAATAAGTGCGCTCCATACCGCCTTCGGTCTCGGGGCGGTCCAGCGTGTAGATCGCGTCATGTGACATGCCCATGGGCTTCCACAAACTGCGCGACAGGTGCTCGCTGAGGGTCAGCGCGGGCTCTTTAGCAGCCAGCGCCCGCTTGAGAAACACCCCCAGCAATTGCGTGGAGCCGCTGCTGTATTCGTAGGCCGAACCGGGCTCACGCTCAAAGCCCTGGCGCAGCACCACGTCTTGCGCATCCCGGCCGAAATACAACTCGGTGGTTACGTTCAACGGCAGGTAATAGTTTTCGGTCCAGTCATGTCCCGACTTCATGGCCGACAACTGCGCCACCGTGGCTTTGTGACCGCGAGGGTCTTGGGCATATTCAGGAATCTGCTCGGTGATTGGCGCATCAAAACTCGAAATCAAACCCTGCTGCACCGCCAGCCCCACCTGCAAGGTGGTAATGGTTTTGGCCATCGAGAACGAATTGGTCCGGCTGCTCGCGTTGTAAGGCGCAAAGTACTGCTCATGCAAAATTGCGCCTTGGTGCGCCACCAAAAATGCGGCCGTACCGTGCTGCTGCAACTGGGCCAACAGCGCTGGATCGAGAGACTTCTGGTTTTTCTTCGGGTCTTCAGGCCAAGGCTGGTCAACACCCGCCTGAATGACGCGCTGAGCAAAATTGGAGGCATCGTCGATGTGAGCCGTGGCGTGCCCCTGCAGATAAGTGGCCGCCAACGCCCGCCAGAAGTAGCCATGGCCACCAAGTTGAATGGCCAAAGCACCGACAAGCAACAGTATTGCCACTCCGCCGCCCCATTGCTGCAAACGCTTTACCGAATTTCCCATGTTGTGCCTTTGTGATGCTCAGTTGGCCCCATTGTGGCGCTTTATCCGCGGTTACAATACACCCCGCAGGAAGCGTGGCAGAGTGGTCGATTGCAACGGTCTTGAAAACCGTCGACTCGAAAGGGTCCGTGAGTTCGAATCTCACCGCTTCCGCCAGTACCCCAATAAGAATGCGCCTTACGGCGCATTTTTCATTTCTGTAGGCCATTTTGTAGGCCATTTTTTCAACGTTAGCGGAACTGTTCTCGCTCTTTTCTAAAGTGGCCCTGTCGAGTCGTCGGAAGCTTGCGACGTCATTTGTAAGCCCGCCCCCAGCAAGCTCGTGGTGATAGTAGTCTCGAACCGAATTTCCCCTGATAGTAGGTGCGCCAGCAGTGATAGTAGACATCTCGGGCTGGGTGATAGTAGTCACACTTGATAGTAGTTCCGCTGGCAAAGTTGGCAGAAGGTGGTGATAGTAGCTGCTACCCACCCCCTACAGGACCCCCAAGCCCAGGGGGTTGGGGGGATAGCTTCATGGTGGTTCCTCACAGCAAAGGTCAATTTTTTAGTTTGGCGGATTAAAGTACGAACTGCAACACGGTTTAACGAGGCGTGAAACACCTCGTAGGGCGTCTTGAATCCGAGCCGCTTTCTGGGTCGGTGATTCAATCTGTTTTCGATCATAGTCAACTCCTCATCTGCTACAGTTTCCATGCGCCGCTTTTTGGGAATGTATTGGCGCAGTAAACCATTGAAGTTCTCGTTGCTGCCGCGCTGCCAGCTGCAATACGGATCGGCAAAGTAGGTCTGGATGCCAAGAGTCTGATCGATGGCCTGGTGATCGGCAAACTCCTTGCCGTTGTCCATCGTCAAGGTCTTCACCCGTGAGCTCAAGGGCTTGAGCATGACTTCAATGGACCGGCCCACCAAGTCGGCAGACTTGTTGGGCACTTTGGCCAGCACAGCAAAGCCACTCTTGCGTTCTACCAGTGTCACGATGGCTTGTTTGTGAGCCGCGCCAATGACGGTATCTCCCTCCCAGTGGCCCACTTGCTTGCGATCTTCAATGTGCCTTGGTCTCTCGCTGATCGGGCGGCGATTGGGGATCTGGCCACGCCTGTCCCGCCCGCACAGGTGGCGTTTGCGCCGAGGCTTTTGGCTACGCAGGTTCTTGTGTAAATCACCACCGGCGGCTTTGTTTGCATACACATGCAAAAAGACACACTCATGGCTGACTGCCACCTTGCCCGCACTCTGCTCGGGGCTCCATTGAATGCCCAGTTAGAAATCCACATCGAACCAGACTTTGGAATCTACACGGCGGCATTACGACTTCGCTGTACCCGCTCAGACGCCTTGGCGCAGGCTTGTTCGGCGCGATACCAACGCTGACCTCAGCCACGGCTGAGTTCGCGGCTGATTGTGCTGCGGCTCCTGCCCAATGATCGGGCGATCTTGCTGATGGTCTGTTTAGCTTTCAATAGGCTGTGAATTTGGTATCGTTCTTCTCGGCTGAGGTGCTTGTACATCTGGCAACTTGGACTTGGCGGGTTGAATGGCCATGATGCCTTGACATTCTCAGCCACCCTTCACCGGGTTCATCTTTGTTGCACCTCGTACTTGAATCCGCCTTTGAATAAGCTCCAGAGAAACTGGCCAGAAAAATCAAATGGAATTTTTTACTATTGAACGCGATACAGCTGCTGCGCACAATGTCGCAGAAGCTTTGTTTGCCTCCACCAAAAACGGCTTCTCTGCAATGCTGACTTCCGACGTGGAAATGCTGCACATTGGCGCAACCAGCACCCCCGGCTGCATTACAAAAGGCAACCTAGACATTGTTGTTCGCGTACCCGCTGCACGATTTCACGACTGGAAGCAAGTTTTGTCAGAGCGGTTTGCCAACAACACAGGCTCAGCATCCATCTCAACCTTTACGGCTTTTGAAGACGACTCGCACAAGGTTCACTTAGTAATCCAGATCGTGGTCATTGGCAGTGATCTCGACTTCTTCCATAAGTTTTCGGAAGCTATGCGGAGCAACCCGACACAGTCGCCGAGTACAACATGTTGAAACTGTCTCTTGATGGTGTATGCATAAATGAGTACCGCTCTGCAAAGAGCAAACTTATCGTATCTGTATTGACAAAGAACAGCATCGCCACGCGAGATGACGTGTGCAATCCCTGCTGAACCCTTTAGGAACCAAGTCATGAAAACCCTTAACAAATACCTTGTTGCCGCGACGGGTACAGCGATTTTGGCTTTAGCTGCGCTTTACAAATCGGCGATAGTTCAGCCAGTGCCCATCTCGACCACTGTATTTTGCGACAGCAAAAAAACCATCACACTGACCAAACTCCACACGCGCCCGTTTGATGTGGCCATCAAAGACGGCGACACGGTGATCCTTGGCATGTCGGCTCACTCATACTTTGGCGCCAACAAACCTACACCACCTGATTTTCTTTTTGCCATCCTTCCACAAGTCAGGACTCATTCCAACTTTTTGGTCTACAAAGACCGGATAGTGATCGAGGACTCAAACGACACCCTGCACTTGTGTGTCAGGGACACCGCGGTGCCTATGCTTTACAAAAAGGTCAGCGCCAGCGGCCCAGACTTCTTTCATGCTAGGGGTATGCAGCCTGGGAAGTCGGTGGCCATCAAAAATGGCGCTAACCATCGATTCTGAAACCGTTGGGCAGATCCCGTTCAAAAGCCACGGGATCCGCAACTTGGGCTGCTCAGGCGGCTGGTGCTTAGTCGAATTCAATCGCATCAAAGGCCACGTCCAGGTTCAGAACCTCGCAAAAGGCAGACCGCGGATCTGATGGCCTGGTTTAAAAGGACAACATTACACCGTGTTTAGGTGGAACAGCGGATAGCATGCGGCCTAATCAAATGGGCGCTTTCACCTTTATGAGCCTGTTTGGGGCCTTCGCACCCTCTCGCTGCGGGCACGCTTAAGCCTTCGGCCTCTGCAAGATTCGCTTGCGCTTAATCCACCGATTCGACAGCGCAAACCTCACCAACAAGCCCAGCCGCGCATTGCCCCTCACTGTAAACGGCTGACCCCGGGATAGCGTTCGCTTGCTGACAGCGCACGGGTCACGTCGTGATTGGCGGTCACACGGCCCCCCAAAGTCACCACGGAAACTCGTCGAGCAACGTTCTTGCTCTGGGCGTCGTAGTCGTAGACCACAGCGCTGATGGATCCGGTGGTTACCTCGGTCAGGAAGCCCCTGACCGACGATATCGAAGTGCCGCCCGCCGCCAAGTTTGCAACGGGTGTCACGGCTCCGGTGGCGGGATTGAAGCGCATGAGTTTGCCGTTCGTTGTGCCGTAGTACAAGGCACCGTCACTGGCCGACAAGAAGCCTGTTGATGGCACATCGGGCAAGTCGCCGACCACCTTGGTCAACACCGGTGCGCTGCGGCACAGGTCGTCTGGGCCTAAGCCTCGATCAATGGTCCAGATCGACCCACCCGGGTTGCCATCGGCCCGTTGTGCCATGGCCATGTACATGGCGTTCTGTGCTGCCACAAACACTGGGCCTCCGACCGGAAGCCCCTCGCTGGCTGGCCGGAACGCGCTGTTTGGGCCAAAGGTAAGTGATTTGATCGAGATCTTGGGGTCGCTGATCCGTGCGCAAGCGACGGTGTAAATGGGAGCACCCACTGAGATATCGCCTTCTGCCGCATAGTAGACCGCGTCATCACGGATCGCCGGTTTCCAGTCGTTATCGGCAGGCTGGCGGGATGCGAAAACCCGCACCCACTCGGTGGCCTTCAACGTCTTCGTGTCCACATGCAGCAGCTTTTGTCGATAGTAGCCACCGTCTCCGCTTGAGACGCCTGACTTTTCAGCAATTGCTGTGAGCCAAGCTGAATCGCCTTGCCCAAGCACGAGTTCTGCTCCCAGGTAGGCTATGTCTGTCACCTCGGCCATCCGGACGGGCTCCATGGTGCTGCGCTGGTAGATCACCACGCCCAGGCCACCGCCGGCCCTGTCTCTCGAACCACGATGACCGCCGAGACGCCCAGAATCGTAGCTTGGGGACGTCAGCGAAATCAGGCCGATGAGATGGTCAGGCCCGAGCGGCTGAAGCTTGCCGTAGGGATAGGCTCCGCGGTCTGGGTCGATGGGCACCGAGGTAATCTTTCCGTTGAAACGGTCATACTTGTTCACCACGTGTGATGCCTCGTTCGCAGCACTGGCCAACCACACGACGTAGCGGTCGAGAACGCCGTCGCTGGCCGAACTGCCCGTTGCCGGATTACCGTGAAAATATTTCCCCAAAGTGGCCGAACCGGTTGCCAGGGTCTTTCTGAAGAAAAGTCGGCTGGGATCCAGTTCCAACAACTGCGAAGGCGTGCACGGCAAAACTGAATTGGGCCTCTCATCGCAGATGCCGGCAGCAACGTCGGTTGAGGCAGCAAATAACAGCCCCGACGCCGGTGACGATGTGAGCCCGGCAAAGTAGCTGCCGAAGTAACCTTTGGGCTCGTCTCTGATCCAGGCCGACATCGTGCTGGCGTTACTTAGGTTGAGGCTTGCTGCCTGCGACAGCAGCTTGGGTGCCGAAATCTGCAAACTGGTTTCGGCGTCGAGGCCGCTGCAGGCAACCAGCGATTCGTTGCTAAAGGATATGGGCAACACCCCCTCGATACGGTGGCAGTCGATCTCGGCCAGCCTGTAAAGCGCGGTATTGCTCCCGGGTGGGCCAAAAATCTGAGCCTCGCGGCTTTGTATGTCCTCGACTGTCCAGCGCACGGTACCACTCGCGTCTTCGAACAGGTAGCGCCCAAGTCGCTTGCCTACGGGATTGAACTGGCTGATCGCGGTGAAGGTCCAAGGCCGTGACAGGTCATTTCCCACGGTCGGTGCAAGGCTGAAGATCCGCCCGTTTTTGGTATAGGTGGCCGCGCCGCCCACTGAACCAGCAGGCGCGCAGGCTACAGCCGTGGGATCTGTAGCGTTCAAGATGTAGCGCGAACCCTGCGTGCCCAGCAAGATCTTGGTGCGGTCGCGTGACCACACCATCTCCGTCTTCTCACCGACGAGTCCACTGCAAAGACCTTCTTCCACATCGCGTGAGAAAAAGTCATAGACCACGGTTTCTTTCAGGTAGTTTGCGCTTCCCTGGTCGAGCACCACATGCAATAACAGCCCGCGGCCAGCGCGGCCACCGTCGACCATGACCATCAGCGACTTGCCATCTTTGCTTACAAGCGGGGTGCGAATGGTGTTGTTCGGTCGCAGATCTGAGACGGTGATGCCGGGACCTGCGGTCTTTCCTGCGCCCCTCGTGTCCAATGTCTTGAGGAGCTCCAGTTTGTCGGTGACCGGATCGAAACGCATGAGAACGATTTGGTTCTCAGAAGGCAAGGACGAGTTGCTCAAGAACCCGTAGAAGCGACCGTCAACTTCGTTGAAGGCGAAAGAATGCTCGTTCGGGCTGGTGTTCCTCATGAATGGTCTGCCGGTGAAGGTCTTGACCACTTTGGAACCGCTGCCGTCAAACTGATAGATCTCGCCCAGGCGCGTGGCGCCGCCGCTTTGAGCAACCAGCGCTAGGGAGCCGAACAATTCCGCCGGCAGAGGCGTGTGCGCCACCGGCGTACCTGAGGCAGCGGGCACAGTCGTACCCACTGCCGAGTCGGTGGTCACGGACCGCTCGGCCAAAACAAAGGGCCCCTCGATGGTTGTTATTGTTATGGCCGGAATGACACTGAGATCCCTAGGGGGCAGTGCGTCAGCCGTTGGAGCATCGGAACCACCAGAACAGGCGGTTACAGCAAGCGCTACAGTGACTAAGAGGGAGAGGTTGCAGATGGACTTCATAATGATTATTTTCATTTAGTACTTAATTTAACTGGATGCTTAATTCAGGAAATAGGAAATAGGCAAGTGCGATGAACATTGCCAAACTGGCAAGGATTCGCCACGCGCTTGCTAGGGAGTTGAGGCCGGAATTCAACAATGTCACAGGCTCTGAGGTATCCCGGATTGGCTCATCTTTGTTCGGAGCAACCTGTGCCGCTTCCGCTGCATCCGTAAGAAACTTCTCATTGGCGAGCTCTAGGTGGTTGAATGCCAGTCCGAGTTTGCGCAGGAGTTTGACCCCAGTCGTGTACTTGATGCTTTCCGAATAAAAGGCCGAGCAACCACCCGTTTCTAGCTCTTGCAGCTGTTTCAAACTCAGCGTGTTCTCCATGGCTAAAGTAGTTTGCTCAAGACCGGCCGCCTGGCGCCCCTCCACTAGCAAACGCGCATAGTCTGCTGACCAGATTTGAGTTTTGCTGGTACTGGGTGAAGTCATTTTGGTGGGCAATGATTAGCAAACAGAAACAATCTTTATCATTCTGATCAAGTAATCCAAGTTAGTGAATGTAACGCGTTACATTCAAGATTGTTTTTAAGGCCTTCAAAGTCACCTATGTCTTTTAGTTGTCAGCCTTCATTTTTAATGCTCCTTTTTTCTCATGAAGCACGATTTCCTCCAATTCGATAGCTCAGTCAAAGCGGTTTTGGGTTCCGAGACCTTCAAGCGGGCTTCAAAAATCCGCAAACTGCTCGAATTCTTGGCAGACAGAACTGCTGCTTTAGGGTCAGAGAACGTCACCGCTCAATTGGTGGCAACCGCGTTCTTTCAGCTCACTGCGCAACAAGCCGAGAAGTCCTCCATTCACCGTGTCCAAATTAGTCGCCTCAAGACGCTACTAACTGACTTCTACCGGCAAGAGGGACGTAACCAAAGCTGGCAATTGAGCATCCTTGCAGGTTGTTACGGCCTTGATTTGGTGCCCAGTGCGGACGACCAATCCAATTTTTCGCCGCGTCTGGCCATCATTCCTTTTCAGAACCTGGGGGGAGACTCTTCGCAGCAGGAGATATGCATCGGTATGGCGCATGACTTGATTCACATGTTGGCGCAGACCCGTACGCTGAGGCTGATTTCTATAACCCATCAAATGGACTATTTACAAGCCTCGCGTGCCAAGTTTTTATCGGCCGCGAATGAGAACGCCGATTACGTCTTGGATGGCTCCATCCGGTTTAAACCCGGAGGGTATGAAATCTTGTCCAAACTGACGGATGTGAAGACTTGCCAAGTGATGTGGTCACAAAAATTCGAGCTCCCAATCGATTCAACTCACTTATTCGAGTTTCAATATGAAATCGCGCTCAAGATTGCAGCTTCGCTGGCTACGCCTTCAGGGGTCATTTCACGCCTGGTTCGAAACAAGCCCTCAGACGGGTCGGCTTATGCGGCCGTTCTCCACTTTTATGCCCACACTGAAAAGTACACACCCCAATCGCATGCGATTGCCAAAGCGTCTTTGCTGTCAGCAGTTCAAAATGCACCGCTGTACGCAGAAGCCTGGGCTTGCCTGTCTGGTATTTACTGGAACGAGTATGTCTTCGGTTTTGAAAAGGCTCTTACGGACAGTAAGGCCTTGGACGAATCCATCCGTTGCGCCATGCATGCTTTGACGTTGGCCCCGGACTGTGTTACGGCCATCTATGCATTGGCGTCATCGCATTATCAAAGAGGCGAAAAATCGCTTTTTAAAGAATATTCAATCAAAGTATTGGAGCTGGCGCCTTACAGATCAGACATCGTGGCAGGGATCGGGGTGTTCACTGCATGCAATGGGGACTGGGAGGGTGGCCTAGTACTCATGGACCGCGCCCGTGAACTCACCCCTTTGCATCCAGATTGGTACTGGCTCCCGTATTTCGCCAACGAATACCGTCAAGGGAACTTGAACAAAGCGCTAGATTACCTTTACAAGGTCAATCCACAGTCATTTCCGCAAAGTCTGCTGTTTTTTGCAGCCATTCAAGCTAGGCAAGGTAACCACCCTGCTGCGCTGAAGACGTTCAGCGCCTTGAAAAAAATCTTTCCTGATCTTTCTGAGAAACTTCCAACTTATCTGCAACGTCTGTTTCCGCATTCCGAGATGTGTATTCTGTTGCTTGCCGATTTACTTGACGTACAAGCGGAGTCTGCAAGTGAAACTGGTAGCGGCTTGTCCATAACGAATTTCTAATGTCTGTTGATGGCAAACGTCTGTCCGACAGCACATATGACCCGATGACCGCTCACGCTGCAATGCAGACATCCATCCCAGCTTAATGTTTGTCCACTTTGGGTCGAATTCTGCCAGTCAACTTTTGCACAATCGTTGATTTGCCTTTAGCGCCTATTTCTCAACGTCGGACTGGTACCACAAGGCGCAGAAACTCTGAATACCATCAGACCAGTTCCGGCGGCGCTCATAGCCCAGCCGTCTTAGCGCTAAACCCAGCTCCCCCGGATGGCATTTCCCGCGCCACTTGCCTGCCAACATGGCTCGGAGTGCAGGTAGTGAGAGGCCTTGGCTCTTGATCTCTGCGGGGATGTTTGCGAGCAGCTTGGCAAGGCGATCCTCCAGCGGTGTGAGTCGCTCGGTCCACTCAGCCTCAGATTTTTGGTTGCTGGCTTCGCGGGTTGCTAACTTGTTGGAAATTTGGGTTTCAGATTGTGCGCGGACTGAGTCTATATAAGTGCTCATTTTTACCTCCTGTGGTGATTACATGTTTTCCGGCATGGGCGATAACTTCTGTCGGTTTTGTCACTGGGCAACCCCTGCCACCCGTAAAATCCACCAACAAAACTGATGCACTGACAAAAATGCCATAAGGCTATTTGATTGATCTGTCACTTTTGTCAGTTCATAGAAGATATTGATCTTTAAGAGGGGCGGTAGCCCCTCTCCACTGACAAAACTGCCATTACCCCGCCGTTGCCACCTTTGGATTGATCATGAACCTTACGGTCGGACGGCCGTCGTTTGCGCTGACTTTGTCATCGCGAACCGCACGTAACCACCCCATGTCTTGAAGAACTTCAGTTGCTTCAGTTGCCTCCTTGACCGTGGAGAGAAGTGACCAGTTTTTTCTGTAAACATTACGAACAGTAAAGCCGTCCTTCAGGTCACCCTGCCTTATGTGCTTTGCCAGTGCCTTAGCTGCATCTTTCGAGCCTGCGGTAACAGCTGCGTAAGCACGCTCAGCATGTGACAACAGAAATTTTTGCCAAGCAATCGCACGTTTGAGTGAATCAATTCCAATGTCACCGGAATGTCCCAAAATCAAGTGGTCTAAAAGCGCAAGTGTAGGAACTAGCTTGCGGTATTTGCTTATGTGCGACTCCATGAACGGTGAGTAGGTACCACTTCGCAAATCGATTTCCAACGCAACCCACCATGAGTTGAAACGCTCCTGTGCCGCCTCGTTAAATTGCAAAACTGGGATGCTGTCTGTGTAGACTTTCCTCGCACCTAGGGAGATGGGATCCATGCCAGCCAGTCGAGCAAAAACATCATTTGCTGCATCTGCTGCAGCAAGGTCTACCGACCGATCTACCATGCTCCATTGCTCACTCAAGTCTGGATAAACGAGCAGCTGCAGTCTCTGAGCCAGACCATCGTCGCCCCGCCCGCCGTTTACAGCCGAATGCAGATATTCACGCAGCTTTGTTGGCTGCAGTCCACCGAGCAGTGAAATGCATAACCGTGGAATGTGTAATGTTCCGCGCTCTACGCGATCAAATGTGTAGCTTTGCTTCCCGTTCCACGCCTCTAAATAGAAAGCTCTCGCAGCCTCCTGTCCCTTTTCGTCAAGGCGAACCAACAGACCAGAGAGTTCATCCTGAAATACAAGCACACCGTGTGGGTTTCCTGATAGTACTTGCCCAAGCTTTTGATAAGTTGCGTCGTTGAGTAGGAATCGTGGAGGTTCAGGTTTTTGTGGCTCAACTGGGAGTTGATTGATTGAAACGCCGCCTCCCTTTTTGATCTGTGCTTCAAGCTGTTTCTTTGTGGCTTCATAGACCATCCGATCAATTTCATATTTAGCCATCGTTGTTGCAAAGGCCGCCTGAGCGGCAGCTTCTAGCTTTCGAACTGGATAAAGAACTTGATCAAGTGCAGGGGACTTCATGACTCCGGGGCGACCAACTACAGCACCCCACAAATTCGGCACCTCGACCCAGCCCGTGTCATGCTGTTTAGGCTGCACACCGATCCGATTGCCAACGACTGCGCCTGCGCCAACCAGTGCACCAACTGCAAGATATTCAATTGGGCATTGCATACGCTCAGCGATATCTTTGATCCATGGCGCAAAGACGCCGGGTAGTAAACGCTCGTCGAACTTGAAGACATGAGGCAATGAAGCGCTAATTTCAGTCGGGTCAGGCCACGCTTCTAGATCGTTTTCTGAAGTTTTCTGATACCGACGTGAGCGGTCAATGACAACATCTTCGTCGAGTGGTGGGGTAATGTGCAATTGGTTGTAATCGAGCAATGTTCGCTCGACTGTCGACTGATCAAGCCCCTTGCCGCGCAGATGCCCTGAATAACGCAGGACGAACTCCTCGCGACCTTCACCATCACGAATTTGGTCAGGTATTGTGAAAACTCCGATGTTGGATGCTGGCTTGGTGTTCGCTATGCCGCCAGTGGACTTCTTACCCATCGGGTTCAAGGCCAAATCAGTCAACCACTTTGGCGCTGGAGCAATCCAATCTCGCTGGGGCAGCCCCTCGCCTTGCCACGTGTAAAGCTTGCCATTTTCATGTCGGCTTGGCGCAGCAACAACATACCCACCGTTAGCCCTGATATCAATGCCGGGGGCAATATTCCCTGCGCGACTTTTGATGTCAAGCTCTTGCGGCTGCCGAAATACATAGTGCGCACCGTTACCTGTAGTCTGCGCGAGCGTTTGGGGTAATTTTCCGTATTGCGCTTCAAGTGCGTGGAGCGATGTTTCCCCACCGTCCCGATCATCTCTATCAAGTACAAAGATGCCGCTCACCCAACCCGTAGCCAAGCCAAGGTTGTAAGGAGTGTTGGTGAACCACTCGCGAATTTGCTCCACGTCTGAGCTTGCATCAAGATGCCCATGAGGAACCAGCAGCGAAAAGGGATGCTTGCCCGGCTTGCATTTTGGGTTGATGGAGGAACCACCGCATGAGCACGCACCTGCGTACGTGATGTAGTGCAAGGGAAGAACGCGCATCCCAAGCGATGAGTAGTTTAGGGCGTGATCGAGTGTCGACATTTGGATCATAGTTTTAAGCCTTACTTTGCGCGACGCAAATTTGTTCGCTAAGAGGACGCGGCGTAGGCGGCGTCAGCCCCTCAGTGAGGTATATCTTTTTAAGAATTTCTAGAGCCTTTTCGTTGGGAAATGGTTGCCCCTGCTCTGCTAATTCCATTACAAGCGTGATAAGACGCCCCTCCGGTGTTGATAAATTCACGCTTCGCGTGAGCAAGGTTTCGCTTGTATTTAGGCGGCTGTACTCAAACCGTAATCCTTCATAACCTAGGTTGTGAATCTCAACGAGAGTTTGCACAGCCTGCCGCGTGGCGCGTTCTGATGGCCACAAAGTTGAATCAACAACTTCTGACGCTAATGGATAGCCTGATACTGGGTCATAGGTGATTGCTATACGCGATGCATTCGTTTCACTCATACTTTCACCTCTTCGAACTTAGATGAAAGCCACTGATCAATAAGCTCAGAGTCCCAGACTGATACTCCTTCCGAGACTTTCACAGGTCGAGGGAATTTGTTTGCGTTGATGAGGCGATAAAGATGAGTTTTGCTAACCCCTGTGCGTTCAATAACGCTTTTGATGCGCAATGCTTTGCGCGGTGTGATGTACTGTTCCATGAGACTCCTTGGTAAATGGAGTCTTAACGATATGTAATTACAAGGAATAGTGATACTGACAATAATTAAGCTAGTTTTTGTCAGGTTTGATAGGGCCTGATAAGTTCGTTGAGTTCACTAAGGCTAAGCGACTCAACTGTTTTTTTACCCGTAGCCCAATCACGTTCAATGCTGCGTGCGGCGCAATCACCGGAAATATCAATGAATGATTGCAGAGCAAGTTTCTTGGCAGCTGCTAGCGCCCCGCGTTTATATTGAAGCCGACGACGTTCAATTTCAATTACTGCACTAACAATATCTGAAGGGGTAAATCCGTAATCAGGCCTACGTCCCGGTCCATGCACTAGACCTATTGAGCTACCGAAAAGGGCCTTAGGATTCTTACCCCCAAACACCTCCAAAAATGCGTCAGCCAAAACATTCAAGCTTTCAATGTCCGGTTGTTTCCCATCCTTCACTGCAATTACCAAATTAACCGCAGCCCGCATTTGTGTACTATCTATATCAACACCTTTTAGCTGTGATTGATTTCGTCTGTAATGAGTCATTTACCACCCCCACAATAACTTGCCCAGTCATTCATCATGAGGAAACGCTTGTCGAGCATGTCACCACGCCGGTAGGCTGCCTCGACTTTGTTGCTGATCTTGTGAGCAAGGGCTAGTTCACATGCCTCGTTGGGGTAGTTGGTTGTCTCTGCCAGCCAGTCCCTGAAACATGACCTGAATCCATGCACCGTGAAATGCCCATTTCCGCATCGACGTAGCACCGCGGTTAATGTCATGTCTGACTGAGGCGTGTTTGGTTTTGAACTTGGAAAAACAAGTTCTGTATCTTCTATTCGTGGTAACGCATTCAGCAGATCAATGGCTGCTTCCGACAATGGAACGCGGTGCTCTTGTGACATCTTCATCCTGTTAGCAGGAATGACCCACAATTTCCGTTCAAGATCAATTTCGCTCCAGACTGCACCTCGGATTTCTCCCGACCTGCACCCAGTCAGGATGAGAAGCTCAAGTGCTTTTGCACCCGTCCCATTTCGTCCCCTCAGTGCTTTGAAAAAAGCAGGCAATTCTTGATATGGCATTGCTGCATGGTGCTTCACCTTAGACACCTTGCTAGGCTTCGCAAGTGAGTGTTCAAGGTGTCCCTTCCAACGAGCGGGGTTCTCGCCGTGACGAAATTTGTTAAATGTTGCCCAGTCAAGCACTGATTCAATTCGTCCGCGAAGTCTTTTTGCAGTTTCTGTTTTAGTAGCCCAAATTGGAGTGAGTACATTCAGAATTAATGCTTCATCGATTTCACCCACAGGTATGTTGCCGAAAACTGGATACGCATACTGACTAAGTGTGTTAGCCCACTGCTGCGCGTGTTTGCTATTTTTCCATTCGTTTTGGTGTGCCGAAATGTAAGCATCAGCACAGAACTCAAATGTTTTGTTCCGGTGCTTTCCAATCTGTTGAGCCAACTTCGCGTCTTGGCGAGCAGCAAGCGGGTCAGTGGGATGGGATGGGTGATGAAGCTGTTCCCTTAGTTCTGTTGCTCGCTTGCGCGCATCTGCTAATGAAACAGCGTGCAATGGCCCCAGCCCCATGCGTCTGCGCTCCCCGGTGGGTGATGTGAACCGGAATACCCATGATTTACTTGCGCCTCTGACCAAAAGGTACAGGTTGCCGCCATCAGCGTGGCAGCCGTCTTTAAGGTGTTTTAAAGATACCGCCGAAAGCTTGGCTGGTGCATGATTTGACTTGCCCATAAACCCATTTCCGTTGTGCCATTCTGTAGGCCATATTTTGAGGGATGATATGGTTTCTTATGGTACTTCTTGGATTTAATTTTGCATTTATCATCTGCAAAAGATGTTGTACACGTGTTTATGGAACTAACTGGAACTGCATGGTTATGGCGGATGGATTTCACCGCTTCCGCCAGAAGGTCTTTTAATGGCCTTTTTCTGTCTTAAAATCCAGATGAAACCTCTTGCTCTCTTTTGAAGGCCTTTTTTATGGGCTTGGATTGTTTCTTTATAAAGATCCGTTTTTATTGCCACAAAATAGGCAAATTAATCGTTGATGATCGCGACATCAAGACAGAGCAAATCAGATGTGGCTTAGCGTGGCTTTCCAAAGCTCATCAGCGCGAACAGTCTCCCGAAGATCGCCAATACTATGCGAGCGCTGAGCAGGTCGCTTCAGTCAGGCTTTTGGGTCTTTGGCACGATATTGCCCCAGCGGCACCTTGGGTGTGGAGGCATCCGGTAAAGACTGCCTTAGAATGATGCTGAACGGGTAAGACATGGGAAACTTTATGTTCACTCTTCTCAAAGCGCTAAGGCGCAGCACTGCTTGGGCTGGTCCAGAGGACAATGCACTTTCAGCTGGGTCAAGGGGTGACTACGCCGCCGTTCTGAAAATTAGCCAGCCACCCGCGCTCAAAGGAGAGGCGTGGGCACAGTTCAACATGGGGGTCATGTACGACAATGGTCAAGGCATGGTGCAAGACTATGCTGAAGCGGCTAAATGGTTCAGGCTTGCAGCACAGCAGGGCTATGCATCTGCCCAATTCAACCTGGGGGTCATGTACTCCAACGGCCATGGCTTAGTGCAAGACTACGCTGAAGCGGTTAAGTGGTTCAGACTTGCAGCACAGCAGGGCGTTTCGTCATCGCAGTACAACCTAGGGCTCATGTACGGCAAAGGCCAAGGCGTGGTGCAAGATTATGCTGAAGCTGCCGAATGGTACAGGCTTGCAGCACAGCAGGGCAATGCGTCCGCACAGTACAACCTGGGGGTCATGTACGCCAACGGCCAAGGCTTATTGCAAGACTTTGCTGAAGCGGTTAAGTGGTACCGGCTTGCAGCACAGCAGGGCTATGCTTCCGCACAGTACAACCTGGGGGTCATGTACGCCAACGGCCAAGGCTTAGTGCAAGACTATGCTGAAGCGGTTAAGTGGTACAGGCTTGCAGCCCAGCAGGGCTATTCGTCCGCACAGTCCAACCTGGGGTTCGTGTACTCCAACGGCCAAGGCGTTGTCCAAGATTATGCTGAAGCGGTCAAGTGGTACAGGCTTGCAGCACAGCAGGGCAATGCGTCCGCACAGTACAACCTGGGGGTCATGTACAACAACGGCCAAGGCTTAGTGCAAGACTTTGCTGAAGCGGTCAATTGGTACAGGCTTGCAGCACAGCAGGGCAATACCTCCGCACAGTCCAACCTGGGGGTCGCGTACGAAAAAGGTCAAGGTGTCGTGCAGGATTATGTCAAGGCCCACTGTTGGTCTAACTTGGCCGCAGTCAAAGGCGATGCGATTTCTGTCAAAAACAGGGACATCTTAGCCAGTCGAATGACCTCAGAGCAAATCGCCGAAGCTCAAAAGTTAGCCCGGGACTGTCAAGCAAATCAGTTTAGAGGCTGTGATTGAAATAGCGCCAAATAAAATTTTATCTGCGGCCCCATAGCCCTCATCGGGCAATTCGCTCTTCCCTAACCAAGGGGGTCTAACTGGGGAATTTTGTTGCGCCGTGAACGCGCGATGATTTTTAGATTTGTGAGTCACATAAAAATCTCCTAAACCCTCATGGTTACTTGATGTTCTGCGGACACCACTTACGCTATGTATGAATCCTAAGTGATTTATTTACTTAGGATTTTTTCGGGTACGAAAAGATAAACCAAAATAAAGAAATTTACTTTAACTTTTAGGTTTACATTTATACACACCGACTAACTCAATGTTAGAGGTTTCATTTTTAACAGAAGAATACACACTTAAATCACCATTTTCACGATTGAATTTACCCCATACTTTTTGCTCACGCTTTGACTCAATCCAATTTTTTATATCACTCTGCGTCCTGCCATAACCTTCCAATCTTTTAGCAGTCTCAGCTTCAGATTCACATGTTATTCCATTAATATCAGTGATGTTATTTTCTGTTGAGCATACATGAAAATAAACGCCAATATTTTGAATTTGATCGTCACCCTCAATCGTTAATTTATTCTTAAATTTGTCAAGCAGAAATGTCATCTTGCTTTGAACTGAATTTAATGGGGTGCCTTTTCCATCTGAATTTATCGATCGATCAGATATCATTCCACTGCATTCAAAATAGTCTTGTGAAAATATATAGTCCAAAACACTTGTGTTGGAGTTGTTGCCACACGACGACAGAAAGAAAACGACCAAAATTGATAAAAATAATTTCATTATTAAATTTTCATTGTGTATTTTATTTTGCGTTTTTTTGAACCCCACTCAATCATGGTAAGTGGTTAAAACAGTTGCCAACTCTAATTACTCGCCTGACGCTCAACTTGCCAACATTTCCAACTGTGATCTCTTCTTCCAAGAAAAGCAATCATCTAGCGCAACGGTCAAGCGAAGGTCGTTTGCACTCAAAGCGCCAAAAAGCAAAGACTTCGCCGCTTGTACAGGGTTAAACACAGTACTGATTTGAGCTTAACAAACAGGCACTGCCCTACAGACTACCCGCTGCAGGAAATCTCAAAATAGCCAGTGTCACGATTGCATCCGTTCAAAAGAGCTTTGGTGAGGTACCGATCCTTCATGGCGTAGACATCGATATCCAAGACGGATCTTTCACGGTACTGGTTGGCCCGTCCGGGTGTGGCAAGTCAACCCTGCTGCGCATGATTGCCGGCTTGGAGCAAATCACCGCTGGTGAAATTCGCACCGGTGACACCCGCGTCAACGATCTGCCACCTAAAGCGCGTGACATTGCCATGGTGTTCCAAAACTATGCGCTTTATCCACACATGACTGTGCGTGAAAACATGGCGTTTTCGCTCGAACTGGCCAAGCAAAGTCGGGACACCATCCAAAGCAAGGTGAATCGCATTGCCGAAATTTTGGCATTGGGTTCATGGCTGGACCGCTACCCGCGCCAACTCTCGGGGGGCCAACGTCAGCGCGTGGCGATGGGGCGCGCCATTGTGCGAGATCCGCAAGTTTTTTTGTTTGATGAACCGCTCTCCAACCTCGATGCGAAATTGCGTGTAGCCATGCGCAGCGAAATCAAAGAGTTGCATCAACGCCTGAAAACCACCTCGATTTACGTGACACATGACCAAATCGAAGCCATGACCATGGGCGACAAAATCGTGGTGATGCGCGATGGCCGGATTGAGCAAACAGGCTTGCCACTGGCTTTATACGATCACCCGGTGAACCAATTTGTGGCCGGTTTCATTTGCTCACCTGCCATGAACTTCTTGCCCTCTACGGTGCGCCACAGTGGAGGCTCCTCGCAGATAGAACTCTCAGACGGCACCTTGCTGAATGCCCCAAAGGGTGCTGGAAGTGAAGAGGGCCAGTCCGTCATCTTCGGCGCCCGCCCCGAACACTTGACGCTGGCCAATGCAGGGGGCATTGCCGCCCGCGTGGTGGTGATTGAGCCTACCGGCATGGACACTTTTGTGGCCTGCCGGCGCGGGGCAACCGAGATCTCTGCGGTTTTCCGAGAAC
>CAMDKK010000016.1 GCA_945901045.1 Limnohabitans sp. Rim8
GCGGCTGATTTGGGCGGCGTGGACATTCTGGTCAACAACGCCTCAGGTTTTGGCCGGACAGACGATGAGGCAGGCTGGGCCACCAGCATATCGGTAGATTTGATGGCTGCGGTTCGTGCCAGCCAGGCCGCCATGCCATTCCTGCTGCAAAACGGCGGCAGTATCATTCATATTTCGTCCATTTCAGGTCTGAAAGCCAGTGTGCGAACACCACCTTATGGTGCCGTGAAGGCCGCCATCATGGAATATGCGCAAACCCAGGCCTTGACCCATGCAGCGCACAAAATTCGGGTCAACTGCATCGCCCCCGGCTCCATCTTTTTTGAAGGCGGAACTTGGGATGTAGTGCAAAAGGAAAATCCCGCACTCTATGCACGGATTCTGTCCAGCATTCCTTCCGGGCGCTTTGGGTCGCCCGAAGAGGTGGCCAAGGTGGCGCTATTTCTGGCGAGCGACTGTGCCTCTTGGGTCACCGGACAGACCTTGGTTGTCGACGGCGGGCAATCCCTCAACTGAAGCCCAATACAAGGACTTGACAATGGGCATGCGATTGAACATCTCAGTCCATTCGAAATCAAAGGGGGTCCCCATCCAGTCGCCGGTTTGTTTGAGTTCGTCATTGCAACGTTTAATGGCGTCGCGGGCGGACTCCAATTGCTGCCGATCTTCCTCGGTTAAAGAGTCGCGTTTATTTTGCGTCAATTCAACTTCCAGTAAAACCAAGCGGTCCTGAAAGGCTGCCCGTTCTTGCCGAATGACGTTAGGCGAACGCATGACCATTTGAGGTTGCAATTTGCCCACTCTGTCTGCAATATCCTTCAGTCGATTGAAAATACCGCCCTCTGCGCTGGACTCGTGCAATTTGCCCACTCTGTCTGCCAGATCCTTGAGGCTTTGCTGCGTTTGAAAATAAAAAATAATCAAACCCATCATCACAAAAAACAAAATGAATACGATGGCAATAGAAAAATTATTCATACCGGGTTCCATTTTTCATCTTTCAAAAGGTACACCTTCATATGCTAAACCTGAAAACGTCATACGACAAGTCTAACGACCTGAAAGGACTCTCGACAGGTGCGACAGACGATGCAGTCATCTCACGCTAAACTGATAGTCTGACATTGATCACCGTAAATCTACATCAGGAGACAGCCTTGGTTTCTTCCACACTTAAATTCGGCAGCGGGCAAGCAGTTGAGCGCCTTGAAGATGCGCAGTTGCTGCAAGGTAAGGGCATCTATACAGACGACGTGAACCTGCCTGAGCAGACCCGTTTATGTTTTGTCCGCTCGCCCTACCCACACGCACGCATCGCTTCGATCGACACCTCGGCCGCGGCAGCCATGCCCGGCGTGCGCTTGATTGTGACCGGCCCTGAACTTTTTGCTGCCGGCCAAAAGCCCATGCCCCGGGCGGTGAACTTTAAACGCGCAGATGGGTCCCCTCTGGCCGCGCCCGAAAAGTACATTTTGGCCGCTGAACGCGTGCGCTACGTGGGTGAAGCCGTGGCCGCTGTGGTCGCCGATACAGAGCAACAGGCCCGTGATGCCGCTGAAGCCGTTGTGGTCGAGTACCAAGACTTGCCCCATGCAGTCAATTTGCACGACGCCTTGGCTGACAACGCCCCACTGATCACAGAACACCCCGATAACCGTGTCGCTGAGACACGCTACGGTGATGCCCAAGCCACAGCGACTGCCTTTGCGCAAGCTGCCCATGTGGTGGAACTGGCCATTACCAACCAACGCTTGGTCGCTTTGACCATTGAACCGCGCAGTGTGCTGGCTTACCCTGAAGCCGGTCGCTTGTTTGTCCGCATGAGCACCCAAATGCCTACTGGCGTCAGGGGCATGGTGGCCGATCTGCTGGGCCTGCAACCTGATCAGGTCCGCGTGATGGTGGGCGATGTGGGCGGTGGTTTTGGCATGAAAACCGGCGCCTACCCCGAAGACATCGTGGCGGCTTTTTGCGCCCACAAACTGCAGCGGCCTGTACGCTGGGTTGCTGACCGCAGTGAAGACTTTTTAACCAGCGCCCATGGCCGCGACATCGAAAGCAAAGCCGCTCTGGCATTGGACGCACAAGGCAAAATTCTGGCCCTGCGTATCCATTCTCTGGCCAACGTGGGCGCCTACCCAAGCATGACCGGTCTGGCGATTCAATTGCTCATCGGCCCTTGGGTGCAAACCAGCGTCTATGACATCCAGACGGTTGATTTTCATTTCACCGGCGTCATGACCAACACCGCTTGCACAGGGGCTTACCGCGGCGCCGGTCGCCCTGAGGCCATCTACAACATGGAGCGCCTGATGGACGAGGCGGCGCGCCAAAGCGGCATCGACCGCATTGCGCTGCGCCGTATGAATTTTGTGCAACCCGCGCAAATGCCCTACAAAAACCCGATGGGGCAGGTCTACGACACGGGCGCGTTTGAGTCCATCATGGACCAAGGCCTGGCCTTGGCCAACTGGGACAGTTTTGCCGACCGCGCTGCCGCATCCAAGGCCAAAGGCCTGTGGCGTGGCTTGGGCATTTCAACCTTCCTGGAATGGACGGGCGGCAACGCCCTCGAAGAAAACGTCCACGTTCAGGTGCTGGCCGATGGCGTGATTGAAGTCTTCACGGCGGTTAATGCCATGGGGCAAGGGATTGCAACCTCCTTGGCGCAGTTGGTGGTCGACGTGTTTGACGTGCCGCTGTCCCAGGTGCGCGTGGTCATGGGCGACACCGACCGTGGCAATGGTTTTGGCAGCGCCGGGTCGCGCTCGATCTTTACAGGCGGTTCGGCTGTGAGCGTGGGTTCGACACAAACCTTAGACAAAGCCCGTGAATTGGCGGCCCAAGCCTTAGAGGCTGCGCCGCAAGACTTGGTGTACGAAACAGGACACTTCCAAGTGACTGGTACTGACCTGAAAATTACCCTGGCTGAATTGGCCAGTCGGCAACCTGAACAACGCATTGAGTTGCGGTCGACTACCGCAGCCAAAGGGCCCACTTGGCCCAACGGCTGCCATATTTGCGAGGTTGAAATTGACCCGGCCACGGGCGAAACGCACTTGGCCTCCTATGTGTCTGTGAACGATGTCGGCCGCGTTATCAACCCGATGATTGTTCGCGGACAACTCGACGGTGGTGCCGTACAGGGCTTGGGGCAAGCCTTGCTCGAAGAAGTGGCTTACGACCCGGAAAGCGGCCAATTGCTGACCGGCAGCCTGATGGACTACGCCGTGCCGCACGCCGACATCATTCCCGCCATGTTTGAAACACGAATGGACGAAAGCATTCCCTGCAAGAACAACGTTCTGGGCGTTAAAGGGGTTGGAGAGTTGGGCACCATTGGCGCCACACCGGCCTTGGTCAATGCGGTCGCCGACGCCTTGGCTCGCAATGGTGCATCCGCGGTATCACCGCGTCTGCAAATGCCTTTGACGGCTTTCCGTCTTTGGAGCCAGCTCCAGCAATGACAGCAGCCTGCGTAATTTTTTCTCACGCCCTGTCTCCATACAGTACTGTATTTTGATAAAATTAACAGATGTCTGAATCAAAAAAAACCCCGTTAGCAGAAGCCTACTTCCGGTTTTTGCAATTGGCCAAGGCCTTTCAATCCGAGAATGCTGCCATTGAAATGGATGCCAATGAGCGGGCAATATTAGATGCCGTGGCTTTGTGTTGGTATGAGGGGCAACCCATGACCGTGCGCGAAGCCATCGCATTAGACCATTTGGGTTCGCCTGCGACTTTGCATAAGCGCATCAGCCGTTTGCGTGAAAAAGAATTGCTGATCGCCTTGAACCAGGATGGCGATCGTCGCGCCAAATACCTGATTCCCTCCGATAAAACACTCGACTTCTTTGGTAATTTAGGCCTCAACATGCAAAAGGTTCAACCGTCAATCGCCCAGTGACCCAAGCCACCCGCCCGGGTGGTTTTCTCACAGGCGGTGACGGATCACCGCAGTTGTCTAGCCCTCACCAACTCACCCAGCGCTGTAATTGCTTCGTCAAAATGGGAAATGATTCACACCCCCTTCAGCGCTCGCTTGACCTGCGATAAACCAGCCCCACCTGCCCAGATCAACATACTCTGAGGCAGTAAACGCCGCAAATGCGCCAGCGTTGGGACCACATCGCGAGGAGGGTAAGAAAAACTGAACGTCAGCGCAACCACGTCTACTTTGCACTCAGTGGCCGCCAGCTTCAAACTGTTCAATGGAATATCGGTTCCAACATTAATGATGTAAGCACCCGCATCTGCCATCACGGCCTCCACCATAAGCAAGCCCAGTTGATGGCGCTCACCGGGGGGCATGGCGAATAAGAAAACTGGAGAAAAAGCTTTGGGTATTGATTTGAGTGTTTCTGCAATCAAATAGCGCTCGATCATGGAGGAGCAAAGGTGTTCGTGGTGCACATCGATTTCACCGCCAGCCCAGGCATCTCCAATACCAATCATCAGTGGCGCGATCGTATCTTTGACAAAGTCCAACATGCTGCGCTTAGCGCGTTGTTTGCGAAGCAAGGCCTCAAATGCCTCGATGTCGAGGTGACTGAGCAGGCTGATCAAAGCATTCGTGGAGTCTGAGCGCTCTACATGAGGTTTGAAGAGGTTCAGATCCGCTGCAGTTTTTAAATTTTCGAGTACCGTCTTGGCTACGACATGACCGGGGCGAAATCCCGCTTCTAGCAAGCGTTTGATCACCATGAGCCTATCGATGGTGTCGCGTGAATAAATGGCCCTGCCCCTGCCGTCGTATTGCGCTGGGGGAAAGCCAAATCGTTGGCGCCACTTACGCAGCTGTTCAATGCCAAAGCCCGTTATAAGCTCGATTTCCGACTGTAGAACATAGTTATTCTGTGGCATAGCCAGTCAGGGTAACAAAAAAAGAAACATTTGCCCCCCCTTTTTTGTCCCGGACAAGAGTCATACAATCTGAAAATATGCAGGTCTGACATACGCCATTCTTCGGTGTGTGCTGCTGATAAGCATATGCCCTGATGCCGACTGTGATTGATCCGAGGCAAAGCAATCATTGGCCTGAACGGGTTTCCCGACCGAGGCGGTGGATCAAGGTAATTCTGTTCTTTGAATGAAAAATTGACGGTTCTTAAAACATCCTGTGTTTAATTGCGAAATAATAAATGTACGTAGAAAAACAAAACCCGTTGAGCGAAGCCTACTTGCGCTTTTTGCAATTGGCCAAGGCATTTAAATTCGACAATGCTGAGGTTGAAATGGACGCCAATGAGCGGGCCTTGTTGGATGTCCTCGCTTTGTGCTGGTATGAGGGGCAACCCATGTCCGTGCGCGAAGCCATTGCACTAGACCATTTGGGTTCGCCTGCAACTTTGCACAAGCGCATTACCCGTTTGCGTCAAAAAGAATTGCTGATCGCCTTCAACCAAGACGGCGATCGTCGCGCCAAATACCTGATTCCATCTGAAAAAACACTCGACTTTTATGGCTATTTAGGTCGTAACCTTCAAAAGGTTCAATCGCCAGTCAACGAGTGAGCTGTGCTGCACGCCCAGATTTTTTCAGTTATCCGCTAAAAAGAGCGATTGCAAATCGCTCAAAAAATCAAACCCCAACGCGGTCGGCCAAACACGCGAAAAATCTCGCCCGATGAGGCCTTTTTGCTCAGCCAAGGCCAAGCCCTTTTGCAAGCTCGTGATGGCCAAGCCCGTGCGCTCGGTGTAGTCACTTAAATTGAATCCGTCTTTCAGGCGCAGCGCATTGAGCATGAACTCAAACGGAAGTTCCAGGCGAGTCACGTCCTCGCTGCGCGTGACGGGCAAGCCTTGGAGGGCTTGCTCCATGTACCTTTGGGGGTCTCGAAAGCGCACTTGCCGCACCACACGGTGGGCAAAAGTAAGCTTGCTGTGTGCGCCTGCGCCTATCCCCAAATAATCTCCAAACTGCCAGTAATTCAGGTTATGCCAGCACAAATGATCTCGTTTGGCATAGGCTGACACTTCATAGCGCGCCAACCCATTAGCCGCCGTCATCTCGGTGATACGGTCCATCATGGCGTAGGCCGTATCGTCTTCGGGCAGAGCCGGGGGGTATTTGGCAAACACCGTGTTGGGCTCGATCGTGAGGTGGTAAATCGATACATGCGGCGGCTTGAAAGACAAAGCAGTTGCAACGTCCTTTTCAAGATCTTGCAAGTTTTGACCGGGCAACGCGTACATGATGTCCAAATTAAAAGTGTCAAACGCCATGGCCGCTTCTTCTACAGCGGCCATGGCCTGCGCACGGTCATGTACACGGCCTAGGGCTTTTAAATGCGCGTCATTGAAACTTTGCACGCCAATCGACAGACGCGTCACGCCTGCAGACCGAAAAGCCTTGAAACGATTTTTTTCGAAGGTGCCGGGGTTGGCTTCCAATGTGATCTCGCAGTCGGCCTCCAAACGCAATCGGGCGCGAATGCCGCCAATCAAACGGTCAACAGCGGATGGTGAAAACAGGCTGGGCGTGCCTCCGCCAAAGAAAATGCTGTGCACCGGTCGGCCCCAAACCAATGGCAAACTGGCTTCAAGATCGGCCAACAAGGCATCGACATACGCATTCTCTGGAGGCTCAGAGGCGCCACCTCGCCATTCATGTGAATTGAAATCGCAGTAAGGGCATTTCTTCAAGCACCAAGGCAAGTGAACGTACAAAGACAAAGGCGGCAATGAAGCAAATTGCAATACGCCCGGTCGCATGGCGTGCATCACATCCAGTGCCAGAGCAGCAGGGTGTTCTGCGCCTTCAGGGCGAATCGGAATCATGCCAACCAACGCTCTTGCATCATGGTCAGCATAATTTTGGCCGCAGCACCGCGGTGGCTGTTGGCATTTTTGACATCAGCGGGCAATTGGGCGAAGGTTTGACCGAATGCGGTTAGATACATCACAGGGTCAAAACCGAAGCCATTGTGTCCGACACGCGCTTGCGTGATTTCGACCACCACACGGCCAACGGCAATCAGAGGCTCAGGGTCCTTGGGCGAACGAACCGCCACCAAGGTGCTGACCATGGCGGCACGGCGGTTAGAGAGTCCCTGCATTTGCGCTAGCAACGCTGTGACGTTGTGGTCTTCGCCTTTGGGGTAGCCAAATTGCGTAGCGTAAAAAGCGGTGTCCACACCGGGTAAGCCACCAAAAGCATCCACGCACAAACCCGCGTCGTCGGCCAAGGCGGGCAGTCCGCTGGCCAAAGACGCGTGACGGGCTTTGGCCAAAGCGTTTTCGACAAAGGTATGGAAAGGCTCAGGCGCTTCAGGAATCCCCAATTCCTCTTGCTTGACCCATTCCACATTCAAGGGGGCAAACATCGATTGCAACTCGGCCAACTTGCCAGGGTTGTTGGATGCCAGGACAATTTTCATGAATCAAGCACGCGCCTGGATTTGCATCGCGATGAGCTCGCCAATGCCCTTGTCGGCCAAGGCCAACAAGCTGTCCATTTCTTTTCGGGTGAAGGCCACGCCCTCGGCCGTACCCTGCACCTCGACAAAATGACCTGCGCCCGTCATGACCACGTTCATGTCGGTATCACAAGCAGAATCTTCTACATAGTCCAGATCCAGTAAGGCCTGTCCGTCTTTGAGGCCGACCGAAATCGCCGCCACATGCGCTGTGATCGGCGACTCGGTCAATTTGCCTTGAGCAATCAGCCAAGCCACTGCATCTTGCACCGCCACAAAAGCACCCGTGATGCTCGCCGTGCGTGTACCGCCATCAGCTTGCAACACATCACAATCAAGATGAATCGTGCGCTCGCCCAATTTCTTCAAATCAAATACGGCACGCAAAGAGCGTCCAATCAGGCGTTGGATTTCTTGGGTGCGACCGCTTTGCTTACCGCGAGCGGCTTCACGGTCGCTGCGGGTATGGGTTGCGCGTGGCAGCATGCCGTATTCGGCCGTCACCCAGCCCTCGCCACTGCCTTTTTTGTGGCCAGGCACTTTTTCTTCAACAGAGGCGGTGCACAGCACCCGCGTGTTTCCAAATTCAATCAGGACCGAACCTTCGGCGTGAATGGTGAAACCGCGCGTGATGCGCACGGAACGCAGTTGGTCGTTGGCGCGCTGTGTGCGTACATAAGCAGGTGTGTGCAGGGTCATGGTTCGAGTTTGAGATAATGGATTGTTTTGTGCTTTGCGCATGGGCTTTCACCATGGGCTTTTGCATGGGCACCGGACAAAGGTCTGGGCCGAACCAAGGAAAAGATTGATGTCAGTTTACAGTATGACCGGTTACGCCAGCGTGCAGCTCAACAAGCCTGCCGCAGAGGGTGCAACCGAGTCGCGCAGCACCACGGCGCAGCGTTTGGGACTGGAAATCAGATCGGTCAACAGCCGTTTTCTGGACCTGAGTTTTCGCCTGCCAGATGAATTACGTCAATTCGAACCGGCCTTGCGCGAGCTGATTACGCAGCACATCAAACGGGGGAAAGTTGAAGTCCGCGCCGTAGCCGACAGCGCCGAAGGCGCCACTTTGGAGCCATCTGGCAGTGCATTGCAGCGCTTGTTGCATTTACAAGACAAAGTGCAAACTTGGTTGCCCGGTGCACGTGATTTGAGTGTTTTCGATGTGCTGCGTTTAGCCAGCCAAGAGCGAAGCAGCAGCCCAGTGACGGAATCGTCCTTGATGCCGCTGGCACTGCAAGCTGTCCAAGCCCTGTTGTCTGCCCGTGAGCGTGAAGGCGCTCGCCTGGCCACCATGTTGCAAGACCACATTCAACAATTGCGCGCCTTAACCAAGGCGGCAGCGCCCCTGATCCCTCAATTAGTCGAGCAGCAGCGGAACCGTTTTCTGGATCGCTGGAAAGAAGCCATGGCCCTGACCGATGGGGCGACCTTGCCCGAAGCGGCGCAAGACAGGGCCTTGACAGAGGCCGCCGCCTTTGCGATCCGCATTGATGTGGCCGAAGAGTTGACGCGAACAGCCTCCCATCTGGATGAAATCAGCCGATTGATCTCCAAAGGGGGGGATATGGGCAAGCGTTTGGATTTTTTAATTCAGGAACTGCACCGCGAAGCCAACACCATGGGATCCAAGTCAGCGGCACTGGAGTTGACCAAAATTTCGGTCGATATGAAAGTTCTGATAGAGCAAATGCGTGAGCAAGTGCAAAACATTGAATAAGCCCCGATTCAAGAAAAAAACTATGGAATACCCAGGAAACCTCTACGTCGTGGCCGCCCCAAGTGGCGCCGGCAAATCGAGCTTGGTGAATGCGCTGCTTGAGCTCGACTCCAACGTGCAACCTTCGGTGTCCCATACCACCCGTGCGCCCCGCGGGCAGGAAAAACATGGGCGTGAATACTTTTTTGCTTCGCAGCAGGAGTTTGACGCCATGGTGCATGGCGACGCCTTTGTTGAATGGGCGCATGTCCATGGTCACCGCTACGGCACCTCCAAAAAGATGATTGAAGAGCGCATGCATCAAGGTTCTGACGTGGTCTTGGAAATTGACTACCAAGGTGGCTTGCAAATCAAAAAAATGTACGCCAATGCCATTTTGATCTTCATTCTGCCGCCGAGTTGGGAAGAGCTACGCTCCCGCTTGGAGCGCAGGGGGGAAGACGCACCGGACACCATTGATCTGCGCATGCAAAACGCCGCTTTGGAGATGGCGCAAGCCAAAGAATTCGACTTTGTTATAATCAACGAAGTTTTCGAGCGTGCTTTATTTGACCTCAAGACCATTGTTCATGCCCAAAGGCTGAAATATCTGGCCCAGCGTCGCGCCAGGGCCGGCACATTCAAAGCCCTGCACATCGTTTAACGGCAGACCTTTCATTTTTTACCTCACTTTTTCCGGAGTACTTCATGGCCCGCATCACTGTAGAAGATTGCCTGGAGCAAATCCCCAATCGCTTCCAACTCGTTTTGGCCGCCACTTACCGTGCTCGCATGCTCAGTCAAGGCCACACACCGCGCGTAGAAAGCAAGAACAAGCCCGCTGTCACTGCATTGCGCGAAATTGCTGCTGGCAAAGTCGGCATTGAAATGCTGAAAAAAGTCCCCTGATACGCGGCTCGGCCGATTCAGGCCGCCTCTCCATTTGGAAAAACAGCGATTACAAAGCCCCTCTTGAGGGGCTTTTTTGTGGGTTTTCCATTTCCAATCGCCAATCGTGCGGCCTGGCGTTACATTTGAGGGCATGAGCGCAGTTACTTCATCCCTTTCACCCGCGCCCAAAAAGGGGGCGTCAGGGATGGTCATGCCTCAGCCCGGTCCTGCAGCGACAAATGCCGCGGCGGCCAGTTTTGCAGCGTTGACGGCCAAACTGAATTATCTGAGCCCTGCTGACTTTGAGTTGGTACGCCGAGCCTACCGCTTCGCCGATGAAGCGCATTTGGGCCAAATGCGAAAAAGCGGACAACCTTATATCACCCACCCGATATCTGTGGCCTCACAGTGCACAGAATGGAAATTAGATGCCCAAGCCTTGATGGCTGCTTTGTTGCACGATGCAATGGAAGACTGTGGTGTTTCAAAATCCGAATTGATTGAGCGCTTTGGCTCTCCGGTGGCTGAACTGGTCGATGGTTTGACCAAATTGGAAAAGCTGGAATTCAACACACGCGAAGAAAACCAAGCCGAATCGTTCCGCAAAATGCTGCTGGCCATGGCACGTGATGTGCGTGTGATCCTGATCAAACTGGCAGACCGCACCCACAACATGCGCACCATGTCAGACATGCCGCGTCACAAATGGGGCCGAATTTCATCTGAAACACTTGAAATTTATGCCCCCATTGCCCACCGATTGGGCTTGAATCAGACCTACCGTGAGCTGCAAGACTTGGCCTTCAAGCACTTGATGCCCTGGCGTTACGAGGTACTGTCAAAAGCCGTCTCCCGTGCACGCAATCGCCGACGCGACCTGATTCAAAAAGTGAAAATTGAACTGGAAAATACGTTCAGTAAAGCGGGGATGCAAACCCGCATCAGTGGACGTGAAAAAACCCTTTTTTCCATCTACCGAAAGATGGACGACAAGCACCTGAGTTTTGCCCAAGTCACCGATATTTATGGCTTCAGGGTCATCTTGCCCACTGTCATTGAGTGCTACACCGCACTGGGCTTGCTGCATCAACTTTACAAACCCGTTCCAGGTCGATTCAAAGACCACATTGCGATTGGCAAGGTCAACGGCTACCAATCGCTCCACACCACCTTGGTAGGCCCTTCTGGGGTGAGCGTCGAGTTTCAAATCCGAACCGAGCCCATGCATGTGGTGGCCGAATCCGGTGTGGCAGCCCATTGGCTTTACAAAGCAAATGTTCTGGGCGGGATCAATGCAGAACGTTTGGGAACGCAGTGGCTCCAATCTTTGCTCGACATCCAAAAGGAAACACGCGACGCCGCCGAATTTTGGGACCACGTCAAGGTCGATCTGTTTCCAGATGCGGTGTACGTGTTTACACCCAAAAGTAAAATCATGGCCTTGCCCCGAGGTGCCACGGTGGTTGATTTTGCCTATGCCATCCACAGCAACATAGGCGATCATGCGGTCGCTGCCAAAATCAACAATGAGCAGGTGCCACTGCGCAGCGAGTTGAAAAACGGTGATGTGATTGAAGTAATCACAGCCCCAATCTCTGCGCCAAACCCTGCATGGCTGGGTTTTGTGAGGACCGGACGGGCCCGCTCCAAAATCAGGCATTACCTCAAAACCATGGCCCAAACAGAGTCGATGGAACTGGGTGAAAGGTTGCTCACGCAGGCCCTGAGAGCCGAAGGCATCGACAAACAAATTGACGAGTTGAGCAAGCGACGACCGTTGTGGGACAAGTTGATGCGATTTACGGGCAACCGCAACCGACAAGACCTGCTCACTGATATTGGTTTGGGTAAGCGCATTGCCAGCATCGTGGCCAAACGCATGGCGACCTTGTTGTCCGAGATCGGCGAAAAACCCGATGCGCTTTTAATGACGCGTGAGCGCTTCATGGCTCACGAATCGGTCTCACAAGGCGCAATCACATTGGATGGCAGCGAGAACGCTTCCGTAACCTATGCCAAATGTTGTCACCCGATTCCAGGCGATCCCATTTTGGGCTACTTAGGTCGCGGAGAAGGCTTGGTCGTTCACACCAACACATGTGGGGTAGGCAATAAGCTGCAGCAAAAGGACAGCGAACGATTTATTGGTGTCGAATGGTCAGATGAGCTTGTGCGCAATTTTGAAACAGGTATCGAAGTTACCGTCGTCAATGGCAAAGGCGTATTGGCACGTGTGGCCGGTGCCTTGGCCGCAGCTGAATCCGACATCATTCACGTGGACATGGGCCAAGAAGCAGCCCAAGACAGTGCGGTGTTGCGTTTTGTCATTTCAGTCACCGATTTAAGTCACTTGCAGACTGCCCTGCGGCATCTTAAACGCACGCCATCCGTGGTTCGAGCTGAGCGAATGTCCAGCACCAGCTGATCAAGCCTTCTGTCCAGCAGCTTGTGGGTACTCGACGTGCAATACCTCGATGGCGATCACGCCAGAGGGGGTGACCAATTTCAATACATCGTCAGTTCGTGCTTTTAACAGCGTGCGGGCAATGGGTGAAACCCAGCTCACCTCACCTTGGCTGCTGTCAGACTCATCGATACCTTTGATGGTGACCTTCCTTTCGACTCCGTCGTTTTCCAGGTATGTCACTGTGGCACCAAAGAATATTTGATCGTTCCCGAAATGCTGGGAAGGCTCCACAATTTCCGCGATCTCCAATCGCTGGGTCAAAAATCGGATCCGACGGTCAATTTCACGCAAGCGTTTTTTGCCGTAATGGTAGTCACCGTTTTCAGAACGATCACCGTTGCTTGCAGCCCAATGCACAATGTCCACGATCTTGGGGCGCTCATCGTCCATTAATGTGAACAATTCAGCACGTAAACGGGCGTAACCGGCAGGAGTTATGTAGTTTCGCGCACCCAATGGCAATGAAGGCAATACGATTTCGTCGTCATCTTCACCATCTGATTCACGTGTGAATGCTTTGCTCATCAAGCACCCTCAGTCTTTACGGCACGGGTTGTGCTGCATGATAAATACACAAATTAAAAAGCCCGCAACTTGTGTGGCGGGCTTTTCAAAGTTGGTGCGGCTGGCAGGAATTGAACCCACGACCCCTTGGTTCGTAGCCAAGTACTCTATCCAACTGAGCTACAGCCGCTAAGCTTTAAATTATAGCACAAGAATAGACAAGGCTTTCTTCAAGATTCGGTATCAAGCGAGCGCTTCACAAACACGCTCGCAAAAACCATTTATTTGTGAACCCTCTGTCCAGCGCACGACCGCCACCAACTCTTTTTCCGGGTCTGTCCAGACAAAGGATGTGCCAGCGCCAATGCAAAAGTAACTCGAATCTGACGCAGCTTGGCTAATGTCCCTTTGTGTGTTGAGCCATACCAACATGCCGTACCAAGGTGCAATGTTGCAAGGCTCTTGTAGCTTTTGCACCCAATCGGCAGACAAAACTTGACGCGAGCCCACGCGCCCTTTGTTGAGCAGCATTTGACCTATCAAGGCTTGGTCGACGCTCGAGATGGACATTCCACCGCCCCAGTGCGTACCACCAGGTACCGACTGCATGCGCAGTCCATCAATGTCGACCCAACTGTTAGCGTAGCCCTCCCACTTCCAGTTATCGCTCAGACCGCATGGCTGCGCAATGCGTTCTTTGAACACTTCGGGTAAAGGACGGCGAAACAGATGCAACAGGGCCAGTGCCAACTGGTTGATGCGCACATCGTTGTACTCCCAATAGCTTCCAGGTCTTTGCAAAGGTCTTGCTTCGCCCTTGACACCCGTGGCAGGCGTAGCTTGGTATTGCAAATGACGGTAGCGGTCCACTTGATCAGGAATGCCAAAGCAACTGCCTTCCCATTCACTGGTTTGCTGCAACAAATGCAGCCATGTCACTTGCGCATTGTGCGTATCTTCAAAACCAATCCCTGGAACTTGCAGGTGCACCGGTTGGTGAATGTCTTTCAGCAAGCCGGTGTCGCAGGCGACGCCAGCAAGCATTGCCAAATAGGTCTTGGCAATCGAGAAGGTCAAGTCCGCGCGTTGTGGTTCTCCCCATTCGCAGACCTTGCGCCCAGACACATGAATGACACCGCTCACACCCCCACGCGGGTGAATGGGGCCAAGCAGTTGATTCCACGGCGGTGGATCCGCTTTGTGGATGCCGAAGTTGTCTAGGTTCTCGCGGCTCCAACTGGTTTCATGCGCACAGACGAAATCAATCGCATCTTGAAATTGGAGGGTCATCATTCCGCTGTTGCACCCGAAGCAATCACGGCTTTGCCCCATCTGTCGGTTTCAAGTGCAATGGTTTTAGCAAAGTCTTCAGCTGTGCCCGGAGTGGGCAAACCGCCAAGTTCAGCCAGTCGCTCGCGCATTTTGGGATCGGCCAGGATGCGGTTGATTTCTTGATTGATGCGATCCACAGCTTCACGGGGGACGCCCTTGGGCATGCCAACGCCAAACCATGCAGTGGCCTCATAACCCGAGACCGTATCCCCCACCGTGGGAGTCTCTGGCATGGAGGGTTCACGGTTTTTGGATGTGACCGCCAAAGCCCGAATACGTCCCGATTTGATGTGCGGCACAGACGACGGCAGGTTATCGAATAAAACATGCACTTGCCCTGCAATCAAATCGGTCAATGCGGGGCCTGCGCCTTTGTAGGGAATATGCGCCATAGTGCAGCCGGTCATGTATTTGAAAAGCTCACCTGACAAATGCACCGAGGTACCGTTTCCGGAAGATGCCATGTTCACTTTGGTGGGGTTCGCTTTGCAGTAAGCAATAAATTCGGCCACGTTTTTAACTGGCAAGCTGTTGGTGATTACCATCACATTGGGGGTGCGCACAAGGCCGGCAACAGGCGTGATGTCGCGAATGAAATTGAAATTCAATTTTTTGTACAGCGTGGCGTTGATCCCGTTCGCAGGATTGACCAGCAGCATGGTGTAACCATCGGCTGGTGCGTTGACCACAAATTCCGTCCCAATGTTGTTGCCGCCACCCGCCTTGTTCTCAACGATCACCTGCTGACCCAGGCGCTCACTCAAGGCTTGCGCCACGATGCGCGCGAGCACATCAGTGGTACCCGCAGGCGGGTAAGGAACCACCCATTTAATGGATCGGTTGGGATAGTCAGCCGCCCAACTGCTGGCCATGCTGACTGTCAAACCAACGAGCAAGGCTGCGGCCCATGCAAATCTGCGTTTCATATCAAGGTCCTTTCTGTAGATGTTAAAAAAATGTGCTGAATACAAGCGCTCGTTACACAACAATGGGGTGCAACTGCCAAGACATTTTTTCTTGGCGTTCATCAACACTACCGATCATTTGCAATGTAGCAATGGGATCACGCTTGTAAAACTTAGCGGGGCAAGAGTCCATTTTGCTGCATGCGTTCGATCCAATAGATTAATGCGTCTTCGGTGTCCATGCAGCCATGAAAACCATGCTGATGCAACTTAATTGGGCTCAGTACGGCATTCGCAGGATGCGCCAATCCAAAGGCAAGAGAACGATCGGTAAACTGCCACGAGCTGCCAATCAGCTGCTCAAGCGAAAGAGTGCGTAAACCGTGTTTTTGAACCACCTTTTGCCACAATGCTTCGTGTTTGGGCATCTCGCTGGCCAGCGCCATAGGCACACTGGGCCCCGCCTGCATACCAAATTTTTGCGCAATTGAACCCCAGATGTCATGCCAGACCAGCGTGTCGCCATTCACAACGTTGTAAGTTTCATTGGCCGCAATTTCATGGGTTGCTGTGAAGTGCGCGGCTTGCGCGATCAGCCGGCTGTCGCTTGCGGCATTGACGCATCGCCCCCCACCAGGGAAATTCAAGGGCTGCCCCATTTCCCGCATCAAGGCTGCATAGGCGCCAATTGCCGGCACGATATTCATGGGACTCGACACTGCGTATCCGAGGACCAATTGAGGACGCAAAATAGAGAAAGTCCAACTGGACTCCGGTTGCCGGGTACGCAACAAATCCTCTTGTAACCAATAAAAGTTCTCATGCCAGTGTCGCGGCCAGCGCTCTTTGGCAGGAACAGGTGCGGGTTCTACATGGCCACCGTAGGCTTTGGTCCCTTGCAAGATGGTGATGTGTCGCAAGCCCTTGGCTTTCGGCGTGAGCGCGTCCAATAAATTTTTCAACATGGCTTCGTTGACAGCCATTTGCCTTGGATCTCGCCATCCTGCCACGAGTTCGGGTAACTCATACAAGGCGGCAAACAACACGTGTGTGACCCCCGTTAAGTTGGCCGCAGCAGATTCACAGGCCGTCAGATCACAAAGGTCTACCGGAACATGAACAACCCCATCAGGAAGCGAGACAGGTCGTCTGGACAAGGCCATCACTTGCCAATCAGGCAAAGATGCAAAGTACTCCGTAGCCGCCATGCCAACAACACCACTGGCACCCGCAATCAGGATTGTGTGTTTTTTGCTCGACATACTTGTGCCCTTTGTTTTTTCTTAAATTCTCGGCCATGCAACTTCTCAAGCAAGGCATCAGGCACTTCGATTTCAACGCCTGATGCAGACGCAGGCAAAGCCAAGCCACAATCAACTGAACATAAACTTCGTGGATCGCCACCTCTGACGCCATGGAGACAAACTTGAACAGTGTTATCCCTAGGTTTTCAAGGTGCTTGGTCAGATGATTCTGCTTCACAAGACCATGGTTAATTTGACTGTTGAGTTGCGAACAAATAACCCATCATGCCGCCAGATGGACTGTCGCTCAGTTGTCTGGCATCTGCCCGACACCTCTGAATAATGGTTCCGAACTCTGACAAACTTGAAACAACTTGGAAGGTCTTTGTTATGCCTCAATCTTCACGATGGAAGCAACGTCCACCCGGGTCTAATTGGGGCGACTTTGGTCCCGATGACCAATATGGCCGAATGAACCTGTTGACCCCAGAAAAAGTAAAACAAGGTATTCAAGAAGTACGAGAAGGCTTGACCTTTAATCTGAGCTTACCTTTGGACTTCCCCGGCGGCAACGTTTTAAATCCGCGCAGACTGCCACCTGTTTTGCGACCCACTGTTCGAAATGGAAAACCGAACCTGAATTACCAACTCTGGTGTGATGACCCGGCTTGTACAGACGTTATCAGTGACGATCTCGTCATCATGCATTTGCAATACAGCACGCAGTGGGACAGCTTGGCGCATGTGGGGTCCATGTTTGATGCCAACCAGGATGGCAAGCCAGAGCCTTTCTACTACAACGGCTATCGCGCGGGTATTGACGTGGTTGGACCCGATAAGCCAGAGGGTGCTGGTATTTTTGATTTCGCCAAAATCCCAAGGGAATCTACATCAAATGCAAAGGCGTTAGGCATCGAAAAAATGTCTGAACGGTGCGTGCAAGGACGAGCCGTGATGATCGATTTGCACGCACATGTCGGTCGCCAGCGGGTCAATATTGACCATGATATTTTGATGGACATACTGAAAAAAGACCATGTTTCAGTCGAGTCTGGCGACATGGTGTGCCTTCACACAGGCTTTGCTGACATGCTTTTAGAAATGGACAAAAAACCCGATAGCCACTTGCTAGAAAAAAGTTGCGCCGTTTTAGAAGGACGTGACCCCAAGCTTCTGCAATGGATAACGGACTCAGGACTCATCGCATTGATCGCAGACAACTACGCTGTTGAAGCGCACCCTGCCTCAGCGCATCCGGGTGCTTGCGCCAGCCTGCCTCTTCATGAGCATTGCCTCTTCAAACTTGGCATCCACTTAGGCGAAATCTGGCACTTATCCCCCTTGGCACATTGGCTAAGGGCCCATCAACGCTCTCGGTTTCTCTTAACTGCACCGCCACTGCGACTGCCCGGGGCTATAGGCTCTCCTGCGACCCCTATCGCTACAGTGTGATATTGATTTTTACCTCTTAACTCAGCAAAAAGCCACTGACCGAAATCAGTGGCTTTTCATTGTTGGTGGGCCCACCAGGACTTGAACCTGGGACCAAAGGATTATGCTTACTACTACAGTTTTCACTGCCTGTTTCCAGTTTGTAGTCTGGACTGTCTCTTGTCTTTACGACCTACCCGTACAGTCTCTACACCTTCCAAATATCGCTATTTGGCTTGGCTCGGGATTACCACGCGTTAAAGCACAGGCTTCCCCGAATTTGAGTAGTTCTACATGAGGGCAGAGTTAACTTGCTCACATGCAACCCAATTGCAAGCAGCCATGACACTCAGCGTGCTTTAGGCTTTCTGCTCTTTAAGTCCTCTGCTCTAACCAACTGAGCTATAGGCCCTGATCGGTGATTGTACTTGACCCCTTTTAACGCAGGTTTCGCAACTGAAAATTTTCTTAAATTAAGAGAATTTGGCTGCGGTTCGGTATTTTCTTACTTGGACTTGCTCAGCGCATTGCCAATCAAACGCGAAGTGATGTCCACGATTTGGATCATGCGTTCATAGGGCATTCGGGTGGGGCCAATGACACCCAAAGTACCAACCACATGTCCGTCCACCTCGTAGGGGGCGGTAACAACCGACAGCTCTTGCATGGGCACAATTTGGCTTTCACTTCCGATGTAAATTCGCACTCCTGCGGCCTGGCTGGAGACATCCAGCAAGCGCATGATTTGCGTTTTTTGCTCAAACAAATCGAAAGCTCTGCGCAAATGCCCCATGTCACCAGAAAAATCGCTGACCGAAAGCAAATTACGCTCTCCCGAAATGACCACCTCATCGCGGTCTTGTGTTATCGCTTCTGAGCTGATTTGAACGGCCGCTTGCATCAAACTGGCGATCTCACTTTGCAGGCTCAGCAATTCTTGTTTGACACGTGTACGTACTTCTTCAATGGCCATGCCCGCATAATGAGAGTTCAAAAAATTTGAAGCTTCGATCAACTGATTCTGTGCAAAATCACTTTCAGTAAAAATAACGCGGTTTTGCACGTCCCCCTCGGGAGAAACGATGATGACCAAAATCCGTTTTTCAGACAATCGCAAAAATTCAATGTGCCTGAATACCGATGACCTTTTGGGCGCCATCACCACCCCCACAAACTGAGACAAGCTCGACAGCAAATGGGCAGCGTTAGCAATCACCTTTTGTGGCTGATCGGGGGCCAGACTCGGCGTAAGAAGTGATTCACGTTGGGCCGTCAACATGGTGTCAACAAAAAGTCTGTACCCTAGGGTGGTCGGGATGCGGCCAGCCGAAGTATGTGGACTGGCAATCAGCCCCATCTCCTCTAGGTCCGACATGACATTGCGGATGGTGGCTGGCGACAAATCCAGGCCGGAGGCTTTGGAAAGCGTGCGTGATCCTACCGGCTGTCCCTCAGCAATGTAGCGCTCGACCAGCGCTTTGAGTAATAACTTGGCACGATCGTCCAGCATGAGGCCATTTTAATGATGTAATTTGATTATGAAACCCAAATTCCGTCATGTTGCGCTATTTGGCAAGCACCACACCACCATTTCGGGGGCTGCGCTGGAGAGTTCGCGCAGGGTGCTCGACGATGTCGCGCATTTTTTAAGCCGCCAAGGTTGCGATGTCGTGCTCGACCCGGACACGGCCTTGTATGCGGGTTTGTCACAATACCCCAGCATGACTATCGCAGAAATAGGCGCCCAATGTGATGCCGGCTTGGTCATCGGCGGGGACGGCACCATGCTCGGCATTGGGCGGCAAATTGCCCGCTACGGCTTGCCGCTCATTGGCATCAACCAAGGCCGATTGGGATTCATCACCGATATCCCCATCGACAAATACCAAGAAACGCTTCAGCCCATATTGAATGGCCAGTTCGAGTCTGAAGAACGTTGTGTTTTACAAGCCAAAGTCCTACGTGACAGCGACTGTGTTTTTGATGCCTTGGCTTTGAACGACGTGGTTGTGTACCGTGGCGGCACATCAGGCATGGTTGAATTGCGCGTCGAAGTGGATGGGCGATTTGTGTCCAACCAGCGCGCTGACGGTTTGATTATCGCCACACCCACAGGCTCTACGGCCTACTCCTTGTCTGCGGGGGGCCCCTTGATGCACCCCTCGATTGGCGGCTGGGTGATGGCACCCATTGCCCCGCACACGCTTTCCAACCGTCCGATTGTCCTATCGGACAGCTCAGAAATCAGCATCGAGGTCGTTTCAGGGCGCAATGCCAGCGCGAACTTTGACATGCAGTCATTGGCTTCTTTGCTGATCGGCGACCGTGTCATGGTGCGTCGGTCTGAACACCGTGTACGTTTTTTGCATCCCGCAGGCTGGAATTATTTTGATACCTTGAGAAAAAAAATGCATTGGAACGAGGGAGGCTCCTGAACCGTGGCGCTCAGAAACATCAGCCTGCGCGACTTTGTGATCGTGCGCGAATTGGACTTGGATTTAGCTGACGGGTTTACCGTGCTCACCGGCGAAACCGGGGCTGGAAAATCCATCCTGATCGATGCACTGCAACTGGCTCTTGGCGTGCGCGCCGATGCCGGCGTTGTTCGCGAAAATGCCAACCGTTGTGAAGTCTGTGCGCAGTTCACCCCCCCCGCATCAGCTCAAGCATGGCTGAACAATGCCGGTTTTGAGACTTCGGAAACATTGCTGCTCAAAAGAACCGTGGATTCCTTAGGTAAAAGTCGGGCCTGGATCAACGGCAGTCCGGCTACTGCTTCGCAGTTGCGTGAATTGGGTGAACTTTTGGTGGATATTCACGGCCAGCATGCATGGCAAAGCATGACCCGACCCGACGCCGTGCGGGGTTTGCTCGACGCCTATGCACGCATTGACAGCAACACACTCAAGGATTTGTGGTCGCAATGGCGTTCTGCGCAACAAGCGCACGCGCTTGCCCTTGGTGCTCAAGACAATCTCATGCGTGAGCGTGAACGTTTAAGCTGGCAAATTGGTGAGCTTGAAAAGCTGTCCCCTGGCCTTGACGAATGGGCCAATTTGAATGCAGAACACACCCGCCTTTCCAATGCGCAAGCTTTGATAGACGGCTCGCAGTTGGCACTGAATGCCCTCGAATCAGAAGATTCTGGTGGCGCTTTGAATTCACTTTCTCGGGCTGTGAATGCTTTAGTGGCGCAGACCCACGTCGAACCCGAATTTCAAGCGCTGGCTGATGTTCTTTCATCCAGCCTTGCCCAGGCCGAAGATGCTGCACACTCCCTGCACGCGTATTTACGCAAGACTGATTTGGATCCGCAGCGCTTGGCGCAGTTGGACGAACGCATGGGCCTGTGGATCTCCTTATCGCGTCGCTACAAGCGGCAGCCCGAAGATTTGGCTGTTATGTTGCAGGGGTGGCGCGCTGAACTGACCGCTCTAGACGCCGCCAGTGATCTTGAAAAATTGGACACAGCAGAAAAAGCCGCTCTGAAGGCCTGCCTTAAGGAGGCGCGCAAAATAACGCAACTTCGCACCCAAGCAGCCCCCAAACTTGCCTTGAACGTGACGCAAGCCATGCAACAATTAGGCATGCAGGGCGGACGTCTCGAAGTCTTCTTGGAAACACATCTGCTGCCCAGCATGCACGGACTCGAAGATGTGGCTTTTCTGGTTGCAGGCCACGCAGGCAGCACACCCAAACCCGTCGGAAAAGTAGCTTCTGGTGGCGAACTCTCACGCATTGCTTTGGCCATCGCCGTGACCACCAGCGAATTGGGCGAAGCCGGTACTTTGATATTCGATGAAGTCGACTCTGGCGTTGGCGGCGCAGTGGCAGAGGCGGTTGGCCGCTTGATGAAAAAATTGGGCCAGCACCGACAGGTCTTGGCAGTGACCCACTTACCCCAAGTGGCCTCCTGCGCCGACCATCATTTGCTGGTGGCCAAAGCCGCCTTGGTTGATGGCGTGGCCAGCCAAGTAGCAACTCTTGTTAGCGAACAACGCGTCAATGAAATCGCGCGCATGTTAGGTGGTGAGAAGTTGTCTGAAACCACCATGGCGCATGCGCGTGAAATGTTAAGCTATCCGCCAAAAGCGGCACCTGACAGCCCCCCCAAGAAAAGGACCTGAGCATGGAAATCGTTTTGATCACCGGCATGTCAGGCTCAGGGAAATCTGTTGCGTTGCATGCATTGGAGGATGCCCACTTTTACTGCGTTGACAACCTGCCACCAGCGCTTTTAATTCCATTTGTCAACCTCGAGCTTGAACAAAAAGAAGAGCGATTGGCGATTGCTATCGATGTGCGCAGTGCAACTTCTTTGCCCTTGATGCCCGAGCAGTTGGCTATTCTGCGCGCAATGGGCATGACAGTGAAATCCATTTTTTTGGATGCTACAACCGACACACTGTTGCGCCGCTACTCCGAAACCCGTAGACGCCATCCCTTGTCTGGCAAAGCCAAGCTCGAGGGCGAGCGCGCTTTGATAGAAACCATCGAATACGAGCGCGACTTGTTGTCCGAATTGCGGGAGCAAGCCCACGTCATCGATACCAGTTTATTCCGCTCCGCTCAATTGCAAAGCTACGTGAAATCGATGGTCAGCGCCCCTGCGGCAAAACTGACATTGGTGTTTGAATCGTTCGGCTTCAAGCGCGGTATTCCCATGGATGCTGATTTTGTTTTTGATGTCCGCATGCTGCCTAACCCGCACTATGAAAGTGAGCTGCGCCCTCTGACTGGACAAGACATACAGGTTCAAGACTATCTGGGGAAATTTGCAGAAGTCGCACAAATGAAGCAACAAATTCATGACTTCATTGCCCATTGGCTGGTGGCATTAGAAAGAGACCATCGCAGTTACATCACTGTGGCGATTGGGTGCACCGGTGGACAGCATCGGTCCGTCTATTTGGTGGAACAACTCAGTCAGGCTTTTGCAAACCAATGGCTCACCCTTAAACGTCACCGCGAGCTGGATGCAATGCGCTGATCAAACCCCGTCGAGCAATTTTCGTATGGGCGCAGGCAGGCCCAAAATATGCCATTGCTGCCTCGACATCCAAGACCCTTGGATTCCCGTTTGAGGTTGCTCTTCTCCATTCCAAACTGCGCGCACGGGGTGCAAATGTAAATCCTTGTGCGTCAGCACGTGGACAAAAGAGGCGTCATGGTGGCAAGCCAGCCCTTCCGGTAAAGCCAGCGCCAACGCTTCGGCAGTGCCAAAAATGGGGAAGCAGTACAGACTGGCCCAAACTCCTTTGGGTGGGCGCTTTTCCAACCAAACTTCACCATGGCTGTTGGTCAAACACAGCAACCAAATGGCCTCGCTGCTGCGTTTCAACTTGCGTGTTTTGACGGGAAATCGCAAAGGATCTCCTTCTTGCGCCGCCGCACACAATTTGTTGACTGGACAAATCAAACAATCGGCATTGCGGGGTAAGCACGCTGAAGATCCCAAATCCATCAGTGCCTGGGTATAACTCGGCATGGCTGAAGCCAAGTCATCAGTGGGTAACAATTGGTCAGCCAAGTCCCATAAAACCCGCTCACTGGCGGCGATGGACAGGTCTGCGCTGTATCCCAAAACACGTGTCAAAACTCGCTTGACATTGCCGTCCAGAATGGCCGCACGCTTGCCAAAACAAAATGCAGCAATAGCCGCAGCAGTCGACCGTCCAATGCCGGGCAAACTCTGAAGATCAATGGGTTCTTCGGGAAAAGAGCCGCCAAATCGGCGCATGACATCCTGAGCGCATTGGTGCATATTTCGCGCACGACTGTAATAACCCAGCCCACTCCACAGACCCAAGACCTCGTCTTGCGAGGCCTCAGCCAAGGCTTTGACATCTGGAAATTCACGCAAGAACCGTGGAAAATAATCCAGCACCGTGCTGACCTGTGTTTGCTGGAGCATGATCTCTGACAGCCATACACGGTAAGGATCGCGGGTATTTTGCCAAGGCAATTCATGGCGGCCATATTGCTTTTGCCACTGAATCATGGTGACGGCAAATTGAGCCACCACATCAGGCTGCAATCCCCTCAGTATTTTTGACATACAGGACAGAAAAAAGTAGAACGTTGACCCTGCAAGATTTGTTTGATTGGGGTTGTGCAAACCCGGCAAGCGAGTCCGGCTCGGCCGTACACACCAGCCTCCAACTGGAAGTAGCCATTTTTACCCTCCGCGCTCACAAAGTCTCGCAAACTACTGCCGCCTTTGGCCACGGCAAGCGCCAGCACCTCACGAATAGCCTGGTGCAACTTGGCCACACGGGGTTTGGTCAATTTGGCGGCTTTAGTGGTGGGTCGAATGCCAGACAGAAACAAAGCTTCTGAAGCGTAAATATTTCCCACACCAACGACCACATCGCCTGCCAGCAAAACTTGCTTAATAGGTGAGTTTCTGCGCTTCAAGCCCGCCTGAAATGCTGCAAGATCAAAACCAGCACCCAAGGGCTCAACACCCAAATGACCCAGCAATTTGAAAGCTTGAGGCGACTGTTCCGAGGGAGCCCAAACCACAGCACCGAAGCGACGCGGATCGTGCAAACGCAAAATACCTTGCGTGGTCACCAAATCCATGTGGTCGTGTGGGCCCGGGGAGCCTTGGGTTTCAGAGAAATTCAAACTCCCTGACATCCCCAAATGGATCAACAGCAATCCTGTCTCCAAATCAACCAAAAGGTATTTCCCACGCCTTCGCACACCGGTTACTTGACAAGAAACCAGCGCCTGGGGCTCCAAACCCAAAGGCCAACGCAAAGGTTTGCCCATGCGCATGGACACGATGTGTGCGCCCGTAATCCGGGCAGCAAAACTCAGCCGCGTAACTTCAACTTCTGGTAATTCAGGCATGGGGGAAGGGCATGGCCCGCAATAAATGAGCTGCTCGATTATGATCTGACCATGAATTTCAGGATCTTTTGCTCTGTCTTGTCCGCTTGCTCCCTCGGTGCATGGGCTCAATCATTGCCTGCTCCTAAGGCCATGCCAGTCCATCCTACGTCGTCGCAAACCGCATCCAACCCCGTACCCCAAGCCTCTGCTTTGGATGCGGTGATGTTCTACCAACTGCTCCTGGGTGAACTTAAGGTCCAAAACGGTGAAAGCAACACGGGTTTTTCATTGATTCTGGATGCAGCACGCAAATCCAAAGACCCGGAACTGTTTCAACGCGCAATCGATCTGGCGCTGCAATCACGCTCCGCAGAGGCTGCGCTGCAAGTGGCCCGTACCTGGAAACAAGTGATCCCAGCTTCCAAACAAGCCAATCTCTATATTGTGCAAATTTTACTGGCCCTGAACAAAGTCGAAGAGGCGGGTTTAGCGCTCAAAACCACACTCAATAGCTTGCCTGCTGACGAGCTTCCTGCTGCCATCGCTTCTGTCCCTCGTATTTTTGGGCGGGTTAACGACAAATTACTGGCGGCCAATACGGTCGAGTCAGCGCTCTCCCAAGCACTCACTCAGCCTGGTAGCCAAGCCAGTGCATGGACCACGATTGGCCGCATGCGCCGAGATGCAGGTCAAGGCCGAGCGGCCGCTCAAGCCGCACAAAAAGGGTATGCTGCTGACAACAAATCGCAAGGCCCAGTGATGTTGGCTCTGTCGCTTTTGGAGCAAGAACCTGACTTGGTAAGACCGCTCATACTGAGTTACATGTCCGGACCTGCAAATCCGGAGTTGCGACTCGGTTATGCAAGAACACTGATTTCTGATCAACAAAGTTCTGCCGCATTGGCTCAACTGCTCAAGTTGAATCAAGATAACCCTGAGTTTGTACCTGGATGGCTTTTCAGCGGTCTTTTATTGACCGACCTGGATCAACCCCTGCTTGCTGAAAAAGCACTCCTTCGTTTTGTGAGTATGGCCGCCTCAAGTCAAGATCCAGAGCTGAAAAGCGGTTTGTCTGACGCTTATTTTTCCCTCTCACAAATTGCCCAAAAGCAAGGTCAAATTACACAAGCTGAAGATTACCTCAGCAAGATTCCAGCGCAATCGGAACCGGTGAAAGTGGGGCTTCGCCGTGCCAACTTATTGGCCGAACAAGGCAAGCTGCCACAAGCTCGCCAATTGCTTGAAAACATTCAAACCAGCAGCCCCGAACAGGCGCGTCAAAAAACCTTGGCCTTGGGGATGTTTTTGCGCGAACATAAAGAATACCAAGCAGCATATGACCTGCTCAATCAAGCACCGAAGGCCGGTTTCGATTACGAAATCCAATCCGAATTGGCCATGGCCGCAGAGCGACTGGGCAAATTTGATGTCATGGAGTCGCTTTTGCGCGAGCTTATTTCTGCGAAACCCAAAGAAGCGCATGCTTACAACGCGCTGGGGTTTTCTTTAGCGGACCGCAATATTCGACTCTCCGAAGCCAAACAATTGATCGAGCAAGCTGTGACTCTTGCACCCAATGATCCGTTCATCAGGGACAGCCTGGCTTGGGTTGCGTTCCGTCAAGGTGATAAGGTTTTAGCCCTTCAATTGCTCGAATCGGCCTACAAGGCCAAACCCGATGCTGAAATCGCTGCGCACTTGGGCGAGGTGCTTTGGGTCACAGGCAGGACAAGCGAAGCCAGCACTGTCTGGCGCGAAGGATTACTGCTCAAATCAGACAACGAAACTTTGCGCGAGACGCTCAAACGCTTCAACTTCAAACCATGAATTCCCTCCGACGCTTGACCTGGAAAGGATTGACAGCAAGCGGATGGATGGCCTTGACCGCCTGCGCCTCGAGGCCCGCGCAAATTCTGTCCTCCAATGAGTTTTTCAGGGCAGGTCGTCTGGCTCTGCAGATTGCCAGCGCCCCGCCTCAATCCTTGAGCGCTGGGTTCGAACTGAAAAGTCAACAACAAAGTGGTGAGCTCAAGTTGTTCAATCCATTCGGCGGTCAGTTAGCCATCCTTCAATGGGAGCCCGGTCTTGCCCGGTTGGAACAAGGGGGGCAAACCTGGCAAAACAAATCCTTGGACGCCTTGATGATTCAATTGACTGGAACAACTTTGCCTGTCATTTCACTGATTGATTGGTTGCAATCACGCCCTACCGAGACGCCGGGGTGGGTAGCTGACCTGAGTCGCATTCAAGAAGGTCGACTGAGCGTTCAAAATACCCCCACATCAACCCAGCCAGCCGTGTCCCTGCGTTTGATCTTAGAGCCTTGAAATGAAGTCACTTTACGATGTGCCAGCGCCTGCCAAATTGAATTTATTCCTGCACATCACGGGACGACGCGCCGACGGATATCACCTGCTCCAATCCGTTTTCATGCTGATAGATTGGCAAGACACCTTGCACTTCGAGCGTCGATCTGGCGGACAGATTGACAGGGAGGACTTGACTGTCGCCTTACCCACAGACGATCTGATAACGAAAGCAGCCCACCTCCTGCAGGCAGAAACCGGATGCACTTGGGGGGCACACATCAGCGTTCAAAAAGAAATACCTGCGCAGGCAGGTATGGGCGGGGGCTCCTCCGATGCCGCCACCTGCCTATTGGCGCTGAATCGCCTGTGGGGCTTGGGTTTAAGCATCCAACAACTTGCCACCGTCGGTGTCAAGCTGGGGGCAGATGTACCGTTTTTTCTGCACGGCCAAAACGCTTGGGTTGAAGGGATCGGCGACAAAATAAGCCCCGTCCCATTGCCGCATGCCCAGTTTGTGGTGATCAAGCCGAAAATTGGCTTGGAAACCGCGCATATTTTTGCAGATCTCAGACTGAAACGGGATACAAAACCTGCTATAGTCGATGGCTTAGCAAGAACGCCCTATGACTTCGGTCATAACGACTTGCAAGCCGTAGCCGAGCAAATTTGCCCCCCTGTAAGTCAAGCCATCCAACGGCTTGCTGCGCAAGGACTTAAAGGCAAAATGACCGGTTCAGGCAGTGCAGTGTTTGCGCTTTTGCCGCAAGGTCAAATTTGGCAGCAAGATCCTGATCTCGCAAATTGCCAGGTACGAGTTTGCAGCAATTTGGCTGTTCATCCTTTATCAGGTTGGGCAACCAGCGACAATTAACGGTGAGTTGCTTTCAGTAACTTACCTGTGTAGGGGAGTCGCCAAGTTGGTTAAGGCACTGGATTTTGATTCCAGCATGCGAAGGTTCGAGTCCTTCTTCCCCTGCCAAATACGTTCATTCGTACAGGCCCATTTTTTTGATCGCTGAAATGCTCATGCAGCCTTCTTCTCCTCCCATTCCCGACTTCATGGTTTTCACAGGCAATGCCAACCCTGTGTTGGCCGCCGACATAGCCAACAACCTGGGTATTAACTTGGGTTCGGCCGATGTTGGCCGTTTTTCAGACGGCGAAGTAACTGTCGAGCTCAAGCAAAACGTGCGTACACGTGATGTGTATGTGATCCAGTCCACCTGCGCACCCACCAACGAAAACTTGATGGAATTGCTGATCATGGTCGATGCACTCAAGCGCGCATCGGCTGAGCGAATCACCGCAGTTATTCCCTATTTTGGCTATGCGAGGCAGGATCGCCGTCCGCGCTCTACCCGCGTGCCGATCTCTGCCAAAGTGGTCGCCAACATGATCCAAGCGGTCGGCGTCGACCGTTTGTTGACCATGGACCTGCATGCAGATCAGATCCAAGGCTTTTTCGATATCCCAGTAGACAATATTTATGCATCGCCCGTTTTGTTGGGCGATCTGCGCCAAAAGAACTATGACGATTTGATCGTGGTTTCGCCTGACGTAGGTGGCGTAGTCCGTGCACGTGCCCTGGCCAAGCAACTCGGTTGTGATCTGGCCATCATCGACAAACGCCGGCCCAAGCCCAATGTCAGTGAAGTGATGCACGTGATTGGTGAAATCGAAGGCCGTAACTGCGTGATCATGGACGACATGATTGATACTGCAGGCACCTTGGTTAAAGCCGCCGAAGTCCTGAAAGACCGTGGTGCCAAAAAAGTGTATGCCTATTGCACGCACCCCATTTTTTCGGGTCCTGCCATCGACCGCATCGCCAAAGGCGACGCTCTTGATGAAGTGATTGTCACCAACACCATCCCCTTGTCACAGGCGGCTGCCGCTTGCGCCAAAATTCGCCAACTCTCCGTAGCACCGCTGATCGCTGAAACGATTGCGCGGATTGCCACCGGTGAGTCGGTCATGAGTTTGTTCTCGGATTAACCTCCGGGAGCACGTCCCAGGTCTGCAGGTCCAATGGACTCGCAGACCTTTTTTAATCAGAGTCACACTGGTCGCGGTGGACTCTCAGTCAGGAGTTAGTTATGAAATTCGTCGCTTTTGAGCGCTCATTGCAAGGTACGGGTGCGAGCCGCCGTCTGCGCAATTCTGGCCGTACACCCGGCATCGTCTATGGCGGTAACAATCAACCCCAGTTGATTGAACTCGACCACAACGCCCTGTGGCATGCTGTGAAGAAAGAAGCCTTCCACGGCTCCATTTTAGAGATGGAAGTTGCCGGCAAGTCCAGTAAAGTGCTGCTGCGTGACTACCAGATGCACCCCTTCAAGCAATTGGTGTTGCACATTGACTTCCAGCGCGTGGAAGCCGATACGGTCTTGCACATGAAAGTTCAATTGCATTACAGCGGTGAGGAAGAGTCCCCTGCATTCAAGGTCGACAAATGCTTGATCACGCACGTGGCCAACGAAATCGAAGTGGCTTGCCTGCCTGCTGACTTGCCAGAATTCATCAAAGTGGATTTGTCTGGTCTGCAAAAGGGTGTTTCCTTGCACGTTAATGACATCGCTTTGCCCCAAGGTGTCAAAATCGTCACCCACGGCAAAGCCAACCCCGTCCTGGTGGCTGTCGTGACGCCGCCTGCAGAAGTAGAAGCCCCTGTCGCCGCACCTGCGGCCGCAGCGCCAGCTAAAGGCAAAGGCAAAAAGAAGTAATTCTTTGTCTCCATGAAAAACGGCTCGCTTTTGCGGGCCGTTTTTCATGCGAAGCACAGATAATGATCTCCCATGATTAAACTGTTTGTTGGCCTGGGCAACCCCGGTGCTGAATACGAAGCCACTCGCCATAACGCCGGTTTTTGGTGGCTTGATGCCGTTGCACGGGAGCTCAAGGTCAATTTAGTCCTTGAAAAAAATTATTGGGGTTTGGCTGCCCGAACCCAAGTCCAGGGGCAGACCGTCTGGCTCTTAGCGCCGCAAACCTTCATGAACCTCTCTGGTAAATCGGTTGGAGCTTTGGCCAAATTTTTCAAAATTCAACCCGATGAAATTTTGGTCGCGCACGATGAATTGGACATTGAGCCGGGACAAGCCAAACTGAAAAAAGGTGGCGGCCATGCCGGCCATAACGGCTTGAGGGACATCCATGCGCAATTGGGCTCGGCTGATTATTGGCGGTTGCGGATTGGCATTGGCCACCCCGGTGAAAAATCAGAAGTTGTGCACTGGGTCTTGAAAAAGCCATCGCCCGAGCAGCGCCAGGGGATCGAAGACAGCATCATTCGATCGGTCAAGGCACTTGCGCAATTGATGTCGGGTGATATGGAAAAAGCCATGGTTCAGATTCATACCAGCAAACCGCCACGTCCTAAACCACCCAAGCCCCTCACGCTTCAGATACCGCCCTCTGCAGAAGCTTGATTTTGCAGGCGGCGGTACTTTGCCCACAAGGTTTCTTGCGCTTCAATGTGCTGGGGGTTCAATGGTATGCAGGCCACTGGACAGACCTGAACGCATTGAGGCTCGTCAAAATGCCCTGTGCATTCAGTGCATTTGGCCGGATCAATCTCGTAAATTTCCAGCCCCAAATAAATCGCCTGGTTGGGGCACTCTGGCTCGCACACATCGCAATTGATACATTCATCAGTGATCATCAAAGCCATGGGCCACTCCACTAAAGGGGACATTATCCAATGTTGGAGGCGCCTGCGGACATCAGGGTTTAAAATGAATTTGTGAAAACTACTCTCAATACCCAGCTGAATGCAGACCTGCATTGCCATTCTGTCGTTTCAGACGGTACCCTCACCCCAGAAGTCCTGGCGCCACGCGCCAAAGCAAATGGCGTGGAACTCTGGTCACTCACTGACCATGATGAAATCGGTGGGCAGGACCGTGCTTTGGCTGCAGCAAGAGCGCTGAGCATGCCCTACCTCACAGGGACTGAAATTTCCGTGACTTTTGCGGGGCACACGGTGCACATTGTGGGCTTGGGGTTTGATCACCACAACAGCAACTTGACACAAGGTCTCCGGCAAACCCGTGGCGGGCGAGAAGAACGCGCCCGTGAAATGTCCGATGGCTTGGCCAAAGTGGGCATTCACGGCGCTTACGAGGGCGCCTTGAAGTTCGCTGGCAACCCGGAGTTGATCTCCCGAACTCATTTTGCCCGGTTCTTGGTCGAGTCTGCCGTTTGCCAGGACACTTCGGAGGTGTTTCGCCGCTTTTTGACCGAGAACAAGCCCGGTTTTGTGCCACACCGGTGGGCAAGTCTGAAAGAGGCTGTGCAGTGGATCACTCAAGCACAAGGTATTGCGGTGATCGCCCACCCGGCACGTTACAGATTCACACCCAACGAAGAATACGCTTTATTCACCGAATTCAAAAACCACGGGGGTCAAGCTGTGGAGGTTGTAACGGGTAGCCACACTGCGGCTGAAGCCCAGCGCTATGCGTCCACCGCCTTGGAATTTGGCTTGGCTGCATCCCGTGGCAGCGACTTTCACAGTCCCGACGAAAGCCACACTGATTTGGGCAGTCTGCCCTTTTTGCCCAGCAAACTCACACCCGTTTGGGCGTTGTTGGCTGATCGTATTCAGTGACCTTTAAAGCGAACAAGGTACTGGGGGGAGTCGGCTTTGGTTTGCTCGCGGTGGCCTGTTTTTCCATGCTGGACACCACCACCAAACACATCAGTTCCAGCTTGTCCTTGCTGATGGCCTTGTGGTTTCGGTACTTTTTTCAAGCGCTCGCGACCACCTTGGTGGTACTCCCAACCCGCGGCATGCGTATTTTGCAGACCCACCATCCGCGGTTCCAAATTTTGCGAGGTTTTCTGCTATTTTGCAGCAGCCTGTTGGCCTTTTTCAGCCTCAAATACATGCCAGTTGCGGAGTTCACGTCTATCGTGTTGATGGCGCCCTTGGTGATCACTTTATGGGCCACCAAATCCTTGGGTGAAAAAGTTTCACCTCTTCGATGGTCCTTGGTGATTGGCGGCTTCATTGGCACGTTGGTGATCATTCGACCAAGCAGCCAGCATTTTGACTGGACAGTCATATTGCCTGTGATTTTGGTCACCACCAACTCTGGCTTTCAAGTTCTGACCAGCAAGATGGCGCGAACCGAAGACCCGATGACCATGCATTTGTACACGGGCTGGATTGGCACCGGCTTGGCCACACTGGCACTCCCTTTTGTCTGGGAGATGCCGCAGGACTGGACCTTGTGGGCTCAACTGCTCATCATGGGTTTCCTGGCCACGGTGGGGCATTTCTTTTTGATTTTGGCTTACATGCGCGCACCTGCTGCCACATTGACACCCTATCTTTATGCCCAAATCGGTTTTGCCTTGCTGGGCGGATGGCTTGTCTTTAACCATGTCCCAGACCAATGGACTTTGGTCGGTATGGGCTTGGTGACACTCTGTGGTGCCTTGGGCGCATGGCTCACGGTTCGTGAAGGTCGCGTCACGGTTCAACCTGCCGAATCCTGATTGCAATTCAAAATCCGCCATGGCGCAGTTTTTCTCAGTCCATCCAGACAACCCACAACCTCGCCTGCTCAAACAAGCCGTAGCACTTCTCCAACAAGGCGGTATTTTGGCTGTTCCGACCGACTCCAGCTATGCGTTGGTCTGCCATTTGGACGACAAAGCCGCCGCCGATCAACTTCGCCGCGTACGCGGGGTAGATGACAAACACCACTTGACACTTTTGTGCCGTGACCTTCGCGAGTTGGCCAACTATGCGAAAGTCGACAATCGGCAATTTCGCTTGATCAAGCAAGCCACTCCCGGTGCTTTTACTTTTATTCTGCAAGCCACCAAAGAAGTGCCACGCCGCGTCAGCCACCCGCAACGAAAAACCATCGGCCTGCGGGTGCCAGAGCATGCAGTTTTGCAACAACTCCTGACTTTTCATGCAGAACCCTTGCTCGCCACCACCTTGATCTTGCCCGGCGAGCAAGAGCCCTTGAATGACCCCAAAAACATTCGCCAACAACTGGAACATCAGATTGCAGGCGTGATTGACTCTGGTGCCTGTGTGCTTGCACCCACTACAGTAGTGGATTTGTGCGGTGACAGCCCTGTCATCCTGCGCCTCGGACAAGGCGACATCGCCCGACTCGGACTCTCATCCCTTGGCATCTGAGACAATCGGCAGGTGGACATCTCAAACCTGATTCAAACAGTTCTCACTTACGCGCTGCCCGTGATCTTTGCAATCACATTGCACGAAGCGGCGCATGGCTACGCCGCACTGTATTTTGGTGACAACACGGCCGCCATGATGGGGCGCGTAACCCTGAACCCCTTTCCGCACATTGACCCCATAGGCACCGTCTTGATGCCATTGCTGCTGTATTTCAGTACCGGTGGGGCATTTTTGTTTGGCTACGCCAAACCGGTTCCGGTTCGCTTTGATCGACTTCGCCATCCCAAGCGCCAGATGATTTGGGTTGCCTTGGCGGGGCCGGCTTCTAATCTTGTTCAAGCCTTGGTCTGGGGGGTGGTACTGTATCTGTTGGTTGGCAACGGCTTGACGGAGCGCTTCTTTCTTGAAATGTGCAAAGCAGGCATGCTCACCAACGTGGTGATGTTTGTCTTCAATTTATTTCCTTTGCCTCCACTGGACGGCGGCCGCATCTTGGTGGGGCTGTTGCCTTGGCGGCAAGCGGTTTGGGTTTCTCGCATCGAGCCCTGGGGGTTTTTCATCGTCATGGGGTTGGTCATTACCGGTGTGGTGAGCGCCTTGTGGATGCAGCCCCTGATGCACTTGACTTTCGGCTTGATCGAAGGCGTCTTGTCACCCTTAGCGCAGTGGCTTCGTTGATTTATTTTTCGCTGTATTTGTGAACACCATGAAATTTGAACGCACCCGCGTCTTGACCGGCATCACCACGACCGGCACACCCCATTTGGGCAATTATGTGGGCGCCATACGGCCAACCGTGCAAGCCAGCCGGAACCCAGAGACAGAAGGTTTTTACTTCTTGGCTGACTACCATGCGTTGATCAAATGCGACGAGCCCTCTCGCATTCAAAGGTCCACATTGGAGATTGCTGCCAGTTGGATAGCCTCGGGCTTGGACCCCGACCAAGTGACTTTCTATCGGCAATCGGACATTCCTGAAATTCCTGAACTGACTTGGTTCTTGACCTGCGTCTCGGGCAAAGGCCTGCTCAACCGGGCACACGCCTACAAAGCGGCCACGGACAAAAACCATGCAGCCGGCCATGACACCGACGCCGATGTGACCGCTGGCTTGTTCATGTACCCGGTTCTCATGGGCGCCGACATTTTGATGTTCAAGGCGCACAAAGTGCCCGTGGGTCGCGACCAGATACAACACATTGAAATGGCCCGCGACATGGCGGCCAGTTTCAACCATTTGTATGGCGAGCACTTTGTACTGCCCGAAGCCGTGGTTGAAGAGTCCGTCGCGCTTTTGCCTGGGCTTGACGGCCGCAAAATGAGCAAAAGCTACGACAACACGATTCCCCTTTTTGCCCCCAGAGCGCAAATTCGCAAACAAATCAACGGCATCGTCACTGACTCTCGTGCACCCGGTGAGCCCAAGGCCACCCAAGGCTCGGCACTGTTTCAAATCTACCAAGCCTTTGCCAGTGCCGACGAGACGGCTCAATTGGCCAAAGCATTTTCTGAAGGCATTGCTTGGGGCGAAGCCAAACAAATGTTGTTTGAGCGCGTGGACAGGGAAGTAGCCCCCATGCGAGCCACTTACGAAGACCTGGTCCAGAATCCGATCAAAGTAGAAAAGATATTGCGCGCGGGCGCAGACAAAGCCCGCATCAGATCGGCGGCCTTCATGGCCGAATTACGCCATGCAGTGGGCTTGAGGCCCTTATCAGCTGAAGTGACGGCCAAGCAGGTCAAGGCCTCCAAGGCGGCAACGGCCAGCTTCAAGCAATACCGAGACAAAGATGGTCAGTTTTACTTCAAACTGGTGGATCCGCAGGGGGCCATCATGCTGCAAAGCAGAGGCTTCACGTCCGCACGGGATGCAGGCCTGGCCATTGGGCAACTGATTGAAAATGGGATCTCGGCATTGCTGACACTTGAATCGCAGCTTGAAATACCCCCCCTTGCGGCCCCTGCCGATATCCATGAAACATTGAATTTGTTGCGAGAAACCAGCAAAAAATAGATAAAAGTGATTTATTTGCTATTTTTGTCAAAATTATGATTGCAAGTATGAATAAGTTACTGGTATCCTTGTACTTTTAGATTAATTCAAAACCAAAACCATGACCGTCTACGTCATTGATGACCACCCCCTCATGCGCGATGCGATCACTATGCTGGTCCATCGAGTTCGTCCCGGCCTGAAAGTAGTTTCGGTTCCTAAACTGAACGTACTCGACTCCACTGTCGAAAGACAGGGACTACCTGAATTGTTTTGTCTGGATTTAAAACTACCAGACACCTTGGGCTTGTCTGGTCTGCATTCCATCAAGGCCAAATACCCCAACATTCCTTTGGTCATCGTCACCGGTTCAGAAGCCAGTGACTACGAGGCGGCCTGTCTTGAGGCCGGCGCTGACTTGTTCCTGGAAAAAGCCAGTAACCCTAACGTGATCATCGAAGGACTGCGCAGTTTGCTCCCCGCGGACGAAGCCGTCGATACCGCGGATGCTGCGGCCCCCGTGCCCACCAAGCTTTCCAAGCGTCAAAAACAATTGATCTTGATGCTGGATCAAGGTTTGAGCAACCGCGACATTGCCGAAAAGCTGAGTATCAGCGAACATACCGTGAAGGTTCACTTTTGGCGACTCTTCAGGCGCTTGGGTGTCAACAGCCGAACGCAAGCACTGCACTTTGCACGCACCAACGGTTGGTTGGGAATATAAAAAAAGGGGCTTCAAGCCCCTTTTTTTAATCCTTCTTTTTCTTGTTGATGATGTCGGGTGTCACGGCATCCAACACATTCACCGCAGTTTTAGCACCGTACACGACCGCTGAGCCTGCCGCATCCGCGATGGCCAGGATCGTACAGCCTTGCAAATTGAACAAAATAACCAGGGTGAAAAGGGTTTTCATAAAATCTCAAAACAAGAGGTGTAACTTAGCGCAGATTTTAACCAGCTTGAAGAGGAATATGGCGCATGCATGCAAGCAACCTGGCATCTCATCGATTCGGTTATTCGGAACCTAAGCTGCACAAGCTCGCTCACGATCCAAGATCTTGGGTACTTGCGCAGTTCGAGCGTCCTGCCGAGTTTGACAGTCAAGGCCTGATTGACGGTGCGAAAGCCTGGCAAATCACACGTGATGTGTTGCAAGCAGCACTCAACCCCACCCCCTCACCTGACAACAGCCAGCCCCAGGATGCCCTGGGCGGCATGACCCCGGCGCGCCAACTGCTTCGTAAAACCAATCTCCACGTGCTGAGCAAACGCTGGCAGCACATGACGCAAACACCCACACCCGTTGCTGAACGTTGGGTTCAGTTTTGGGCCAATCATTTTTGTGTTGCAGCGACCAAAGGGACCACCTTGGCCTTGGTCTGGCCGCACGAATACGAAGCCATTCGTCCGCACGCAATGGGTCACTACAAAGATCTGCTGCGTGCAGCCATCTTGCACCCCGGCATGCTCTTGTATTTGGACAATGCGCAATCGATTGGCCCGCAATCCATCGCAGGGCGACGGCGCGAAAAGGGCTTGAACGAAAACTTGGCCCGTGAGTTGCTCGAATTGCACACCTTGGGAGTGAATGCGGGCTATACCCAAGACGATGTGACCCAAACCGCCAAACTTTTAACAGGTTGGACCGTGGGTCAAAACACCGCAGGACTGACTCGGTTCGTTGATAACTTGCACCAACCCGGGAAAAAAACCATCCTTGGAAACATTTATCCTGAAGGTCCTCAGGCTCTGGATTTACTGCTCACCGATCTGGCAAGACATCCCGCATGCGCTCACTTCATGGCGACCAAACTGTGTCGTCACTTTGTCACCGATACGCCACCGGCTGCACTGGTCCAATCCATAGCAGGGCATTTTCGGCAAACCGATGGCGATCTTAAAGCCGTTGCCGTGGCCTTGTTCAGCCACGACTTGGCATGGCGAGAAGATCATCTGCCCAAATTCAAACGTCCCGAAGAATGCCTGATCTCTGCCCATCGACTGATGCAAAAGACTGTCATCAACATGGAGGCTTCTGTGTATTGGGTGCAGTCCATGGGGCAAGCATTGGCTCGCGCGCCTTCACCGCAGGGCTGGCCAGACCTGAGTGCAGATTGGCTCTCGCCAGACGCTGTCCTCAAGCGCATTCAGTGGGCAGAGCGTTATGGCGAGATGTACAGCAAAGACCTGGATGCGAGAGACTTGATGCAACAAGCTTTCGGCCCCAACTTGAGCACAAGTACCGCGCAAACCATAGCGCGCGCCGAAAGTGGTGCCCAAGCCCTGGCGTTTGCCTTGGCCAGTCCAGAACATTTGCGGAGATAGCCCATGACAAACCCCAGCTTATCGCGCCGAGCGTATCTTCACCAACTGGCTTTGGGCGCTGGGCTTGCTGTCTCGGGTCTCATACCGGCTCGACTGACCATGGCCGGGCAAGCGGATCAAAAACCCGCCACCGAGCAGCGCTTGGTTGTGGTTTTGTTGCGAGGCGCCTTGGACGGCTTGGCTGCTGTCCCTGCCTGGGGTGACCCGGCATGGGCGGCACTGCGCGGCAGTGCAGAAACACCCACCGCATTGGCCTTGGACAACACCTTTGGAATGCACCCGGGCTTGGCGCATTTGCACCGTTGGTATCAAAACAAAGAATTGAGCGTCGTGCACGCTGTGGCCAGTTCTTACCGTGAACGGTCTCATTTTGATGCCCAGCAACAGCTTGAAAGTGGTGGTGACCGCCCCTTTGCATTAAGCACCGGTTGGTTAGGACGCGCACTTCAAGCCAGCAACCATTCCGCTGTCGCCTTGTCAGCCACCATGCCCTTGGCGCTGCGGGGCGCTGACCGCGCCATGACCTGGACGCCCAGCCGCCGTCCGAACAAGTCGCAAGAGTTGCTCGAACGTATGGCCAACATGTATGCCGACGATATGGCGTTGACCACTGCGTTGGCACAAGCCATGGAACAGCAAGACAAGTCCATGCGCGCAGAACCTTCAGCGGGCGCAGGCTTAAGCGCATTGGCCAAACAAGCAGGAAGCTTCCTGTCAGCGCCGCTAGGCCCTCGCGTCGCCTGGCTTGAAGTAGGTGGGTGGGACACGCACAGCCAACAAACAGCGCGCCTGAGTCGGATGCTGCCTGCATTGGATGAGGCGCTCGCTGGATTGCGCGAATCCCTCTCCGTTCACTGGGCCACGACCACGGTGTTGGTGATGACTGAATTCGGCCGTTCCGCGACGTGGAATGGCACCCAAGGCACTGACCACGGCACAGGGGGCGTCGCATTTTTAGCGGGCGGTCAAATTGACGGAGGTCGAGTCCTGACCGATTGGCCAGGCCTGGGGCACCGTCACATGCTCGATGGCAGGGACTTGCGTCCAACCCAGGACATACGTGCTGTGATCCTGCCACTGGTGCAAAGACAATTTGGACTCGGTTCTTCCGCGATGCAAAGCGTACTTCCCGGCGCAACAGCGTGCCTTGACAATGTGTGGCGCGTCTAAAGAGACCCTGCAAAAAACCACCCTTCACCATTCAGCGTTCTGTTTTCTGTATTCTGTTTTCTGTGAGGATCACTTGACAGAAGTGTACGGAAAAAAGTACGATCGTTCTTTTATTGTCTGTACATCCTTGTTCAACTTGTCTATTTTTCTACAGAATCGAATCTGAATGAGCGACTCCTATCTGAACTTTGCCACTTCGCCATGGGGCGGCAAGCTGACCGACACCCTGGGGCTGCCCAAGCCCTTGGTACTGGAGCGCTATGAGGCCGGACAGCCTGTGGTCCGTGGCAGCATTCTGGTGGGGGGGACGACCGATTCCGCTTTGCTGCCGGCATTGGCTCAGATCTTTAAATCCATGGGGGCCCACACTTTGGCGCACCGGCAATTGCCGCATTGGATGGGTGCTGCCAACCATGCGGGACTCATGACCGGTCGATGGGGCCATGAGGATCAACCAGGCGAAAAAGTCAAAGCCCTTGTTTTTGATGCCACGGGCTTGACCGACAGTACCCAGGCGCATGCCTTGTATCAATTTTTTCACGACACCGCACGTTCCATCTTGTCGTGTGGCCGTGTGCTGGTGCTGGGACGGCCACCAGAGTCTTGTTCGACTGTGCGGCAAGCTACCGTGCAACGTGCATTAGAAGGCTTGACGCGGTCATTGGCCAAAGAACTCAAAAAGGCCATTACGGTTCAACTCGTTTATGTGGCCGAACAGGCGCAAGACGAATTGGAATCCACACTGCGTTTCTTGCTGTCGCCACGCAGCACCTATGTCTCGGCGCAAGTCATTCGGGTCGGGCAAGTTGTCGACACCCACACCATCCCCGCGGATTGGGCGCAGCCACTGGCCGGTAAAAAGGTGCTGGTCACCGGTGCGTCGCGTGGCATTGGCGCGGCCATTGCACAGGTGATGGCTCGCGAAGGTGCCGACGTCATTTGTCTTGACGTCCCGCAGGCACAGGACAGCCTGAATGACATTGCCAGCCAAGTCGCTGGACGTGCCCTTGCCATGGACATCGGCTCGCCTGAGGCACCCCAGGCTTTGGTGCAAGCCGCGCTGGCCGATGGGGGCTGGGACGTCATCGTGCACAACGCAGGCATCACCCGTGACAAGACCATTGCCAACATGAAAGAACAATTTTGGGATTCGGTCATCAACATCAACTTGTCTACCCAGGAGCGCATCAACGAGGCACTGGTCGACAACGGCGCCTTGCGAAGAGGTGCGCGGATCGTGTGCGTATCGTCCATCTCGGGCATCGCGGGGAATGTGGGACAAACCAATTACGCACTGTCTAAAGCCGGCGTGGTGGGTATGGTGCAAAGTTTGGCGCCTCATTTGGCCAAGCACGGCATCACCATCAACGCGGTAGCCCCCGGATTCATCGAAACGGCCATGACGGCAGCGGTTCCTTTTGCCATGCGTGAAGCAGGGCGCCGCATGAATTCATTGAGCCAAGGGGGACTGCCGCAAGATGTCGCCGAAACAATCTGCTGGTTGGCCTCGCCCGCCTCGGGCGGCGTCACAGGCAACGTAGTGCGTGTCTGCGGTCAAAGCATCATGGGCGCTTGACCCATGTCACAGATTCCGATCCTCGAAATCACATCCACCCCCAGCAGCTTGGCGGGCTTGATGGCTGTTCTTAAGGCCAGTCGCAAACGTCCAGGCACCGTCGAATCTCTGGAACCTGTGATATTTGTTCGCCCCGCTGTTTCACTGGACACGCGGGCCATGGCGGCTTATGCCCAGGTCTGCGCCGGCACGCCGGACCAAGGCGTGCCCCTGCTGTATCCGCAAATGCTTACATTTCCTTTGGCAATGGCCTACTTTGCTTCCAGTTACTGCCCTTGGCCCGCCTTGGGTACCGTCCACCTGGCCAACAGTGTGCAGCAACACGCCCCGCTCCATGCCAGTGATGTGTTGCGCGTTGAAATGCAAACGGGGCAGCTTCTGGCACATGACAAAGGCCAGGTGTTCAAGCTTGCGTTTCGCGTTTTGAAAGACGACCAACTGCTCTGGGAGGCCACGCAGACTCTGCTTCGCCTGGGCGTCAAAAATCCCGTCGGCCCCGCCTATGCCAGTGCACTGAACAACGACAACCCCTTGTCGCTGCAAACGAGTTTTGTGGCAGACAGTGGCATCGGCCGTCGCTACGGCCGAATTTCGGGCGACTTGAATCCCATCCACCTCAGCGCGTTGTCGGCCCGCATTTTTGGCTTTCGCCGGGCCATCGCGCACGGCATGTGGACCCAGGCCCGCGCTTTGTCGGCGATGTTGCCGCGCCAAGCCATCGCACAAGCGCAAGTTCACGTCGAATTCAAGACCCCACTGTTCTTGCCGGCACGCCCCACGCTCTGGAGTACCCGCGCCATTGAAGGCGATTTGAACCACAACGCATTGTTTGAAGTTCGCAATGCAAAAGGCGACAAACCCCATCTTCGCGCCAGCCTGAGTTACAACTTGGCTTGACCGCTGCCCCTTCATACCCACAAGCCATGACACAAACTCTTCCTGCCATTCGCCGCGTGGCCATCTTGGGCGGCAATCGGATTCCGTTTGCCCGCTCCAACACGGTGTATGCCAACGCCAGCAACCACGACATGATGACCACCACCCTGCAAGGTTTGGTCGACCGCTTCAATCTGCATGGGGAGCGCTTGGGCGAGGTCGTGGGCGGTGCGGTCATGAAGCATGCGCGCGACTTCAACTTGATACGGGAAAGTGTGCTGTCCACCACCTTGGCGCCTGAGACCCCCGCTTTCGACATTCAGCAAGCCTGCGGCACGGGCTTGGAAGCGGCCATGTTGGTGGCCAACAAGATTGCCTTGAGCCAGATCGAATGCGGCATTGCGGGCGGCGTGGACACGACCTCCGACGCGCCCATGGGCCTGAACGAGGCGTTGCGCAAAATTTTGTTGCGCCTCAGCCGGGCCAAAACAACAGCTCAGCGGCTTGCCGCACTGAGCCAGTTCAGACCCCAGATGTTGGTCAAGCCCGCCTTACCGCGCAATGGCGAACCGCGTACCGGCTACGCCATGGGAGAGCACTGTGAATTGATGGCCCAGGAATGGGAGATTGCCCGCGAAGACCAAGATGCCTTGGCCTTGCAAAGCCATCAGAACTTGGCCCGCGCTTTTGCAGACGGCTTCTTTACCGACCTGATGAGCCCTTACAAAGGCGTCACCCAGGACAACAATTTGCGTGCCGATTTGAGTCTTGAAAAATTACGCAGCCTGCGGCCTTGCTTTGACAAAAAAGTGCGCCCCGAACAAGGCACACTGACCCCTGGTAACTCAACGCCACTGACCGACGGTGCCTCCGCCGTATTGCTGTCCAGCGAAGCTTGGGCTGCGGCACATCAGCTTCCGGTGCTGGCCTATTTGACGTTCAGTGAAGTGGCCGCAGTGGATTTCTTTGACAAGAAAGAAGGACTGCTGATGGCACCCGCTTACGCGGTTCCCCGCATGCTCGCGCGAGCGCAGTTGAGCTTGCAGGATTTTGACTTTTACGAAATTCACGAAGCCTTTGCGGCCCAAGTGCTGTGCACCCTCAAGTCATGGGAAGACGCCAATTTTTGTCGTGACAAATTAGGCCTCGCCAAGCCTTTAGGTGCGATTGACAAAAGCAAACTCAATGTCAACGGAAGTTCCTTGGCCGCAGGTCACCCGTTTGCTGCAACAGGCGGTCGCATCGTGGCCACGCTGGCCAAAATGCTGGCCCAAAAAGGCAGTGGCCGCGGTCTTATCTCCATCTGCGCTGCCGGCGGCCAAGGCGTTGTGGCCATCCTCGAGCGCTGAACCCCATTACCTCTTTACCCCATTACCTCTTTACCCCATTACCTCTTTACCTCTGAACCTCTTCAACCCATTACCCCATGATCACTTACAAAGCCCCGCTGCGCGACATGCGCTTTATCTTGAACGAAGTGCTGGATTTTCCCAAGCACTATGCCAGCTTGCCCCGCGGCAACGAAGCCGATGTCGACACCGTCAACGCCATTTTGGAAGGCGCTGCGCAACTGTGTGAAGACGTCCTCGCACCCCTCAATGCCTCGGGCGACCGCGAAGGCTGCCACTTTGAGCAAGGTGTGGTCACCACACCTGAAGGCTTCAAGCAAGCCTACCAACAATACCAGGCAGGTGGTTGGCAGGGCATTTCCTTTCCGCTCGAATACGGCGGGCAAGGACTGCCGGCCTCTTTGAATTTGTTCAAATCCGAAATGATTGGCACCGCCAATTGGTCGTTTTCCATGTACCCCGGCTTGAGTGTAGGTTGCATCAACACCTTGCTGCGCTATGGCACCGCGGCGCAAAAGCACCAGTACCTGCCTAAACTGGTGTCGGGCGAATGGTCTGGCACCATGTGCCTGACCGAGCCGCAATGCGGCAGCGATCTGGCGCAAATCACCACCAAAGCGGTGCCGCAACCCGATGGCAGCTACGCCATGACCGGCACCAAAATCTACATCTCTGCGGGTGAGCACGATTTGACGGACAACATCATTCACATCGTGCTGGCGCGGCTGCCCGATGCGCCCGAGGGCACGCGCGGCATCTCGCTGTTTGTGGTGCCCAAAGTCCTGGTTGATGAGCAAGGCCAACTGACCGAGCGCAATGGCGTGCTCTGCGGCTCAATTGAACACAAGATGGGCATTCGCGCATCGGCCACTGCGGTCTTGCATTTTGATGCAGCCAAAGCCTTCTTGATCTCTGAGCCTAACCGTGGCCTGGAGGCCATGTTCACCTTCATGAACACCGCCCGCATCGGCACCGCGATCCAAGGCGTTTGTCACGCCGAAGCGGCCTACCAAGGCGCCCTGCCTTATGCTCTGGAGCGCCGTTCCATGCGGGCCTTGTCGGGGAAAAAAGAACCTCAACACAAAGCCGATGCCTTGATCTGGCACCCCGATGTGCGCCGCATGCTGCTGACGCAAAAAGCCATCGCCGAAGGCGGCCGCTACATGGTGTACGACGCGCTCAAAATTGCCGATTACATGTTCCATGCCAGCACGGTGGGAGATGAAGCCGGCTACAAAGCCAGTGACCTGCGGCTGGGGTTTTTCACCCCCATCCTGAAGGGCTTTTTAACGGAACTTGGCCTAGAGGCGGCCAACCTGGGCATCCAAGTGTATGGCGGCCATGGCTATGTGCAAGACCACGGCATGGAACAAAACGCGCGAGATGCCCGCATCTCCACCTTGTACGAAGGCACCACCGGCATCCAGGCACTGGACCTGCTTGGCCGCAAAGTGCTTTTGGCCAGCAAGGGACAATGTGTGCGGGACTACACGGCAGAGATGCTGAAATTTGCCAAACCCTATCTGCTCAAATCGGGGCCCCTCGGCACCATGTCACGCAGCCTGGCACGCAAAGCTTTGGAGTGGAATGTGATGACCTTGGCCATCATGCTGCGTGCCCCAAAGGACCGCGAATTGGTCGGCTCGGCCAGTGTCGACTACCTGATGTACAGCGGCTATGTGATGATGGCGCTGGCCTGGGCTCAACAAGCCGCCACCGCGCAATCCCATTTGGACAAAGCCCAAGGCGCTGAGTCCCCCGAGTTCTACCGCGCCAAAATCCAGACGGCCGAGTTTTACTTTGCCCGCTTGCTACCGCGCACCCATGGCCACCGCAAAGCAGCCCTGGCTTCGACACAGTCGGTGATGCAAATGGACAAAGACCATTTCTCTTTTTCTTGAAACGAACACCACCCCACTCAACGGCCCATGACTGAAAGCACGCCTCATCTGTATGAAGTCATTGTGGTGGGTGCGGGCTTTGCGGGCATCGGATCGGCCATCAAGCTGCAGCAAATGGGGTCTGATTTTGTAGTGCTTGAAAAAGCCTCCGAGATTGGCGGCGTCTGGCGCGACAACACCTACCCCGACTGTGGCTGCGATGTGCCCGCAGCGTTCTACTCTTACAGCTTTGCACCCAATCCGCGCTGGAGTCGCTTGTTTGCCAAGCAAGAAGAAATCAAAACCTACACCGTTGACACCGCACGCCATTTTGGCGTGCTTGACAAGGTCAAGCTGAACACAAACATGCTTGAAGCTCGCTGGCATGAAGCCCAGCAGTGCTGGCATTTGCAAACCAATAATGGCCTGTTTACCGCCCGCTTTGTGATCATGGCCTGTGGTCCGATGCATGTCCCCATTCAACCCGCCCTGCCTGGCTTGGAGACCTTCACAGGCCATCAATTTCATTCCTCGCATTGGGACCACAGCATTGACTTGAAAGGCCAACTCATTGGCGTGATCGGAACGGGCGCATCGGCCATTCAGTTCGTGCCTGAGATCGCCAAGCAAGTGGCAAGCCTCAGCTTGTTTCAGCGGACCGCGCCTTGGGTTTTGCCCAAAATGGACAGCCCCGTCTCTGCTGATTGGCAAGGGCGGTTTGCACGCCATCCCTGGTTACAAGGCTTGCTGCGCAAAGCCTTGTACCTGCAATTTGAAATTCTCAACAGCGGTTTGCGCTTTCCCTTTTTTGTCAAACGACTGCAAAAGGCAGGCCTGAAAAATTTAGCACGAGGCGTGAAAGACCCGAGCCTCCGCCAGCGGCTCACGCCCAACTTCGCGCTGGGTTGCAAGCGCATTTTGTTGTCCAACACCTGGTACCGGACCTTGGCCCAAACACATGTCACCGTCATGGGGGGTGTCCGCGAGATCCAAGGCAACCAGGTCATCGACAGTGAAGGCCGCAGCGCGCAAGTCGATGTTCTCATTTTTGCCACTGGCTTTGAGGTCGCGCACCCACCCATTGCCGACGCCATTGTGGGCGCGTCTGGTCAAAAGTTGACCACTGTATGGCAAGGCTCTGCGCAAGCTTACATGGGCACGATGCTGCCCGATTGCCCCAACCTGTTTTTGACTTTCGGGCCCAACCTCTATACCTTTTCTTCGGCGTTTGTGATGATCGAAGCCCAACTTCAGTTCATCCAGTCGGCATTGAAATTTGCACGTCAAAAAGCTGTGTCTCAGATCGCTGTCGACCCTGTTCGCTTGGCCCTGTATAACCAGCAGGTGCAAGCCGCCTTGCAAAGCACCGTGTGGAACAGCGGTTGTGCCAGCTACTTTTTGGACCGTAACGGGCGCAACAGCACCAATTGGCCATGGACGACGATGTACATGCGTTGGCGCTTGCGTCGCTTTCAGCCCACCGAGTTTGTCCTGACAAGGCAAGCCCATTCAACCAACACATAATCTGTAAGCCATGAGCAAAAGCCTTCGCTATTTATTCTTCGGCTTGCTGCTGTTGGTGGCCGCGGCGGTGATGGTTTTTTGGTTTTGGCTGACCGCCACCCCTCAAGTGCGCACGTTTCCAACACCGCCCTTGTCACTTTGGACGCCACAAGGCGTCCGAGAGACTGGACCGCCTGCTTCTGCGGTTTTGCCAGCGCCCGATGCGTTTCACACCATGCACGTCAACACGGTCAACAGCGATGAAATTTGGAGTGCAATTGCGCCCACCTTTGAAGCCGATTGGGTGGCAGAAACCGGTTTTTACATTGCCGAAGGACCGACCTTTGACAACGCAGGCAATTTGTACTTCTCGCCCAGTTGGAGCCCCGAAGATGTGTCTCTGGTCGCGCTGGACCGTGTCACGGGCAAGCGTCGCTGGACCATTCCAGGCAAAGGTGCAGGCGCCGGTGCCCCACTCGTGCTGAACGATCCTGCGCACCCCGGACAGCAACTGATCTACCACAGCACCTACACCACGGCCATGGCATTGCGTCCTGACGGCTCCACCGTCTGGAGCGTCCCTACTGGGCTGAAACTGCCACCCGTTGTTCCAGGCCAACGCTCGCAAACCCATATGTGGGGCATGAACTACATGCCGAACGCAGATGCGCTGGTGGCCGTCAGCATGGACGGTTGGGTCACTCTCTTTGACCGCAAAACCGGCTCGCCTTTATTGACCCAAGCCTTTCAGTTACCCGGTGCACCCGCAGCGCGTATTGAGGCGCGGATTCCAAAATTTTTGGCCCGCTTGGCCAACCGTGAAATGGCTGCTGCTTTTGGCAACACCGATGACGGGCTGGGCCTCTTTGACACTATTCTCGATGTCATTTACGGCAACGGCGTCAATGTGGCCAATTACTATGCGGTCGATCCAAGCGATGACAGCATTGTCATAGCGGCTACAGCACCCGATGCGCAAGATGGCAAAACCGATGGCGTTTCTGATAACGGCGCACTGTACCGGCTGCGCCTGCAAACCGCTGCCAGCGGCCACGGCAGTTTGCAGATTGCCAATCAATTTTATTTTTCTGGCGGCACCGGCTCCACGCCCACGCTGTCGGCCAACGGTCGTTATGTGGTGGTCTCGGATGACAACGGCAACGTCATCACACTGGACCGCCAATTCAAGGAGTTATGGCGTTTAAATATAGGCGACCAAGTCGCTGCATCCGTGGCAGTGGCCGCCGATGGCGATGAGATGTTTGCCGTCACCAAATCTGATATTTTCAAGCTGCACAATGCGGGCACATCAGGGCGCATTGTCTGGCGGGCTCAGCTCGATGCGTACCCCGGCTTTAGCAATTTCAACGCACTGACGCCCACCATTGTGGCCAATGGTGTGGTCGTCAGCGTAGGGGCAGGTCGACAACTGGGCCGTTCACAAATCGGCACGCAATTCGGTATGGGGCTGCTCGACCGCCAAACTGGTCAATTGCGCTGGTTTGCGCAAGGGCGCGAAGAGTCCATTGCTGTCACCAGCATCGGGCCGGATGGCGCAATTTATGTGGCGCACTCGCCAGTCAGGCGGGCTGTGGCCAGAGGGGTGATGGGCGACAAAATTGCGCCCTTGATCGGCGGCATCCAGCGTTACCGCCCCACCCGCTTTGACTTGCTGGCCCGTGATGCCTCTTGCGCCGCGGCACGTTTGGCCCAGCGCTGGCAAGCCACTGGCCTTGAACACGCAGCCTCACGCCGGGACGACGAAGCGCAAATCCACATGCTGCTCAAACAGGCCCGGGAAGCCACCTCCCGTGCGCTGGAACGCGGCGAGATTTCAATACCGCTGCATGCGGCTCAAGCCAATCTTTTTGTCAAGGCCCTTGCGAGCGGGCCTTTTGCGGCAACGCATCAGCAAGCCACGCAGTCACTGTGCCAGGCAGCGCAATAAGCTAAAGCCACAAGGGGGCGGGGCCTGAAGCCCGCGCCTGCTCAATCCAGCTTGATATCGGCCTTGGTGATGATGGCACCCCATTTGCGGGACTCACTGTCAATGAAGGCCTTGAACTTGGCGGCAGTACCGCCACCGATGATCAAGCCCTGCTTGGCCATGTTTTGTTTGAACGCCACATCGTTCATGGCCGCATTCACATCGGCGTTGATGCGGTTGACAACATCCACCGGTGTGCCGGTGGGCGCAAACAAACCGTTCCAGGCCAAGGCATCAAAACCCGCAAAGCCTGACTCGGCCACCGTCAGCAAATCAGGCCGCGAAGGCAGACGCTGCGGGCTGGTGACCGCAATCAATTTCAGACGCCCACCTTGCACCAGTGACAACAGGGCAGGCTCGACCGCCAACAAGGCTTGCGTTTCTCCTTGTGCAACAGACAAAGCGGCAGGCGGTGAACCATTGAAAGGGACATGGGTGGCCTCAAAGCCCGCCGTGGTTTTGAGCAACTCCATGGACAGATGGGAGGAACTGCCCAGTCCCACCGAGGCATAACTTACTTTGTTGCCCTGCGACTTGGCCCAGGCCACAAACTCGCGCAAATTGTTGGCCGGGTGATTGGCCGGCACGGCCAACACATTGGGTTGCGAAGTAGTCAAAACAATGGGCAGCAGGTCCTTGGCAGGGTCGTAAGGCATTTTTTTGAACATGAAGGGGCCAAAGGCAATCGGGCCATTGAAGCCGATACCCAGCGTATAACCATCGGGTGCGGCTTTGGCCACTGCGTCCATGCCGATCGTGCCGCCCGCGCCCGGTTTGTTTTCAACCACCAAAGGCTGGCCCCACTTGGCCTTTAAAGGCTCAGCCATGCCGCGCACAATCACATCCAAAGAACTACCGGCAGGCGCTGGCACGACGACGCGAACCGGTTTGTCGGGCCATTCGGCATGGGCAGAAAACGACACCAGAGACAAAGCAGTGCAGGCAGTGGCCAATGCCTTGGTGAATAAACGTTTAGCAGGTAGGTGAATCATGAACAAGTCCTTCAGCAGTGTGTGCAGGTTACAGCGTTGCCATCATACCCATCAGGCCAATTGACGCGCTTTGCCTTGCCAACCAATGTACAGGCCTGCCCCGATCACGATCGCGCAACCCAGCAGCATGGGCAGATCGGGGCGCTCGCCAAAAACGAGCACACCCAAAGACACACCGAACAGCAAACGGGTGTACCGGAATGGCGTGACTGCAGCAAGGGTTCCAGTGCGCATGGCCGTGACCAACGCGATGTAAGCCAAAACACTGGCCACTAAGGCCACACCCAGGTTCACCAAATGATGTGGGGTCAACATGACAAAGGCTTGCGCATCCCAGACCGCAAAGCTGGCACCGGCCAAGAACATGGTTGAAAAGCCGTAAAAGCCCAAGGCCTCCATGCTCACCGTCATGGCTGTTGCACGGGTGGCCAAGTCACGCCCGACAAAGCCCACCGTGCCAATCACCGCCAACAAGGATAAAAAAGAAAAGTCCTGCGCCGATGGCCTAACGATGACCAGCACGCCGAACAAACCGATCCAAATCGCCAACCAAACGCGCCATTCAATACGTTCTTTGAAAAATACTTTGGCCCCAAGAACCACCAGAATCGGCGCTGCCTGCAAGATGGCGGTGGCTGAAGACATGGGCGTGAACACAACCGCCAGCACGTAAAAAAGTCGTCCCATTAATTCACAAACAGCCCGCAAAAGCATCAAGGGTGTCAAGACTGCTTTGTTGAACAACACCAGTTTTTTACGCCGCGCCAGCCCTGCAAACACAAGCGCCCCACCGACACCGAACAACATTAAAATTTGCCCGAGGGGTAACTGGCGAGTCAAGGTTTTGATGAACACATCTTCCACGGCAAATGCCGCCATGGACAAGGTCATCCACAAAATTCCAGCCAGGTTGGGGCGTTGAAGGCTGGATGGGTTCATAAGCTGATTTTAGCGTTCGCTTGACATCACATTCGAGAAGGCCTGCCCGGGCTCCACTCACTGGGACATCCCTTTAACTGACTTGATTGACGAGGGATGCAAGACTTCTGGAAAATTCCGCGCACCATGCGATTTGCGAGCGATGGTGAGCCTGACCGGTTGCCGACAGAAAAGACACTTGCGCCTCAAAAACAGTCTTATTTAACCGATTAAAAATGAAAAACAGTCTAATAGGGGCGATAGGGACTTGCAATTCTTAAATTAACAATGCTACACTTAAAAATAAGTCTTATTTGTCTTTTTATCCTAAACAAACAATCAAATATGTCCGAAATTAAAAGCCATCTGCCCTTTGAGGTTGCGAAACTAGCCCGCGAGCTTGGCATGAATGTACGCGTCGCGCGCAAGCGCCGCCGAATGCTCCAGGGCGAACTCGCGCAGAAGGCCGGGGTTGGCGAGAAAACGATCCGTCGCTTGGAGAAGGGTGACGGCGGGGTCTCGATCGGCTATGTGCTGAGCGTCCTCTGGGCACTGGGTCTGCTGCCTACGGCCAGAGCACTGGCCAATCCCGAAACGGATGAGCACGGCAAAACACTGGAGCTTGCTCGCTTGCCTGAGCGCGTGCGTGGATCAGCACCCAACAACGACTTCTGAACGGAGCCTGAATGCCCGCCAAGAACCAAACCTGTTACGCCTTTATTCAACTGCCCGGCAGCTTCGAGTGGGTGATTTGCGGCGTCTTGAGCGTGAACGATGTGGGCCAAAACGCCTATCGCGGGATCTTCCAGTACGGCCGCTCGTATTTGGCGCGCCAGAACGTCCCGTCACTGGACCCTTACAACCTGCCCCTGAGCGATCGGCCGCAGGAGTTCACCAAGCTCAGGGGTATCCCCGGCGCACTGCGTGACGCGAGCCCGGATGCTTGGGGCCGCAGGGTGATCCAGGCCAAGCTGGGCCTGCAAGAAGCTGATTTGTCCGAGGTCGACTACCTTCTCAATGGCCCCGATGATGGGGCCGGCAATCTGCGCTTTGGTCCATCGACAAAGCCGCCAACCGCTGCGCGCCCCTTCAATCGAACCCATCAACTCCGAGCGCTCACCGATGCAACCCAGACGCTGGAGGAAAGCGGCAAGCTTGCGCACGAGGTCCTGGAGCAGCTGGAGCCTGGCACCAGCATGGGCGGTGCACGACCCAAGGTGTCCATCGAGGACAACAACACAATCTGGCTGGCCAAGTTACCGGAAAAAAACGACAAGCTGAACATGCAGCGCGTCGAGTATGCAACGCTAGAGCTCGCCAGGTTCGCAGGTCTGGACGTGTGTGAAACGCGTCTTGAGAAGGTGGGTGGCCGGGATGCCCTGTTGCTCGCTCGATTTGACCGACAATGGCATCCCGACGCAAAGGCTTACGCGCGTTTTGGAATGGTCTCAGCCCTCACGGTCCTTGATGCCGAGGATGGCTATCTGGGTCGCGATCGCTGGTCGTACCTGCTGCTGGCCGACGAACTTCACCGCTGGTCTTCGCATCCGGAAAAGGACCAGCTGGAGCTCTTTCGCAGAATGGTCTTCAACGCGATGGTCACCAACAACGACGATCACCCCCGTAACCATGCACTGCTTCAGGTAGAAGGAGCTTGGCGGCTATCTCCAGCTTACGACATCGTCCCCGTTCCGGCGATGTCCAAGGAGCGTCGAGACCTGGCTCTTCAGGTGGGTGCATTTGGACGCTCGGCCAGTGTCTACAACTTACTGTCGCAGCCCGAAGTGTTTGGCCTGTCGGCGCAAGGCGCGCGTGCCGAGATCGATCGGATGCGCGAAAAGGTTTCACATTGGCAGGCTATTTTTAAGAAGTACGGGGTCTGCGAAGTCGACATCGTTGCCATCGCACCCGCCATGCTGCCGCAGAGCTTCGAGCGAATCGAGCCGCCTGGTCCGATCTAAGCGCCTTGGACAGCCAGCCGTTTTTTTGAATCAGTGGCCAGCTCCGGACAGCAGCGCAGCGTGACCTTCAGTGCATCGTTTCAATTGGGTGCGTGGCTCGCGCATTCCCCATAAATGTGTCACTCGGCCAACCAAGGCTGCACAAACGCAAACCAAGCACCAATGAGGTAAAACGCCACGCTGACCAAGTACACCGCAAACGACACTTTGCGAGTGCGCAGGCAAGCATCGAGCAGTGCAGGGTCAGTCGGGCAAGGTGCATGGCGGTTGCGCCACTGCAGCACACCACTGCCCGCCATCATGAAGCCGGCCATGGCAAAGACCACTTCCTTGTGTTCGCTGAGCCAGACGACTTGCGGGAACACCGCGACTAAAGACGACAGCGCAGCCCCTGCCCCCAGCGCGACCAGCAGTGCGGGGATGGCGCAGCACACCAAGGTACTGGATGTAGCAAACAGGCTGGCAACCGAGGTCCAGAAACTGCCGCGCGATTCAGCGATGCCGTCCGGGCTCATTTGCGCGCCCTGACTTCAGCCTTGATCTCCTCAACGGATTTCTGCACAGTTTCGAGTTTCACTACGTCGTAGCCGGCGTCGGTGATTTCGGCCTTAATGGCATTTCCATCCAAGGTCTGACCCTCCTTGGCCTCGATGGCAACGGTCTTTTTCTTCAGGTCGACGAACACCGCTTTGGCAGCGGGCATGCTGGAGATGCGCTTTTCTATGCCCTGGGCACAAAAAGCACACACCATGCCATTGACGGTGGCCTTGATGCTGGTTGCCGCGAATGAGGGCCAAGTGGCCAATGCGAGCGCCACAGTAATAACCAGTTTTTTCATGGTGAAGTTCTCAAAAAATATACATCAAGTTGACGCGGCCTTGGGTGCTGTTGCTCACGCCAAGTTCTAGAAAATAACGGTTATGGATAAGCCGCAACATCGGCGTTACTTCCGTCCTGTTGGTCAGACCCGTCATGCGTCTCGCTTCTACGACCAACCAGGGTTGGGTCTCGTCGTAATCCACTTCGTAGAAAGAAAATCCCAGCCGCGCTGAGGCGAAGTCGTGGTTGATGCCATCGGCCCGGTACAGCCTGGCGGTGGCAGATGCGTAGACACGGGTGGTTTCGTAGTCCACCTGAACACCGGGTGACGCCATGAGTTTAGAACCCGCAAAATCATTGCCAGTCAGATAGCCCAGGCCCCCTAAAAACCAGATATTGGCCTGCGCTTGAGGCATATTCCAGCGTTTAAGCAAGCGGGTGTAAGTCACATCGGCTAAGTGGCGGTTTTTGCTCTCGTCGTCAGAGCGCATGTAAAGCGTTGAAGCGCCCAGGGCATCTCGCGGCGTCAGGGCGTAGTTGACAAAAGACTCTTGCCAGTTAGGACTGAAATCGCCCATCGCCATCCAACTTTCCTTGAACCCCATGGGGCCGCAAAAGGCCGGCAGCGCAAGCGCGCAAGTGAGGAAAGCGAGGCAAGCCAATACCTTGTTGCGTAAACGTCCGCTCATTTGGCTGGCTCCATCTGATCCACCACCAAGTGGCCATTTTTTTCTGTGACGGTAAATCGAACCTTCTGTCCCACTTTGAATGGCGCGAGTTTGACCGCCTCATCCACTTTGAAAGGCATGGTCATTGCCTCCATGCCAATGCTTTTGATGCGCTGGTGATCAAGGGTGACGCGTGCTTTCTCGGGCTCAATCTTGACAATGCGTGCCGGTGTCCAATCAGGTCCTGCCCAGGCGGAAGTCGTGCAGGCCAGCAGCAAGGCCCAAATGCCATGTTTCATTTAAAACCCTTGTCAGCGGGGCAATATGCCCCCACAAAACCCGCATATTGCGGACGCACTCCAGGCAGGCGACCTTATTTGATCGTGAATCGCACGGTCATGCTCTTGCCACCGACATTGCTCAGGGCAGCGACGAGCTTGTCACCTTTGCCCAGCTTGACGCCCATGACGAGCAAGGTGTTGTCGCTGGCTTCCTTGATGTCTGCTTCGACCTTGTTGCTGCCTTGCAAAACGGTGAGCTTGCCGGTGATGCCTTTGGAGGCCAGCGGCTTGCCATGGTCCATGAGGTAAATCATGGCGCCATCGGCCTGTGCGACCAGCTCAAAACTCAGGTCATTGGCCTTTTGCACGATGCCGCCATGCTGGGGTTTGGCGTCGCCATGGGCCTGGGCCGGATTCATACTCAGGCAGGACAGGACCAAGCCAGTCACTGAAATTAAATGCTTCATCTTCATATTTCTTAACTCCTTGTAGGGCGTGGTGCACTTGAAGGCGGCACCACCAAGCCTGTCGATCCACCCGTCAAAATGCTTCTTGCACCGGCTGCTTTGCGTCCTCGTCGGTACTACTTTGTTTCAGCAGCCGGTCCGTGGCCTCGGCTCCAAAGTGCCAAAAAAGCAGTGGTGTGAGCAAGGTGTCCAGCAACGTGGAACTGATCAATCCGCCAAAGATAACCACCGCCACAGGGTGCAGGATCTCTTTGCCCGGCGCATCACCGGCCATCAGTAGCGGCGTCAATGCGAAGGCCGCCACCAGCGCCGTCATCAGCACCGGTGTCAGCCGCTCGATCGAGCCGCGCACGATCATGGCCTGGCTGAAGGTTTCACCCTCAAAACGGCACAGGTTAATGTAATGACTGATCTTCAGGATGCCGTTGCGCGTGGCAATGCCCGCCAAGGTGATGAAGCCCACCATGGTGGCCACCGACAGCGTCACGCCCGCCAGGCACATCGCGACCACGCTGCCAATCAAAGCCAACGGAATGTTGGCCATGATGATGCCCGCCAGCACCGCCGAGCGATAGCGCGAGTAAAGCACCAAGAACATGAGCGCCAGCGATACCAGCGACAAGCCTACGATCTGGCCGGTAGCCTGCTCCTGTGCCTGGAATTGACCCTCCAGGTTAATGAAGCTGCCGCTGGGTAACGCAGTGGCTGCGATGGCTTGGCGGATTTCGGCCACTATACGGCCCATGTCGGAGCCGTCGCTGTTGGCATAGACAACGATACGCCGACGGCCATTCTCGCGCCCAATTTGGTTGGGACCATCGGATTCCGTCACCGTGGCGAAGCTGGACACTGGCAGGCGTCCGGCAGGCGTGTCAATCAGTGTGCGTGCCAGATCCTGCGGACTGCGCTTGTCATCGGGCAGTCGCAGCACCAAGTCGTAGCGCCTGGCCCCGTCCACAATTTGCGAGCCGTGGGCACCATCCGTCAAGGCCTTCAGGATGCGCAGGGCCTCACCCGGCGGCAGACCTGTCTGCGCCAGCCGCTGCGGGTCAAGCCGGACCATGATCTGCGGGATCAGCACCTGCTTCTCGACAGTCAGGTCGACCAAGCCAGGAATGGTGGCCAGTTTGCCGCGCATCTGCTCGGCCAGCCCGCGCAGGGTGTCGGTATCGTCGCCGTAAATCTTGACCGCAATTTGCGCCCGGACGCCCGAGAGCAGATGGTCCAGCCGGTGCGAGATGGGCTGACCGATAGCCACTTGGGCGGGCAATACGACCAGTTGGGCGCGGATGCGGGCCATCACTTGCTCCCGATCGACCGGCTTGCCATCGCGATGCAAGTCCACATCGATCTCGGTGGAATGCACGCCTTCGGCATGCTCGTCGAGTTCAGCTCGTCCGGTACGCCGGCCCACCTGACTGACGCCAGGCACCTGGCCAATCAGTTGTTCGGCCACCGCCCCCATGCGGTTGGCCTCGGCCAGCGAGGTGCCGGGGTTGAACAACAGGGACAGCACCAGCGAGCCCTCGTTAAAGGCCGGCAGAAATGCGCGAGGAAAAAAGGGCACGCTGGCAGCGGCCAAGGCGACCGCCACAACCGCGGCACTGATCAGGACCCGGGCCCGCGTAAAGGACCAGTTGAGCAACCTTCGGTCCCAAGCCTTCAGGCGCTTCACCACGGGGCTGTCCCCGTGACCCAGTTGTTTCATCCTGGGAAGCAGGTAACTGCACAGGACCGGGGTCACTGTCATGGACACCGCCATCGACGCCAAGATGGAGACGATGTAGGCAATACCCAGTGGCGCAAACAAACGGCCTTCGATGCCCGGCAAGGCGAACAAGGGCACGAACACCAGCACCACGATCACCGTGGCGTAGACAATGCCTGAGCGCACCTCGACGCTGGCCTGCTGCACGACCGCCATCACCGAGCGCGGCTGGGCCAGGGCCCGGTTCTCTTTGAGCCGACGCAAAATGTTTTCAACGTCCACCACCGCATCGTCCACCAACTCACCAATCGCAATCGCCAAGCCGCCCAGGGTCATGACGTTGATCGACTGGTCCAGCCAGCGAAAGACCAAAGCCGTGACCGCCAGCGACAGGGGGATGGCAATTAAGGAGATCAGCGTGGTGCGTACGGACAGCAAAAACGCGAACAGCACGATGGCCACAATCACCGCGCCGTCGCGCAGCGCCTGCGTCACATTGCCGACGGAGGCCTTGATGAAATCGGCCTGACGAAACAGCACTTGGGGTTTAGCAAGCCCTTTTGGTAAGCCTGCCTGAAGATCACCCAAGGCTTGCTCAATCTGCCGGCTGAGCTTGACGGTATCGGCCGCCGGCTGCTTTTGCACACTCAGGATCACGGCAGCTTGCCCTTGGTAACCCGCATCGCCGCGCTTGAGGCCAGCGGCAAAGCGCACTTGCGCCACCTGCTGCAGCAGCACGGGTCGACCGTCCTTCCAAGCCACGGCCATGCCTTGCAAATCCTCCAGCCGCTGGGTACGGCCCATGTGACGAATCAGGTATTCACGGCTGTTCAGGTCAATGAAGCCGCCCCCAGCGTTGCCGGCATAACCGCGCAGGGCCTGCTCAACTTGGCTGAGTGTTATGCCCAGTTGGGCCATGCGCGCCGGATCTGGCTCCACACGCAGCTGGCGCACCTCACCGCCGATGGGAATGACTTGGGAGACTCCCGCGATGCCTAGCAAGCGCGGGCGCAGCACAAAGTCGGCGTATTCACGGGCCTGCATGGGCGTGGCTGCGCCCTCACCGCCTTGAAGCGGTAATGCAATCAGCATGATCTCGCCCATGATGGACGAGACGGGTCCCATCACGGGCGTGATGTCGGCAGGCAGTTGACTGCGCAGTTGCGCCAATCGCTCGGCGACCAACTGGCGGTTGCGGTAAATATCAGTGCCCCAGTCAAACTCGGCGTACACCACCGACAGGCCAATACCCGAGGTGGAGCGCACCCGGGTGACACCGGGCATGCCGTTGAGGGCCGTCTCGATGGGGAAGCTGACCAGTTGCTCGACCTCCTCCGGCGCCATGCCGCCTGCTTCAGTCAGCACCGTTACCAGCGGTTTATTGAGGTCAGGAAACACGTCGACCGGCGTGCGCCAGGCGGTCAATGCCCCATAGACCATGAGCAAAGCCGCAAAGGCCAGAACGAATAACCGGTTGCGCAGGCTGTATTGAACGATCCAGTTGAACATGATGTGCAGCCTCGGTTCAGCGGATCTGCGCGACCAGCGCCGCGCCTTGAACCAACACACGGTTGTCAGCGGACAGTCCCTGGGTGACCAACACCGTCACCGCGTCCAGCGGCTGGACCTGAACCGGCTGCGGCATGAAGCGCTCAGCGCCCGTCTTGATCCAGACGATGGGTTCGTTAGCCGGGCTGCGCACGACAGCAGAGGCCGGCAAAACAATGCCCTTGCGCCGCTCCTTGAGCGCCGCGACCAGTGTCACGGTTTGACCTACCGCCAAGGGTGCTGCGCCAGCAGCGACCGAAGCTCGGAAGTTCAGCGGCAGCATGCCGTCACGCAAGGACCGGGCGGCGCCAACGAGTTGCAGCTTGACGCCCTCGAGCCCGGCCAAATGGGCTGCGCCCAAACGACTGCCCAGCGACACATCGGGTGTGCTGGCCTCCACCATCAGCCGCGCAGGGTCGATGACCTCGATCAGCACCTCGCGTGGGTCCACAATCTGGCCCGCCTTCACATCGGCACGTGCAATCACACCCGAGACCGGTGCGCGCAAGGGCTCACGCACATCCAAACTCGCGGCGATGCGTTGTTCGCGCTCGGTCAGTGACTGGACATCGATACGGGCGGCGTCGATGTCCTTGCGTGGCACCGTGCCTTCAAGCATCTCCAAGCGGCGCAGGCGCTGCTCAGCCAAGTCCCGCGCAGCCTTCAATTCGGCACGCTGTGACTGTTGGGCCGCCAAGGCAAATGGATCAGCATGATGGCGCACCCACACCAGCACCTCGCCTTGCTTGACGGCTTGGCCCGCCATCGGCAATCCGCGCGGCCCAGGCTCAACACGTCCGCCATGCGTCGCCTGCACTTGGCCGCTCGCATTAGGGTCTGCCACGACCCGGCCGGGCAACTGAATGGTCGAGGCAGCCTCCGACTCGGGAGCTATCTGGGTACGCAGCCCCATGCGCCGCTGCGCAAGTTTGGGCACATTCACACTGCCATCTGCTAAGCGGGCGAGCCCACCCGCAGTCGGCGAAGACGCTTGATCCAAGTGTTCGCCATTCGGGCCGTGCGCACCCGGGCCAGCCCAAGCAGAAAGGGCACTGGCCATCGCCAGAATCGCCACTTGAAGGCCAAAATAAGACAGCCGTTTCATGCTTGACCTCCGAGAGAGAACCGACGCTGGCGCTGCTTGCGCAGGCGCGCGACCGACATGCCGAGCAATACCAAAGTGGCCAAGGCCCCAAGGGCCCACCACTCCCAGTGGAAGTGGTGATCATCAACGGCCAAAGCAGCTGGCACCCGCAACACCGCGTCAAGCAGGTCACTGTCCTTGCCCGCAAGCACGGTGATCACCAGCGGGTGCTCACCCGGGGTAGAGAGCTTTTGGAGCATGGCCCGGTCATCGATCGCGTAATGGCCCCTATCGGCATGGAATTTGGCCTGCGCCTTCAGACCGCCAGACTCCACTTCAACCTGCGCCTGCAGCACAGGCTCATTGCTCGCAAAGCGGTCAATGAAAATAGACAATTCGCCACTGGTCAGCGTTGCAACCAGCTCGAAGAGATCGGAATTGGCTTCAACTTGAAGACTGGCCTGCATGGCGTTGGCTTTGCCCGTCATTGGCGCATCCAAGTGTTCGCCATTGGGGCCATGCGCGCCAGGGCCAGCCCAGGCGGGCAAAGGCATCAGTACCAGCAGGCTGGCCGTCAAGCCGGCACACACGAATCTGGAAATAAAGAGGTGAATCATGGCAGTAATCCCAAAGCTTGTTCGAGGCGAGCCATCGCCGTTTGATGGTTGATCTGCTGACGCGCCAAGGCACTCTTGGCGTTAACGGCTGCGGCCATGGCGCGCAGCATGTCGGGCAGCGCCGTTTCACCGGCACGGAAGGACTTTTCAATCAAGCGGGCGCGCTCGGCCAGCAATTGCGCTCGCTCTTGCTCCGCTTGCAGTTGCGCCTGACTCAAGCCCAGCTGGCTCTGCGCCAGTGCCACTTCAGCCCTTAAGCGCTCGCGGGTTCGCTGCGCCTGGGTTTGTGCCATGTCCAGTTCACCGACCGCCGCGGCGATGCGAGGCTGCTGATAGACCTGTCCACCCACTGGCACACGCAGCGCCACCACCACACTGCTTTGCGAAGCGGCCCCTTGCCCCGGGTGCTCTTGCCGCAAACCCAGAGTCAGCTGTGGCGAATCCGAGCGTTGAACCCGCGCTAAATCCACCTGGCGCTGGCCCAAGTCCACCGCTGCGTTTACAAGGACGAGTTCGGGGTGGGTGTCCGGCAATTGCGCCAAGGCCGGGGCAACGCTCGTCTTTAATTTCAAGGGTGCGAGGCCTGTGAGCAGGTGCCAATGGGACTGCTGGATACCCAAGGCTTGACGCGCTGCGCTCGATTGCGCCTGGGCTGCGAGCCACTCGGCCCGAGCTGCAAGCGCATCGGCGGGGGCGAGATCACCTGCACGCACGCGCCTTTCGACATCCTGCGTCAATTGGGCGAGGTCTTGGACTTGCTGTTCCAGCTGGTACAGATCGGCCTCAGCCAGATGCAGGGCGCCCATCACTTCGCGCAGCCGCCCCGCCAAGCGCAAGCGCTCGGCTTGCTCTGTGGCCTGAACCCAAGCCGACTGAGATTGAGCTGCCTGCCCTCCAGCGGCACGCTGTCCGGGCCGCCAAAGAGGCAGCGCCAGCCCAAGCTCAGTCTCACGGCTTGCGGCAGGCGCACCTGCGCGCCCCTCGCGTTGGCCAAAGCTCACGGCCGGTGCTGCAGCCAGCCAGCTTTGCGTGACTGCCTGGTCGGCCTGAGCGCGAGCAGAACGACCGCGCGATTCGGATACCTCTAATGAGCGTTGCCAAGCAGCCTCAAGCGCTTGGTTGAGCGTATGCGTGCCCGCCGCGGCATGGGATACAGCGCGCGTACTTTCTTGCGCCTGTCCCGACGTTGGAGCAGCAAGAGCCATGGACAGCAGCGCGCAAGACATCAAAGCGTACGCCGACGGCCATGGCCCATACCATGTCATTATTTTCATAGTGTTGATCGCTCATTTGCGCCCAGTCACATGCGCCAAAAAAAGACGCAGCGAAAGGGGCGGAACCAAAAAACGCGCTGCGCAAGTTCAAACGCAGGCAAGGCCGAAAGTCAGGCCCTTGGTTTCGGGGGTCGATCGAGTCCGTCGGGCAGCAACTGGCCCCTGGAGAAGTAACGCTCTGCAGAAAGGTGATAAGTGCCAGACAGCAAAGGTAAAGAACATTGCGGGGTAGGCAAGGCCGAAGAAAACTGGCTGGCTTCGGACAGGCCGTGCACGGTGGATGCCATGGACTTGTCCTCATGAAAGTCATCGGCATGATCATCATGGTGATGGGCGACACCCTGGAAGTGAAGCAGCTCATGCTGCTCTTGCTCTTCATGCGCCCCAAGCGCACCAAAGCCAGCAAAGGCCAGCGACTGCCAGCCCATGCAAAGGACTAAAAAAAAGTGCCTAATTTTCTCGCCATATACTTAAATGTAACAGTGATCAGCAGTCAATCAATGAAGAGTAAAGGAACGCAAAATATGACTTCCAAAATGAAATCCCTCAATCTTAAAAGACGATCACTGCTGTCATGTCTGCTTGCACTGAGCTCTGGTGCTGTCGCAGTCGCAGCAAGCCCTGTGTCTGTGCAAGTTTGGAAAGATCCGAACTGCGGTTGCTGCAAAGACTGGATTGATCATTTGGAGAAAAATAATTTCTCCATCAAAGTCATGGGCCAAGGAAATAACGCTGCGCGTGCAAGGCTGGGCATTCCAAAGACTTTTGCGTCGTGCCACACCGCACTTGTCCAGGGGTATGTAATCGAAGGTCATGTGCCAGCCTCAGATATCCAACGTCTCCTCAAAGAAAAACCCCAAGCTTTAGGATTGGCTGTTCCTGGGATGCCGATTGGATCCCCGGGGATGGATGGCCCTGTCTATGGCGGCAAGCGTGATGCCTACCAAGTCTTACTGATTCAAAAAGACGGGACATCCAAGGTTTTTCAAGCCCATGCATGATTACCTTATGAATCAAAGCCGGTGAATCCGTCTGATCATCTTGAAATTAAACCACCAAGGCAGGAGAGTTCGATGTCGATAAAACGCATGATTGACGTGACTGAAAAGTGTTTTCTGGTCACGATCGCCCTTTTTACGGTCGGCGCCATGGCGCAAGAAGTGATGGAGCTGATCGAACAGCGCAGCGTCGCCCTGAAGGATCTTCTGCTGATGTTCATCTATGCGGAAGTTTTGGGGATGCTCAGCGCTTTCTACAGCAGTCACAAAATTCCAATCACTATTCCACTGATCATTGCCATGACGGCTTTAAGTCGATTGATCATCCTTCAAGGCAAAGACGGAGACCCCTCCATCCTTTTATACGAGAGTGGCTCTATTTTGATGATCGCTGTGGCCTGCTGGGTCATTAGCCAGCTGCGCGACTCCGATTGAATCAGCCTGTCACGGATCGGCGTATTGGAGCCACCCAATGATCGGCGTATTGAAGCCACGTCGTGATCGCCGTATTGGAGCCACTTAGGCGGAGCATTTAGGGCATTTCGAATCCATTGCTGTCTTTATTCTCAGAACTTTTAAGTTCTGGGAGTAGAGATGGCTAGAAGGACAATCGAGATGCATCATTACCGATAGCCCGCAGGGTTGAGAAAAATCTTTTCGCAATGCGCGCGCAATTCAGCCACGAAACTTCCCGCAAGAACCGGATTGTCTTGAGCAATGTTGCCACCGATCTCCTCAAAATCTAACGCTACCAAGCGCGTGATCAGTAACTGGATTAGCGCGTTTGGCTAGACGCTGGCTGTGCGTATTTGGCTTGCAGTCGTTCAAACAATGCCAAGAATGACAGAATGCCCACAGCCATTTGGTTCTGATGATTGGCAAAGCAACCCAACTCACCCTACTCGGTCCTCTCTGAGATCACCACCATCACGCGCGACCCAGCGACAGTCACTAGCACCTGCAAAGGAAATGCACCTGTCGGTACGGCTTGGGCTTCGAAACGCAAAGTGCTCACATCAAAGCTCAACCAGGCCGGCAAAGGTGATCC
>CAMDKK010000017.1 GCA_945901045.1 Limnohabitans sp. Rim8
GAAGGCCTTGGTCGAGGCCACGCCAATCTCGACCCCAGCGCGGGTCACATAGGCGTGCTTGCATTCCCTCACCATGGCGCTGGTGGACACGTTGCAAATGGTCAGCGTGTGCTTTAGCCCCAAGCTTTGCGCATGGCGCAGCGCGGCCAAGGTGTCGGCGGTCTCGCCAGACTGGGTGATGGTGACGATCAGCGTGTTCGGGTTGGGCACCGATTCGCGGTAGCGGTATTCACTGGCAATTTCGACCTGGCAGGGCACTTTGGCAATCGCCTCAATCCAGTACTTGGCCACGCAACCGCTGTAATAGCTGGTGCCGCAGGCCAGGATAAGTACACTGTCGATGGCCTTGAATGTGGAATAAGCGCCGTCGCCAAACAACTCGGGCGTGATGCCTTCCACGCCTTCGAGCGTGTCGGCAATGGCGCGGGGCTGCTCGAAGATTTCTTTTTGCATATAGTGGCGGTAAGGACCAAGTTCGGCCGCGCCGCTGTGAGCGTTCACGGTTTTCACCTCACGCACCGTGGCTTTGTGCGTTCGGTCCACGATCCAGTATTTGCCCAGCTGCATGTCGACCACGTCGCCTTCTTCGAGGTACACAATTTGATCGGTCACACCAGCCAAGGCCATGGCATCGCTGGCCAAAAAGGTTTCGCCCTGTCCCACACCCAGAATCAGTGGCGAGCCGGCACGAGCGCCAATCACGCGCTGAGGCTCGTCTTTGTGAAACACCGCAATCGCATAGGCGCCGTGCAACTGGCGGATGGCGGTTTTGACGGCTTCAAAAATGTCGCCTTCGTACACGCTGTCCACCAGGTGGGCGATAACTTCGGTGTCAGTCTGGCTGGTAAAGACATAGCCCTTGGCTTGCAAGGCGGCGCGCAGTTCTTCGTGGTTTTCGATGATGCCGTTGTGCACCAAGGCCACCTTGCCCGGCTTGGTGTCTGCCACGCCCGTGCCGTGGCTGAAGTGCGGGTGCGCGTTGTGCACCGCCGGCGCACCGTGCGTGGCCCAGCGTGTGTGGGCAATACCGGTGCCGCCTTCGATGTGGTCGGCCGTGACTTGGTCCATCAGCTCGGCCACACGTGCGGTGCTGCGGGCGCGCTGTAAGCCACCCTTGCCACCCAGACTGGCCGCGTGCACGGCCACGCCGCACGAGTCATAGCCCCGGTATTCCAGGCGCTGCAGGCCCTGAACCAGCACGGGAACGATGTTGCGGGAAGAAACGGCGCCGACGATGCCACACATAGAATTGCTCCAAAACAGTGAATGTGCTGGATATTAAGATGACCAATGAAAAATATCCGGTCAATTCTTTACTTTAAATAGTTTTTTATTTCATTTTTATTTGAAAATGAAATAAAATTTCAATAAAATACTTTTTATGAAATCAATTGAACTGGATGCCATTGACCTGCAACTGCTGGACAGCCTGCAGCACGATGCCAGCCTGAGCAATGTGGCGCTGGCGGAGATGGTGAACGTATCGCCGCCCACGTGCCTGCGCCGCGTGAAAAGGCTGATCGATGACGGCTGGATCGAACGCCAAGTGGCGGTACTCAACGCCGACCAACTCGGGGCTGCGCTGGGCCATGGGCTCACGGTCTTGGTGGAAGTTTCTCTGGACAAGCAAGGCAGCGAGCACCTGGACGCCTTCGAAGCCCGCGCTGTCGCCCTGGACGCGGTGCAGCAATGTTGGCGCGTCTCGCCCGGGCCGGACTTCATGCTGGTGCTGCAGGCCCGCGACATGCCCGGTTACTTGGCAATTAGCCAGACTTTATTCACGCAAGACGCGAATGTACGCAACGTGAAAGCATTTTTTGCGACCAAACGGGCCAAATTCACAAGCACCTGGCCCCTGCGGCCCGCCCTTTAAAGCGCCAACACCTTAAGAGCTTGTTGCGCCGAAATGATGCGCAGACCCGTCAGCGCTGGTGCTTCCAAAACATCTTTGTCACCGCTCACCAAATAGTCTGCTTGCGCTTTGAGAGCTGCCTCAAAGAACTTGTCGTCTTCTGGGTCACGGCAATACACAGCGGGTTCACCGACATCGACCCACAGCGCAGCGGCACTCATGTCGTGCAGCACACGCTCGCGGTTTTCCAAGCTGATGTAACGGTCAAACTTAGGGCGGTACAGCCGCGTGCGCAACTCATCGAGGGTAGCGCGAGAGAAAACCAGCCTGTGGTGTGCCAGCGCACATCGGACCAGCCTCGCAGGAGCGCCATGCGCAGACAAGGCGGCACTGATCAAGACGTTGGTGTCAATGACCAGCTTAAGACTCGTCACGCAACAAGTCTTCCAGCAACTCAGGTGTCATGCCCGCACGCTCTGCCTGCACAGCCGTTTCAGCCAGGGTGTGCTGCAAGCGGTTGGCGTAAAACTCACGCATGGCCTCGTAGTCTTGTGCTGAGACCATCACACCGACCACCCGGTCACGGCGCACGACACGCACCGGCTCTCGCTGGGCCGTATCAATGAAATGTCCAAACTGGGTTTTGGCTTCGTTAGCAGAAAAGGTTTGCATAGCGCTAATTTAGCACGAATCGTTCGATTCGCACGAACTATTTGAATTTCGGCTGTTTTTGCGGCCGCGCCCAATTGGCAATGCTCACTTGCTTGCCGCGCGCCACACTCAGGGCGCCGGGTTCGGTGCTCTTGGTGATCGCCGAGCCGCCGCCCACGGTGCCGCCAGCGCCAATAACCACCGGTGCGACCAAGACACAGTTGCTGCCGATGTGCACGTCGGCCTCGATCACGGTGCGGTGCTTGTTGGCGCCGTCGTAATTGGCAGTGATGCTGCCCGCGCCGAAGTTGACGCGCTCACCCACCGTGGCGTCGCCCAAATACGCCAAATGGTTGGCTTTGGCGCCCTTGGCCAGGGTGGCGTTTTTGACTTCCACAAAGTTACCAATGTGCACTTCAGCGGCCAATTGCGCGCCGGGGCGCAGGCGGGCAAACGGGCCGATCAAGGAACCCTCGCCTACCGTCACACCGAGTTTTTCGCCGTCGATGTGGGTGAAGGGGTGAATCACCGCACCTGCGGCAATGGTGCAGTTGGCAATCACGCAGTTCGCGCCCACGCGCACACCCTCGCCCAGGCTGACACGGCCTTCAAAAATGCAATTGACGTCTATCTCCACGTCCTGGCCGCAGTCCAGTTGGCCACGCACATCAAACCGCGCAGGGTCCATCAAGCGCACCCCTTGTTCCATGTAAGCGTGGGCTTGGCGCAGTTGGTGCGCACGCTCCAATTCGGCCAACTGCACCGGGCTGTTGATGCCCGCCACCTGCAGCGCGTCTGTGATGGTGTGGGCGACCACCTCGACGCCGTCGGCCACGGCAAATTTCACGATGTCTGTCAGGTAGTACTCGCCCTGCACATTATGGTTGTCCAGGCGCGCCAGCCAAGGCTTGAGCAGGCGTGCAGGCACGGCCATGATGCCGCTGTACACCTCTTTGATTTGGCGCTGTGCATCGGTGGCATCTTTTTGTTCCACGATGGCTTGCACCTGATCGCCCTGCCGCACAATACGGCCATAACCTGTGGGGTCGGCAAATTCAATGGTCAGCAATGCCAAGCGCGAGCCCCCGCTGGCCGCCAACAAGGCTTGCAGCGTATCGGCCTGGGTCAAAGGCACATCTCCCGACAAGACCACCACCAAACCATCGTCCGCCAAGGCGGGTACCGCTTGCTGAACAGCATGCCCTGTTCCCAATTGCGGTTCTTGGCGCACAAAGCGCAAGGTGGTTTGGCCAGCAACGGACGTCAAAGCGGCCTCCACGGCCTCTGCCCCATGCCCCGTGATCACCACTGCCGAGCGGGCCTGCAATTGCGCCGCAGTGGCCAGCACATGCTGCACCAAAGGCACGCCTGCCAGGCGCTGCAAAACTTTGGGCAAGCGACTTTTCATGCGCGTGCCTTTACCAGCGGCCATGACCACCACATCAAAGGGAAGAAGTGTTGAATTCATACAGTTCATTACAAGGTTGAAGGCCTGTTGTTGGGCCGGCTAAAGTGAAAGCGTTCACAATCCTGTTCACCAGTGGCCTTGATCCCTATTATCGTTCCAAGAATCTCATGCGCATTGTCTTACTTTCACTGCTTGTCTTCCTGTTGCAAGGCTGCAGCGCCATCAAGCTGGGCTACAACAAGGTAGATGATTTGGCCTATTGGTGGCTCGACGGATATGCTGATTTTTCCAAAGCCCAATCCGAGAAGATGCAGGCTTCTTTGGAGCAAATTCTGCGCTGGCACCGTGAACAAGAGTTGCCTGCCTACGCCTCTCTGCTGCAGCAAGCCCAAGGCTTGGCTGGGGACATCGTCACACCTGCGCAAGTCTGCAGCAAATGGGATGCAGCGCAAGCCCGTATCGAGGTTTTGGCCGCCAAGGCACTTCCTGCTCTGACCGAGGCGGCCATGGATATGTCCGCCCGACAATTGGCCCACATCGAGCGTCAATGGGCCAAAAAAAATGCGACTTGGCAGGACGATTGGCTCAAAGGCACGCCGGCACAACGTGAACAAAAACGGCTGGATGCGCTGGTCGATCGCTTCGCATCTTTTTATGGCAACCTGAACCCCACACAAACCCAGCTGTTGCAGCAGCAAATCAAATTTTCAACGTGGACTCCAGAATGGGGTTGGCAGGACCGCTTGCAAAAACAGCAGCAGTTGATGACCGTGCTGCGCACATTCCAGACTAAAACTCTTACCCCAGATCAAGCGCAAGAGGCGTTGAAAACGGTCTACCAAAACTGGACATCCACCAGTGCAGGCCCAGGCTCTGAAATGCGCCAGCGCTTGATGCAGCAAGCTTGCGCTAATGTCGCTCAAATGCACAACAGCACGACCCCTGCACAGCGACTCAAAGCTGTCCAAAAGATCAAGGCTTATGTCAGTGACTTGAAGGACTTGGCAGGCTCATGAAAACGAAATAAAGACGAAATGAAAGCGAAAAAAAACCCCCTCGCAAGGGGCTGGGTGTCAAGGCATAAAGCGAGCAAGAGGCTGGTGTCAAGCTTGCAGCGCTTGCCACATTTCCATGTCGCGCTCGGCCGTCCAGATGCGGGGGTTCTTGATGCCCGAGGCTTCGTCAAATGCGCGGGTCACGTCAAACGGCAGGCAGTGCTCGTAAATAAAGACCTGGCCAAAAATCGGGTCCATGCTCTTGCGCGTGTGGGCCATGGCGGCTTTCAAATCCATTTGGCCTGCCACCGCCTCTTTACCGGCGGTGAACAAAGTCTCAACCCATCGCTTGGTGTAGTCGAGCGCCTTGTTGACATTGGCCGCACCCTTCATGGCTTCACCACGGCCAGGCACGATGGCTTCGGCTTTCAAGGCACGCAAAGCTTCCAGGGTGGCAGGCCACTCTTCGAGTTGGGCGTCACCGGTGTACACACCCGCTTCGTACTCAACCAAATCACCTGAGAACAGCACTTTTTCGGCTTCCACCCACGCGATCGTATCGCCGCGTGTATGGCCGTAACCGGGGCTCCAAATCTGCACCTTGACGCCGCCTAAGTCGAGCACCAATTGGCCAGGGACTTCGCCCTTGGTCGCGTCGCCGCCACCAATCACCATGGTAGGCCAAGTCAAGCCGGGCACCTCGTCGGCACCACGGAATAAACGAGGAAAGCGCTCCATCTCGCTCTTCATGTCTTGCGCACCCCGCTCGACAATCAACTCATAAGTGCCCTGGCTGGCAATCACTTCGGTGGCCCCTTCGGCCACATAGGCGCTGGCACCCAACACGCGGACAGCGTGGTAATGGGTCAACAAGACGTATTTGATCGGCTTGTCGCTGATTTTGCGGATTTGCGCGATCAGGTCCTTGGCCATGGCCGGCGTGGCCGTGGCGTCGCTGACCATGATGAATTTGTCGCCAATGATGACGCCAGAGTTCGGGTCTCCCTCAGCGGTATAGGCCCAGCAGTGCGGGCTGAGTTGCTCGAAAGTGATCTTCTTGTCGGCCAGATCGGCTTGCGAGGCAAAGGCCTTGGTGGGGGCTTGGGTCATGAAATTCTCCGCGTGAACAATAAAAAATGGATTTTACCTAATCGTAATCGGTTACGCATCGGTAAATTCAACTCACTCAAGCCAGCCCTTTTTCCAAAAGCTGAATCACTTCGTCGGCAAACGCCACGTAGCTGATCGGGCCGCCGGGGCGCAGCCAGGTGAAGGTCCAGTTGATCATGCCAAACAGCATCATGGTGATGGCGGTCTGGTTGGCGGGAGTTAGGCGTTCGGGGTAGGCGCGCTTCAGGGCGCGGGTTACAGCGGCCACCACATCGCGCTGGCGGTTCAAGATCAGCTCACGCGGGGACTGGCCTGCGAGCCCGGTATCCGGCGCATCGCTCAAAAACTGGGTGTCGTTGAGCAGCGCCACATGGCGGGTGGCTGAGTTTTCATATTCCTGCAAAAACGCCCGAATCAGTTCATGCAGGGCGGCGCGGTCGGTCAGGTTACGCCGCTGGGCGATGGCCTCGGCCTGCGCAATCAGCGTCAGCAAGCGCTGGGTATAGCGGTCCATCAGGTCAAACAGAATCGCCTCTTTGCTGTCGTAGTAATGGTAAAGCCGGGCCTTGGAGGTGCCGCAGGCGGTGGCAATCTCGTTCATGCTGGCCGCAGGGTAGCTGCGGCTGGCAAAACATTGCGCCGCGATGTCCAAAATGGCTTCGCGCTTGAGGTCGTGGGTTGCTGATTTGGGTCGGGCCATGGGGCATTTTGCCAGTACAGCGATCGCGTTTTTTAAAGGATGCGCCCCGATCTGGCCAGGGCTCTGATCGCACTGATCATGACCAGCAGCATGCCCAGCAAGGCCACATACGACGTGATTTCACTCATGGCCTGCTTTTCAAACCGCAAGCGGTAGCCGAGTTTGTCGTACACCGCCAACAAACCTTCTGCGCTGTCAGCCCTGAAATACTCGCCTTGGGTGAGGGTGGACACTTTTTTGAGTGCGTCTTCTTCGAGTTTCACGCGCATCGATCGGCCTTGCATGCGCACCACGTCGCCTTCCAAAGTCCCAATGCCCACGGTGTAGACCTTCACTTCATGGGTGGCGGCCAGCTCGGCCATTTTGATGAAGTCCGGCCCCATATTGCTTTGCCCATCGCTCATCAAGACGATGGCGGTGTTGCGGCCCCGACTGGCCGAAGCTTCTTTGGGTGCCTTGGCGGCGTCCAGGGATTGGCCAGCCGATTCGGCTTTTTTGACCGCACCGGGCTCTGACGCTTGGTTGATGATTTTTTGCGCGTCAATGCCTGAGCCGGGCAGCAAGGCCTCTAGGGAAATGAGCAAGCCTGTGCCCAGTGCCGAGCCGTATTGAAGCGGCAGCGACTCCAAGGCCTTGAACAATGCACCCCTTTCTTCTGTAGGCGCTTGCGCCAGCGCGGCCGTGCCCGCCACTGTGACGAGGCCGACCCGCAACCGGGCCGGTTTGCCTTCTATGAATTTTTGCGCGGCCAATTGCGCCGCCTCGATGCGCGATGGTTTTAAATCTTGGGCCCGCATGCTGCCCGAGGTGTCGATCACGAGCATGACGGTGGCTTCGCGCAAGGGGGTCATCAACACCGCCTGCGGTCTGCCCAAGGCCGTGCACAGCAGCAGCAAACCCAGGCACAACACCCAAGGAGGCATGCGCTTGGTTTTGTAAGCGTACAGCCCTGCGATCAAAGGCACTGCTGCGGCCGTAAACAACAGCAGTGGCCACAAGAAGCTGATGGAACGCAGATCAGGCACGCCACATTCTCCGTTTTCTGAGTTCCGAAAATCGGATCAAGGCTTGCGCCAAATCTTCTTCGGTCGACAGCTCCAAGCCATCGACACCTGACTGCGCGAAGGTGGTTTGAACATCTTGTTCACGCTCAGCAACCAAACTGGCATAGCGCTTCCTGAATTGGGGGTCGGCGGTGTCTAACAAGAGTTGCTCCGAGGTTTCAGAGTCTTTCAGCATCATCAGACCGGCATTCGGCAGGCTCATTTCAACGGGATCAAACAGCCGCACGGCAACGGTGTCATGTCGACGCCCCAGCGCGCCCATTTCGGCGGCCCAGTCGGTAGGGCCCATGAAGTCTGAAATCACAAAAACACTGGCGCGTCGCTTGAGCAGACCATTGGCACTGGCGAGCCAATGGTTCAAGTCAGTGAGGTGGGGCGCCGCAGCCCGTGGGGCTGTTTGCACCGTGTGCATCACGTGCAGCAAGTGTCTTCGGCCCATTCTTGCCGGGATGTGTTGAAAACCAGAGGGTGCTGTCGGGGTCAATATCAAAGCGCCTATGCGGTTACCCCTTTGCATCAGCAGTTTGGCCATCACCGCCACAAAATCCAACATGACCTCCCGCTTGCTGCGACCGGTGCTGCCAAAATCCATGGAGCCACTCAGGTCCAGCAAAAACCAGGCACTGATTTCACGGTCCTCCTGGTGCTCGCGTACATAGGGCGATTGCATGCGGGCCGTGACGTTCCAGTCGATGTGACGGACATCGTCGTGCGCTTGGTACTCGCGCAAATCGGCCAGCTCCAGCCCCGAGCCTCTGAACAGCGTCTTGTGGTCTCCTTGAAGCAGTCCATCGAGTCGACGCAGTACCGTCCACTCCAGTCGCTGCAGCAAAGCCTCAACGGACATGAGATTCCAGCGGTTTGTCGGGCTTCGGCACGGCCTTCATGACGGCTTGAATCAAAGTCTCGGCCGTTTGCCCTTGTGCCAATGCGGTGTAAGACAGCACCAAACGGTGCCGCAGGACATCGGGCACCAAGTCGGCCACATCTTCTGGCAAGGCATAGTCTCGACCCCTGAGCAGCGCCAAGGCGCGAGCGCCTTCGATCAAGCCGATGCTGGCCCGCGGACTGGCACCAAAACTCAAAAACCCCTGGATTGACTCCAGGCCGTAGCGCGAAGGAAAGCGCGTGGCAGAAATCAGCTTCACAGCGTAATGCACCAGGCTGGGGTCCACATAGCAGCGTCGGCATTGCGCTTGAAGCGCCTGCAATTGCTCAGGATTCAAAACCCCCGTGACCTGGGCGCCACCGGCAATGACGCGTTGCACGATCACGAATTCGTCGTCTTCGCTGGGGTAGTCGATCAGCACTTTCATCATGAACCGATCGACCTGCGCTTCGGGCAAAGGGTAAGTGCCCTCGGTTTCAATCGGGTTTTGCGTGGCCATGACCAAAAATGGCGAAGGCACGCGGTGCGACTGCCCTGCGATGGTGACTTGACGCTCCTGCATCACTTCGAGCAAGGCGCTTTGCACTTTGGCCGGTGCTCGGTTGATTTCGTCGGCCAACAACAGGTTAGCAAACACCGGTCCAAGCACCGTGCTGAACTCGCTGGTTTGCTGATTGAAAATGCGTGTGCCTATCAAATCGGCGGGCAATAAATCGGGGGTGAATTGAATGCGGCTGAAGGTGCCTCGCAGGGTCTTGGCCAGTGTGTTGACCGTCAAGGTTTTGGCCAATCCCGGGACGCCTTCAATCAGCAAATGGCCTTGCGCCAAGAGTGCGATCAGCACGCGCTCCAAAAAGGCGTCTTGGCCCACCACCACGCGCTTGACCTCGTACAACACGCGCTGCATCAGTGCGGCTGCTTCGGCGGGTGCTTGATCGCTGGGGTTTAAATGGCCTTGCCGCCATGCTTCGTTTGAATGAACCATCTTGTCTCCTGCGAAAGATTAAAAAGGTGGAAGTCCCACGGCTGCGCCAGCGCTTTCAATGGTGGTGGCAAAGCCAATGCCAATGAAGGTTCTGGCGGAGGTTGGGTTCAAAATGGCGGTCACGATACCGACCACTTCGCCCGACATGTTGATCAGCGGGCCTCCCGAATTACCGGGGTTGGCCGCCGCATCGAACTGAATCAAGCCCGACAACTCCTGGTTGCCATCTGGCGATCGGAACTGGCGGTTCAGACCCGAGACCACACCGGAAGACACCGAGGGGCCTATGCCAAAAGGAAAACCTACGGCCACCACGCCGTCGCCCGGCAGCAGTTGTTGACTCGAACCCAAAATGGCGGGCTCCAAGTCGTCGGGTATTTTTTGGGGTTTGAGCACGGCCAGGTCTTTTTCGGGTTGCGCTGCGACCACCCGGGCTTCTGAATGGGAGCCGTCAAAAAAGGTAATTTTCAGCTTCACAGCACCCGAAATCACATGGAAATTGGTCAAGATGGTCCCGTCGTCTTTGATCACGACGCCTGTGCCCACGCCACTTTCTTTGTCCACGTCCTTGTTTTTGGGGTCGGTGACATACGCTTGCACCAGCACGACCGCCCCTTGAACAGAAGCCGCCGCCTTGGCGCTGGCTGAGGGCAGATCTTTGGTTTGCAAGGTATGCAATACCGCGGCGTCAATGTCTTTTTGGGTCAGCGCAGGTCGGGGTGAAAAAAGGGTCTGGCTTAAGCCTAAGCCCGCTAAACTGACCAAGGCCCCCAACAAGAAGACGGCGATGAAATCCCAGCGCCATCGCTTTTGGGAAAACCGAGATGAACGTATTGGGCTCGCCCCGTTTTCAACCGAAGACGGCGCGCCAGCAACGCTTGCATTCAATGCTGCAGGCGCTGTCGAACTCGGTCCCACAGGGCGCGTGCTCTTGCTGAAAACCGCTTCTCGCTTCATCAATAAACCATAACACAGGCTTCAATGGTAAATTATCAGTACTTGCCATAACCCTTTAGGTCATGCATTTTTTACAACCTCTCATGCTGTGGTCCCTGCTGCTGCTGCCTTTGGCAGCGGCGGTTTATCTCTGGCTGTTACGTCGCAAGCGCAAGGAAGCCTTTGCCTTTTCAGGGGTCTCTTGGATCATCCAGAACATGGGCTCGCCTTCTCCCTGGCGGCGCCATGTACCTCCTGCTTTGCTAGGCTGCGCCTTGGCCGTTTTGCTGCTGGCCAGTGCGCGGCCGATGGCCAGGGTCACATTGCCTGCCGACTACATGACCCTGATCATGGCCATGGACGTTTCACGCAGCATGTTGGCCGAAGACGTCGAGCCCAACCGCATCAAAGCTGCCCAAAAAGCGGCACGTGAATTTCTGCAGGATTTACCTTCCAATGTGCGGGTAGGGATTGTTTCTTTTGCCGGCAATGCCCAAGTGGTGCAGCATGTCACCAGCCAGCGAGACGAGTTGGTGGCGGCCATTGATCGTTTTCAATTGCAGCGCGGGACCGCCACGGGCAGTGGCTTGCTCTTGGCCTTGGCCACTTTGAGGCCCGAAGCCAATATCGATTTGGAATCGGTCTTGTACAACCCAAATCCCTTCTCTTACAACGACAGTGGCAGTGCACCCGGCGGCGCACGCAGCCTGGACGCCAAACCTGCCGCCAAAGAGCGCACGCCTGAGCTGCCGGGCTCCTACAAAGGTGGCGCTATCGTTTTACTCACGGACGGTCGCCGAACGACCGGGCCTGACCCCTTGGTGGCCGCCAAGAAAGCCGCCGACTTGGGCGTGCGTGTGTACACCGTGGGCTTTGGCACCCCGAACGGTTTCATTCCGGGCTATGAGGGCTATTCTTTTTTCACACAAGTAGACGAAGAGGCCCTCAAAGGTGTGGCCAAAATCACTGAAGCCGATTATTTCAAAGCGGGCTCTGCGGACGATTTGAAGCAGGTGTACCAACACCTTTCTGCGCAATTTACTCTGGAGAAGCGCGACACCGAAATCACGGCTTTACTGGCCGGTTTGGCTTTGTTTTTGATTCTGTTGGCCCTTGGACTGTCTGCTTACTGGTTCAAAATCGGACCGCAACAGGGTTTTAACGCAGTCCGAGCCGGCGGACTGCTTCCGCCGAGCCCTTAAACAGGCCAAACCACGCCGTTGTCGTTCAAGATCGCATCCAGCGGCTGGTCGTGGGGTTCAGGTTCCAGATCGTCCACATAGCCATTGGTAAATCCCAGCCCGACCGTGTAGGGCTTAGGCTGCAAGCTGGCCAGCGTGCGGTCGTAAAAGCCGCCTCCGTAGCCCAAACGGAAACCGCCCGTGCCATAGCCTACGCAGGGCACAAACAGGAGTGTGGGCACCACCATTTCAGTGTCCTTGGGTTTGGGGATACCGTAGGCGTCTTCTTCCATCGGGCAGCCAGGGTACCAGGCATGAAAGGACATCGTTTTGTGTTCTTTGTTGACCACTGGCAAGCCAATGCGCAAGCGCTGAGCCACACCTTGCAGCTCGCCGTCTTCTTTCCATCGGTGCAGTGCTGGTAAGGGATCAAACTCCCCTTTGATGGGCCAATAGGCCCCAATCACAGTGTCGGTTCGCCCGACCAGCCAGATGCGCATCACGCGTTGCAAGGCATCGATCCTCGCTTGACGGTCAGGCAAATTTTGCCGAGCTTGAAGCAGCGCGGTCCGAAGTCGTTTTTTGGCGTCTGATTTGTCCATAATCTACCTATGCAATTCCCTCAGATTCTGACACCGCTGGCCGTACTGGCCCTGACATTGGTATTTTCACTCCCCTCAAGCGCCCAAACCAAGGCGGGTGATAGCCTGATCCTGGAGATGCATGAGGCATTCCGCAAAAACGACAAGGCCCGCTTAACCGCTCTTTTGCCCCAGGCCCGTGACCATGCCCTGGCGCCTTGGGCTGCTTTTTGGGAGTTGCGTGCCCGTCTGGACACGGCCAGCAAGCAAGACATTCAAGACTTCTTGACCCGCTTCGCTGGCACCTACCAAGAAGACCGACTGCGCCTGGAGTGGCTCAAGCAGTTGGGTAAGCGCCGTGACTGGGCTGCTTTCAGCGCCGAGTACCCCCTGTACCGCATGCGCGACGACAAAGAAGTACGTTGCTATGCCTTGGCAGCAGAAGCCGCCCCGACGAACGATGCGGTTGCCGAGTTCAAACGCCTTTGGTACGCCCAAAAAGAGGCCGATGACGGTTGCAACTACGCGGCAGAAAAATTACATAAAGCCCGCAAAATAGACGGGTTGGACCTGTGGCGCAAAGCCCGCTTGGCCATGGAAGTCAGCCGCCCACGTGCAGCCCAAATGGCCGTAGAGATTGAAGCCAAAGACGTAGCCGGGCAAGTGGTGTTGATTCAAGCCGACCCGGTCAAATACTTGGACAAGCGCATCATGGCCATCACCACCAAGCGCAAGGAGTTGGCCGTACTGGCTTTGATCCGCATTGCGGCGTCCAACCCGGATCAGGCGGCCGAGGCGCTGCATAAGCGTTGGGGCCTGATGCTCAGCGCAGAAGAGAGAAACTGGGCCTGGGGTGCGATTGGCAAACAGGCCGCCTTTAAATTGCAAGACAACGCCAGCAGCTACTTTGCGAAGGTCACCCGCGTTGCCGATTTGAATGACGACATGTTGGGCTGGAAGGTCCGTGCCGCCTTGCGTCAAGGGAACTGGAAAGTCGTGGCCAGCGCCATCGACGCCATGCAATACAGCGCCAATGACCCGGCCTGGGTGTATTGGCGCACCAAGGCCACTTTGGCCAGCAACCCGACAGAAGCTGAGCGCATTCAGGCACTGCAATCACTGCGGAACATCGCCAGCCTGAAGGGTTTTTATGAACAACTCGCCCTGGAAGACTCGGGTCAAAGCATCACCCTGCCCGCCAAACCGACGCCCCTGAGCAATACTGAGAAAAGCAGCGCCAGCGCCAACCCCGGCTTGCAGCGGGCCTTGTACGCCATCGGGATGGGTTTGCGTGCAGAAGGTAACCGTGAATGGAACTACAGCACCAATCTGCACACGCCCGGTGGCATGTCTGATCGCGACTTGCTGGCCGCGGCAGATTTGGCCTGCCAGCGTCAGGTGTGGGACCGCTGCATCAACACCAGCGAGCGCACCAAAACTGCGTTTGATGCAGAGCAACGCTTTCCAACGCCTTTGCGCGATACAGTGTTGCGCAAAGCCAAAGCGGTGGACTTGGACCCTGCCTTCGTCTATGGACTGATTCGGCAGGAAAGCCGTTTTATCACCGACGCCCGATCGGGTGTGGGTGCTGCGGGCCTGATGCAGGTGATGCCCGCCACCGCACGGTGGACGGCCAAAAAAATAGGCTTGACAGATTTCACGCTGGACCAATTGAACGACCATGAGGTGAACGTGGCCATTGGTACCGGTTACCTCAAATTGGTGCTCGACGATTTTGGCGGCTCCCTGCCCATGGCTGTAGCGGCCTATAACGCAGGGCCCAGCAGGCCCCGCAACTGGCGCAATGGCCCCTTGCTCGAAGGCGCCATTTGGGCTGAGAACATTCCTTTTCTGGAAACCCGCGATTATGTCAAAAAGGTACTCTCCAACACCACCAACTACGCGGCCTTGTTGACGGGGCAAGCGCAGTCCCTCAGGGCCCGATTGGGTTCGGTGAGTCCCAAACCGGCCAATGCGGTCGAGGCCTTTCCCGACTTGCCTTGACCTTGACGTAAAGCCTCTGAGTGAAGGACTCAGGCCAATCGGCCCAAGGCTTCGTCCAGGTTGCGATTGATTGTTTCTTCGATCTTTTTTTTGTAGGCCCGGAGCAAAAAACCCAAACTGATATGCATGTCGAAGTGGGTGGCATCTACCTGCAGAACACCTTTTGCACCGACTCGCTCGAAAGTGACCGTGTCCTGCCCCGCAAGGGTGCTGTGGGTGCAGAGCATGCCCCAGTCATTTTGAGCCTGCGCGAGCCATTCTTGGGCCAACCCCTGGGCGCGGGCCAAGTCCAAGCCATGGGGCCGGTGGATCTCGATGTCAGCCAAGCCGGGCCACCTGAACGGCGCAGTCGTAAAAGACAGGGGCGCGGCCAATGTCGGTCAGATGCTGGCTGGTCAGTTGGTTGACATTGGTGCCATTGAGTCCGAATTTGCGCCACCAAATACCCAGCCCGTGAACCACCCCTGACCGGGCGCGGCGCGAGACTTTGGCTTTGCAATGGTATTCGCCTCGGTCATTGAAGACTTTGACCAAATCACCACTTGAAATTCCACGTGCCAAGGCGTCATCGGTGTGCATTTCCAGGACAGGCTCTACCTCGACTGCCCGTAAACTGGTCACATTCACAAAGCTGGAATTCAAGAAATTACGTGCCGGCGGCGAGATCATGGCCAAGGGGAATCTGTCTGTCTTGACGGGCACTTCGTAGTTGGCGATATGGTCAGGCAAGCCGTCTTGGCCCATGGCCGCCAGGCGGGGGCTGAAAAATTCACAGCGCCCCGAGGGCGTGGGAAAGCCGCCTTGTGCAAAAGGCGCATCGGGCATGGGCACTGCAACAAACCCGTGTTCTAAGAGTTGCGCAAAACCTTGCGCATCGCCCAGTGCGGTGCGGCACAGCGTGAGGTCGTCGTCTTCAAAACAGGACTCTGAAAAACCCATGCGCTGCGCCAGGGCCCTGAAAATGTCGGTATTGGTGCGTGCCTGCCCCACCGGGGCTATTGCGGGTTGGTTGAGCAAGATGTCGGTGTGGCCGTAGCTGGTGTGCAGGTCCCAATGCTCCAACTGGGTCGTGGCCGGCAAAATGTAATCGGCGTAATCGGCCGTGTCGGTCTGAAAATGCTCCAGCACCACCGTAAACAAGTCTTCACGCGCAAAGCCTTGCACCACTTTGCCCGACTCAGGGGCCACCGCCACGGGGTTGCTGTTGTAAACCAGCAAGGCCTGAATGGCCGGGCCAAAGCTTTGGGAAGCTGGACGCAACAAATCATCACCAATGGTGCTCATGTTGATCGTGCGGGGGCGTCGCGCGCCCAGTAAATCGGGACGTTGCATTGCCGCCTTTTGCACAGAAAAATGTCCTGAACTGCTCAACAACAAACCGCCAGCACGGTGGCGCCAAGCCCCCGTCAGGGCTGGTAAACAGGCAATGGCCCGCACCGCATTGCCCCCGCCACGCACGCGCTGCATGCCGTAATTTAAACGGATCGCCGTGGGTTGCATGGTGCCCCAGTCCCGCGCCAAGTCGGTGATTTGCAAGACGTCGATACCGCACACCTGCGCAGCCCGCTCAGGCGGCCATTGCAGCGCCCGTATGCGTAAGGCATCCCAGCCTGTGGTGTGCTGGGCAATGTAGTCGGTGTCGAGCCAGTTGTTGACGATCAATTCGTGCATCAGCGCCAAGGCCAGCGCCGCATCAGTGCCAGGCCGGATCGCCAGATGCACCTGGCATTTGTCGGCGGTTTCGGTTTTGCGTGGATCAATGCAAACCAGCTTAGCCCCTTGCCGCTTGGCTTCTTGGGCCAGTCGCCAGAAATGCAAATTACTGCCCACCGAATTACTGCCCCAAATTAAAATCAATTTCGATTCGGCAAAAAATTCCACCTTCATACCCACCTTGCCGCCCAAGGTGTAGGTCAGTGCCTCACCTCCCGCCGAAGCGCAAATGGTACGGTCCAACAAGGAAGCACCCAGTCGGTGAAAAAACCGCGCCGCCATGCCTTCACCCTGCACATGTCCCATGGTGCCAGCGTAGCTGTAGGGCACAACCGCTTCGGGGTTCTGGCTTGCAATCGCTTGCAGACGATGGGCGATATCGTCCAGGGCATTGTCCCAACTGACAGGCTCAAACTGCCCAGACCCTTTGGGGCCAGAGCGTTTGAGCGGCGTCAACAAGCGCTCTGGATGGTAGGTGCGCTCGGCATAGCGGGACACTTTGGTGCACAAAACGCCATCGGTCGCTTTGTGCGCTGGATTGCCTTGCACCTTGATGGCTCGGCCTTTGTCCACCGTGGTGATCAAGGCGCAGGTGTCAGGGCAGTCATGCGGACAAGCACCCAGCACTTGAGCGGCATTGGCATTGACATTGACATTGCTATCCGCATGCGTGTCAGCTTGGAGGGGTTCGGCGGTGAAATCAGTCATGGCGCAAATTCCAGGTGCATGGACGACCCCTATTCTCAGGCATTGCGCTTGCGCGGGCCACCCAAAAGCAATTTACCAGTGAAAACCCTCATGATGTCCCTTAAGCGCATCAGGTTGATGGCAAGTTTGCCTGAGTCTGGCTAGACTGTAGGCATGAAACTCAATGACTCCATCCTCGCCGACGCGGCCGGTATTGCCGCTATTCGCAAAGACATTCACGCCCACCCCGAGCTGTGCTTCAAAGAAGTGCGCACCGCCGACGTGGTGGCCAAACAATTAACCGATTGGGGCATCCCGATTCACCGCGGCATGGGCACCACCGGCGTGGTGGGCATCATCCATGGGCGCGATGGCGGCGCTTGCGGCCGAGGCATTGGCCTGCGCGCCGACATTGACGCTTTGCCGATGCAGGAGTTCAACACCTTTGCCCACGCCAGCAAGCACCAAGGCAAGATGCACGCGTGTGGCCATGACGGCCACACGGCCATGTTGTTGGCGGCGGCCAAACACTTGTCCAAGCACCGTGACTTTGACGGCACCATTTATGTCATTTTCCAACCCGCCGAAGAAGGCGGTGGCGGCGCCCGCGAAATGATCAAAGACGGCTTGTTCGAGCAGTTCAAAATGGAGTCCGTGTTCGGCATGCACAACTGGCCTGGCGGTTCAGTCGGGACCTTTGCGGTCAGCGCCGGTCCGGTCATGGCGTCGAGCAATGAATTCAAAATCACCATCCGTGGCAAGGGCGGACATGCCGCCATGCCGCACACTGGCGTGGACCCTGTGCCGGTGGCTTGCCAAATGGTTCAAGGCTTTCAGACCATCATCACCCGCAACAAAAAACCGGTTGATGCGGGGGTGATTTCGGTCACCATGATCCACGCGGGTGAGGCGACCAACGTGATCCCCGACTACTGTGAGCTGCAAGGCACCGTGCGCACTTTCAGCATCGAAGTACTCGACTTGATCGAGACGCGGATGAAGCAAGTCGCTGAAAACATTTGCGAAGCTTTTGACACGCAGTGCGAGTTTGAATTTGACCGCAACTACCCGCCCACGATCAACAGCGCCGCTGAAGCCGCGTTTGCCCGGCAGGTGATGACCGGCATTGTTGGCGCGGGCAACGTGATGGCGCAAGAGCCCACCATGGGCGCTGAAGATTTTTCTTACATGCTGCAGGCCAAGCCCGGGGCCTATGTGTTCATCTCCAATGGCGATGGAACTCACCGCGACATGGGCCATGGCGGTGGCCCCTGCACCCTGCACAACCCGAGCTATGACTTCAATGACGACTTGATTCCCCTGGGCGGCACCTATTGGGTCGAGTTGGCCACGCAATGGCTGGCCAGACCCACTGATGCGGTCTGAGGCTCAGGTTTGATGCAGGATCCATTTTCTCAAAGTTACGCCCAAGCGCGCGATAAGTTTTTGCATGCTGCCGACGCTGCGGGTCTGCCTGTCGAGTCACACCGCCATCCCCTGCCCGGTCGCGATGGTGAAATCTTGGCCATGGACGTGGTGCGCGAGGGGCCTGTGGATGCGCAAAGCCTGCTGATTGTCTCCAGTGCCTGCCATGGTGTGGAAGGCTATTGCGGCAGCGGCGTGCAAGTGCAAGCCCTGCAAGACAGCGCTTGGCGCGAAGCGGCCCGCGCAAGCCAAGTGGCAGTGCTTTACATCCATGCGCTCAACCCCTACGGTTTTTCGCATGTGCGGCGCGTGACCCACGAAAACGTGGACTTGAACCGGAATTTTCAGGACTTCAGCCAAGCTTTGCCATTGAACGAGGCTTACCGCGAAGTCGAGCCTTTGCTGCTGCCCGAGGTCTGGCCACCCAACGAGGTCAATGCCCAAGCGACTGCCCAATTCATTGCGCAACATGGCATGGTGAGACTGCAAGCTGCCGTCACGCGTGGCCAGCACCAATACCCTGATGGCATGTTCTTTGGCGGCACCTCTGAAACCTGGAGCAACCTGACACTGCGCAAAGTCTTGCAACAACACGCTCGCCAAACTCAACGTTTGGCCTGGATCGATCTGCACACAGGCCTAGGCCCCAGCGGAGTGGGTGAGCGCATTTTTGCCTGCGCGGACGATGCTGCTGCCTTTGCGCGTGCGCGCGCTTGGTGGGGCCCAAAAATCACCTCTATTTACGACGGTTCGTCCACTTCGGCCTTTCTCACCGGCTTGATGTGGATGGCAGCCTACCAAGAGTGTCCTCAGGCCGAGTACACCGGGCTGGCCTTGGAGTACGGCACCGAGCCTATGGAAAAAGTCATGATGGCGCTGCGCGCTGAGCATTGGCTGCACAACCATCCGCAAGCGTCTGCAGACTTGAAAGCGCAAATCAAGCAAGACCTGATGGATGCGTTCTACACCAATACCGATGCATGGCGCACGCAGATCCTTGCGCAAGCGCAAGAGGCGATGCATCAAGCGGTTCGGGGGCTCTCTCAGGCTTGACCCTTTCACATCAGCCCGGCTGAAAAAGACCATGGACCCCGTATCATCCTGACCATCGGGTTCAACCCCAAGGTAGAGATATGAACAGCATTTCACGCGTTTTGATTTTGGGTGGCACCGGCTTTGTGGGTCGCCATGTGTGCGAGCAACTGGCCCGCTCGGGCATGGCCATGACAGTGCCCACACGCCGCGCCGTGAATGCCGCAAGCGTGCAAAGTTTGCCCCGCTTGACGGTGATCGAAGCCGATGTTCACGACCCTGTACAACTGCAGCAGTTGATGACGGGTCACGATGCGGTGGTCAACTTGGTGGCCATCTTGCATGGCAATGCCCATGCTTTTCAAAAAGCCCATGTCCAATTGCCCCGCACCATTGCCAGGGCATGCGCCGCGACAGGTGTGCGCCGATTGGTCCACCTGAGTGCGCTGGGTGCGGCGGCTGACGCGCCCTCTCTGTATCAAAAAAGCAAGGCCGGCGGTGAGTCTGTGCTGCACAGTGCGGGTCTTGACCTAACGGTGCTGCGCCCCAGCGTGATTTTTGGTGCCGAAGATAAATTTTTGAATCTTTTTGCCAAGATGCAATCTGTCTTACCCTTCATCCCTCTGGCGGGCAGCGCAACCCGTTTTCAACCCGTCTGGGTAGGCGATGTAGCCCATGCGGTCGTCCACTGTCTGCAGCACTTAGACACCATGGACAGCACCTACGAAATTTGCGGCCCCGATGTCATGAGCCTGGCCGAATTGGTCCGTCAAGCGGGTGCTTGGAGTGGCGTCAACCAAGGTCTGGGCCGGCCCGTTTTGCCCATGCCCATGGCCGTGGGTTGGCTCCAAGCCGCGATGATGGAACTGGCCCCCGGAGCGCCGCTGATGAGCCGCGATAATTTGCGCTCCATGCAAGTGGACAACGTCGCTTCTGCCCATGGCCTCGGGCTGAAAGCGCTGGGCATTTCCCCTGCCTCAGTGGCAGGGGTGGCACCCGGTTACCTCGGTGCCAAAGGGCCCCGCAGCGGGCTCAACCGAATGCGCAGATACGCGGGTCGTTGATGATCAAGCGTCCCAGCGCGGTGCTGATACTGACTCTATTTACATAGGAAAATACGTGCTAAAACTGTTCATAGGCAATAAAAATTATTCGTCCTGGTCCATGCGCCCCTGGGTGCTGATGCGACAAACCGGTATTGCGTTTCAAGAAGTCATGCTGCGCTTTGACAGCTTTGAGACTGGCTCAACTTTCAAGGCAGGCCTGAAAGACATCACCCCGGTTGGCAAAGTCCCCGTGCTGACCGACGAAGGCTTTGCGGTGTGGGACACACTGGCCATTGCGGAATATCTGGCTGAGCAATTTCCAGAAAAAAACCTGTGGCCTGCTGACCCCCAAGCGCGCGCTCGGGCACGCAGCGTGTGCGCCGAAATGCACAGCGGCTTTGCCGGACTGCGCAGCGCTTGCCCAATGAATATCGAGGCCCATTTGCCTGAGGTCGGTGCTTTGGCACTGCGCGACCAGCCCGCGGTGCGCGCGGATTTGCAGCGCATCATCGCTTTATGGAGCGGCTTGCTCGCCCAGCACCAAGGCCCCATGCTGATGGGCGCCTTCAGCATCGTTGACGCTTATTTCACCCCCGTGGTCATGCGCCTTGTCACCTATGCCTTGCCGGTACCCGACGACGTGAAAGCCTACATGGACCGCCTGTGTGCCTTGCCAGGTGTCAGAGCCTGGACCGATGGTGCCTTGGCCGAAAAAGACTTCATTGATTTTGAAGAGCCTTTCCGTTTGCACCCCTGAAAACCAATGGCCGGCCGCATCACCGAACACATCTTTGCCGTAGGCGGTGCCATTCGCGATGCATTGCTGGGTTTGCCCGTCAAAGACCGCGACTGGGTGGTGGTCGGCAGCACACCGGAACGCATGGCTGCGCAAGGCTATTTGCCTGTGGGCAAAGACTTTCCGGTTTTTTTGCACCCGCGCACACAACAGGAATACGCGCTGGCCCGCACCGAGCGCAAAACCGCGCGGGGTTACAAGGGATTTGCGGTGCAGGCCTCCCCCGAGGTCACGCTCGAAGAAGACTTGGCCCGACGCGACTTGTCCATCAACGCCATGGCCGTTCCTGCAGAATTTGCGGCGCTCGAAGGGGCCGCCTTGCTGGCGCATCTGCAAGACCCTTATGGCGGCCTGCAAGACTTACAGCGCAAAGTGTTCAGGCATGTCACGCCTGCCTTCCGCGAAGACCCTGTGCGTATTTTGCGGGTAGCTCGCTTTGCGGCGCGCTTCTCTGATTTTTCGGTGGCCCCCGAAACTTTGGCCTTGATGCAGGAGATGGTCGCCGACGGTGAAGTCGATCATTTGGTGCCCGAGCGGGTTTGGCAAGAGATTGAACGTGGGCTGATGAGTGAGCGGCCTTCGCGCATGTTCGAGGTGCTGCGCGACTGCGGGGCTTTGTGCGTGTTGTTACCCGAAGTCGATCGTTTGTGGGGAATCCCCCAAAGGCCCGAATACCACCCCGAAGTGGACACCGGCATCCACTTGATGATGGTGCTCGACATGAGTGCGCGCCTTAACCTGTCTTTGCCAGTGCGGGTGGCTTGCCTGTTTCATGACTTGGGCAAGGGCACCACGCCAGCCGACGTATTGCCCCGACACATTGGCCATGAAGTGCGCAGCGCCAAGTTACTCCGGTCTGTTTGCGAGCGCCTTCGGGTGCCGACCGACTGCCGCACCTTGGCCGACACGGTGGCTCGCGAGCATGGCCATATTCACCGCAGCGGCGACTTGAATGCGGCTGCCCTCATGCGGCTTCTCGAGCGGTGCGACGCCTTGCGCCAACCCGCCCGAATGCAAGAAATTTTATGGGCCTGTGAGTGCGATGCCCGAGGACGCTTAGGGCTTGAGAACTCGCCCTATCCGCAACGCCAGCGACTGAGTCAAGCACTCGCGTGCGTATTGGCCGTCCCAACCGCTCCAATTGCAAGCCAAGCGCAAGCTGAAGGCTTGACCGGTATCGAAGTAGGCCAACGCATTCAGGCAGCGCGCATTGCGGCCTTGAAGGCTTTGGACGAAGCAGCCGCGACCTGAAACTGCCCGCAAGATTAACGCGGCGTACGCACGGCTTGTTGGGCCCATTGCACGATGTCGGCAGCCGATCGGAAGGCGCCTGTTTGCCGGGCTACTTCGCGTCCACCGACAAACAAGGCCAAGGTCGGGATGCTGCGGATATTGAACCGGCTGGCCAGTTGCTGTTCCTCTTCGGTATTGACTTTGGCCAGGCGCATGGCCGGCTCCAAACCTTGGGCCGCTTGTTCAAACGCGGGCGCCATCATTTTGCAAGGGCCGCACCAAGGTGCCCAAAAATCGACCAGGACCGGTACTTGATTGCGCACGGTGTGCTTGTCAAAAGCCGCTGCATTCAAAACCACGGGCGCACCTTGCCACAAAGGCTGGTGGCAACTGCCGCAGTCGGGTGAGTGGGTCTGGTCGGTCTGCCGCACGCGGTTGGTGGTGTGGCAGTGTGGACAAACGATGTGAAGAGTCTCTGACATCAAACGAACTCCGGCTGTGTTCATTCACAAATGGGGTCCATCGGGGTCAATTCAAGATCAGGCCGGTGTCCACGCCCGGCCAGCCTTATTGAGGCCACCAAATGGAGATCAACGTGCCGGTGGGCGACGCGGGGCCGCCGGGCCTGGTGCGCGGCCAGCCAAGTGACGGAAGCTGATACGACCTTTGGTCAGGTCGTAGGGAGACAACTCCAAAGTTACGCGGTCACCTGCCAAGATGCGGATGTGGTTCTTGCGCATCTTGCCAGCGGAATAAGCGATCAATTGGTGACCGTTGTCAAGCGTCACGCGAAAGCGCGTGTCAGGCAAGACTTCGTTCACAACACCCATTTGTTCGATCAGATCTTCTTTAGCCATTCAGTTCTCTTTCGTAAATCGGTTGTTAGCTCATTGGGGCTGCGTAGTTTCACGCACCCAATCCAAACCTTGTGCCAACGCAAAACTAGCAGCCGCGTCGCGAGTCGCGAAATCGCTGGTGAAACACATCACGCGGTCGGTACTGGCGCTGCCACGTCCACTGGCCACGGAAACTTGTGCCACAAAGCGGCCTGTAGGCAAAGCGCGTGGACACGCGACAATCCGGTATTTTCCCACGGTGACGGGGGAGTTTTCAAATGTAATTGTATGAATCATGACTAACTGCTAAAAATATCAGCACAGTGGCGGTAAAAAGCCACATGAAGATAAACAAATTCGGCTTGCCCAAAAGCCGTGAATACGCCTCTTTAGGGGCGGTGAAAATCTCCATAGTTAAACTATGAAGTTTACGCAAGGGGTGGAGGGACGGGAACAAGCCTCTTAAAGAGGGTGCGCAATAAGAACGTTGACGTTCGATCGCGCTGATCTGTCGCCTTGAGCGATCCATTAATGTAACACAAACTGTTCAAAGCCATTTGGCGATCAGGCTGGCCAGCACACTGATCAGCACGGTGGTAGTGATTGGCAAAAAGAATTCGCGTCCAAAAAGCTTGAAACGAAAGTCGCCCGGCAGATTGCCCAGGCCCATTTTCTTCAGCCAAGGCCGCAGGCCACTGATCAGGATCAGCGCCAACAAAGTCACGATCAACCAACGGATCATGCGCCGCTCACAGTCTGTGACTCCGGTCGCCCGCCGCAAAACCGCTGGCCTGCCACGCATCGCTGGTCGAAAAACCCACCACCTTGAAGAGTTCACCCATTTCGTGCTCGGCCATCAGTTTTTGGGCCTGACTTCGCCCGGCAAGCTCAGTCTGCGCCATGGCTTCGGCCAATCCCAGATTCAACAAAAAGCGGGCTTGGCTGCTGTAGCCCAACACATGCAAGCCTTGGTCTTGAGCAGCCAAAGCAATGCCGGTGAAGTTCACGTGCGCGGTGATGTCCTTCAGACCGACCGCGACCAAGGGGTTCATGTCCGACTGGTGTGCTTGGTGGCACATCACCGTGCCCATGTGGCGCTGGGGATGAAAATACTCGGCCTCAGGGAAACCGTAATCCAGAAAGAAAGCCGCGCCGCCGCGCGCGCTGGCCAACAAGCGTTCGGCCACGCTGGCGACAAAAGCTTCGGCCTGAGGCTGAATTTCGGTCAAGTAATCATGCGCGCCCTCCACCTCGCAAGGTGGACGGGCCTGCGTGGGCTGGTCCGCCCACACGAGTTGCCCTTCATGCAGGGCCACACCGCGTTCATGCCACGCCCCATTCAAGCGTGCCAACAGCCTCACCGGCATGGCGTCGAGCACCTCGTTGCCGATGACCACACCTTGCATGGCATCGGGCAGGGCACTGAGCCATCGGACCTTCTCGCCAAAGGGGGCCAGCGTTTGCTGCTGCCGTTCGCGCAGCGTGCCGGACAAGTCGATGATGTTGTAGGCCTCGACCGCACTGCCCAGTGCGGTGAGCAATTGCTGCGCCAAAGCGCCTGTTCCGGCGCCAAACTCATAAATTTCGCAGGTCTGGGTGGCCTGCAAGGCCTCACCCACCTGCACTGCCAGCGTGCGACCAAACAAGGGCGACAACTCCGGTGCGGTGACAAAATCGCTGCCAGATTCAGGGCGGGTGCCGAATTTCTGCAGGGCATTGGCGTAATAACCCAAGCCGGGTTGGTACAAAGCCAAGGCTTCAAAATGGTCAAAGCCGATCCATCCACCTGCCTTGTGGATCGCGTCACGGATAATCTGGGTCAGTTGTGCCGAAATCTCTTCGGCCGTCATGTGGGACTTCATACATTGTTCAATTTCGCTGTGATTATCAGGCCGAACGGTGCGCAAAGTAACGCGCAGAGTTTCAAAGAAAGAGCCGCGCAAAGTGTCTCATTGTGGAGCAGGCATGGCTAAAAGCGTCTTGGTCACAGGGGGCGCACGTCGATTGGGCGCCCTGATTTGCCAGCAATTTGCCCAAGACGGTTGGCAGGTGTGGTGCCACGCGCAACGCTCCGTGGCAGAGGCACAAGCTTTGTGCGCCCACATCATGGCTGCGGGGGGACAAGCGCGCACCGTGCAAGCCGACCTCGCATCGGAAACCGACCGGCAGCAGATGATGGCGCACATCGCCGCCGTGTCTGGACCCTTGGACTGCTTGGTGAACAATGCCTCGAGCTTTGAGCCCGATGCAGCGCAGGATTTTTCAGTGCACGACATGCGCCAGCAACTGGAAGTGAATCTGGTGGCCCCGCTGGACCTCTCACGCCTGATGGCGCAAAGCCCGCCCGACAGCAACACGACCGGATCACGCAGCATCATCCATGTGCTCGATCAAAAAGTGCTCAACCTGAATCCGGATTATTTTTCTTACACCGTCTCCAAACTCGCTTTGGAGCGCAGCGTAGCCTTGCAAGCCCAAGCACTGGCCCCGCACATTCGTGTGTGTGGTGTTGCACCGGGTCTGATGTTCTTAAGTGGCCCTCAAACCCAGGCCAATTTTGACCAGTCCAGCCAGATCAATTTGCTCCGCCGGGCGATTGACCCCCATCAAGTGGCTGCAACTTGCCTGTTCCTGGCCAAGCAGGATGCCCTCAATGGCGTCACACTGCCGGTTGACAATGGTCAACACCTGGTGCCCCTGTCTCGCGACGTGATGTTTGTGGCGAGCAACGAATTGAAAGAAGACCATGCTTGACCCAATCCAACGACTGGCACTGGAATGCCGCCGGATTTTTTTGCGCAACCACGAAGTACCCGTCCAGATTGGTGCGCATGATTTTGAAAAAACGCAGGCCCAACGCGTGATTTTCAATGTGGAGTTGTTTGTACCCTACGCGCTCTCGACGCCGCAGGCCGACCAATTGAGTGAGGTAGTGGATTACGACTTTGTGCGCGAGCTGATTGCTGCGCGCATTGGCCAAGGCCACGTCGAGTTGCAAGAAACGCTGTGCGATGACCTGGCCGCCCAAATGCTGGCCCATCCGCGTGTGCAGGCGGTCCGACTGTCCAGTTGCAAACCCGATGTATACCCGGACTGCGAAGCGGTGGGCGTGGAGGTTTTTCGCATGAAAGAATGGACACCATGAAAGCCAGCTTGGGCCATCAAACCTTGACTTTGTATGGTCTGCGCTTTGCGGCCAACCTGGGCATTCTGGAGCAAGAAATGACCGGACCGCAACCCATTCAAGTGGACGCGGAACTGAATCTGGGGCCACAGCCCTTATTGCCCCATGACGACGACATCTACCATGTGCTGGACTACCGCAAAGTACGGCAAATCATCATCGATGAATGCACGGCTGTGCATGTCAATTTACTGGAAACGCTGATTGGTAAACTGGCCCACCGGTTGATGAAGTTGCCCGGTGTTTCGGGCGTACGCGTGAAAATAGCGAAATTAGAAATTTTTGAAGACTGCGAAGTGGCCATTCGCATCGAAACAGGACAGTGGTGAAGACAATGAATGCTCCCATCAACAACGACTGGCTCCAAGCCGAAGACTCTGCGCACGACAAAGCGATGAAAATCGAGCGCGAAACCCACAAACTCGAAAAACGCCTGTGCCGCCAAATGGGCCAAGCCATCTCCGACTTCAAGCTGATTGAAGCGGGCGATCGGATCATGGTCTGCATGTCGGGCGGTAAAGACAGCTACGGCATGCTGGACATCCTACTGAAAATGCAAGCCCGTGCCCCGGTTCAGTTTGAATTGATCGCCGTCAACTTGGACCAAAAGCAACCCGGCTTTCCTGCCGAGGTGCTGCCCGCTTACCTGCAAAGTCTGGGCGTGAAGTTCCACATCGAGACCCAAGACACGTATTCCATCGTGAAAGACAAAATCCCCGAAGGCAAAACCATGTGCAGCCTGTGCAGCCGCTTGCGACGGGGTATTTTGTACAAGGTGGCGCGTGAATTGGGTTGCAACAAACTGGCGCTAGGGCATCACCGCGATGACATGCTGCAGACCTTCTTTTTGAACATGTTTTTTGGTGGCAAGCTGAAAGGCATGCCGCCTAAGTTGGTGAGCGACAACGGTGAGTTCATGGTGATCAGGCCCTTGGCTTTTGTGGCCGAAACCGACTTGATCCATTGGGCAGAGCATCGACAATTTCCGATCATCCCGTGTACCCTGTGCGGTAGCCAGGAAAATTTGCAACGCAAACAAATCGGCAATATGCTTCGTGAATGGCAGAAAAAATTCCCAGGTCGCATTGAGAACATGTTTGCGGCGCTGCAAAACATCGTGCCCTCGCACCTGATGGACCACCAACAACATGACTTCAAAAATTTGAAAACCACCGGCATGCCCATGCCAGACGGCGATACAGCATTTGACGAAGAGTCCTTCAACGAGCCGAGCTTGCCAGGGATCCAAGTGATCCAGATGCCCAACTGATCCCCATGAACTTGGCCGACTGAATGCGCACACTGAAAGGAAAATTAACTATGTTCAAATTCTGGTTCACACTGCCCATCACCCTGGCTTTGCTGACAGGCTGTGGCAGTATGCGATTGATCGACAGCCAGGTTCAGTCGGTCAACGCCCAAGGCGCAGTGTCACTGCAAGGCGCGAATTACCGGTTTGAGCGACTGCCTTCGCAAATCAACAACCCAGCGGCAGGCCTGGCCGAGCAGCAAGCGCAAGTCGCTTTGCTGGCCGCAGGTTTGGTGCGCGACGATCCTGGTGCGCAGTTGAGCATTCAAGTTCAAGCACGGGCCACCACCTTCATGGCCGACCCCTGGGGTCGCCATGTGGCAGGTTTGGGCATGAACAGTTACTGGGGAAGAGGCATCGGGGTCAACTGGGACATGCGCTTCCCCCCTCCAAACCAATACCAGTACGAAGTCAGCCTGCTGATGCGCGATCTGCGCAGCGGCCAGGTTGTCTACGAGACGCAGGCCGCACACAGCGGCCCTTGGTCTGACAGCGGGAAAATTTTCCCTGCGCTGATGACCGCTGCGATGAAAGACTTTCCCAATCCACCGGCCAAGACACGGCAGGTGAACATCGAAATCCAACGCTGAATTTTGTACTTATTTTTGCGCTGATCGGAACCCATGCAAGCCACCCGCATTTTGGCCATTCGCCACGGAGAAACCGCTTGGAATGTGGCTACCCGCATTCAAGGCCAGCTCGATGTTCCTCTCAATGCCACAGGCGAATGGCAAGCCGCGCAACTGGCGCAGGCCTTGTCTGCTCAAGAGAAAATCGATGCTATTTACACCAGCGATTTGCTGCGTGCCTATGCCACGGCACATGCAATAGGCCAAGCCGTCAAGCTCCCCCTGCACACACACTTGGGTCTGCGCGAGCGGGGTTTTGGCGACTTTGAGGCCAAAACTTTTGCAGAAATCGCGACGGCATTGCCCGCCGATTCGCTGCGCTGGCGCAAGCGCGATCCTGAATGGGCACCGCCCGGTGGCGGTGAGTCCCTGGTCGCCATGCGTGAGCGGGTTTTGTCGACCGTGAACCACTTGGCCTCCGGCCACCTGGGCGGCAACATCGTGCTGGTGGCGCATGGTGGTGTCATGGACATTTTGTACCGTGCGGCCACGCGTCTGGACTTGCAAGCGCCGCGCACTTGGGATCTGTCGAACACAGCCGTCAACCGTTTGCTCTGGACAACTGAAGGCTTGTCCTTGGTGGGCTGGGCCGACAAGTCGCACATCGACGGGCACAGTCAGGACGAAACGACAGCTTAAGCCGCCTGAATTAAGGCGTCGGTTGCCGCTCCCAGTAAATATCCCACTCGCCTTCGCCGACCTTCACAAAACCGTGGCGAAGGTAAAAGTCGTTGGAGCGACTGCCTTTGAGTGCTCCCAGCTGTAAGGCTTTGCCGGCCAGGTCGGCTTGGGCAAATAAATGGGCCAATACCTGCGCGCCAATGCCCTGATCTTGGTGGTTGGGCAACACATAAAAATGATCCAGCAACCAAACGGGCTCTTGCGGCTTCAGCACCCAGAAACCCACCAGACACGCATTTTGGAAGATTTGCCAAGTACAGCCAGATTCAAATCCAGACAGTAACCGCTCACGTGCCCGAATCGGATCAAATCGACCCAAGGCCATCAAGCTGTCTTTCATTGCCAACACACGCAAATCGGCCAAAGCCCCTGCATCTTCAAGCGTGGAAAGCCTGAATTGGAGTGGTGCTGCGCCCATCAGTCAGCGAACGCTCCACCTGCTGCACCTTTGGGCGGCGTGACCCCCAGATGTCTGAACGCTGCCAGTGTGGCGATGCGACCGCGTGGTGTGCGTTGCAAATAGCCTTGCTGAATCAAATACGGCTCGATCACATCTTCGATGGTGTCGCGTTCCTCGCCAATGCTGGCGGCAATGTTGTCCAGACCCACAGGACCGCCGTCAAAGCGGTGGATCACCGCCTCCAGCAGTTTGCGGTCCATCAGATCAAAACCTTCAGGGTCCACATCCAGCATGGTCAGGGCTTTTTGCGCAATGTCTTGGTCGATGCGCCCCTGTCCCTTGACATCGGCATAGTCGCGCACCCGGCGCAGCAAGCGGTTGGCAATGCGAGGCGTGCCGCGCGAGCGGCGGGCAATCTCAAAACCACCGGCTTCGTCCATCGGCGTTTTGAGCAAACCCGCACTGCGTTTGACGATGCGCGCCAACTCTTCAGGCGTGTAAAACTCCAAGCGCGAGACAATGCCAAAGCGATCGCGCAGCGGGTTGGTGAGCATGCCGGCGCGGGTGGTGGCGCCGACCAGTGTGAAGGGTTGCAAGTCGAGCTTGATGCTGCGCGCGGCTGGCCCTTCGCCGATCATGATGTCGATCTGGTAGTCCTCCAGCGCGGGGTACAAAATTTCTTCCACAACCGGCGACAAACGGTGAATCTCGTCGATGAAGAGCACATCGTTTTTTTCCAGGTTGGTCAACAAGGCGGCCAGGTCTTTGGGCTTTTCCAGCACCGGGCCGCTGGTCTGGCGCAGGTTTACGCCCAGCTCGGCGGCAATGATGTGGCTGAGCGTGGTCTTGCCCAAACCAGGCGGGCCAAACAGCAGCACATGGTCGAGCGGCTCGCCGCGCATCTTGGCTGCGCTGATGAAGATTGCCAACTGCTCGCGCACCTTGACCTGTCCGACATACTCGTCCAGCAGTTTGGGACGCAAGGCGCGCTCAATGGCCTCTTCTTGCGGGGTCTCGGGCACCGCCGAAACCATGCGCTTTTCAGGTGCAGGGGCGAAGTCGTCGATTTGAATGCTCATGGGGATACCAGCTCGATAATGTCGTTCAACTCCAGGCGAACAGACTGAAACACAGCATCGCTGACTCGCTTCCAGGGGTGCGGCGTGGCGCCACGCTGTCGCCAGTCTAAGCTCTTGGGCTGGTTGCAAATGATGTAACTGGCTTGCTTGGCCGATTTGCTGTTGTCAATCGCAAAAGGGTTGGTGGCGTTGTTTAAAGCCATGGACATGGGAAAGCCAATCACGATGGATGTTTTGTCATTGAACGCCTTAGGCGAGAGAACCAGAATGGGGTACATGTCGCGCTTTTCGCGACCCACCTGAGGATTGAAATTGATCCAGATGATGTCTTGACGCTCAGGCACCCACAACGCACGCGTCATGGAGCGGTACCGAACTCAGCACCAAACTCGGAACCTTGAGGCGCATCCTGCATGAACTCGCCGCCATGCAACTGCGGGTCAAACGCCGCCAGCTTGTCTTGCAGGCTGGCGCGCGGGTTCACCGCGCGAAGCTCCAAGCATCCTTTGGCCAGTACCGTAGCTTGCAAGGGCGTATCGGGGGTGATGCCCAAGGACTGCATCAATTCACGGCTCAACCGGATGCCATGGCTGTTGCCCCAGGCCGAGATGGTGATGGCGATGGTCTTCATGGTCCAAAGTATATACAGAGGATATCCAAAATGCAAGATGCCGGCAGCTCTCGGTCCATGCAGTATCCAAGTGACCATGCTGAGCGCACAGACCCGAACAGGCCCTTTTTTGTTATTTCGTCAACGCCTTCAGCGCCAGCTTGATGCCTTCACTCACCCCGACATCGGCGGGCAGAATTTTCAAGGCAGCGGCGGCTTCTTTGTCGTTGTAACCCAGCGCCAGCAGGGCTTGCTGAATGTCGCCATGCGCGTCACCCGCGTGCACGGTGAACAAGCCGATGTCGCCGCCCAACTTGCCTTTGAGTTCCAGCAGCAAGCGCTCGGCGATTTTTTTACCGATACCGGGCACCTTGACCAAGCGCCCGGCTTCTTGCAAAGTCACGGCCTGGGCCAGATCGGCCACGCTCATACCTGACAAGACGCCCAAGGCTGTTCGCGGGCCCACGCCGGAAATTTTGATCAGCAAACGAAACGCCTCGCGCTCAGCAGGCCCACTGAAGCCGTACAAAATTTGCGCATCTTCACGCACCACCAAATGGGTCAGCAGACTGACCTTTTCGCCAAGCGCGGGCAGGTTGTAAAAGGTGCTCATCGGCACGTTGACTTCGTAGCCCACGCCATGGCAATCGATCACCACTTCGGGCGGATTTTTGTCACTCAGAATGCCTGTTAATTTGCCGATCATGGGGTGAATGCCTTCATTGCCGTTCTAAATGCCTATCATGTAGGGTGAAGCGGCTCGGTAGTGACCGCGCCTGCAACTCATGGGATTATCAGCTTGATTGTCAGACACACCTTTACGCCACTCAATAACAACCGCTTGTCCAACCTGTGCGGCCCGACCGATGCGCATTTGCGCACCATCGAAGTGGGCTTGCAAGTGGGCATTGCCCATCGGCATGAACAGTTCAAAATCGATGGACCAAAAGCCAAAGCCCAGCGGGCACTGGAACTTTTGCAAGCCTTGTACGCGTTGGCCGACCGACCGATTTTCGAAGAGACCGTGCAACTGATGATGGCGGGTGACGCCGCCATGCCGGCATCGGTGGAAGGCGCACAAAACCTGACCACCCGCCGTGCGGACTTGAAAGCCCGCACCCCTGTGCAAGCCCACTACCTGGACAGCATTGCAAGCCACGACATCAGCTTTGGCATCGGCCCCGCCGGTACGGGCAAGACCTATTTGGCCGTAGCCTGCGCCGTCGACGCCTTAGAGCGCAGTGCGGTGCAACGCATTGTGTTGACCCGGCCCGCCGTCGAAGCGGGTGAACGTCTGGGTTTTTTGCCCGGTGATTTGTCGCAAAAGGTCGACCCCTATTTGCGCCCTTTGTACGACGCGCTTTACGACCTGATGGGTTACGAAAAAGTGCAGAAAGCGTTTGAGCGCAATGCCCTCGAAATCGCGCCACTGGCCTTCATGCGTGGGCGCACGCTGAACAACGCCTTTGTGATTTTGGATGAAGCCCAAAACACCAGCGCAGAGCAAATGAAAATGTTTTTGACCCGCATCGGCTTCGGGGCCAAAGCGGTGATCACGGGTGACATCAGCCAAGTCGATTTACCCAAAGGACAACTCAGCGGTTTGGTCGATGCTGAACGTGTCTTGCGGCGCGTCAAAGGCATCTCTTTTACCCACTTTACCAGCGCCGATGTGGTGCGCCACCCCCTGGTCGCTCGGATTGTGGATGCATATGACGCGCAAGGCAGTGCCGCTCGACGCGGCTTGGCCGCCGAGGACTGAGCAGCATGGCCTTGAATCAGCTTAAGTTGTCGCTTCAATTCGCGGACATTCCCTTCGCCGCACGACACCGCACCGCCCTGCCGCGCCACAAAGTCACCCGCTGGATTCGGCATGCGCTGAGCGAGGACGCCGAGATCACGGTGCGGATTGTCAATGCCGAGGAAGGCCAGCGCCTGAACCAAGAATTTCGCAAGAAGGACTACGCCACCAATGTGCTGACCTTTGACTACGCGCAGGCGACAGATGAAAGCCCATGGGTGATGGCCGACTTGGTGCTGTGCGCACCCGTGGTGGCCCAAGAAGCCAAAGCGCAGGGCAAAACGCTGCAAGCCCATTACGCCCATTTGCTGGTTCACGGTACCTTGCATGCGCAAGGCTGGGACCATGAAACCAGCGAAGCCGATGCGGATGAGATGGAAGACTACGAGATCGCCATCTTGAAAGCAATGGGTTTTGGCAACCCGTACTGCAAAGCTTAATTCAAGCCCAGTGGGCTCAGCACCCGAAATTAACGACCCAAAGCGTCTTCCATCAAGCGCACCTTGACACTGCGGCCTTTGACACGGCCTGAAGACAATTTGTCCACGGCCTGTTTCGCGATGCTGCGCGCCACCGCGACGTAGGTGGAAAATTCGTTGACGTTGATCTTGCCGACCTGCTCGCGGGTGAAGCCTGCCTCGCCCGTCAGGGCGCCAAGCACATCGCCGGCACGGATTTTTTCTTTGCGGCCACCCACAATTTGCAAGGTGGCCATGGGTGGTCGCAATACGCCGCCGGCCGCCGGCGTCATGTGGGCCAAAGGCATCCACACCGATTCGCGCCCTTGCAACAGCTCGATCTTGCCGACGTTGCCCATTTCGTCCATGCTCGCCAGGCTGATGGCCAAGCCCTCGGCATCGCCACGGCCGGTGCGGCCAATGCGGTGAATGTGCACTTCCGAATCCGGCGTCACGTCCACGTTAATCACAGCTTCGAGTTGCGCTACATCCAGGCCGCGAGCTGCCACGTCGGTCGCGACCAACACCGAGCAACTGCGGTTGGCAAACTGGATCAGCACCTGATCGCGCTCGCGTTGGTCCAGCTCGCCGTACAAAGCCAGAGCGCTGAAGTCCTGCGCTTGCAAAACCGCCACCAAGTCGCGGCATTGCTGCTTGGTATTGCAAAAAGCCAGCGTGGACTCGGGACGGAAATGGCTCAGCACCTGGGACACGGCGTTCAGCCGTTCGCCTTCTTTGACCTGCACAAACACCTGGCGTATCTTGGTGGCGCTGTGCTGCGCCTGCACCGTCACGGTTTGCGGCTTGCGCATGAACTGGCTCGCCAGTTGGGCAATGCCTTCGGGGTAGGTGGCGGAGAACAACAAGGTCTGACGGTCTTTGGCGCATTGCTTAACGACCTTGGCAATGTCTTCCATGAAGCCCATGTCCAGCATGCGGTCGGCTTCGTCCAGCACCAAGGTCTTGACTGTCTGCAAGTTCAGCGAGCCGCGCTCCAAATGGTCCAAAATACGGCCCGGTGTGCCGACCACCACATGCGCGCCATGTTCCAAGCTCATGACTTGGCCGCGCAGCGCCACGCCGCCGCATAGTGTCACCACTTTGATGTTGCCCGTGGCGCGCGCCAGACGGCGAATCTCTTGCGTCACCTGATCGGCCAACTCGCGGGTCGGGCACAGCACCAGGGCCTGAATGGCCATGTCGGTGGCCTGCAACTTCTCCACCAAGGGCAGGCCAAAGGCGGCGGTCTTGCCGCTGCCGGTGCTGGCTTGCGCGATCAGGTCTTGACCCGCCAGCGTCAAAGGCAGACTGGCCGCCTGGATAGGCGTCATGGCGGTATAGCCAAGTTGCGTCAGGTTGGCCAACGCGGTGGCCGAGAGGTTCAAACGAGCAAAGTTAAGTGATTCATAAGCATTCATCCACCGATTATCGGTGGCGTTGCGCTGGCGACCTCAAGACGAGCTGAAAACAGGTGCATTAGCCGCGAGCGATCAAGGCGAGGGGGCAGGAGCGATGCGCATCGGAATCGTCACCGGCCCGTCGTTGATAAGAGCCACTTGCATGTCGGCCGCGAACTGCCCGGTTTGCACCTGCGGGTGCGTTGCCCGAGCTTGCAAAACCAAATAGTCATACAAGCGGCGTCCATCAGCGGGCGCAGCCGCTTGGGTGAAACTGGGGCGATTACCGCCCTGCATATTAGCTGCCAAGGTGAACTGACTCACCAGCAACAAGCCACCCAGCGTGCCCTGCCCGTCCAGGTCTTGCACGCTGTGGTTCATTTTTCCCTGGGCATCGCTGAAGATACGCAGCTTGAGCAGTTTGGCCAGAAATTTGTCGGCTTGAACTTCGGTATCGCCTTGTTCAGCACACACCAACACCAACAAACCCGGGCCGATGCGGCCGGTGATTTCACCATCGATACGCACGCTGGCTTCGCTGACGCGCTGGATGACGCCGATCAAATCAAATCCCGCGCTTCGTTGAAATGCGCCTCGACATCGGAGGGCAACAACTGGATGGTGGCGCGCAGACCTGGTACGGCACTCATCAAAGCTTGCTCGACACTGTTTCGCACGGCTGCAGCGCGGCCCAAGGTCCAGCTGGCGGGCATGTGCATGTGCATGTCGACGTAGCGACGCTGCGCGGCTTTGCGGGTGGTGACGTGATCAAAACGAATGATTTCCATTTCGCCGCGCTGGTGTGAGAAGTCCGTCAAAATTTGGTGAATGTCGGTCAGAACTTCGGGCTCCAAGGCTTGGTCCATCAAGCCCTGCGAAGAGCGCCAAATCAAATGCCAGCCTTCTCTCAAAATGTTCAGCGCCACGCCCATGGCGACCAAAGCGTCCAGCCACAGCCAGCCGGTAAAGTGCACCAGGCTGATGCCCAGCACGACACCCGCCGAGGTCCAGACGTCGGTCACCAAATGTTTGGCATCGGCCTCCAATGCGATGGATCGGTGGTTTTTGGCCGCGCCAAACATGACCCAGGCCAAAAAACCATTCAGCACCGAACTGGCCACCGACAAGGCCAGGCCCCATCCGACTTGCGTCAATGGCTGCGGATCGAGAATACGGTGACCGGCTGCCCAGATGATGCCCAAGGCCGCGACAATGATCAAAATACCTTCAAAACCGGAAGAAAAATATTCGGCTTTGTGGTGACCGTAAGGATGGCCCTCATCGGGTGGCAACGCGGCCACAGTGACCATCATCAACCCGAAAATAGCGCTGGCCAGATTGACCAGAGACTCCATGGCGTCTGAAAGCAAGCCCACCGAATCGGTGATGTACCACGCGAGCGTTTTGAGGGTGATGGTCACCACCGCCACGACAACAGAGGCCCAAAGCATGCCGCGAGGGGACAGCAAAAGGGCTCGGGTGACGGGATTCATGCACTCAACTCAGGTTCACGCGGGCAAATTTGCGCTTACCGACTTGAACAACGTATGTACCCACTTCGAGTTTGAGGCCCTTGTCGCTAACGACCACTGAATCCACGCGCACGCCCCCGCCCTCAATCAGGCGGCCCGCTTCGGTGGTGGACGGTGCCAAACCAGCCGACTTGAGCAAGGCCCCAATGCCCAAAGGCGCTCCTGACAGTGTCACTTCAGGGATTTCGTCAGGCACCCCACCTTTGCTGCGGTTGATGAAATCCTGCTCGGCCGACTCTGCGGCGATGCCGCCATGAAAACGCGCGGTTATTTCTTTGGCCAAGGCCACCTTGGCCTCCTTGGGGTTGCGCCCGGCTTCGACCTCTTTCTTCAAGGCCTCGATCTCGGCCATGGACTTGAATGACAGCAAGGTGTACCAGCGCCACATCAAGATGTCCGAAATGGACAGGACCTTGGCGAACATGGTGTTCGGCTCCTCGCTGATGCCGATGTAGTTGTTCTTGGACTTGGACATTTTGTCCACGCCGTCCAGGCCTTCCAGGAGGGGCATGGTCAATATGCACTGCGGCTCCTGACCATATTCGGCCTGTAAGTGGCGGCCCATGAGCAGGTTGAATTTTTGGTCGGTGCCGCCCAACTCAAGGTCTGACTGGAGCGCCACCGAGTCGTAGCCCTGCATCAGCGGGTAGAGAAACTCATGCACGGAAATCGGTGTACCGGCCTTGAAGCGGTCATGAAAGTCGTTGCGCTCCATCATGCGGGCCACGGTGTACTTGGCCGCCAACTGAATCATGCCCATGGAGCCCAAGGGCAAACTCCACTCGCTGTTGTAGCGGATTTCAGTTTTGGCAGGGTCCAACACCAGGCTGGCCTGACGGTAATAAGTATCAGCATTGGCCTTGATTTGTTCCGTCGTGAGCGGCGGACGGGTGCTGTTACGACCGGAGGGATCACCGATCAAGCTGGTGAAATCACCGATCAAAAAGATGACTTGGTGCCCCAGATCCTGCAATTGACGCATTTTATTGAGCACCACCGTGTGACCGATGTGAATATCGGGCGCCGTCGGGTCCAAGCCCAGTTTGATGCGCAAGGGCACTCCTGTGGCCTCTGATTTGGCCAATTTTTTCAGCCAATCCTCTTTAGGAATCAGTTCATCGCAGCCCCTCAAACTCACCGCCATCGCCTCCTGAACTTTGTCAGTAACCGGGAATTTTGTAACTTGCGCTTGATTCATAAGGGTTTTTATCTGTTCAGAAAGTGCGCGGGGCACTATAATCGCACCTCCTCGGATACTTTATTTTAAGTGTCCCGGCCTATTTTCTTGCTGTTTCGGCCAAGTTTAGTTTGGCTGTTACCCGCAAATACCTGATCCTCGATGGAAGCTTTTGTTTATTCATTGCCGTTGAAGTTTCGCATTCCGGTCCTGAGCGTTTTACGTGTTTTGGGCGAAATCGAGATTTTCTTGACTACTTACCCCCGCCATTTCATGGCTGTGGTGGGTTTCGTCTTGCTTGGCGGCGGGGGCGGCGCTTTTGCGGTCGCCAACCTGGGGCCTGATGCAGCTCTGTTGCCCGTACGAATTGTCTCCACGCCCTTAGAGACACTGCAATTGCAAGAGCAAGCCACATCGCTGGACCTCAAAGCTATGCAATTGTTTCGCAGCGAAATCACCCGCAGCTCCGACACACCTGAGAGCTTGTTGCGCCGTTTGGCCATCGTGGACCCTGAAGCGGTCACCTTCCTGCGCAAGAACGCTTTGGCCAAAGACGGTCTGGTTCGCGCAGGACGCAACATCAGTGCTCAAGCCAATGAACGCCAACAGTTGCTGTCGCTCACCACACGTTGGTTGCGCAATGAAACCGATACAGTCTTTCAACGATTAACGATCAAGCGCACGCCTGAAGGCTTTACCGCCATTCTGGAAACAGCGCCTTTGGTCGCCAACACCCAGTACTCCGGTGCGGTGGTAGAGACCAGCTTGTTTGCCGCAGCGGATGAAGCGCGTATCCCAGACAGCGTGACCAGCCAACTGTCCGACATCTTCTCTTCACAAATTGACTTTCACCGATCACTGCGCAAAGGCTCGCGTTTCTCGGTCGTCTATGAAGCACTTGAAGCCGATGGGGAACCGCTGCGTGCTGGCAAAGTGCTGAGTGCAGAGATGGTCAATGGTTCCAAGTCTTTCCAAGCCGTGTGGTTTCAAGAACCTGGCCAAAAGGGCGACTATTACAGCTTAGATGGCAAGAGCCTGAAAAACACCTTCTTGGCGGCACCGGTGCGCTTTTCGCGCATGTCCAGCGGCTTTGGCATGCGTCTTCACCCCTTGTTTCAGACCAACCGTGCGCACTTGGGCGTGGATTATGCCGCCCCCACGGGTACGCCAGCCATGTCTGTGGCGGACGGCGTGGTGGAGTTCGCTGGCCATCAAAGCGGTTATGGCAATGTAGTCATCGTCAAACACAGCCCCAGCCAGTCCACCTTTTATGCCCACTTGAATCAAATCAATGTCAGCAAGGGCAAAAGCATCAAGCAAGGTGAAACGGTGGGAACAGTGGGCTCTACGGGCTGGGCCACCGGCCCTCATCTGCATTTTGAATTCCGCATCAATGGCTTGCACGTCGATCCCCTGACATTAGCCCGTCAAAACTCGGGGCCTGCATCGGTAGCTACGCGTCCTGGCTTCAACAAAATGGCCGATTTGGCCCGCACGCAACTGGCATCTGCTGGCCAATTGCGTGAAAGCAACGTCCAGTAATTGCCCGCCGTCGGCAATCCCCAGCGCTACATCGGCCTGATGTCCGGGACTTCGCTGGACGGGATCGATGGGGTGTTGTTGCGAATTGATACGGACGATCACCGACGCCGACTGCATGTTGAGCAACATGCTTTTTGTCCTTTTGACGATCTCTTTCGCCATCAACTCATGGCGCTCAACACCCCTGGCGACAACGAATTGCACAAAGCCGCTTTGGCAGGCAATCGCTTGGCGCGCTTGTACAGCCGAGTCTGTGAGCAGTTGCTGAACCAAGCCAAGTGCTCCGCGTCTGATATTGTGGCCATTGGGGCACACGGTCAAACTGTCCGCCACCGACCATTGGAATTCGATGCCGGCCCCGACAACGGCCACCCAGCGGTCGGCTACACCCTTCAGCTCAACAATCCCGCCTTGCTGGCTGAGCTCTCAGGCATTGACGTGGTGGCCGATTTCAGAACCCGCGATCTGGCCGCTGGTGGTCAAGGCGCGCCCTTGGTGCCGGCTTTTCATCAAGAAATTTTTGCCGCATCCGGCCGCACTGTGGCCGTGCTCAACATCGGTGGCATCTCCAATATCAGCGTTCTCAAAGCCCATGGCGGCGTGACCGGTTTTGACTGCGGACCAGGCAATGCTCTGATGGACTTTTGGTGCCAGCAACACACCGGACAAGCTTTTGATCGGGATGGCGCATGGGCAGCGACAGGCAAGGTGAACCACGCTCTGCTGGACTCACTCATGCGTGAGCCGTTCCTGCAGGCTGATCCCCCAAAAAGCACGGGCAGGGATTTGTTCAACCCCACTTGGCTCGCCGGACATTTGACACTCCACCTGCAATCCAGCCCTGCGGATGTGCAAGCCAGCCTGTGCGAATACACCGCTCGCGCTTGCGCAAATGATCTGCAAAGACACGCCGCAGATGCGCAGCAACTGATGGTGTGTGGTGGTGGTGCTTTGAATCTGTTTTTGATGCAGCGCCTGGCCGCCTGGCTGCCCAAAGTGTCCGTTCAGACTTCAGATGCGCATGGACTGCCGCCCTTGCAAGTGGAAGCTGCGGCCTTTGCGTGGTTGGCCTTCAAAGCGGTTCACCGCGAAACAGCCAGTTTAAAAAGCGTCACGGGCGCTCAAGGCGCCCGTGTATTGGGGGCCATTTACCCCCGTTGAGTGCTTAAAAACTCAGGCTGAAAAGGATGACCCACAGCCACAAGTCGACGTCGCGTTCGGGTTCTTGATCACGAATTGCGCACCTTGCAGGTCTTCCTTGTAGTCGATCTCAGCACCGATCAGGTACTGGTAGCTCATGGCGTCGATCAACAATGAAACACCGTTTTTGCTCATGGTGGTGTCGTCTTCGTTGGTGATTTCATCAAAGGTGAAACCATACTGGAAACCCGAGCAACCCCCGCCTTGCACAAAAACGCGCAATTTCAAATCCGGATTGCCTTCTTCGGCGATCAGGTCAGCCACCTTGGCCGCAGCACTGTCGGTAAAGACAATCGGTTCGGGCATTTCGGTCTGGATATTTTCTGCAAGTGCGCTCATGGGTATTCTCCGGAATCAATGCTTAATAGTATAGCGGTGTAGTAGGTTATTCAAAATGACCGGCCCGAGTAACGCTACTGGGCTTGGGGGTATGCCCCAAAGCGCCTTATGCACAAAGAAAAAAAGCCGCAACAGCGAGCAGTTGCGGCTTTTTTAGCCAGGGCAGAAAGCGGATTAACGCTTCGAGAATTGCTTACGGCGACGGGCGCCGTGCAGACCAACCTTTTTACGTTCCACTTCACGGGCATCGCGCGTGACGAAACCAGCTTGGCTCAGCATGGGCTTGAGCGTTGCATCGTAGTCGATCAGGGCGCGGGTGATGCCGTGGCGCGAAGCACCGGCTTGTCCGGATTCGCCACCACCGTGCACATTGATCATGATGTCGAAAGATTCGACATGGTTTGTCAAAAACAGCGGTTGTTTGGCGATCATGATCGAAGTCTCGCGGCCAAAATAGGCTTGGATGTCCTTGCCATTGACCGTGATATTGCCACTGCCTTTTTTCAGAAACACGCGGGCGACGCTGGATTTGCGACGGCCTGTGCCATTGTTCCAATCACCAATCATGAACCGCTCCTTAAATTTCCAGCAGGAATATCAAGCACTTTGGGCTGTTGGGCGGTGTGGGGGTGCTCAGCACCACCGTACACCTTGAGTTTTTTGATCATGGCGTAACCGAGCGGGCCTTTGGGCAACATGCCCTTGACAGCCTTTTCGAGTGCACGGCCAGGGTGTTTGGCTTGCATGTCGCGAAAGTTGGTTGCAGTGATACCACCGGGGTATCCTGAGTGACGGTAATACACTTTGTCCAAAGACTTGGTGCCGGTCACTTTGAGTTGTGCTGCATTGACAATGACGATGTAGTCACCTGTGTCAACGTGAGGCGTGTAAATGGCCTTGTGTTTGCCGCGCAAACGGAGAGCAACTTCGCTGGCTACTCGTCCGAGGACCTTGTCGGTCGCGTCAATCACAAACCACTCGTGCACGACCTCAGCGGGTTTTGCGCTGAAAGTTGTAGTCATGAGTTTTCTTTAAAAGAAAGGTTTGTCAGGCCCTTTTCCACGGTCGGCGTTCCTCTAGTGAGAACCTCTTAGGTGGTAACTACCCAACAAGTCAGACTTGCTGAGCCTTCGCCGCGGGGCCAATCAAACGCTGCGAAGCTTTCTATTATACAAAAAATCAAGGACGTGGGTGGAATTTGGTTACCATCGAACCATGTTCAGTTACCGCCACGCCTTTCATGCCGGCAACCACGCCGATGTGCTCAAGCACATGACCTTGGTCGCCACGCTCAAACACCTCATGCACAAAGAGCCAGGATTGACCCTGATCGACACCCATGCAGGTGCGGGACTGTACCGCCTGGACGGTGATTATTCAGAGACCGGGGCCGAAGCGCAGTACGGTATTTTCAAGTTGCTCACTGCGCTGGAAAATCACACCGCCATCCCAGAAGCACTGCAAGACTACCTCGATGTGATGGCCCATTTCAATCCGAACGGCAAGGCCAAGATCTACCCGGGCTCCCCATTCATCATCCAACACCTGATGCGCCACGCTGCGCGCGACCGCCTCAAACTGTTTGAAATGCACCCGACTGACGCCAAGACCCTGGCGTCCAATGTGGCCCAACTGGACGCGGGTCGTGCCATCATGATTGCCCGTGAAGACGGTTTTGAATCCCTCAAAAAGCTGCTGCCACCACCGCCCTCTGCAACAGGCTCGCGCCGCGCCATGGTACTGATGGACCCGAGTTACGAAATCAAATCCGACTATGGCAAAGTGACCAGCACCATCCAAGATTGCCTCAAACGCTTTGCGACGGGCACCTATGTCGTGTGGTACCCCATCATTGCGCGGGTAGAGGCACATGACTTGCCCAAACGCCTGAAGACATTGGCCAATCAGGCTCAAAAATCCTGGTTGCATGCCACCTTGTCGATTGGCCGCCACGCAGACGGCACCACCGCCGGTTTGGCCGCAAGCGGTATGGTGGTCATCAACCCCCCGTTCAGTCTGAAAGACAAGCTGCGCGAAGCGATTGATGTGGTGGGCCCTGTCTTGGCACGCGGCACCGGACACAGCTTCAGCCTGGAGCATTCCTGACCGATCACGGCCACCGGGGATAAACCTTAGACGGAAATACATAATTAACCGACCGATCGGTCGGTTAATTATGTATACTGGCCTAGGCGCTACCTGTTGTTGGCGCAGGAGAAGCAGCTTGTATACACAATCTTTCAACGTCCCGGAACAGGGCGAAGTCCCATCTTCCGCTGGCCTGAAGGCCGTCCCTAAGGTCTTGAGCGCGCAAGACGCCGCGCTGCAAGCGCAGTTTGACGCCCGCATCGACGCCAACGGCAAAGTCGAACCCCGTGAATGGATGCCTGAGGCCTACCGCAAAACCCTGGTGCGCCAGATCAGCCAGCACGCGCACAGCGAGATCGTGGGCATGCTGCCCGAAGGCAACTGGATCAGCCGCGCCCCCAGCTTAAAGCGCAAGGCCATCTTGATCGCCAAAGTGCAAGACGAAGGCGGGCATGGCCTGTACCTTTACAGCGCCGCCGAAACCTTGGGCACCAGCCGCGACCAAATGCTCGACGCCTTGCACACCGGCAAAGCCAAGTACAGCTCGATCTTCAACTACCCCACGCTGAACTGGGCCGATATCGGTGTTGTGGGCTGGCTGGTCGACGGTGCCGCCATCATGAACCAGATTCCCCTGTGCCGCTGCTCGTATGGCCCCTACGCCCGCGCCATGGTGCGTGTCTGCAAAGAAGAAAGCTTTCATCAGCGCCAAGGCTACGAAGCGCTGCTGGTCATGATGCAAGGCACGCAAGCCCAAAAAGACATGGTGCAAGACGCCGTGAACCGCTGGTGGTGGAAATGTCTGGCCATGTTCGGCCCCCCTGACACCGACAGCCCGAACAGCGTGCAAGGCATGCGCTGGGGTATCAAACGCATCAGCAATGACGACCTGCGCCAAAAGTTTGTCGACGCCACCGTGCCCCAAGCCATGGTACTGGGCGTGAGCTTGCCTGACCCCGACTTGAAATGGAACGAGACACGCCAAGCCCATGATTACGGGCAGATCGACTGGGACGAGTTCTGGGCTACGGTCAATGGCAACGGGCCTTGCAACAAAGAGCGCCTGGGCACACGCGTTAAAGCCTGGAACGATGGCCAATGGGTGCGCGACGCCGCCATGGCCCACGCCAACAAACAACAGCAACGCCACATGAAGGAGGCTGCATGAGCACGCCTTCCACATCACCTCCACTCAAAGAATGGCCACTTTGGGAGGTTTTCGTTCGCAGCAAGCAAGGCCTGGAGCACAAGCACTGCGGCAGCTTGCACGCCTCAGATGCACCGCATGCACTGCAAATGGCCCGCGATGTGTACACCCGCCGCCAAGAAGGTGTGAGCATCTGGGTGGTTCCTTCCCGCGCCATTTCGGCCAGTGAACCCAACGACAAACCTGAATTTTTTGAGCCCTCGGGAGACAAGGTTTACCGTCACCCCACGTTCTATGACATTCCTAAAGAAGTGGGCCACATGTGATGAGTGCAACGTATCTTTTGCACCTGGCCGACAACGCATTGATCTTGGGGCAGCGCAATGCCGAATGGTGTGGTCATGGCCCGGTTCTGGAAGAAGACATCGCCATGGCCAACAACAGTCTGGACCTGATCGGCCAAGCCCGCCTGTTGTACCAGCGCGCTGCCGAGTTGTTGGGCCACGGTGCCACGGAAGACTCGCTCGCCTACTTTCGCGATGTGCCGGATTTTCTGAACTACACCCTGCTGGAATTGCCACACAGCAACGCGCTGCTGCCCACCGCCTCCAGCGAGCGTGACTTTGCCACCACCATCGTGCGCAATTTTTTGTACAGCGCCTTCATGGTACTGGTTTGGGACAAACTGCAAAAATCTCAAGACAGTCAGCTGGCCGCTATCGCAGCCAAGTCGCTCAAAGAAGTTCGCTACCACCTGCGCCACGCGCGTGACTGGCTGGTGCGCATGGGTGACGGCACGCCTGAGTCGCACACACGTGCACAAAACGCGCTGAATCACCTGTTCTCTTATACGCAGGAATTCTGGACGCCCAGCGCACACGAAACCGCAGCCTGCCAAAGCGGCATGGGGATGGATACATCCACCCTGCAAGCCGACTGGAACGCCATCGTTGATCAAGCACTGGAAGATGCCACCTTGTCCCGCCCTGCTGCAGGGGGTTTTGTGTCTACGGGCAAACAATCTGTTCATTCAGAGCACCTTGGTTTTGTGCTGGCCGACATGCAGAGCCTGGCCCGTGCACATCCTACTGCGACCTGGTAAGCACCCCCATGAGAGCTCCCTTTGGTCAGACGAGTGAAGAACGACAAGCCGTGCACGACCGCGTCTGGGCCTTACTCGCGCCACTGACCGACCCAGAAATTCCGATCATCACGCTGCGTGAGTTGGGCATCTTGCGCGAAGTACGCGATGGCTCAGAGGGCCTCCAAGTGGTGATCACGCCCACGTACAGCGGCTGCCCTGCCATGGGACAAATCGAAGACGATGTGAAAGCTGCGCTCGATGCGCACGGCATTGCTGCGCAAGTCATCACCCAGCTCTCACCCGTATGGACCACCGATTGGATGCAACCCGAAGCGAAAGAAAAATTGCGTGCATACGGCATTGCCCCACCGCACGCCTGTGAAGCAGTGCCATCCAATGTGGTGCAGTTTGCAGCCCGATCACCGCTTGCACCCTCTGTGGCCTGCCCTCAATGCGCGTCGGTCAACACCACGGAAACCTCTCACTTTGGCTCCACCGCCTGCAAAGCCATGTACAAATGCCTGGACTGCCTAGAGCCCTTTGACTACTTCAAACCTTATTGATACGCGCCACGGCGCGACCCCACCATGTCCGTAGCACCTCGTTTTCACGAACTCACTGTTGTGCAGATCCACCCGGAAGCCGCAGGCGCGGTAGCCATCCGCTTGGGCATTCCTGCCGCATTGAAAGAAATCTTTCAATTTCATCCCGGCCAGTTCCTGACCCTGCGCGCCACGATTGAGGGTGCTGATGTCCGCCGCAGTTATTCCATCAGCTCAGCACGGCATCATTTGAACACCCACAATGAACTGGAAGTAGGCATCCGTCCGGTTCAAGGCGGGGTGTTTTCCAATTGGGCGGCCACCCAACTCCAATCGGGTGACACGCTGCGCGTGATGGCACCCGAGGGTCGCTTTGTCTCGCAACGCCCGCGCGCGCTGCACCGCGTCGGTTTTGCAGCTGGCTCGGGCATCACCCCTATTTTGTCGATCCTGGCGAGCACATTGCAAGAGCAGCCTGAAGCCAAGTTCACACTCGTTTATGGCAACCGCCGCATGAGCAGTGTGATGTTCAACGAAGCCCTGCAAGACCTGAAAGACCGCTATCCCGATCGATTGACCTTGATTCATGTGCTCTCCCGCCAGGCCCAAGAAGCGCCCTTGTTCGAAGGCCGCATTGATGAAGCCAAAGTACGCCAGATCGTGCAAGCTCTGTTGCCAGCGGCCAGCATGGACGAAGTCTTCATCTGCGGCCCCGAAGCCATGATCCAAGCCACAGAAAAAGGCTTGCTGGCCGAAGGCGTGCCCGCCAACCGGTTGCGCAGCGAACGCTTTACATCGCCCACCCTCGAAGCCCTGACACCCTTACAGCGCCAAAAGGCGGTGTTGGGCACCACAGATCTGACACAAGGAAAAATTGCTTTGACCGTGGTGCTGGACGGCAAATCCCATTCACTGCGGATGCACGCCCACGAACATGTGCTCGACGTCGCACTGGCCTGCGGGCTGGACCTGCCTTATTCGTGCAAAGGTGGCGTGTGCTGCACCTGCCGCGCCAAGATCATGCAGGGCTCGGTGGTGATGGACAAGAACTTCACGCTCGAAGCCTGGGAGTCGGCCCAAGGCTTTGTGCTCAGTTGCCAAGCCCGTCCCACCTCAGACACGGTGGTGATCAGTTACGACGAAAGGTAAGGGGTTTGCACCGCTTCAGCGGCGGTGAACTTCTACAGCTTGCTTGCCAGATTGGATCATGCCTAACAGCAAGGCTGCGCGGTAGCTCAGGTCAATGATCCTATCCTTGAGGTATGGGCCTCGGTCATTGATCGTGACCTCCACCGTTTGCCCGTTGACCGGGTTACGCACCAACACCACCGTGCCCAAGGGCAAGGTTTTGTGTGCGGCGGTCAGCAGGTTCATGTCAAAACGTTCACCACTGGCTGTGCGACGACCTTGAAAAGCACGGCCATACCAAGAAGCGATCCCGGCTTCGAAAGCGCTACCGGTTTGTAACGCGCCCTCCAGGGTCGTGTTAACTGCGCTCTTGATCACCTCAGGAAAATCGGTGATCTCGATCGACTCGCTGGGTTTGTCCATTTCTGCGCCAGTCGCCCGCAGCGGCGCCAACAGCAACACCGCCAGCAAAACACTGACCGAAAAAATTCCACAGGAAAAAGTGTATTTTTTATGACTCATAAAACCACCCAACCCGAGATCATAGCCTGCTGACAATCTCTAATGTGGGGGCACTTTGGTTCATGCTGTAGAAATGCAAAGCGGGCGCGCCGCCATTGCTCAACTGCTCGCACAGGTCAGACACAACGTCCAGCCCAAAGGACTTGATGGAGGCGGTGTCGTCGCCAAAGCCTTGCAGGCGCAAACGAATCCAACGCGGAATTTCGGCGCCACAGGCGTCTGAAAAGCGCATCAGCTGCGTCGAGCTGGTGATCGGCATGATACCCGGCACAATGGGCACGTCGACGCCTAGTTTGAAGACATCGTCGACAAACCGGAAGTAAGCGTCGGAGTTGTAAAAATACTGAGTGATGGCCGAATCTGCACCCGCTTTGACCTTGGTCACAAAGGCTTGTAAGTCAGCCTCGGGGGATTTGGCCTGGGGATGAATCTCGGGGTAGGCAGCCACTTCAATGTGAAAGTCATGACCCGTTTCACTTCGGATGAACTCCACCAAGTCGCTGGCGAAATGGAACTCCCCGCCCGCACCGTAGCCGCTGGGCAAATCACCTCGCAAAGCGACCAAGCGCTTGACACCCATTTCTTTGAGCGTAGCCAACTCTTGCCTGACCGACGCCTTGGTGGCACCGATACAAGAAAAATGCGACGCAGCGTCAACGCCTTCAGCCAATATTTCTTTGACTGTCGCGAAGGTGCCTGCTTGCGTGGAGCCACCCGCGCCATAAGTGACCGAGCAAAACTCGGGCTTCAAGGCGTACAACTGAGCGCGTACTGCGCGTAACTTATCTGTACCTTCTGGGGTCTTGGGCGGAAAAAACTCCAGACTCACTGGCACCTTCAAAGACGTTTTCATCTCTGCAAATTCCTTCGATTTCAGTAGTCGTCCAACGCATCCTGAACAGCCTTCTCGGCAGCAGCCACATTGGCCGCGCGTTGGCGATCACGGTCCTTCAGCACCGATTGGGGATGCGCCCAAACCGCCTGAACAAAAAATTCTTTGTTCCCGTCGCCACCGTCTATCACGCTGTCCTGCCAAGCGGTGGTCTTCAGTCCCAAGCCCGCCAGTGCCGTGCGAACACGGTCTTCCACAAAAGCATACAGCGAGGTATCGCGCACGATGCCGTGCTTGCCCACCTGGCCAGGCTGCAGCTCAAACTGCGGCTTGACCAACATCAGCAACTGACCCTCGGGCTTGAGAAACTGCACCACACCGGGCAGCACCAAGGTCAGTGAAATGAAGGACACATCGCCCACCACCACATCAAAACCTTCGGTGCCCTCGGGAATGCGCTCATCGTCCAACTGCAGTTCTCGCGCGTTCACGCCTTCGATGCAAGTCACCCGCTCGTCGGCGCGAATGCGCTCGTGCACTTGCGCATGGCCCACATCGATGCCCACCACCTCGGATGCGCCTTGCTGGAGCAGGCAATCGGTGAAACCACCGGTGCTTTGGCCCACATCCAAGCAGCGCAGGCCTTTGACGGACAAGCCCGATAGGCGCAAAGCGCCTTCGAGTTTCAAGCCGCCACGTGATACGTAGCGGGATTCCGCATCGTCTTGCAAGACCAACTCTGCGCCCTCTGGTACCTCGTCGCGGTTTTTGACCACAGGACGCCAATCTCCAGGATGCAAGCGCCATGTGACGCCCGCGGCGATCAGCCGCTGGGCTTGTGAGCGCGAGGCCGCAAGGCCCCGCTCGACGAGAAGTTGATCAATCCGCATCAGGTGGGGATCAATAACGGTAAGCGTCGGCTTTGTAAGGACCGTTTTTAGAAACGCCAATGTAAGCGGCTTGCTCGTCACTCAACTCGGTCAGCATGGCGCCAACTTTCTTCAGGTGCAGGCGGGCCACTTTTTCGTCCAGGTGCTTAGGCAGCACGTAAACTTTGCCGGATTCGTATTCATCTTGCTTGGTGAACAATTCGATCTGGGCAATGGTCTGGTTCGCAAAGCTGGACGACATCACAAAGCTGGGATGACCGGTCGCGCAACCGAGGTTGACCAGGCGGCCTTTGGCCAGCAGGGTGATCTTTTTGCCATCGGGGAAGATGACGTGATCGACCTGGGGCTTGATCTCTTCCCACTGCAGCTTTTCCAAAGACACGACATCGATTTCGTTGTCGAAATGGCCGATGTTGCACACTATGGCTTCGTCTTTCATGGCGGCCATGTGCTCGTAACGGATCACGTTCTTGTTGCCGGTGGCCGAGACAAAGATGTCGCACTTGTCAGCAGCGTATTCCATGGTCACGACTTTGTAGCCTTCCATCGCGGCTTGCAGGGCGTTGATCGGGTCGATCTCGGTCACCCACACTTGGGCGCTCAAAGCGCGAAGGGCTTGGGCAGAACCTTTGCCCACGTCGCCGTAACCGGCCACGCAAGCGACTTTGCCGGCGATCATCACGTCGGTGGCGCGCTTGATGGAGTCCACCAAGGATTCGCGGCAGCCGTACAGATTGTCAAACTTGCTCTTGGTCACCGAGTCGTTCACGTTGATGGCACGGAACATCAGGCTGCCTTTGGCGGCCATCTCATTCAAGCGCAGCACGCCGGTGGTGGTTTCTTCGGTCACGCCAATGATGTGCGCGCCCTTTCGACTGTACCAGGTCGAATCCACGGCCAGCTTGGCTTTGATGGCGTTGAACAAGCACACTTCTTCTTCGCTGGTGGGGTTGGCGATCAAAGACGCGTCGGTTTCAGCGCGCTTGCCCAGGTGCATGAGCAAGGTGGCATCGCCGCCGTCGTCCAAGATCATGTTCGGGCCTTCGCCTTCGGTGTTGGCATCGCCAAAGTCAAAGATGCGGTGCGTGTAGTCCCAGTAGTCAGTCAAGGTTTCGCCCTTGATGGCGAACACGGGCGTGCCGGCGGCGGCAATCGCTGCGGCGGCGTGGTCTTGTGTAGAAAAGATATTGCAAGAGGCCCAACGCACATTGGCGCCCAAGGCTTGTAAGGTCTCGATCAACACGGCCGTTTGAATGGTCATGTGCAAAGAGCCGGTAATGCGCGCGCCCTTCAAAGGCTGCGCCTGGTTGAACTCTTGGCGGATGGCCATGAGGCCCGGCATTTCGGTCTCGGCGATTTTGATTTCTTTACGGCCCCAATCGGCCAAGCCGATATCGGCAATGACGCAATCGGCGTTGATGGTTTTGTTTAAACGTGCATTCATGTTTTTCGCTCCAAAGCAATTAAGGATGGGCCACACGCATACGCCAAGCTCTGAATTAAAAAAACAGGCTCACCGCACGTCGTGTGGATGAGCGTGGTTGCTGATGTAGGTTCCGAGCCTCACGCCCCGCTGACAACCTGAAGGTTGGGGGGCGCTGCAACGCTCCTCGGAATGGGCACGATTCTACCCCATTTGGCAGCCAGCCTGCTGGGCATCTCTCCCAAGCCTGCTGATGCTAACAACACCTGTAAAAGCCAGCCTGCTGGCGATAAGGACATTTGCGCTCAAAGACCTATGGCTTGCAAGAAAGCTCCTACAAATATCCGGGGATTTCGCTTGCAGGCAAGCTTCAAAGCCGAGCTCCTACAATAGTCGGTTGACCCGTGCTATCCAATCAGGACCCTTTGTGACCTATGCCCTCGAAACCCGGCGCCGCAGGACGTTTGCCATCATTTCCCACCCCGACGCGGGTAAGACCACGCTGACCGAAAAACTCTTGCTGTTTTCAGGGGCAATCCAGATTGCCGGTTCGGTCAAGGCCCGTAAGGCAACGCGCCATGCCACCAGTGACTGGATGGAAATTGAAAAGCAGCGCGGCATTTCGGTGGCCTCATCTGTCATGCAAATGCTCTACCGCGACCACGTGATCAACCTGCTCGACACCCCTGGCCACAAAGACTTCTCAGAAGACACCTACCGCGTGCTCACCGCCGTCGACTCGGCCCTGATGGTCATCGACGCGGCCAACGGTGTGGAAGCACAGACTCGCCGTTTGATTGAAGTTTGCCGTCAGCGCGACACGCCCATCATCACCTTCGTCAACAAGATGGACCGCGAGGTGCGCGACCCGCTCGACATCCTGGACGAAGTCGAGCGCGAGTTAGGCATGCCCTGCGTGCCCATGACATGGCCGGTGGGTCAGGGCAAAAGCTTTGGCGGCATCATCAACCTTCGCACCCAGGCCATGACGGTGTTTGACTCGGGCAGTGAACGTTTGCCGCAAGATTTTGAAACCCACTCCCTGATTCAGCAAACCCTTTTGACTGAACGCTTTGGCGCAGAGTGGGCAACCGCCATGGAGAGTATGGAACTGGCCACCGGTGCCTCACCCGTGTTTGACCCAGAAGCCTTTTTAGCGGGCAAGCAAACGCCGGTTTTCTTTGGTTCTGGCGTGAACAACTTCGGTGTCATGGAGGTGCTGGACGCTTTGGTGGACCTGGCACCCAGCCCGCGTCCTCGCACCAGCTCGGTGCTGGTGAACAAACAAGCCGTGGTCAAAGACATTCAACCTGAAGACAGTGCATTTTCAGGCGTGGTGTTCAAGGTGCAGGCCAATATGGATGCGAATCACCGCGACCGCATCGCCTTTGTGCGCATGGCCTCTGGCAAATACACACCGGGCATGAAACTCAAAGTACAGCGCACCGCCAAGGAACTGCGCCCGACCAGTGTGGTCACCTTTTTGAGTCAACGCCGCGAAGCGGTCGACGAAGCCTATGCGGGCGACATCATCGGCTTTACCACCCACGGCGGCGTGCAATTGGGCGACACCATCACCGATGGGGCCAACCTCTTGTTCACCGGCCTGCCCTTCTTCGCGCCTGAACTCTTCATGACTGTGATCCTTAAGAACCCGCTTCGCACGAAACAACTTCAACAAGGTTTGGACCAGTTGGGTGAAGAAGGCGCGATCCAGGTCTTCAAACCCGAGGTGGGTGGACCCATGCTTTTGGGCGCCGTGGGTCAATTGCAATTTGAAGTGGTGCAGCACCGACTCAAAGCCGAATACGACTGTGACGTGCGGCTGGAGGGCTGCCAATACACCGGCGCCCGCTGGATCACCGCCGACACGCCCGCTGAGCTGCGTGAATTCACCAACGCCTACCCACAGCGCATGTCACTGGACGCCGCCAACACCTTGGCCTATTTGTGCACCAGCCCCTATGACGTGCGGCTGGCGCAAGAGCGCTTCCCCAAAATCCATTTTCACCCGCTGCGCGAGCATGCGGGATTGGCGCTGGGGTCGGCAGGGTGATTACCGCTCTCTTAGGCTTTCATTCTTGTATTTAAGCAAAGGCCCCAAGAAATACTCGTAGGCTTTGCGTTTGCCAATTGCCACATCGGCCGTCACGGACATGCCGATCCGAATTTCCGGGTGGCCACCTTGAACGGCCACTGGCAAGTGCGTTTTTTTGAGGACAATCCGAACCAGAAAGATTTGCCCTAGTTGCTCATCTTTGATGGCATCTGCACCGACCCACTGCACCACACCGTCGAGTGATCCATATTTCGTAAATTCAAATGCATCCAGTTTCACGGCCACGGGCATGCCTATCCGTAAAAAACCAATGTCCTTGTTGAGTACTTTCGCCTCGACCTCAATGCCACCTTCTTTCGGCACCACAGTCATCAACCCTTGCGTCGCATTCACAACCCCGCCCACCGTATTGACGGCCAGTTGCTGCACTGTGCCTGAGATGGGTGCCGTTAACATCTGACGGGCTTCTCGATAAGACGCTTTAACAAACTCTTGATGACCCGTTTGCATTCGCCTTTGCGCATCGGTCATTTCAGCTGAAACGCGCGAAACATATTCAGCTTGGGCCTGGGACCTGGCCAAATCCGCCGCCTTGAGCGCAGACTTTGACTCCTTGAGGCGCTCCTTAAAAACAGCCAACTCATTGATTTGCGATGACACCTCAAGACGACTTTCGATCACTGAAATCTCTGCCATAAATCCTTCTTTCCAAAGCTTGTCGCGCATAGCCAAGCGTTGTTGAAGCATCGGAAGCGTTTGTTCAGTTTTCTGCATATTGGCATAGGTCGCCGCCAAATCAGCCGACTTTCTTGCAATCTCTTGTTCAAGCACTGCCATTTTTTGCTCTTGCTCGCCTACACGGCTCAACAGCAAATGCTTTTGCCTTTCCACTGTGATTGGATGCGCATTGCGAGGTGGCGTTGGCAATTGGCTACTCCCCCTTAATTGAGCGCCTAACCTGAGCACATCCAATTGCGCATCCTGTGTGTCTTGGCCTGACTTTTCTCGATCAGCAGCAGCCATTGTGGCATCCAACTCAATCAGCAGTTGCCCCTGCTGAACCTCGTCACCATCTTTGACGTGAATCACTGTGACGCGACCCACCTCTAAGGCTTGAACCACCTTGGTTTTGGCAGAAGGAATGGCGTTACCAACAGAAGAAACCGTAATATCGAAATCAGCCCACAGGCTCCAAAGTGCAAACAGGAAAAGGGCGGCAGAAACTGACCATGCAATTGATCTCGCCAGCGGTGCAGGGGGTGACGTCTGAACTTCAAGCATCGTCGGCGAGAAGGCCTCTAAATCACCGCCTTCAAATGTTTCTAAAAACTTTTTTTTACTCTTTATCCAGACTGCATCTAAAACTTGCCCAGTGAATTTCATGCCAAGGCCCCTACAACCTGATGGGCTTGTCCAGCATTTAAGCCCATCTGCATTTCATACAGTTCAGCAAAGCGTCCACGTTTTTTGAGCAACTCCCTTGGTTCATCGGACTCCACAATTTCACCATCCTCCATCACAATGATGCGGTCCATGTCCAAAACTGTTGATAACCGATGCGTAATGGCAATCACGGTACGTTGATCAGCAATGGCGCGAATATGCTTCCAAAATTGCATTTCCGTGTCGGCATCCAACATGCTCGTCGCCTCATCCAATATCAAAATTCGAGGCTGCATGACCAAGGCCCGTGCAATCGCAATCCGCTGACGCTGACCACCAGACAGATTGGATCCACGCTCACCCAAAACAGTGTCATAACCTTGGGGCAGCTTTCGAATGAAGTCATCTGCACCAGCCATCTTTGCAGCACTGACGACTTCATCAAAAGGCACATCTACCAGCCCCATTGCGATGTTTTCACGCACTGTGCGAGAAAAAAGAACGACATCCTGGGTCACAACCGCCACTTGCCTGCGAATCAAAATGGGATTGATCCCCCCTAAGTCAGCACCATCTAATAACACGCGACCACGAGTAGGCACATAAAGTCTTAAAAGCAACTTAGCCAACGTACTCTTGCCAGACCCAGACGAACCCACAATGCCCACCAACTCACCCGCCTTCACCTGCAAGGAGAGATTACGTAAAATTTCTCGCCCATCACTTCGGTACTTGAAGCTGAGATCTTCGAAGCCGATGTCACCCACCAAACGTGTCAACGACAATGCGGCATTGGGCGCGGCCTCAGTGGGCGCATCCAAAATATCGCCCAATCTGCGTAATGAAACCCGCATCTGTTGAAATTCTTGCCAAAGCGTTGCCAAGCGCAAAATCGGTGCATTTACACGTGCTGAAAGCATATTGAAGGCAATCAATTGCCCCACCGTCATGTCGCCTGACAAAACCAACTTGGCGCCCATCCAAAGTAACACTAAATTCAATGCCTTGCTGATGAATTGCACCCCTTGCTGGGTCATGTTTGCGAGGTGCCCCGTCTTGAAACTGGCGCGCACATATTCAGCCAGTTTTTCCTCCCACTGGCGTTGAAAGCGAGATTCTGCAGCCATTGATTTCACTGTCTCCATGCCCGAAATGGATTCAACCAAAAATGATTGGCTCTCAGCCGCTTTCACAAACCGATCCTCTACGTATTTATTCAGCAACGGAATCAGAATCATCGCTACAGCCAAAAACAAGGGCAAGCTGACCACAACCACCAAAGTCAGTTCAGGGCTGTAATAGGCCATGACCATTAAAAAGAAAATGGTGAAAAACAAATCAACGCCACTGGTCAAACCAGAACCCGTAAAGAATGCCCGTACCGACTCCATCTCACGGACTCTTGCCACAATTTCACCCGCCTTGCGTGTCGCGAAATAGGTCATGGGTAAGGCAAGCAAATGGCGATAAATTTTGGCCCCCAGTTCAGCATCCACCCGGTTGGTGGTGTGTGTCAAAACATAGGTTCTTAAACCTGTCAAAATAATTTCAAACACACTGGCCAAAGCCAAGCCCATCACAATCACATCCAAGGTTGACAGGCCGTTGTGAACAAGGACTTTATCAATCACCACCTGAAAGGCCAAGGGAGAAACCAGTGCAAATATTTGTAAAGCAAAACTGGCGACCAGTGTCTCTCCGAGCAAACCTTTGTAGCGAAGCAGCGCCTTGAAAAACCAGCTCAGTCCAAATTTTTCACTGACCCACGTCGTCCCCATTTTGGAGATCACAAACCATTGCGGTTTTATCTCTGAGAGTAACTGCGCCAATGGGACCATTTTCGGAGCCAGCTGCCCAGGTACTTGCAATAAAATTCCTTCAGACGTCACCTTGCCCACGACAGCAAAACTACCATCTTTCATCTCCACCAAGGACGGGAAAGCAGCACGCGCTAGAGTTTTTGCGTTACTTTTTTTCAGTTGTACGCCAAAGCCCAAATGCTTCAAGCTGCGGGTCACAGACATGCGGTCAAAACCCACATGTTCTTGGGCAAACTCTCGCCACAGCCAATCCGCATCGACAGGGCGCTCGAAATACATGGCGATCAAGCGGACACAATCGAGACCGGTTTTCTCGACTAAGCTACCAAGAAGGCCGGATGAACCTTTGGTAGATTGCATCGTTTCAACGCTCATGCCGACTCGTTCTGTGCATCTTGTTTCGGTCGTTGCGCCTTCAAATTCACCGCATAATTTCCGCCCAAATGCGTAAACCCCAATTTACGCATCATTCGATCTGTTTGCTGCACGTGGACCCCCGAAGAAATGCCCATAAACACCTCGCTTGCTCCCCTTGACTTGGCCCATTCCACAAATGCTTTGACCAGGCGCGGTGCAATCGAAGTTCCACGAAAATCTGGGCGCAAATACCACTGAATCAATTGCGCTTGCAATTCATCGCTGTAGTAGTAGCGCTCAACACAGCCCATCAAACCTGCGACCAACTTGCCTTCAATGGTCTCTGCAACCATCAATACATGCGAGCCTTGATTTAATAAAAACAAGCCATTCAAGGCATCATCGACACGCTGCCTGTTCACACTGATGTTGCCATGCGCAATTTCAGATTGATTCTCAAGAGCCAACTCAATCAGTGCTTCTTTATCTTCCGGTACGGCAAAACGAATTTTCATCATTGATTCCAATTTCAAACTTGAGAACTTGGCTTATTCTTTTGTAATCACCAACGAGGCGTTGGTGCCTCCGAATCCAAATGAATTACTCATCACATGAGTCAATTCAGGCATATCGACACCATGGCCTGCAGGCAACCAGCGATCTTCAAATTCCGAATCTGGTGTCACTAGCGCAAGTGTGGGCGGCACCCATTTTCTGGCCAAAATCCCCACGCAAATAACAGCTTCAATCGCACCTGCAGCCCCCATGGTGTGACCCAATGCCGACTTCACTGTGGACACTGGACATTGATTGGTAGCTTGACCCCAAACTTTGTTAACCGCCATCATTTCCACCCGATCACCGTTTCGTGTGCCGGTGGCATGCGCATTCAAATAACCAATGTCACCAGGTTGCAAACCCGCATGCTTCAGTGCTTGTTGCATTGCGTGTACTTGACCCGAAACCGAAGGTTCCGTCAGGTCCATGGCATCACAACTTTGACCAAACCCTGACAATCGAGCCAGCGCTTTGCGCCCCTGTCGCTGCAGAACATCGCCCTTTTCGATCAGCAAGCAAGCCGCCCCCTCTGCCAAGCACAAACCATTGCGGTTCTGATCAAAAGGTTGGCAGGCCAGAGATACATCTTTATCAACGACTCTTGCCAGCACCCGCATGCGTGCCCAAGCATGCAACATCCCGGGCACTAACATGGCATCACTGCCACCCACAATGGCTGCATCAACGTGCCCTGATTGAATCGCTTGCATGGCCTGTCCAATCGCCAAAGCCGATGAGGCGCAGGCATTCGCCGTCGTCCAACAAGCCCCACGCACACCATATTTCATAGCCAGAGTAGAAGCAGTTGCGTTCGGCATGATGGCGGGTACGGTCCAAGGTGAAAGCCGAGATGCCGCAAGGTCAGAAAAATACTGCTCATAGGTCGACTCGATCCAATGTGCCCCTGCCAACCCCACTCCCCAAAACAAACCAATCCGGTGCGGGTCATATCCACGTAAACCGGAAGTCTGTGCAACGGCATCCAAAGCCAAATGCGTGCTACGGTCACGGGTTGATAAAAATGGTTCTTCCACATTCAAAACGGTATTCACACGGCCCACAGCCGTCGGATAGCCATGCACATCATGCAATGACAAACCACATTCATTGGCTTGCAGCGCATCCATCACCACGTTCAAGCCACGGCCTAAAGCGCAGGTCAGTCCTACTTCTGTGATGTAGATCTGCGCACCGCGCGCTAAACCCATCAAATGACACCCGAGCTGTCAGAGGATTCTTTGACGGATTGCGCCAATTTACGCTGTAAAAACACCTCTTTTGCAGGCTTCATGCATTGCGGAATCAACAACGCCAGTTCACTTAAGCGAGTCGGGGGCGCCCCCGTGAGCAGACCATCCTCTAAATAATCCAGGACATGGGAACCAAATGTGTCGTCGCCATGCAAAAGTATTTCGAGTTTGGTGAGTGAATCCACATCCATATCCTGAAAGCTGGGGTCGCTTATCAAAATATCAGCCGAAACCTTGTGTTTTGACTCCAGGTAACGCATCAACTCTTGGTGAATTTGATCATCAGTGTTCATGTCCGGTTCATTTCTTCAAGGGGCAACCGGTGTCAATGACATCGCAGTCAATGCTGCGTTGAGTTCAGTTCGTGACAGTAACCAATCACTGGTCCAAATGGTGCCACTGGGCGCGTAGTGCCCGACCCACAACTTATTGTCAAAATCAGCAAAGACAGGGTAGCGGCCGTCTTTGGCTGACCAAAATGCAGACCTGTTTTGGACGCCGACAGGAATCGATGTCATTACGAACAATCTGACATTGCCCAGTGTGGTTTCAACAAATTTTGCTTCTCCCAAATCCAATGAACCATTACTGGATGTGGTGGTGAATTTCATCGTGCCCTCGAATGCAATATCAAACTCGCTTGCAGACTTTGTAATCGACCAGCACACCCCGGCATAACAAGTTCGCGGGCTTGCCTTGAAAGCAGCCAACGACGTGAAGAATGAAGCCACACTGTCAAACGCATACTCATCCACCAGTGCTTTGCGCCTAATTTGGTAGACCTTATGACCTGTGCCAAAGTTGCCTGTCGCAGTTGACAAGGCTGGCACTGCGGCAAACGGCAAATCCTGAGCGTCGCGCATCAGAATCTGCACTTGCCGCACAGGTGACCCCATAGCATCTGAGAATTTTTCCTTCAACACCAAGCCATCTTTGAACCACACAGGGGTCAAAGAATTGACTACAGCAGACTCCATTGTGTTGGGGTCTTTGAGATTTCGATAACTGTAGATCAGGTGGTAGCCTGCTGCACCTTGGCTTTGGTAGGTAGCATCCCGAGCCCAAGCACTGCTGCGGTATTGAAAGCTGGAGGCTGCGACCGCACCACCATCTCCTTGAGCGGCCAGTGTGAGCAAGCTGCGCGGCGTACTCCCAACCAGGCTCGGGTCGTAAAATCCATTCCCCACCGTTGCCAATGCGGTCTCTGCATTCAATGTGTTGATGGGCTTGCGTAATAGCTTTTCAGTATCAGAGTTCAGGGCCGTAGACAAAACCTGTTGATTTATGCGCGTTAATTGATCTGCCTCTGTTTCTGCCGCATTGGACGCACGCGTTGCTGACAGCGCCTGTGTGAGCAGTTCGGCAGCCCGAGCGCCTAACCCCTCTGAACTGGCCCCATAAACGGTCGCAACTTCTGACTTGAGCCTGGCTTGCGTAACAGAAAGCGCGGCTGCTAAAACTCGACCCGTGCGCTGCGCGAGCGCACGTTCAGTGACGGTAAAGGATTCAGAAGAATCAAAATAGTCCGCCTTACTGGAAGACATTCCACTGTCTTTGAGCAATGCAGTCACTGCATCTACATAAATTTGCTCACCATAACTGGCACCTTCACTCATTTGTTTCGCAATCTGCAGCGTCGTGATGGGCGTCAGGACAGGCTTAACACTGCCCCTGGCAGCCAAAACATACCCTGACTGGCCTTGTTCTCTCAGGGTCTTACCCGTAGCTTCATCCTTGACCTCAGGGCCGACTTCAGCAATGACCAATTTGTCATAGGTTTCCCAATACCGCAGCGGCGAAATGTCCAACTTGTAACGACCGCCTGTCCCCGTCGTTGCAAATGGTTCCCCAGCATCACAAACCCAATTGGTATTCAAGTCCAAACATACTTTGGCCCCAACCAAATAGCCATCGACCACGGTGCCATTGAGCTGGTAGTTGGCATCGATGACTGCGGAATTGTCGCCACCTCCACCGCCACCGCAACCTGCCAAGAGCGACGCGCACAGCATGCCCGCTGCAAGTTTCATTTTTGATTTGAACTTCGACATCATGTTGACAGCGCCTGTTGCTTGTGGATGTTTTGCAAAGCCATTTGCTCTGCAAACATTGCCTCTGTCCAGGATGAGGTTTCACTCTCCGCAATCTCTATCTGTTTATTTCCAGCGTTGGCCACATCTGAAATGAATCGTTGCAACATGGCGTTGAGCTCAGCATCACTGGCTCCTTTGGTGTGAGCATCCGCCAAGCGCTTGCGAATCACGGCTTCAATGTCGATATTGAATGTCTTAGGTTGGCTCTTTCCGCTGGTGTCGGCTGCATCCAAATACCTGAAAGCAGCATCTGCAATCTCACCCTTGCTGCCATCGGTCCGCTCAAAGGTGGATTTCCCCATGATGTAGACATCGCCCAACTGATCCATCATCTGATCAGAGGTCAAGTCAATGGACTTGATACCCCAAGCCTCTAAGCCTTTGAACTCCCCGTCGTCAGTGACCCCGTTTTGATTTTTGTCTTGCCAGACTCCAAACTTGCTCCACAACGCATCTTTGGCTGTCAACTTTCCATCTTTGTCGGTATCGAAGCCGCTCAAGCCCTCCAAGTCTGTCATGGCTCCAGTCAGATATGACAAGAAAGAGACCTCATCCACATCCTGAATCAGACCATCTCCATTTTTATCAAAAACAACCAGGCCATCGTCTGCAGCAGTCCATGCCAACAAGTCTTTAACGCCATCGCCATTGATGTCAAAAAGCACCTTGGAATCATCCAAGTTGGAGTAGTGAATACCGTCACCGTTCAAATCAATCGCCACAGGCTTACCGCCTCTGCTGGCGACGGAGCCTTGATGAAAAGTTTGAACATACTGCCGCGCCCAGCCACCCTGCTGATCCGATACGTCCACAGAAAAGCTCACATCCCCTGTCGCCTCATCGCCATAGTGATTTTTATAGGACAAATCCCATGAAGGCGGGGTGGTACCCCATGAAAATGCAGTTGTTCCCGAGGACAAGCTTTTGCCAACAGGAAGAAATCCACTGCCGGCACTTATCCCTGTCCCCTCCTGTGTCAATGCAACATCACCATGCAGCGGACTGTCTGCAATTCCCGCCCGCAAATCCTCAGGTCGACCGTCAACATCACTGGCATAAATACGGTTCGTGAACTCGCCACCCATTTTCTCGGACATATTGCTGCTGGATGACCATCCCGGCAAGCCATACAGCCAGGGCCGGTCGTTTTGCGCCATCACATTGAAATTCATCTGACCGTCAGTCCACCCGCCTTTGCTGTCACGCACGCGGTAGTCAAACCCAGCGCTACCCGAATAATTTTGCTCAAACCGCAAAATCACGTCGTTGCCATCACGCTGGATGTCTGTGATGTGATTGCCGTGCTTGAATTCACCAAAGGTCAGTGCGTCGTTATTTGCATCTTGTGCACCCACGCCCCCT
>CAMDKK010000018.1 GCA_945901045.1 Limnohabitans sp. Rim8
CGAAGAGCACCGGCAATTTGTCTTGGGCACCTGCCAGTGACAAGCGAATTCCCTCTCGTCCAGCCAGCATGGGGCGGTGGGGCAACTCATCCAGCACGGCTTCAAGCTGTTGCTCGCCCAACCATTGCACGCCTGACTTTTCGGTGGTCCATGGCGTATTTTCCGCGGGTACAAAGGTAATAGCACCAGCACATTCGCCACCTATGGCCCTGAGTAATGCAAAGTCATTCTGACTGGATACCTGATAGTGCTGAGCGATCAAGCGACGCAGATGACCTTCAGGCAGAAGACCCGAAGAAATTGCGCCAGGCGAACTGTGCTCTTACCCCCCTCCAGATCGACGACGAAACGCAAACCCACGCCAGCAGCCAGCGCCAACTGAGCCTGTGTCAGACCTATTTTTTTCCTCGCACTTCGCAGCGCCATCCCCAATTTTTGAGCAGAGTCGATGCTTATCATGGAGAGATGTCCTGAAAATTCCCGATCAGGACATCATGACTTAAGCAAGGTGATGGGGTCAAAATAATCCTGAACAGGACTAATTTGATCAAAATTCAATTTAAGCCTTTTAAAAATACCGAACGGGAGCATTGACAGCCTGGGCTGATCTGATCCAATGGCCTAAGGCATCAGCAGCACAATCAAAAAAACCCACCGTGTTGCCACGGTGGGTTTTTGACTTTTAACCCTTCACTGGCTTACGCCAGCGTCAGATTAGAAAGAGTGGTTGATACCAAGAGAAGCTTGCGACTTGGAAGAAGCTGTAGCGCTGGTCATGACGGCACCGTTGGAAACGTAGTCAGCATACACAAATGTGCGCTTGCTCATCGCGTAACGCACGCCGACGTTGGACATCTTGGCATTGGTCACTGCACCCAAAGTGCCGCCAGAGTACTTGTGCTCACCCATCTTGACGTAAGGTGTGAATGCGCCCAAAGGAATGGTGGCAGTCAAAGCAAAAGACTCACCCTTGGTGAAGGCTACGCCTGTACCAGCAGCTTTTTCTTGTTGCACACCAGCGCCCAATTTGGCCACGCCCAGGTTGTACGTAGCACCCAATGTGGTCAACTCGCCTGTCTGGTTTGCACCAGCAGTAGCTTCAGCCTTTTGGGTAGCAAACACCACAGCCAATGGGCCAGCAGCGTAAGTGATGTCAAGACCGGAGCTGTTACCAGCAGCTGCGGCTGTTGCAGAAGCAACGGTACCGTAGGCCATGGTGGCGTTGACAGACAAACCAGTCACGAAAGCTGGCAAGCTGTAACGAACGGCACGGACGTAACGTGTGCCGTCAATACCGGCTGTAGCAGCCAAGGCACCTGCAGCGCCGTATTGAGCGTTGTTAGCTGTGGAAGGCGCTTGTGTGCCGCCGCGTGTGGGGTTGGCCAACATCCAGCCGCCGCCAGTGGAGCCAGGGCCCGACTGACCGGAGAACAAGATACCGCCGCCAGAAAAGCCAGAGTAGCAACCGTGTTGGTCGATGGTGCAGATAGCGCCGATGGTGTTGGTGCCTTGACGGCCCAAACGCAACTCACCCCAGCCGCCTTGCAGACCTACCCAAGCACCACGGTTGAACAAGTCAGCAGCAACAGAGCCGGTTTGTAGGTTAGGTTGCATTTCGAGCCAGAAGTTGGCTTTGTTGCCGCCGCCCATGTCTTCAGTGCCGATGAAACGCATGCGTGAAGCACCGTGGATACCGGTGTTCATGGTGGTCTGTGTGGATTTGGTAGCGCCGGAACCAGCTTCTACTGAGGTGATACCAGCGTCTATCTGACCAGAGATGGTGACGGACGATTGAGCGAAAGCTGTGGTGGCAGCCAAAGCAGCCAAAGCAATCAGTGATTTTTTCATTGCAAATTTCTCCAAGGTTTAACAAGGGCCCGAACTTAGAGTTGTGAATTTTTCGACAACCTCTAACCGCAAGCCAACCTCCGTTAGGGAAGTTGCTCTTATTTCACCAGAGCCAGCGCCCTCGCACAAAGGAAATCGTTGAAAACGTGTATCTGACGGTTATTTTTGTTGTACACACGCAACAAGCGCATCTCAAACCAAGAGGATTTCCGCTGTACGAAAAAAATCCTCAAGAAATCTCCTTTTCCAGAACAAATGCACCCTTCCCATGGCGCGCTAAAATCCGGTTATGAATACTGATGCCCTCATTCACGCCTTCGACACTGCTTTGCGCACCTTGTTTGCCCCGGCGCGTTCTGCGCGTCCCACCCCGTTGGCGCGAGCGCAAGATGCTTGCGTACCTTTGACTGACGCAGAAAAGCGCCTGTCAGGCGCGCTGATGCGGGTCAACCATGTGGGCGAGGTGTGCGCGCAAGCCCTCTACACCGGCCAGGCGCTGAGCTGCAAAGACCCCGCACTGCGCAGGCAACTGGACGCGGCCGGCAGAGAAGAAACCGACCATTTGGCTTGGACGTCTGAACGCTTGACCGAACTGGGGGACCGCAGCTCTTATTTGACGCCTGTTTGGTATGTCGGCTCCTTTGTCATTGGTTTTGCTGCTGGCAAATTAGGGGGAGATCGTGTCAGTCTGGGTTTTGTCGTGGAAACTGAACGCCAAGTCGAAGCCCATTTGGCCAGCCATCTGGACACCTTGCCCGCCAACGACCAAGCGTCTCGGGCCATCATTCAGCAAATGAAAACCGACGAAGCGGCCCATGCCCGGATGGCCGAAAAGGCAGGCGCGGTTGACTTGCCTTTGCCCGTCAGGGGACTGATGAAATTGGCCGCCAAGGTGATGACCACCGTGGCCTACCGGATTTAAGTCGGGCTGAATCCGCCAAGGCTTTTATCACAAATAGGCCATTGGTATAGCCGTGACGCTGTCTGACAGCGGTACGTCTCGCGCCGTGAGGCAGAGCACGGCCCCGGAACCAACTTTTTTGCCTACATTTTGAGCAGCAAAAAACTGCCGACTGACTTGTGAAGATGGGGCCGCGGTTTTTTTGATCTCAACGGGGTAAACCACGTCGTCTGCTTCGATCAAAAGATCAATCTCTTTCTGCTCGGTGTCCCTGTAAAAATACAAGGGAGCTTCTTTGCCGTTATGCCAATAACTCTTGAGAATTTCAGAGACAGCCCATGTCTCCAGCATAGGCCCTGACATGCTGCCCGCTTCAAGGGCCTCGGGCGAGCCCCATTTGGTCAGGGACGCAGCCAAGCCCGTATCCAGAAAATACAACTTAGGCGACTTGATCATCCGCTTGGTCACATTGCGGTGATAGGGTTGCAGTAAATACACCAGTCCCGACGCTTGCAGCACGGACAACCATGCTTTCACGGTTTTGTTGTCGATATCGAGTTCATTGGCCATGTTGGCGTAGTTGAGCAATTGCCCGGTTCTGGCGGCTGTCACACTCAAAAATCGGTGAAAGTGCAATGGGTCTGAGACCTTGAGCAAGTTTTGAACATCTCGCTGCACATAAGTCTGGACATAGGATCTGTAATACATGTCACGACTTTGAGGCCCTTGTGCAACCAAGCGCGGATAGGCGCCTAACCAAATTTGTTCATACAAGGCTTTGAGGGGCATGGGTTTAGCAAGCTGCCGCGCCTTGCCAATCCAGTCAGACGTGGGCACGAACGGCCGCGATGCCAATGCGCGGTCTTGCTGCTCCGCTTGCGACAAGCCCATCAGATCCACGATGGCCACTCTCCGCCAAACTTTCGGTCAGACCGGTCATGAGCTCCAATTTTTGTGAAGCCGTCAGCCAGAAAAGACCGTTTCGTCCGTCCTTTTCCACGGCCATTTTGATCGCACTGAAAAGCTGCGGCGCTTATTGCACCTCATTGATCGTCACCGGCACAGGCAATGTTTGCAAAAAAAGCGCGGGGTCTTGCTGCGCAAGACGTCGCATCTCCAGGTCATCGAGGCTGACATAGGCTCTATCACCCGCGCTGCACATTTCAAGCAAGGTGGTTTTTCCGACCTGTCGCGGCCCTGTGACCATCAACACTGGAAAGCTGCTGCTGACTTGACGAATGGTTTGGCTGAGTGTGCGAGGGATCACGAATCCCGATTATGTGGAAATCAATTCCATATTTTCAAGAATCCACGTCCAGTAGCTCAAAACCGGTGGTGATCTCGGCCGTTTTGCCCAGCATGATGCTGGCTGAACAGTATTTCTCATGGCTCATGCCAATGGCCCGCTCCACGGCGCTGGCAGGGATGCCTTTGCCGGTCACCGTGAAGTGCATGTGGATCTTGGTGAATACTTTGGGGTCCACCTCGGCGCGTTCCGTGGTCAGCTTGACGCTGCAGCCGCGCACGTCGTGTCGGCCGCGCTTCAATATCAGCACCACGTCATAGGCGGTGCAGCCGCCGGTGCCGGCCAAGACGGTTTCCATGGGCCGAGGGGCGAGGTTTTGGCCACCGTTTTCGGGCTTAACCGTATCGGGGGCGCCATCCATCGTCAAAACATGGCCGCTGCCGGTTTCGGCCACAAAACCCATGCCCGAACGGGTGCCCGAAGCGCCGGTCCAACTGACTGTGCATTCCATTGTGTTTCTTTCTGTGCGCAAAACCTTGATCGTATCGCCTCTTTGACACTTTGCTTGTGTGCAGAAACTTCACACTTCTTTGCAATGACCGGCACGTAAACTGTTGCACTGCAGCAAAAAATCGCTACACTTATGAACAGGCGTGCTTTTTTGTGCGCATCGATTGTCTCCTCCACCCTCTGAAAAGGTGGATTTGCCTCCGGCCGCAAGGCCGGGGGCATTTTTTTTGGCCCGTTATCATGGGGCTTATGCCGACCAAACACCTCACTCCTGCTGATTACCTCAAGCGCATCTTGAACGCCCGCGTCTACGACGTGGCCCGTGAATCCGCGCTCGACATTGCCCCCAACCTGTCTGCACGCTTGCACAACACGGTGTTGCTCAAGCGCGAGGACCAGCAACCGGTGTTCAGCTTCAAGCTGCGCGGGGCGTACAACAAAATGGCGCATCTGACGCCTGCGCAACTCAAAAAGGGCGTGATTTGCGCCTCGGCAGGTAACCATGCGCAAGGCGTGGCGCTGGGCGCCAAAACCTTGGGGTGCACCGCCGTGATCGTGATGCCGACCACCACGCCGCAACTCAAGATCGATGCGGTCAAGGCGCTGGGCGGCGAGGTGGTGCTGTTTGGCGACAGCTATTCGGATGCTTATCAGCACGCCGCTGCGCTGGAAAAGAAAAAAGGCCTGACCTTTGTGCACCCTTATGACGATCCGGACGTGATCGCCGGTCAGGGCACGATTGCCATGGAAATGCTGCGCCAGCACCCCGGCCCGCTGGATGCGGTGTTTGTCGCCATTGGCGGCGGTGGTCTGATCAGTGGCGTGGCCAATTACATCAAGGCGGTGCGCCCAGAGATCAAGGTCATAGGCGTACAGATGAACGACTCGCAGGCCATGATTGCCTCGGTGACCGCCAAAAAGCGCATAACCCTGACCGATGTCGGTCTGTTCTCGGACGGTACCGCCGTGAAACTGGTGGGGGAAGAAACCTTTCGCATCACCCGCGGCTTGGTGGACGAGTTCATGACCGTTGACACTGACGCGGTGTGCGCCGCCATCAAAGATGTGTTTGTCGACACCCGCTCTATCGTCGAGCCGGCTGGGGCCTTGGCGGTGGCGGCCATCAAGCAGTATGTAGCCACTCACAATACCAAAGGCAAAACCTACGCGGCCATTTTGTGCGGCGCGAACATGAACTTCGACCGCTTGCGCTTTGTCGCCGAACGGGCCGAGGTGGGAGAAGAGCGCGAGGCTTTATTTGCGGTCACGATTCCTGAAGAGCGCGGCAGCTTCAAGCGTTTTTGCGCGCTGATTGGTGACTTGCCGGGTGGCCCGCGCAATGTGACCGAGTTCAACTACCGCATGAACGACTCGGCCCAGGCCCATGTGTTTGTCGGCTTGACCACCCAAGGCAAGGGTGAGAGCGCCCGCATTGCCAAGAACTTCAGCCAACACGGTTTTGAGGCGCTGGATTTGTCGCACGACGAGTTGGCCAAAGAGCACATCCGCCACATGGTGGGGGGACATTCGGCGCTGTCGCAAGACGAACGCTTGATGCGTTTTGAGTTTCCAGAGCGGCCCGGCGCCTTGATGAAATTTTTAAGCCTGATGCGGCCGGGCTGGAACATCAGCCTGTTCCACTACCGTAACCAAGGCGCCGATTACGGCCGCATTTTGGTGGGGCTGCAAGTGCCTGCCAAAGACAACAAGGCGTTCGAGAAATTTCTTGCCACTTTAGGCTTTCCGCATGTGGAAGAAACAGACAATCCGGTGTACCGCTTGTTCTTGCAAAAATAATGATTCAGATTGGGGATGCTCAAGGCGGCGACAAAGGCGGCATGTCCAAGGTCAACGTCACGGGGCCTCGCGCGGTGGCCGACAAACGGGCCTGACGGGGCGCGAGTGAATGCAGCACCACCCCTTCTGCCACAGCCTGACCGGCCTTGAACGCTTTGGGCGCTTGACCATCCACAGCGATCAAGGCGGAGCCTCGGCCCGAGCTTGAAGCCACAACACCCGACAGCACAAACCTGGCGCCTGCATCAGCCGCCAAAGCCAGCTCAGGCGCAGCGGACACAGTCCCCAGCGCCCGTTGCAAATGGTTTTGCGCGGGCTCGGCAAGCGTTAATCGCAATGCCGTGGGTGTCTGCGTCGGCGGCCCCGAAACACCCGCAAACTGCAGCACCCAGTAAGCCACCACAGCGGCTGCCAAAGCCCAAATCACGAGAGTGGTCAGCGCCGGTAACCAGCGGGCAATCCAGCTTGAAGGGGGAAAGTGCAACATACTGCGATTATGATGGAAACAGATGAATCAACACGCGATGGAAACAATGGCCATGATGAACGCCCCTCAGCCCTTGAGCGCTCGCCGCACCCGTGGCTTTACCCTGATCGAGCTGATGGTGGTGCTGGCCATCATTGGGGTGCTGGCCGCCTTGATCGTGCCCAATGTGCTGGGCCGTGCCGACGATGCCCGCGTGACCGCCGCCCGCACGGATGTGGGCAACCTGATGCAAGCGCTCAAACTCTACAAGCTCGACAACCAGCGCTACCCCTCAAGTGCACAAGGCCTGCAAGCCTTGGTCACCAAGCCGACCACCGAGCCGGTCCCGGGCAACTGGAAGCCTTACCTTGAAAAGCTGCCGACGGATCCTTGGGGCCGTGCTTACTTGTTCATGAACCCCGGCCTGAAAGCCGAAGTGGATGTGCTGTCTTTTGGTGCCGACGGCCAAACCGGTGGTGAAGGCAACAATGCCGACATTGGCAGCTGGCAATAAGGGTTTCACGCTGATCGAAATGCTGGTGGTGTTGGCGGTCATCGCCATCGGCACCGCCGGGGTTAGCCTGTCTCTGCGCGATTCGGCGCAAAGCGCTTTGGAGCGAGATGCCCAAAGGCTGGCGGCGCTGCTCGATTCGGCCCGCGCCAAATCCAGAGCCACGGGCGTGCCTGTGGTTTGGCGGGCACAAGCCGAAGGGTTTGTGTTTGATGGCTTGGCGCGCAACAATCTGCCGCAGTCGTGGCTGAATACGCAAACCTTCAGCCTGACGGCCCAGCCCGTGCTGCTGGGGCCGGAGCCGATCATCGGCGCGCAATCGGTCGCGCTGAGTTCTTCAGCCAGGTCACATGCCGTTTTATGGGTCACTACAGACGGGCTGCGTCCGTTCACGGTGCAGTCAACACCGCCCATGGCCTCGTTGAGCCGCCCATGAGCCGGCCTGGGGCAAGGGGCTTTACCCTGATCGAAGTTTTGGTGGCCCTGGGCATTGTGGCCATTGCCTTGATGGCTGGGCTCAAAGCCACTGCCGCCTTGTCGCGCAACGCAGACCGTCAGACTTTGGCGATCCTCGCCCAGGTGTGTGCAGAAAACGAACTCGGGCGTCTGAAGTTGCAACGCCAAATGCCCAACACCGGTGACACCGCCATCGTTTGTGAACAAGCTGGACGCACTCTGATGGTGAACTTGTCGGTGCAAACCACGCCCAACCCCAACTTCAGAAGAGTGGATGCCCAAGTCAGCGAAGCGGATGTGAAAGTGCTCACCCTTTCGACCGTGATGGGGCGCAATTGATGCACCGTCTGACCCGTGGCTTTACCCTGATCGAATTGCTTGTGGCGATTGCCGTGATGGCTTTGATGGCCATGCTCAGTTGGCGCGGGCTCGAAGGCATGAGCCGCGCCCAAAGCCAATTGCAAATCCATGCCGATGACGCCCTGGCCCTGCAAGTCGGGCTGTCGCAATGGCGTTCGGATCTGGACGCCATGGCCGAAATGCGCGGCTCGACTGCGCTCGATTGGGATGGCCGCGTGCTGCGGATCACGCGCTCCCACCCCGTGCATGAACCGGCCAGCATGCAGGTGGTGGCCTGGACACTGAGAGGCGAAGGCGCCAACGGCAACTGGGTGCGTTGGCAGTCGGATGCGTTGACACTGCGCAGCGATTGGGCCAACGCCTGGTCGCGAGCGCAAACCTGGGGCCAAACCCCGACCGAAGCAGAGCGGCCCCATGAGGTGGTCGTGCGGCCCTTGTTGCAGTGGCAAATCTTTTTTTACCGCGGTGGCGCCTGGACCAACCCCTTGTCCAGCGAGGGCACACCCGCCACGCCAAATACCACCAGCCCGACGCCAGCAGGCACGTCCAGTGCCCCAGACGGCATTCGCCTGAGCCTTGACCTGCCTGCAGGCCAAAGTCTGCGGGGCAAGATCAACCTCGACTGGGTCAAACCCACTTTGACAGGGCAGGCACAATGACTTCGCCATGCACCCACCGGCCCCTGGTGCACCGCAGTCCTGCTGGCGCGCGCGGTGCAGCGCTCATCAGCGCCATGATCACAGTCACCTTGGTGGCCACACTGGCCACCACCGCTTTGTGGCAACAATGGCGCAACGTCGAGATTGAAACCGCCGAACGTTCACGCACCCAGACCACATGGCTTTTGACCGGCGCGCTCGACTTCACACGGCTGGTGTTGCGCGAAGACAAGGGGCCAGCCGATCATTTGGCCGAGCCTTGGGCGCTGGGTTTGCAAGAATCCAAGTTGTCCACGTTTTTGTCGCAAGACAAACAAATGCGAGACGGTGATCCGGAGGTGTTTTTGTCGGGCCGCATCACCGACGCCCAATCGCGCCTGAATGTGATGAACTTGATCGACAACGGCAAGCTCTCTGCTGAAGCGATGGCCAGCTTTGCCAAGCTGTTCAATCTGCTGGGCTTGCCTGCCAGTGAGTTGGGCCTGATGGGCCAGCAATTGCTTGCGGCCCATCAGGCGGCAGCCCCAGGGGCTGCCCCGCAAGCCACACTGTCCAATGCAGCTTTGTTGCCACAAACCACAGCGCAACTGGTCTGGCTGGGGGTCAGCGCGACGGCGGTCACCGCCTTGGCCCCTTTTGTGTCGGTCTTGCCCGAGGCCACGCCGCTGAACCTCAATACCGCCAGCGCAGAAGCCATTTACGCGAGCTTGCCGGGGCTGGACATTGCCGCTGCGCAGCAGTTTGTTCGTCAACGTGCGAGCCGGCCACCGCTTGAAACGATGGCCGACGCCAACAAAGTGCTGGGCGAACAAGTCACAGCTAAAACCCACAGCATAGGCACCAAGTACTTTGAAATTCGGGGCCGCTTGCGAATCGACGATCTGGCCCAGGAAGATGTCATGCTGGTCGAGCGAATCGGCCGCCAGGTCAAAACCCTTTGGCGCTACCGCGCCATACACAACCTCCTTGGCCCCGTGCCCGATGCCAGGCTCCTACAATCAGACAAGTCATGAGCCCCTTGATAATTTCACTGCCCTTGTCGGCAGCCGCTCCCACCAACATGTATGCCTTTACCCAAGGGCAGGAAGGCGCGACCGCGCAACTGCGCAATGCTTCGGCCAGCTTGCTGCCTGATGTGGGTCGCAGCACCGATGTGGTGGCGGTGGTACCAGCGCAAGCCCTGTCCTGGCTGACGGTTGATTTGCCAGCGGGCAAAGCCTTGCGCGGCGCGTCCTTGCGTGCCGCCTTGGTGGGTTTACTGGAGGACCGGGTGTTGGACGAACCAGCGTCCTTGCACTTTGCCCTGCAACCCTTGTGGCAACCAGGCCGTAGCACCCGCGTGGCGGTGTGCAACAAGGCGTGGTTGCAAGGACATTTGCAAGCCTTGGAAACCGCCGGCCGACCGGTCAACCGGATCGTGCCGGCCCTGCAACCTGCACAGAGCGAAGAAGACGCTCAGTTGCGGGTCGTGGGCACGCCCCAAGACGCTTGGCTGTGGTCTTGCGAGCCCACCGGGGTATGGGGGCTGCCTTTAAGCCCTGCGCACGCCGCTTGGACCGTCCCACTGCAAGCGACTTGGCCGCTGTCGGCCGAACCCGCCGTGGCCGAAATCGCAGCCCAAGCCTTGCAACGTCAACCGAGCTTGGTACAACCGACCCACATGCTGCTCCGGGCCGCGCAATCCGAATGGGATCTGGCGCAATTTGATTTGGCCGCCACGGGTTCAGCACGCTGGGTCAAGACCTGGGTTCGTACACAGCAAACCCTCTGGCAATCGCCCGCTTGGCGGCCTGCGCGCTGGGGCTTGGCGGTCTTGCTGATCAGCCAGGTACTGGGCCTGAATGCTTGGGCCTGGAAACTGCAAACCGACTTGCGCAACCGCCAATCCGGCTTGGCACAGCTCATGACGCAAACCTTTCCGGACATCCGGGTGGTGGTGGATGCGCCTGTGCAAATGGCCCGCGAAGTGCAAAACCTGCGCCAAGCTGCGGGGCAAACCTCTGCTGAGGGTCTGGAGCCCCTGCTCGCGGCACTGGGTCAAGCCCTGCCGACAGGTCAAGCCGTTCAGGCTCTTGATTTTCAGTCCGGACAACTTCGGGTCAAAGGCTTGAACTTGTCAGACGAAGAGAGAACGCAAATGCAAACCCGTCTGCAAGCACTGGGCGCCACGGCCCGTCGCGAGGGTGATCAGTGGTGGGTTACACGATTGGGAACGCCATGAAGAACACCCAAGCACTTGGGCGGCCCACCTTGCGCCCCACAGTGCGCCACGCCTTGCGTCAACGCTGGACGGCTTTGAGCCTGCGCGAACAAAGACTGATCTTGCTGGCCACAGGGGTATTGTCGCTGGCCGGCTTGTGGTGGCTGGGGCTGGCTCCCGCACTGCGAACGCTGCAACAGGCACCGGCCCAACAAGCCCAATTGGATGCGCAATGGCAGCATTTGACCGCGCTGCAAGCACAGGCCCAAACCTTGCAAAAACTGCCGCGCATGACACAGGCTGCGGCTTTAAAGGCTTTGCAAAACGTCACCACAGAGCGTTTGGGCACCCACGCCAAACTCAACACCACCGGGGATCGCTGCACAGTCACATTGACCCAAGTCGCCCCCGAAGCCTTGGCCCAATGGTTGACCCAAGCGCGGACGCAAGCGCGCGCTGTGCCCGTTGAGGCGAAGTTGCAGCGCGCCGCCCTGGCCAGCGAAGGCGCGCCCAGTCCTGCAAACACAACATCCACAACACCCACCAAGCCCCCCGTTTGGAGCGGGTCGGTGGTGTTGAGTTTGCCTGCTTCTTGAGGCCAAGTGATGGCCATGCAACCCGCTTTGTCAAAACCCAAACTGCAGCGAGCGACAGCGCCAGCGCGAGCCCCAGCGCCTTGGTCTTGGGCCCTGTTGGGGAGCTTTTGGGGTGGGCTTTTGATGGTGCTGGCGTTTGTCCCGGCGCAATGGCTGGCGCAAGCGGTGGCCATGGCCACACAGGACCATCTTCAATTGCAAGAAGCCCGCGGCACCCTGTGGCAAGGTTCGGCGCGAGTGGTCTTGACCGGTGGGGCCGGCAGCCGGGATGCCCAAGCGCTGCCTGGACGCATTCACTGGACATTGGAAACCAAAGGCTTGGGCGGGCAATTAGGCTTGACCTCCAGCTGCTGCATGCCGCAAAGCCTGCTGCTGCACATCACACCAGAATGGGGCGGTGCAAGCCTGCACATGACAGACACACCGTCGACCTGGCCAGCCGCATTGCTGTCGGGACTCGGCGCACCCTGGAACACGCTGCAACCCGAGGGCGACTTGACCCTTGCCCCCAAGCAACTGCGCCTGCAGTGGCTCAGTGGGCGGCTGTTGGTGCAAGGTGGCCTGACCCTGACCGCCACAGACATGGCTTCCCGATTGACACCGCTCAAGCCCATGGGCACTTACCAACTGCAACTGGATGCGGGGGCCACAGCCACAGCCACACCGGGCCTGAAATTGACCACCGTGTCGGGCAGCCTGTTATTGTCGGGACAAGGCCAATGGGTTGGTCAACGCTTGCGTTTTCAGGGTGAGGCCAGCGCCTTGCCCGAGCACGAAGCGGTTTTGAACAATTTACTCAGCATCATCGGCCGCCGCGAGGGTACGCGAAGCCTCCTTTCTTGGGGTTAAAACCTTATGCCAACACGAATACACTCTTTTTCACGCCCGCGCACAAACCCAGCTTGGCCTGCTCTGCCATTGGCATGGGGCTTGATGTGCCTGGCACTGGCCGGAGTGCAGCCCGCTTGGTCGCAAACTGACAAGCCGGCAAAAGCCACTTCAGGCAAATCCAACGAGAAGATCACGCTCAACTTTGCCAACGCCGAAATCGAGTCTGTTGCCCGCACCTTGGCCACCCTGTCGGGCCACAACGTGGTGGTAGACCCCCGGGTCAAAGGCACCATGAATTTGGTCAGCACGGTGCCCGTGGTACCGGCGCAGGCACTGCGTTTGTTTGCCTCTCAATTGCGTACCCAAGGCTTTGCGCTGGTCGAGTCGTCGGGTCTGTACACCGTGGTGCCTGAGGCCGAAGCCAAAATGCAAAGCGGTGCTGTCAATGCGGGCAACGCCCCTTTGGGCGGCGGCCAAATCGTGACCCAAATTTTCAAGCTCAACCACGAGTCGGCCAACAACCTGGTGGCGGTGCTGCGGCCCTTGATCAGCCCGAACAACACCATCAACGTCAACCCCGGCACCAACGCGCTGGTGATCACCGATTACGCCGACAACCTGCAGCGCCTGGGCCGCATTGTGGCCGCGCTGGATGTGGCCAATGCCACGGGGGTCGAAGTCATCCGCCTGCAGCATTCCTTGGCCAGCGACATGGCGTCTTTGGTGCAAAAATTGATCGACTCGGGCGCGGCCAATGTCCCAGCCGCAGCAGGTCAAACCGACAACGGCTACAAAACCACCCTGGTCGCTGAACCGCGCACGAACTCGCTGATCGTGCGCGCAGCCAATCCGGCCCGGGTTTCACTGGTCCGCACCTTGATTGAACAACTCGACCAACCCAGCGCCAACAACAACGGCAGTGCGGGCAATATTTATGTGGTGTACCTCAAGAATGCCGATGCCACCAAACTGGCGGGCACTTTGCGCGCCGCCATGGTGGCCGATGGCCGCAGCGGCGCCAGCACCCTGACCAGCGCACCCAACAGCCCGCCAGCGGCCATGTCCGGTGGGGCGAGCAGTTCCGCGCCTGCACAGGCTTCGACCGGCGGGCAAATTCAAGCCGACCCGGCCACCAACTCCTTGATCATTACCGCCCCTGAGCCGCAATACCGGCAGTTGCGCGCCGTGATCGACAAGCTCGACCAACGCCGCGCGCAAGTATTTGTGGAGAGCCTGATCGCTGAAGTCAGCGCCGACAAGGCCGCTGAATTTGGCGTGCAGTGGATGAGCGGCACCGGCACCGGCGGGAACACAGTGGGCTTGCTGGGCACCAATTTTTCGGTCGGCGGCACCAATTTACTGTCTCTGGCGGCTAATGCGGCGGCCGGCAAAGTGACGGCCTCCACGGGGTTCAATATTGGCATAGGTGAACGGCGCGATGGCGCTTTGGTGTTGGGCGCATTGGCCCGTTTCCTGCAAACCAATGGCGACGCCAACGTGCTGTCCACACCCAACTTGCTGACGCTGGACAACGAAGAAGCCAAGATCGTCATCGGCCAAAACGTGCCCTTTGTGACGGGGCAATACACCAACAACAACAGCTCAGGCGGCACGGTGAACCCGTTTCAGACCATTGAGCGCAAAGACGTCGGTCTGACCTTGCGAGTCAAGCCCCAGATCAGCGAGAACGGCACCGTCAAGCTGCAGATTTACCAAGAGGTCAGCCGTCTGGACTCGGCGTCCCTCAGCTCGGCCACCGGCTTGATCACCAACAAACGTTCGATTGAATCGAGCGTGTTGGTGGAAGATGGCTCCATCGTGGTGCTGGGCGGTTTACTGCAAGACGACTTCGGCAACAGCCAAGAAAAAGTGCCCGGTCTGGGTGACCTTCCCTTTGTGGGCAACCTCTTCAAGTCGGAGTCAAGGACCCGCAAAAAAACCAACCTGATGGTGTTCTTGCGGCCTGTGGTCATGCGCGATGCGGCCGCCACTGACAGCTTGTCGAACAACCGCTACGACCTCATGCGCGGCACACAGTCCGACAGCCAACCGCTGCCCAATGGCGCGGTGCCTGTGACTGGCGCCCCCGTGATGCCTGAGTTGCCGAAACGCTAAGAGACCGGTTTCGCCATGCGCTACCCCCTTCCCTATGCTTTCGCACGCAGCCACAAACTGCTGCTGGAAGAAGACGGCCCAGCCCTGAACTTGTGGCTGGCGCCCGGCAGCGACCGTGCAGCGGTGTCTGAAGTAGTGCGCCATTACGCCGCACAGGCACTGTCCGTGACGCACAGCGAGGAGGCAGAACTGGTGCAACGCATCAGCACGGCCTACTCAGCCCGCTACGGCCCGGGTGAATCGACCGCCGCTGCGGTGGTCTCTGAGGTCGAGTCGGAAGCCGACTTGTCACGCATGATGCAAGACCTTCCGGCCATCGAAGATCTGCTCGAAACCAGTGACGATGCGCCGATCATCCGCATGCTCAACGCGCTGCTAACGCAAGCGGCACGTGACGGCGCGAGCGACATCCACATCGAGCCTTATGAACGGCATTCGAGCGTGCGCTTTCGGGTCGACGGCACGCTGCGCGAAGTGGTGCAACCCAACCGCGCGCTGCATGCGGCCTTGATCTCGCGCCTGAAAATCATGGCCGAGCTGGACATTGCCGAAAAACGGCTGCCGCAAGACGGTCGCATCAGCCTGCGCCTGGGCTCTCGGGCGGTCGATGTGCGCGTCTCTACCTTGCCCAGCGCCCATGGCGAGCGGGCCGTGCTGCGTTTGCTCGATAAAAGCGAAAGCCGCCTCACCCTGGAAGCCGTGGGCATGCAAGGCCAAGTTCTGCAGCACATTGAGCAGTTGGTGGCGCAACCGCACGGCATCATTTTGGTGACCGGCCCAACCGGCTCGGGCAAGACCACCACGCTCTATGCGGCCTTGCAACGGCTGGATGCGCACCGCCAAAACATCATGACGGTGGAAGACCCGATCGAGTACGAGCTGCCCGGGGTGGGCCAAACCCAGGTCAACGCTAAAATCGATTTGACTTTTGCCAAGGCCTTGCGCGCGATTTTGCGGCAAGATCCGGATGTGATCATGATCGGCGAAATCCGCGATTTTGAAACCGCACAAATCGCCATTCAAGCCTCACTGACCGGCCACCTGGTGCTGGCCACACTGCACACCAACGACGCGGCCAGCGCGGTGACCCGCTTGACCGACATGGGCATCGAGCCCTTCTTGCTCAGCTCTTCTCTTTTGGGCGTTTTAGCCCAACGGCTGGTGCGCAAACTGTGCAACCACTGCCAAGGCAGCGGCTGCACACACTGCGCCCAAACCGGCTACGCAGGCCGCACCGGCATTTTTGAACTGCTGGTGACGAACGACGCGATACGCGCTCAGATCCACGCCCAAGCGGCCGAAGCCGACATCCGCGCCGCCGCACAAGCCAGCGGCATGGTGCTGATGCGCGAAGACGGCCAACGCTTGGTTGACCAGGGCATCACCAGCGCGCAGGAGTTGGTGCGGATCACCAGAGATTGATGCAGATCACATAGTTCAGCGCGCGTCGGCATGACAGCTGGGGCCTGGGCTTGAACTACAAACACCGGCCGGCACGCCATTGGGCCTGGTTTGCCAACCTGCGTTTTTCGGGCGACTTGGGTCTTTGGGTACAACTGCCCGGCCTGCAAAGCGCTAGCGCGGGGCAGGTCGTTTTGCTGTAATTGCATCGCTGAGTTGGCCTGTCTTTGCCTGGCCATGTCCACTGGTCATAATGTCGTCCATGCCCGCCTTTTCTTTTGAAGCCCTTCAAGCCGATGGTGTCACCCGCAAAGGGGTGATCGAGGCGGACAGCGTCAAATCTGCGCGCACCCAACTGCGTACGCAGCAGCTGGTGCCTTTGGCTGTCACACCACTCGCCGTAGACACACCACTCAGCGACACCCCTTGGTGGAACCGCTCCATCGGTGGTGGGCGTGCGTTCAGTGCCTCCGCGCTGACGGTGTGGACCCGACAACTGGCAGGGCTGGTCAGCAGTGGCCTGCCTTTGGAGCGGGCTTTGGCCTCGCTCAGCGAAGAGGCCGAAGAAGAAAAACAAGGCCATTTGGTGGCCAGCATCCGCGCCGAGGTGAACGCCGGCTCCAGCCTGGCCCGGGCACTGGCCTTGCATCCGCGCGAGTTCTCGCCCATCTACACCGCCGTGATCGGGGCGGGTGAGCAAGGCGGACATTTGAGTTTGGTGCTCGAACAACTGGCCGATGATCTGGAAGATCAGCAAAACCTGAAAGCCAAACTGATCGGTGCCTCGCTGTACCCGGCCATTGTTTCACTTGTGGCGCTGGCGATTGTGATTTTCTTGCTCACCTCGGTGGTCCCGCAAGTGGCCGGTGTATTTGCCGGCAGCAAGCAAAAATTGCCCTGGCTGACCTCCGCCATGTTGTCGTTCAGCGACTTTGTTCGTGCCTATGGATGGGCGATGCTGGCCCTGCTCGCCGCTTTCACTTTGGCCTTGCTCAAAGCGCTCAAGCAAGAAGCTTTCAGCCTGCGCTTTGACGCGGCTTGGCTGCGATTGCCCTTGATTGGCCGCTTGTCGGTTGGCTACAACGCCGCCCGTTTTGCGGGCACCTTGGGCATGCTGGCCAACGCGGGGGTGCCGATTTTGCGCGCCTTGCAAACGGCTGCAGAGACCTTGTCCAACCGCGCCATGCGGGCCGATGCTCTGGAGGCACTGGTCCTGGTCCGCGAAGGCGCACCCCTGGCCATGGCGTTGTCGCAAAAGAAACGCTTTCCGGGCCTGCTGTCCATGTTTGCCCGGTTGGGTGAGCAAACCGGCCAGTTGCCGCTGATGCTGCAACGCGCGGCCAAGCAACTGTCGGGCGAGGTGCAACGTCGGGCCATGGCGCTGGCGACCATTTTGGAGCCGCTGCTGATTGTGGCCATGGGCGGCGTGGTGATGGTAATCGTGTTGGCCGTGCTGATGCCGATCATTCAACTCAACCAATGGGTGAAATAAAGATGGCTGCGACTTTGGAGGGGCAGTTGGTGGTGGCAATTTCGTCACGGGCTTTGTTCGACTTTGAGGAGGAAAACCAACTCTTCGAGCAAACAGACGACCGGGCCTACATGAAGCTGCAACTTGAGCGCTTGGAGGTGCCGGCCAAGCCGGGCGTGGCGTTTTCGCTGGTGCGCAAGTTGTTGGCCTTCAATGATGCCCATACGCAACGGGTCGAGGTGGTGATCTTGTCGCGCAACGATCCGGTCTCTGGCATGCGGGTGTTCCGTTCGGCGCAACACTACGGCTTGTCCATTCAGCGCGGCAGCTTCACGCGGGGTCAATCGCCTTGGCGGTATTTAAAACCGCTGAATGCCAATCTGTTTTTGTCCACCCATTTGGCCGACGTGCGGGCCGCATTGGCTGCTGGCGTGCCTGCAGCGCAGGTCTATCCGCACTCCGCCCATGCCTCTGAAGCCCATCCGCACGAAGTGCGTATCGCCTTCGACGGCGATGCGGTGTTGTTTTCTGACGAAGCCGAGCGGGTCTTTCAGTCCGAGGGTTTGTCGGCCTTTCAGGCGCATGAAAAAGACAAAGCGGCCCAGCCTTTGCTGGCCGGGCCCTTCAAGCCGCTGCTGGCGGCCCTGCACCGTCTGCAAAAAGAGGGGACCCCCGAGATGCGCATCCGCACCGCCTTGGTCACCGCGCGCAGTGCACCTGCCCACGAACGGGCGATTCGCACCCTGATGGACTGGAACATTGAGGTGGACGAAGCCATGTTTTTGGGCGGCTTGCCCAAGGGTGAGTTTTTGAAAGAGTTTGAACCCGATTTTTTCTTTGACGACCAGACCGGTCACATCGAATCTGCGGCAAGGCATGTGCCTTCGGGCCATGTGGCCAGCGGGATCAGCAACGACTGATGACTCAATCGACTTGGACAGCCCGCCTGCGCCCTTCGCGCCGGGCGATCCAAACAGTAGAGAACAAAATCACCAAAGCGCCCAGCCAAGTCGATTGACTGGGCACGTCGCTGAACACCCACCAGCCCAAGAGGGCGGCCCAAATCAAATCCAGAAAACGCAGCGACTGGGTGGCCGATATGTCGGCCGTCTGAAACGCGCGAGTCAGGCTGTAATGGCCTGCAGTGCCCAAAATACCCGCCACAAAGAAACCCGCCCATTGCCACAGCGTGGGGTTTTGCCAGTGCATCAAGGCCATGGGAATGCTGAAGATAGAGACCGTGATCGATTGCCACATGACAATCACACTCGGCCTCTCGTAACGGGTGAGGGCCTTGGTCATTAAAAATGAGGCCGCGAAAACAGGCGACGATGCAAGCATGACCAGGTTGTACCAACCCCCATCACCGGTCATTTTGGGCAGCACCACCACCAGCACACCGGCAAACCCAATCATGGCTGCAATCCATCGGTCGCGGCGCATGGGTTCGCCCAAAAACCAGGCCGCCCCCAACATGATGAAGATCGGGCCGGTAAAGCCAATCGCGGTCATGTCGGCCAAGGGGATTTTCGGCAAGGCCGTGAACCACATGACCAAACCGATGGTATGAACCCCACCGCGCCAGAATTGGCCTTTGATATCGACAGGTTTGTAGGCCAAAAAACCCTCTCGCCAGAGCAAGGGCAGCATGATGAGCAGGCCGCAAAAATAGCGCAGAAAAAGCGCTTCGTAAGGGTCCATCTCCATGGAAAACTGACGGGCAATGGTATTGAGCAGTGAGAAAAGCAAACCACCCAGCGCCATCCACAACATGCCCCTGACGGGTGCAGGCCAAGACATCAATCGACGGCGAATGCGCAGATGAATGAGCGTCCACAGACGCTGTGATGAAGGGGGTGTGGGCTTGCGCGTGCTCATCAGCGCAAGGGAACGGGAGCGGCTCGGAAAAGGGGATCAAGGTCAAAATTCACACCCTGAATTTAAGGCCCATCAGGGCCCTTGTCAGTCGCTTGGGTTACCCCCGCTCTGCCTGCGCACCCCCTCAAAGGTGCGCCGTGCACTCAGCTGTTTTGCAAAGCTGCAATCCGCTCTTCAATCGGAGGGTGCGTCGAAAAAAGTTGGCCGATGCCGCCAGCGATACCGAAGGCTGCCACGCCCTTGGGCAACTCGGCCGTGTGCAATCCGCCCAATCGGGCCAAGGCGTTCATCATGGGCTGCTTGCGGCCCATGAGTTGAGCGGCACCGGCGTCTGCACGAAACTCACGGTGACGGCTGAACCAAGCCACGACCATGGACGCTGCAAAGCCAAGAACGATGTCCAGCACAAAAGAGGTCACGTAATAGCCGATGCCCGGACCGCTGCTGTTTTCGTCATTTTTACGCAGAAAACTGTCAACCGCGTAGCCAATGACCCGCGACAAGAACACCACAAAGGTGTTCATCACGCCTTGGATCAAGGTCATGGTCACCATGTCGCCATTGGCGATGTGGGCCACTTCATGGGCCAGTACGGCTTCAATTTCTTCGTGGGTCATGCTTTGCAGCAAGCCCGTGGACACAGCTACCAGCGCCGAATTTTTGAAAGCGCCGGTCGCAAAGGCATTGGGTTCGCCTTCAAAAATGCCCACTTCGGGCATGCCGATCTGTGCGGTGTGGGCCAATTTTTGGACAGTGTTGATCAGCCAAGCCTGATCGGCATTTTGCGCTTGCTCAATGACTTGTACGCCCGAGCTCCACTTGGCCACCGGTTTGCTGATGAGCAAGGAAATAAAGGCGCCACCAAAGCCCATGACCAGGGCAAAACCCAACAAGGCACCCAAGTTCAAGCCATTGGAAGTGAGAAAGCGGTTCACACCCAGCAAGCTGGCCACGGTCCCCAATACCAGCACCACGGCCAGATTGGTCAGGATAAACAAAACGATACGCTTCATGGTATTTTCACAAATCGCCCGGCGAAGGCCAAGCTCATACGTGAAATATGCGGGTGATGGCCGGCAAAATCAAGTCACCCTTCTTTATTCCCCTGAAAATTCACGGGTAAATCACACTAAATAGACATCCTTGTGGGAGTTGCCTGCAGGCGATGACCCCTGCAGCACAATCGCTTACAGGCAGGCTTAAAAACCCATCCCTCGCTCACTGGGGCGTAACAGATGGAGGGTGGCGTGCCGGGCGAAACACACCATCGTCGGCATAAAAAGACGGTTCTTGGTTGGCAGGCCACCAACCCGGCACACCCAAAACAGGCATCGGGCAAAAGGGCTTGGATGCCAGTTTGCCAGCCAGCAGGTCGTGCGCCAGCCAAGCGTCAATGGCAGGTAAATCGGCCAATCCCTGTGGCACGCGCCACACGTGGACCGTGATTGATTTGTAGGGCTGAACCAGTTTCTCCAGTGCCGCATGGCCAAAAGTCAACCAACGGACTTCCTGCCAGAGGGGCCGCAACGCCACAAAGGCCTCGTGCCAGTGCCGCTCAGCCAGGGCCAGCCACAACGCATCAGGGGCCTGCAAGAGTGCCGCGTTTTCGTCGAATACGGTGGCCGCGTCGCGCAGTGGGCCGCGCACTGCGCCCACGCCGGCCTGTGCAATGGCCTGGCCTTGCAACACGTTCAAGCGCAGCTTGGTCAGGGGAAAATGCATCCAACACAGGGCATTGAAAAAGTCATGCAGACCTTCCCGCGTGGGCACGCAGCGATGGGTGAAAATGAATTCTTCGTAGGCTTGGCCTGCGGGCAACTCGGTTTGCGGCACAAAGCGCACCGGCGCACCGTTTTGCATGTTCAAGGCTTCGGCTTGCGGCATACCGCCCGCAATAAGTTGGGCCAATGGCTCACCCACCGCGCGCCAATCGGCCAGCCAAGGGGCTGACCAATCGATGTCAGCCACACTTGGCGGCAGACCCCGCGTCAGACAGGTCGTCAGAGCTGACTTCAGACCAATCGCCATGGCAAAGCTTCGCCAGAGCGCAGGGGTTTGAGTTCGGTTTGGCCAAAGGCAAACGACTCGGGCGGGGTCCAGCTTTCATGGCGCAAGGTGATGGTGCCGGTGTTGCGCGGCAAGCCATAAAAATCAGCGCCATTGAAACTGGCAAAGGCTTCGAGCTGGTGCAAGCCCCCGGCATTGTCAAAGGCTTCGGCGTACATCTCAATCGCCGCGTGTGCGGTGTAGCAACCTGCGCAGCCGCTGGCGTGCTCTTTCAAGTGGGCCGAGTGCGGCGCGCTGTCGGTACCTAAAAAGAAACGTGGATTGCCGCTGATCGCCGCAGCCACCAAGGCTTGGCGGTGGGTTTCGCGCTTGAGCACCGGCAAGCAGTAGTAATGCGGGCGAATGCCACCCGTGAAAATAGCGTTGCGGTTGTACAGCAAATGGTGCGCCGTGAGGGTCGCGCCGATGAAGCGGTCGCCGCCAGCCACGTACTGGGCCGCCTCTTGCGTGGTGATGTGCTCGAAGACGATCTTCAGCTCGGGAAAGTCGCGTCGCAAAGGAATCAACTGCGTCTCGATGAAGACGGCTTCGCGGTCAAACAAATCAATGTCCGGCGAAGTCACTTCGCCATGCAGCAACAACAACAAGCCTTGGCGTTGCATGGCTTCGAGCACGGGGTAAATTTTGCGCAGGTCGGTCACGCCCGCGTCGCTGTTGGTGGTGGCACCCGCAGGATACAGTTTGCAGGCCACCGCCCCCGCCGCCTTGGCACGCACAATTTCTTCGGGTGGCAAATTGTCGGTCAGATACAAGGTCATCAAGGGCTCAAAACGCATGCCCGGTGGCACGGCTTGGCGAATCCGCTCGGCATAAGCCAGCGCCTGCTCCGCGGTGGTGATCGGCGGCTTCAAGTTAGGCATGATGATGGCGCGGCCAAACTGGGCGGCCGTGTGCGGCACAACCGCTGCCAAGGCGTCGCCGTCGCGCACATGCAGATGCCAATCGTCGGGGCGGGTGATGGTGATTTCGGTGTTCATGGCTGTATTGTCCCAAATCGGGCGACTGCTTGGGTAGCGAAGCTATTCACTTGGTGGTAACCCGTTGAAATGAAATCTGTTTTTCATGCAAAATGATTTTTTTTTGAAGAGCACACCATGCAAACTGTTCAATCTCTGATTCACCGCCCTTGGCTTGCAGCCTCTCTGTTGGCCGCCATGACCACCTTGTCTTTGCCCGCTATGGCCGGCAAAACCCTGGACACCATCAAAACGCGCGGCAGCTTGAACTGCGGTGTGAACACCAGTTTGCCAGGTTTTTCTGCGGCTGACAGCCAAGGAAATTGGTCAGGCCTTGACGTGGATGTGTGCAAAGCGGTGGCCGCCACGCTTCTCAATGATGCGAGCAAAGTCAAATGGACCCCGCTGAATGCGTCCCAGCGTTTTGCCGTCTTGCAGGCCGGCGAGATTGACATCCTTTCGCGCAACACCACCTGGACCTTGAACCGCGATGCCTCGCTGGGCCTGCATTTTACGGGCACCACCTACTATGACGGCCAAGGCTTCATGGTCACTAAAAAGTCCAAGATCACCAGCGCCAAGAGTTTGAAAGGTGCCACGGTGTGCGTGCAATCGGGCACCACCACCGAAAAGAACCTGAACGACTTTTCCAAAATGAACAAGCTGAACATCAAACCCGTGGTGTTTGACACACTGGAAGCGACCAACAAAGCCTACTTTTCAGGTCGTTGCCAGGCTTACACCACCGATGCTTCGGGCCTGGCCTCGGTGCGCAACAAGGAAGCCGGCAACCCGGATGACCACGTCATCTTGCCCGACCTGATCTCTAAAGAACCGCTTGGCCCCAGCGTACGGCGTGGCGATGACGAGTTTTTTGCGATTGTGAAATGGGTTGTTTTTGCCCTGATTGAAGCCGAAGAATATGGCATCACACAAGCCAATGTAGACCAAATGAAGAGCAGCACCGACCCGGTGGTGCTGCGCATTCTGGGCGCCTCGGAAGATACGGGCAAGTTACTCGGCCTGGACAAAGAATGGGCCTACCGCGCCATCAAAGCTGTCGGCAACTATGGCGAAATGTTCGAACGCAATGTGGGCCCCAAGTCCACCCTTAAGTTACCACGCGGTCTGAACAACCAGTGGAACAAGGGCGGCTTGATGTATGCGCCGCCCGTTCGATAACTGGTGATCCCCCACATACCGCCCACACGGCCACCACCACCGCGCTCTCGCGCCTGGTCCTGGCGCAGCCAGGCCTTTCGAGGCCTGGTCTACCAGATTTTGACCCTGGTGCTGCTTGTGTTGGCCATCACTTACCTGATGTCCAACACGTTCGCGAACATGCGCACGCGCGGGATTCAAAGTGGTTTCGATTTCTTTTTACAACCGGCAGGCTTTGCCATTGGCGAAAGCCTGTTCGAGTTTGACTCGGCACAAGGCTACTGGGTGGCTTACCTCGTGGGTTTGTCCAACACCTTGCGCGTGGCGCTGGTCGGCATTGTCTTGGCCACGCTGCTGGGCACGTTGATCGGCATTGGCCGGCTGTCCGACAACCTGCTGGTGCGCGGACTGTGCGCGGTGCACGTTGAAGTGACGCGCAACATTCCCTTGCTGTTGCAGTTGTTCATGTGGTATTTCGCCATGACCGAATTGCTGCCTTCGATCGAAGAACCGCTGCGGCCCATGGCCCATGTGTTCTTCAGCAAAAATGGTTTGCAATACCCGCTACCCGAGTGGTCTGCTGGACATTGGGGCACCGTGTTCGGTCTGCTGGCCGGTGTTTTTGCCTGGTGGGCTTGGGTCCGCAGGGCGGTCCACCAATTTGAAGCCACTGGGCAATTCCGCCCTGCACGCACCCACCTGACAGGGGTGGCGATGTGGCTGGCGCTCACGTTTTTAGGCTGGTTGGCGGGCGGCGCGCCTGGCGAGCTCAGCATCCCTGAAGTCACCGAAATCAATCTGGTCGGTGGCGGCGCCGTCACACCCGAGTATTTGACTTTGCTGATCGGTTTGTCGATCTACACCTCGGGTTACATTGCCGAGGTGGTGCGCTCAGGCATCCAATCGGTGGCCTATGGCCAGCACGAAGCCGCGGTGGCGCTGGGCCTGTCGCGTTCGGCAGAATTGCGGCTGGTGCAATTGCCGCAGGCGCTGCGGGTGATCATTCCGCCACTGACCAGCCAGTACCTGAATCTGATCAAAAATTCTTCGCTGGCCGTGGCCGTCGGCTACCCCGATCTGGTTTCCATTGGCTCGACAGCACTGAACCAAACAGGCCGCGCCATCGAATGCATTGCGGTCCTGATGCTGTGCTATCTGACACTCAGTTTGTTGACCTCAGCCGCCATGAACCTGTACAACCGCCGTGTGCGTATTCAGGACCGCTGATGACCCCCACTGTCTTTACCCCACTTGCTGCGCGACAGCCGCCATCGGATGCAATCGGAGTTTGGCCCTGGTTACGCAGGCATTTTTTTGGCAGCGCCGCCAACAGCTTCTTGACTCTTTTGGTGTTGGCCTTGTTGTTGGTGGCCTTGCCCCCGCTCTTCAATTGGGCGATTTTGAATGCGGTGGTACAAGCCGACAATGCGGCTTGCCGCGCCGCCGAGGGCGTGGGTGCTTGCTGGGGTTTGGTGGCTGAAAAAGGACGTCTCATCCTGTTTGGTCGCTACCCTTATGAGGAACAGTGGCGGCCCTTGATCGCATCGGCGCTGCTGGTGCTGCTGCTGGTGATGAGTTGCCTTCGCTTTTTTTGGCGTCCCGCCTTGGTGTTGGCCTGGGTTGTGGTTTTCACGGTTTTTTATGGGCTCATGAAAGGCAGTGTTGCAGGCCTGCCCCCAGTCGACACCGATCGCTGGGGCGGTCTGCCCTTGACGCTGCTGCTGTCGAGCGTGAGTCTGGTGGTGGCGTTTCCGCTGGCGATTTTGCTGGCGCTGGGACGTCAGTCGCAACTGCCGGCCATCCGCACGCTGTGCGTGATTTTCATTGAGTTCGTTCGGGGTGTGCCGCTCATATCGGTACTCTTCATGGCCTCTTTCATCCTGCCGCTGCTGATGCCACAAGGCGCCAAGATCGACGTGTTGGTGCGGGTGCTGATTGGCATGACCTTGTTCACCGCGGCGTACCTGGCCGAGGTCATTCGGGGTGGCTTGCAAGCCCTGCCCAAAGGTCAGATTGAAGCGGCACATTCACTGGGACTGGGCTACTGGCAAATTCAACGCAAAATCGTTTTACCCCAAGCACTGCGCCTGGTGGTACCGGCCATCGTTAACACCTTCATTGGTGCCTTCAAGGACACGTCGCTGGTGACCATCGTGAGTTTGTACGACCTGACGGGTGCGGTTCAATTGGCACTGGGTGACGCCGATTGGCGCAAATTTTTCATGGAAGGCCAACTCTTTGTTGCGGCCATTTATTTCATCGCCTGTTTTGCCATGTCGCGCTACAGCCAGTGGCTTGAAGGCCACCTGAATACCGGAACCCGGAGACAGTAAGATGTCCACGACCACCCACACGCCCATCATCGAATTCTCTAAAGTCAACAAATGGTTTGGCAACTTCCATGTGCTGCGCGATATCGATTTATCAGTAGCCCGTGGGGAGCGCATCGTGGTCTGCGGACCCTCCGGCTCTGGCAAATCCACCTTGATCCGCTGCATCAACCGCCTTGAAGAACACCAGACAGGGCGTCTGACGGTGGAAGGCGTTGAGCTGAGCGACGACGTGCAAGCCATCGAATCTGTGCGCCGTCAGGTGGGCATGGTGTTTCAGCAATTCAACCTGTTCCCGCATCTGACGGTACTGGACAACCTGACCTTGGCCCCCATGTGGGTGGGCAAGGTGCCCAAGGCCCAAGCCGAAGAGCGGGCCATGCAGCAACTGCAGCGTGTGCGCATTGCCGAACAAGCGCACAAGTACCCGCTGCAGCTGTCGGGCGGTCAACAGCAACGCGTGGCGATTGCCCGTGCGCTGTGCCTGACGCCCAAGATCATGCTGTTTGACGAGCCGACTTCAGCACTCGACCCCGAAATGATCAACGAAGTGCTGGACGTGATGGTTGAGCTGGCAAACCAAGGCATCACGATGGTTTGCGTCACCCACGAAATGGGCTTTGCTCGGCAAGTGGCTGACCGTGTGATCTTCATGGACGAAGGGCAGATCGTCGAGCAAAACACGGCGGCGGCCTTCTTTGACCATCCGCAAAACGAACGCACGCAAGACTTTTTGTCAAAAATCCTGGCGCATTGAAAACGCAACGTCGGACCTGAAGATGCCGACCTACAAGACACAGGCACCAAGGGCCTTTTCAGCAGTCCAGCAGGTCGGAGCTTTAGCTCCGACATGCCTTGCGCTGGCAGCAAGGGCCTGTTCAGTGCTGCAAAATTTTGTTCAGAAAATCTTTGGTTCGGGGCTGGCGGTTTTCGGGGTGATTGAAGAACTCGTCTTTGGAGCAGTCTTCTAGGATGCGGCCACCCACATCGATAAAAATCACGCGATTGGCCACTTTGCGGGCAAAGCCCATCTCGTGCGTGACCACCATCATGGTCATGCCTTCCTGGGCCAGCTGCACCATCACGTCCAGCACCTCGCCGACCATCTCGGGGTCGAGCGCCGAGGTGGGCTCGTCGAACAGCATGACGATCGGGTCCATTGACAAAGCACGGGCAATCGCAACACGTTGCTGCTGACCGCCAGACAGTTGACCCGGAAATTTATCTTTGTGCGCCAGCAGACCGACGCGGTCCAGCATTTTCAGGCCGCGTTCTTGGGCCTCGGCTTCACTGCGCCCCAGCACTTTGATCTGCGCAATGGTCAAATTTTCTGTGACGGACAGATGCGGGAACAACTCAAAGCTCTGAAACACCATGCCCACACGGGCGCGCAGTTTGGGCAAATCGGTTTGCGCATCGGTGATGGAGACGCCGTCAACATGGATGCTGCCTTGCTGCACCGGCTCCAGGGCATTGACGGTTTTGATCAAGGTTGATTTACCCGAACCCGAAGGCCCGCACACCACGACCACATCGCCTTTTTTGATGTTCACCGAACAGTCGTTGAGCACTTGCACAGGGCCGTACCATTTAGATACATTTTTGATTTCAATCATTTTTCTCTCCGAATTTGAGTCGACCTGGGTCTTCAACGCACGATCGCAATCTTGGCTTGCAAGCGCTTGACCAGCCACGACAGGCCAAAGCAAATGACAAAGTACACCACTGCGGCCAACAAATACGCCTCTTCTGGGCGTCCATAAATTTTGCCCGCATTGGTAAAGCCCTTGAGCATGTCGTAGGCGCCAATGGCGTAGACCAGCGATGTGTCCTGGAACAAGATGATGGTCTGCGTGAGCAGCACCGGCAGCATGTTGCGAAAGGCTTGGGGCAACACCACCAGCCGCATGTTTTGGCCATACGTCATGCCCAGGGCCTGCCCGGCAAACACCTGGCCGCGCGGAATGGACTGAATACCGGCCCGCATGATTTCGCTGAAATAAGCGGCCTCAAAAACAATGAAGGTGATCACTGCAGAAATTTCAGCGCCTATGGGTTTGCCAATCAAAAACGGAATCAGCAAGTAAAACCACAAGATCACCATCACCAACGGAATGGAGCGCATGCCGTTGACATACACCATGGCTGGCCACATCAATATTTTTTTTCCAGACAGACGCATCAGCGCCAGCAAGGTGCCAAACACAATACCGCCAAAAGTCGCCACCACGGTGAGTTGCACGCTGAAGATGAAACCTTGCAAGACGAACTTGCGCAGCATCTCCAGATCAAAAAAGGAAAGGTCGAGTCCCAACATTTCAGTGCCCCCCGCCCGAGGCGCCAGCGACGATGAAGCCTGGAATTTGCACTCTCTTTTCGATCAAAGCAAACACACGGTTCACGGCAAAGGCCGACAAGGCGTACAAGGCTGTGACGGCCATGTAGATTTCGATGCCGCGAGAGGTCTCTTCTTGGGCCTGCATGGCGAACATGGTCAACTCGGCAATCGACACCGCAAACGCGACGGATGAGTTTTTCAGCAGGTTCATTGACTCGCTCGTCAGTGGCGGCAAGATGATGCGAAACGCCATGGGCAAGATCACATAGCGGTACGATTGCGCCGTAGTGAAACCCATGGCCATGGCCGCATAGCGCTGCCCTTGGGGCAAGGCTTGAATACCCGCACGGAACTGCTCTGCAATGCGCGCTGAAGTGAAAAACCCGAGTGCAAAAACCACCAGCACAAAGCCGGGCACTTGTTGGAAAGCCGGAAATATTTTGGGCACCACAAAGTACCACAAGAAAATTTGCACCAGCAGTGGAATGTTGCGAAACAACTCCACCCACACCGTGGCCAAGCGCGCCAGCCAGGGGCTGCTCTGCAAGGTGCGCAGTGTGCCCATCAAGGCGCCAATGCTGACGGCCACCACCCAGGATGTACCCGCTACCGCCAGTGTCCAGCGCCAGGCTTCAAGCATCCATTCCAGGTACGTGCGACCCCCACCGTCATCGGCTAAAAAAACTTGCCAATCCAGATTCATTTTCTTTGACTCACTGTGAACGAATTGATTGGCCTAAAGAAAACCCCGCCTCAGTCATCCTTGGCGGGGTTGATTTCAAACACGAGACTGATTACTTTTTGGCGTAATCTTCAGCCGGTTTGTCGTTCAGATTGGCCCATGCGGTCTTGGTGGCATCGCTGGCAGTCAAACCGACACGGGTATTCTTGGGTGGGATGGGTTGCACGAACCACTTGTCGTAAATCTTGGCCATATCGCCAGACTTCACCAAGTCACGCACGGTATCGTCTGCCAACTTTTTAAAAGCCACATCATCCTTGCGCATCATGATGGCGATGGGTTCCACACTCAGAACTTCTCCCACGATTCTGTAATCAGCAGGGGCTTTGGAGGTGGCAATGTTGCCCGCCAAAATCTGACCGTCCATCACGAAAGCATCCGCACGGCCCGACTCGAGCAGCAAGAAGCTGTCGGCATGGTCTTTGCCAAATACTTCTTTGAAGTCCACGCCATTGGCACGCTCATGCTTGCGCAACAATTGCACAGAGGTTGTTCCGGTGGTGGTTGCCACGTTGCGGCCATTCAATTGGGCAATCGATGTGATGCCCGAGTTGGCCTTGGCTGCAATGCGCACTTCTTCAACGAAAGTGGTCAACACAAATGACACATCTTTTTGACGTGTTGCGTTGTTGGTCGTGGAGCCGCACTCAATGTCCACTGTGCCGTTTTGCACCAAGGGAATGCGGTTCTGCGAAGTCACGGCGAGGTTCTTGACTTCCAGTTTTTTACCCACTGCTTTTTCCAGGTTGGCCACAATGCGCTGGCAAATTTCGATGTGGAAACCGGCGTACTTACCTTCACCCAATGTGTAAGACAAAGCACCGGATGAATCGCGCACACCCATGGTGAGGGTCCCGGAAGACTTGACCTTTTCCAAGGTATCCGCCTGAGCAGACCAACCACCCAACAATGAAATGGCCAGAGCCAAAGCAATTTTCTTCATACCAAACTCCTTAAATCGCGCAAGGCGACATGATTGAAAAGACAGCGTGAGCCGACCATGGATTAGAACCAAACCATGCGGCTGAAATCATACGGGTTAACCCGTTTTCTTCTGCCAAACGCAAAAAATATTATGCAAGTTATTCATAGGCATGCTTTTTTTGGGTATTTCATGACGCCGAATCAATTCCTGTCGACCGAGTCAAAAAAGTCCATAAATCTTTGGCACTTTTTTTGGGTAGCTGTTTGGCACTGGGTTTGCCGCGGTAAGCACGCACTTGCATGGTGATCTGCAAAGACGCCGCGTCAGGCCAACCAATGGGCGCGAGCTTGTGCGCCGCCAACTCTTTGTGCACTGCGCTGTATGGCAAAAATGCAATGCCATGCCCTTCCAGTGCCATCACCTTCAGGCCCTCGGCCATGTCGGTTTCATAGACCCGGTCCAGGTAAATGGCAGTGCCTGCTTGCTTCAAAATCAAATCAGTCACCCGGCCCAAATACGCGCCGGGCGCGTAGCCTAAATAAGGCAGGGGCTTTTGCGCCGTGCCCGGCAAGGTCCACAGGGCTTGACCGTCTTCGCCCACTTTGACATAAGGGGCCAACACCTCTTGCCCCAGGGTGACCATGTCGTAATGGTCCGCGTCCAGCTGCAAGGGCTCAGACGCGTGGTGGTAAGAAATCAGCACATCGCAGCCGCCTTCGACCAAGCGCATGGCGGCGTCGTGCACATTCAGCGCAATCAGTCGGCTTTTGATCGGGCCAAAGGCGTCGCGCAAACCACTTACCCAGGCTGGGAAGAACGTGAAGGCCAAGGTGTGCGGCACGGCAAACTCGATCACGTCTTGCCCGGCCGAGGCATGGCCGCGCAGCATGGCGCGGGTGCTTTGCAAGGCCTGCAGTATTTCCAGTGCTTGGCCATACAGCGTTTCACCGGCAGGCGTGAGCGAAGTTGGGTAGGCGCTGCGGTCCACCAGATCCGCGCCAGCCCAGGCTTCGAGCGACTGAATGCGCCGCGAGAAAGCCGGTTGCGTGACATGCCTCAGCATGGCTGAGCGGCTGAAACTTCGGGTCTCAGCCAAGCTCACAAAGTCTTCGAGCCATTTGGTTTCCATGGCGCAATTATGCGTCGACGGCCTTGGCGCTGGCTTCGCAAGCCGCTTCGTTCATGTCGGCGGCGGGCTCAGCGCTTTGCTGCAAAGCCCACATCTGCGCATAGCGGCCTTGCGCGGCGAGCAATTGGGCGTGGGTGCCGCGCTCCACAATCTGGCCGGCGTCCATCACCAAAATCTCGTGTGCATCGACCACGGTCGACAGGCGGTGCGCAATCACCAAGGTGGTTTTGTTTTGCGCAGCGCTGGCCAATTCGGCTTGGATCGCCCGCTCGTTGGCAGAGTCCAATGCCGAGGTGGCTTCGTCAAACACCAGCACCGGAGGGTTCTTCAGCAAGGTGCGGGCAATCGCCACGCGCTGCTTTTCACCCCCCGAGAGTTTGAGACCGCGCTCACCCACCGAGGTCGCATAGCCTTGCGGCGTGGAGGCAATGAAGTCGTGAATGCGTGCCGCCTGCGCGGCCGCCTCAATCTCGGCTTGGGTAGAACCGGTTCGGCCATAGCCAATGTTGTAGGCCACGGTGTCGTTGAACAATACCGTGTCTTGCGGCACGATGCCCATCGCCTGACGCAGGCTGGCCTGGGTGACTTGCCGAATGTCTTGCCCGGCCAGGGTAATACGGCCTTGCTGCACATCGTAAAAACGGAACATCAAACGCGCCAAGGTGGACTTGCCCGAGCCTGAAGGACCGACCACCGCCACGGTTTTACCGGCCGGAATTTCAAAGCTGATGTCGCGCAAAATCGGCCGGTCCGGCTCGTAGGCAAAGGACACAGATTCAAAACGCAAAGCCGGTGCATCGTTCAATGCCAAAGGCTGCGCGCCGGTTACGTCGGCCACTTCGCGCTCTCGGTCCATCAAGACAAACATCTTGTTCAAGTCGGTCAGGCTTTGCTTGATCTCACGGTACAACACCCCCAAGAAATTCAACGGAATGTACAACTGGATCATGAAGGCGTTGATCATCACCAAGTCACCCAAGGTCATGCGCCCTTCCACCACGCCTTGGGTGGCACGCCACAGCATGGCCACCAGCGCAGTGGCAATGATCAGTTGCTGACCGGCGTTGAGCAGCGACAGCGAGGTTTGCGCTTTCAGGCGCGCGCGGCGCAAACGCTCCAGACTCTCGTCATAACGGCTGGCCTCAAAAGCCTCGTTGCCAAAATATTTGACCGTCTCGTAATTGAGCAAGGAGTCGATGGCCTTGGTGTGCGCCGCCGAGTCGAACTCATTGGCTTGGCGGCGGTACTGGGTGCGCCATTCGGTCACTCTCACCGTGAAAAAAATATACAGCGTCAAGGCCGACAAGGTGATCCATGCGTACCAGGCGTCAAAGCGGACGGCCAGGATGGTCAGCACCAGCGTCACCTCGATCAAGGTCGGAACGATGCTGTACAGCGAATATGAAATTAGCGACTCGATGCCGCGCACACCGCGCTCAATGTCGCGCGTCATACCGCCGGTCTGGCGGGCCAAATGAAAACGCAGGCTCAGCGCATGCAAATGCTCAAAGGTTTGCAAGGCAATGCTGCGCGCTGCGCCTTGCGTGGCTTTGGCAAACACCAGTTCACGCAATTCGGTGAAGGCCGAGGTGGTCAAACGCAAAGCACCATAGGCCAAGAGCAAAGCCGCGGGCACAACCAAGACAGCCACAGGATCGCCGGGCTTTAAAGTCATGCTGTCGATCAGATCTTTCAACAACAGCGGCACGCTGACATTGGCCAACTTGGCCCCCACCATGAAACCTAAAGCGAAGACGACACGCCATTTGTAGGCCCACAAATACGGCAGCAAACGTTGCAGGGTACTGCTGTCTGAGCGTTCAGGCTCAGCCGTTGGGGAAGCTTTTTCAAAAGGCGTTGATGGCGCGGAATGGCCGTGTTGGCGCATGGTGGACAATCCCTGTTCATGAAGCCCTGATTGTGGCCTGATTTAGAAAAGTAAACCCCCATGTCCGAACACGACCGCAAACACGACCGCATTAACCCCGTGCCTTTGCCCACCGACCAGGAACTGGTGCTCAAGGTCATTCCCATGCCCGGCGACTGTAACGCGAATGGCGATATTTTTGGCGGATGGGTCATGGCCCAAGTGGACTTGGCCGGCTCGGTCTTGCCGGCGCGCCATGTGCGTGGGCGCATGGCCACCGTGGCGGTGAACCAGTTCATCTTCAAACAAGCGGTGCGGGTGGGCGATATCTTGTCGTTCTTCTCCTGCGTGGAGCGCATTGGCCGGACCTCGATCACGGTCAAAGTCGAAGTCTTTGCCGAGCGCTTTCGCTCCCAGGGCGAGTACTTTAAAGTAACAGAAGCGAGCCTGACCTATGTAGCCATTGACGACATGGGCAAGCCGACGCCGATTGCAGGACGGGCGTGAAAAAGTGGGCTCTTTCAGCTTGGGCTAAAACACCGTCTCAAAAGGGGAACGCGGTCACAGTCATTGACAGAAAACAGTACGATCCCGTCAATTAATCCACTCAGAAAAATGGCATTCAACTGCTGATTGTCAATTAGACAGCCTCTGCCAGGCAACCACTGCCTACAATGCTTATCAGACTGATCAAGGGGTTTTTACGCCATGCGGCAATCTGCACATTTCATTTTCCACGACAGCCCCATGCCGCTGTATGCGCAGTTGTCCGATTTACTGCGGCAGCGCATAGCGCGTGGCTTATGGAAACCCGGTGACAAAGTCCCCACTCTGGAAGCCTTGGTGGAAGAATTTCAGGTCGCACGGGTGACCGTTCGGCAAGCGGTTGACATCCTCACCCGAGAGGGGTTGTTGTCTCCGCAACGGGGGCGTGGCACTTTTGTCACTGAAAAAGCCCCCACGGAAAGATCGCTCAAACTGGAAACTTCCCTGCAAGGCTTGGCAGAGGCTTACCGTCACGACAAACCCCAATTGAGTTTGATCGAAGAAACCGGCGTGGTGCCAGAATTGGAACCAGCCGATGGCCATGCAGCGCCAGCCTACCAACATTTAAGGCGTGTCCATTCCCGAGCGGGAGAGGCCTACTGCGTCGCCTCCATTTACTTGGACAAACGGGTCTTTCTGCTGGCACCTAAGCGTTTTCGCCAAGAAACCGTGGTCCCCGTGCTGATGGACATGCCCCAGGTGAAGATCGCCACCGCTCAGCAGACATTGCGCATTGGCACCGCCGATGTTGAGCTGGCAAGCTTGCTTCATATTCCCCTGAATTCGCCTGTGGCTGAAGTCAGACGCATCTTTGTCTCGCCGGATGGAACCGTGCTTTACCTGGGCAACATCACTTACCGCGGCGATTTCATTCAATTTGAAATGAAACTCACCCTTTAAGCTCGCACGGCGCAAGCTTGTTTGAATCTGCTTTAATCGTTATTTTTCGACCGACCCAGCTTCACCCGACTTACAAAGAACTAACATTCTATCAATAGAACCTTTTGGGTTACACTCAGGTTTGAACTCTTTGCTACCCGGGGCACGCCCATTCACATCACTGAAAATGATCGATGAACAAAACCACCCGACCTCAACCCAATATTATTTTGCTCATGGCCGATCAATTGGCCGTGTCTGCGCTGCCAGCGTATGGCAACGCGGTTGTGCAAGCACCTCACTTGAGCCAACTTGCTGCGCAGAGCGTGGTCTTTGACAGTGCTTACTGTAACTTTCCCATTTGCGCGCCTTCACGTTTTTCCATGCTGTCAGGGCGTTTACCGCACAGCATTGCGGCCTATGACAATGCCTCCGAATTTCCGGCGTCCATTCCCACCTTGGCGCATTACCTGCGGCATGCAGGCTACCGCACGATTTTGTGCGGCAAGATGCACTTCATCGGCCCGGACCAATTGCATGGGTTTAACGAGCGTTTAACCACCGACATTTACCCGGCCGACTTCAGTTGGACACCTGACTGGCTCAAAGGGCCCGCCTTCCGTCCCACCGGCGTGAGCATGCGACCCGTATTGGAATCTGGCCCCTGCGTGCGCAGCATGCAAGTGGACTATGACGATGAAGTGGAATACCGCGGCGCACAATGTTTGTATGACTTGGCAAGATCGCCCAATCCAGAGCCCTTCTTCCTCACCGTTTCATTTACGCACCCCCATCCCCCGTTTGTATCGCCTCAAAAGCATTGGGATTTGTACCGAGAGGAAGATATCCCACCGCCCAAGGTGGCCCCTATTGCATTTGAAGATCTGGATCCGCACAGCCAATGGCTTTACACCGCGCACGCCCAAGACATTTACAGCGTCTCGCCAGAAGATGTGCAACGCGCACGCCATGCGTATTACGGCATGGTCAGCTATGTTGATGAAAAAATAGGCCGCATCTTGGCGGTTTTGAAAGAAACCCAACTGGACGACAACACGGTGGTCGTTTTTTGCGGAGACCACGGTGAGATGCTGGGCGAGCGGGGTATGTGGTTCAAACAAAGTTTTTACGAGTCCTCCGTGCGCGTTCCTTTGATGGTCTCGATGCCCAGCCGTTTTGCACCCGCTCGCGTTTCAGCGCACGTGTCTTTGGTGGATCTGCTGCCCACCTTCTTGGATTTGGCCTATGCGGGTGCCCCACCTGAACCTGTGGGGCCATTGGATGGTCACAGCCTGATTCCTCTGGCGGAAGGGTCTGAACCCCACAGCCAACGTGTGGTGATCTCTGAGTACAGTTCTGAAGGCGTTTGCGCCGCATCACGCATGCTGCGCGATGGCCCCTGGAAGTACATCTTCACCCACGGTCTGCCACCGATGCTCTTTAACCTGGACACAGATCCTGATGAACTCCACGACCTTGCCGGTCAAGCAGACTTTGCCCACATGGAGCAACAATTGCACGCCCGTTTGATTGAAAACTGGGATCCGGCGCAAGTGCATGAACGTATTTTGGCAAGCCAACGTGAGCGTTTGTTCTTGGCAGAAGTGGCCAACACTTCGAGTCAATCGCCCAACTGGGCTTTTCAGCCTTTTGTAGATGAAAGCAAGCGCTTCATTCGCGGCTCAGGCAGTGCGGGGCCGACCAGTGTGAAATCGCGCGCACGCTTTCCTTATGTCGAGCCAGTGCAGCCTGACAAACCCGCAGGCACGCCGAGCTGAATCGTCTGAAACGGATCCGATTCAGGTCGACTCCGTTTCAGCGATCACCCATGGCATCGTTGTCGAGCGACGCCATGTTTCAAGGACAGGCCCTTTGAATCACGGCCAGTTCGGGCACGACCCCCAGGCCGGGTTCATCACCCAAATCGATCCAGCCGTCTTGCACTTTTTGAAATGGCGGGGCCAACAGACTGCGTAAAACGTTCTCGTTGCTATCGACTTCCAACATGCCATCACCCCCTGCCGCAGCCAAGACATGCGCCGAAGCCATTAAACCCAAACCCGCCCCCAGAAAGTGCGGGCAAAAAAGCAGCCCCATTTCTCTGATGCGTTGAATCACGGGCCAACAGCCTGAGATCCCGCCCCACTTGGCCACATCGGGTTGCACCACATCCAACGCTCGGTTGTGCAGGGCCGCCTCAAAGGCATCACGACCTAAGATGTTTTCGCCGGCGGCCAATGGAATTGCACAGTGGTCACGCAACTGCAGCCATTCATGCCAGGGGCGATCCGCGCGCAAGGGCTCTTCGAGCCAGCCCAGCTTCAGTGGCGTCAATGCGGCCAGCATTGCGGTGGCTTGTTCTAGATTCCAAGCCTGGTTGGCGTCCACCATCAAGGGAGCTTCAGGGCCCAACCATTCGCGCAAGTCACATGCATTGCGTGCATCGAGCACAGGGTCAAATCCGATTTTGAGCTTGAAAGCGCGATAACCCTCACGGTGTTTGGCTTTTACAACAGCCAAGGGACCGTCTGGGTTGATGCCACTGGCATACACGGGAACGCGTGATCGAACGCCGCCCAGGACTTGGTAAAGCGGCAACCCCGCTCGCCGTGCACATAAATCCCAGAGTGCCAAATCCACGCCCGCAATGACTTGCGCCAAAGGCCCTGGCTCGCCAGATTGAATGGCCAATACAGCCGTTTGACGCGTTGCGGCCTGATACGCCTGCGCCGGATCGGCCCAATCTCGCTGTAACAGCAAAGGCGCCACAACAGTTTCCAAAAGCTTCGCCCGATGCTCTGCCCCGCAAGCAGGAAAGTTGCACCAAATTTCTCCCCAGCCCACCGCACCATCGCTGGTTTGAACACGCACAAACACAGCGGGCCGGTCTTTCATGATGCCAAAGGACGTGCGCACGGGCACCGCACTGGGGCTTCTGAACACATAGGCCTGCACATCGGTGATGTGAAGCGACAACTGCTCAGCCAGCACAACACCGGGTGCTTCGGAAGTGGGTAAGTTTTGAATTTTCATTATTAATCCTATGGTATGGCTTATAATACCTTAAAATAATCCTACATTTTTTGACGCGCTGGTGTTTCGCCCCAACACCAGCGAATGCCCTAAGCCCACGCACATCGAAACTGACATGGACAAAACTATAAAATCCGGATACGACTACATCATTGTGGGCGCAGGTTCAGCTGGCTGTGTTGTGGCCAACCGCTTGAGTGAGGACCCGGCTTGCCGTGTACTGTTGTTAGAGGCAGGTCAGGCGTCACAAGGGTTTTGGGTTCGCTTACCCATAGGTTACTTTCGCACCATCAACGACCCACGCTACGCCCTCCATTTTCCATTACAAGCGCAAGCTGAGACCGACAACCGTCAAATGAGTTGGCCGCGAGGTCGGGTTCTGGGCGGCTCCAGTGCCATCAATGGCCTGTTGTATATACGCGGGCAACATCAAGACTTTGATGACTGGGCCAAGCTGGGTGCACACGGCTGGGGCTACCGCGACGTACTGCCCTATTTCAAACGCTCTGAAAAATACCAAGGTGGTGCCAGCGAATTTCACGGTGCGCAAGGTGAGTTGGGGGTGTCCAATCTGCGCAACAACCATCCTTATTGCGAAGCCTGGTTGCAGGCCGCACAAGAGGCGGGTCATCCTGCCACCGATGACTTTAACGGCGCGCAATCGGATGGCGTGGGGCGTTATCAGCTGACTCTGCGCGGTCACTGGCGCTGTGACGCTGCCACCGCATTTCTCTCATCTGCGCGTTCCAGGAAGAACCTGACCGTCATCACTGAGGCCCATGTTCGCAGGATCATTTTGGAACAAGGTCGAGCCGTCGCAGTGGAGTGGGAAAAAGCCAGCGAAGTCCTGTCCGCACGTGCCGATGCCGAAGTGATTCTCTCAGCCGGTGCCTTGCAATCGCCTCACCTGCTGCAACTGTCAGGGATTGGACCGGCTGCCTTATTGCAGCAGCACGGCATCCAAGTGGTCGTGGATGCGCCAGAGGTTGGTGCGAATCTGCAAGACCATTACCAGGCCCGGGTGATTGTCAAATTAAAAAAACGTCACTCCCTGAATGACGACATTCGCAATCCTCTGAAACTGGTGCAAATGGGGGCCCAATGGTTGTTCAAGCAAAGCGGTCCCTTGACGGTCGGCGCCGGACAGGTGGGCGGTTTGGCGCGCACACACTACGCCAGCAGTGAGCGTGCGGATGTCCTGTTCAACGTGATGCCCTTGTCTGTCGACAAACCCGGTGATGCTTTGCATCGCTTCTCGGGCTTTTCAGCCTCCGTAACCCAATGTCGCCCCTTGTCGCGCGGTTCGGTGCAATTGCAATCGGCGGATCCTTTTGCCACACCGCGCATCGTGTCCAACTACTTGCAAGAACCCGAAGATGCCCGGGTTCTGGTCGCAGGCTTGCAGCAATTGCGCGACATTTACAACCAGCCGGCTTTCAAAGACCTCAAGACCAACGAAGAATACTTCCCAGGCAACGAGGTCATCACCGCGGCGCAACTGGAACAGTTTGCCCGCAAAAAAGGGGGCACCGTGTACCACCCCGTTGGCACCTGCCGGATGGGGGGCGATCCCAACGCCGTGGTCGATGCCCGCTTGAGGGTCCATGGGGTTCAGGGTCTGCGCGTTATCGATGCCTCCGTCATGCCCCGCATCGTCTCCACCAATACCAATGCAGCAGCCATCATGATTGGCGAAAAAGGCGCAGCCCTGATTTGCGAAGACGCTGCTCGCGCCTGAGCGACGTAGACTCCGTTCCTCTCCATTCCTCTCCATTCCTCTCCATTAAAAGCACATCCATGACCATCCCCTATCCCCGTACGCAGTTGTTCATTAACGGTCACTGGCGTGAGGGCGCGACGGAACGCGTATTGCCTGTTGACAACCCGGCAACGGGCCACCCCATTGGCGAAGTGGCCTGTGCCGAAGTCCCTGACCTTGAAGAAGTTGCCGTAGCAGCAGCCAACGGCTTTCAGGTGTGGCGCCGCATGAGCGCATTCGAGCGTTACAAAATCATGCGCAAAGCGGCCACCTTGCTGCGCGACAGGATCGAATTGATTGCCCAGCTCATGACCCAAGAACAAGGTAAACCTTTGGCCGAAGCCCGCATTGAAATCAATGCAGGTGCCGACACCATCGACTGGTTTGCTGAAGAAGGCCGCAGAGCCTACGGCCGCGTGATACCGGCTCGGCAAGAAGGGGTGTATCAACTGGTCGTTCAAGAACCCGTGGGGCCTGTCGCAGCGTTCACCCCTTGGAATTTCCCGATCGTGCAGATCGCACGCAAGCTGTCTGCGGCATTGGCTGCGGGTTGTTCTATGGTCATTAAAGCCCCTGAGGAAACACCTGCCTCCCCCGCCGAATTGGTGCGTGCGTTTGCAGATGCAGGTGTGCCGGCTGGTGTCGTGAACTTGGTTTTTGGCGACCCCGCTGAGATATCGACTTACCTGATTGCGCACCCAGCGATTCGGAAAATTTCATTCACTGGCTCCACCGTGGTGGGCAAACAATTGGCGAGCTTGGCCGGCCAACACATGAAGCGCATGACGATGGAGCTAGGAGGTCACGCCCCGGTCATCATTTTTGACGATGCCGATGTGTCCTTGGCCGCCAAAACCATGGCCATGGCCAAGTTTCGCAACGCAGGGCAAGTCTGCATCTCCCCCACCCGATTTTTAGTGCAAGAGGGAATTTACAAAGAGTTTGTGCAAGCTTTCTGCCACCATGCAAGCGCCCTGCAAGTTGGCAATGGCTTGGACAGCACCAGCCAGATGGGGCCATTGGCCAACCCTCGCCGCTTGTCGGCCATGGAGGCCATGGTCGCCGATGCACGCGAACACCACAGTGCAGTGCAAGTGGGCGGTGATCGGGTGAAGCGCGAGGGTCATTTTTGGGCTCCCACCGTGGTGAGCGAAGTGCCATTGGACGCCCGTGCCATGCACGAAGAGCCTTTTGGCCCGCTGGCCATCATCAACCCGTTTGCCAGCTTCGATCAAGCCATCTCTGAGGCCAACCGCCTCCCCGTGGGTTTGGCAGCTTATGCCTGGACGCGGTCGGCGCAAACCGCGCAGCGAGTTGCTTCGGCGGTAGAAACCGGCATGATCACCATCAACCATTTGGGCCTGGGCATGCCAGAAACCCCATTCGGCGGGGTCAAAGACTCTGGCTATGGCTCCGAAGGTGGAAGTGAAGCGCTCACCGCGTATCTGAACCCGAAGTTTGTCTCTCAAGCTGGGCTGTAATCCGCTGCTTGTACTGACTGCGTGATGTCGCGCCCAAGGGCTCCGAATAGCGTTTGCGCTAACGGGCGGGCTTTCCACTGCTGAGCAGTTCAGGGCGCGGGCAGACCCAATCGCAAAAAGGCCTCTGGGGGTGCATCGTTCTTTCGCATCAAGGCGTCTATCTGAGCCATCAGCCGTGTCTCTGCCTGTGCATCGTGGACAGGATGGAGTTGATGCGGGTCAGCCTCCAGGTCGAACAGCACGGTGGTCGTGTCCTCGTAGCCGCTTCCTTGACCGGTGTGGCCCACCGGTTGTCCTTTGGCATTGCGCCGAGCAGGTACTTTCAGTAACGGAACGCCTTGTGTGAAATTGAAGCCATGCGCCAATTCGGCCTGCGCCAAATCCGCAACTGCAAACATGGATTTCAGATGCATGGGCATCAAGGTGTATTCGTACAAGTCTTGCTTGGTCATGTCTTGCGGATAGCGAAAGTAGGTGTAGCGTCCGTCGGTGATGTTCGTCCCTGCACCGAACATCCCGTAAAGCGCGGCCTCACGCAACTGCGTGTCTTGCTCCAGCAGCGGCAAAAGGGAGTGCCCTTCGACCGTTCCAGGCACATCCACGCCATGAAGGTTCAGCAATGTGGGCATCAGGTCGGTTGTCTGAGTCAGGCTCTGGCGGCGCTCTCCGGCCTTGTGTGCAAAAGCCGGATGCGCAATCATCAAAGGGATGTGTGCAATTTCATTGAAGAAAGGCATGCGGTTCTTGCCCCACCAATCGTGCTCGGCCAGCAAAAAACCATGGTCGGTGGTCAGCACCACCGTGGTGTCTTTCCACATGGCATGTTGATCCATGTAGTCCATCAAGCGACCAAAATACTCATCGCACATGCTCAGCAATGCCGCATAGTTGGCGCGCAACTCCTGCGCCTCAAAGGCGTTTTCTTCATTCCGCTTGTAACGCGGCCAATCCAGCGTTGGACCCACGTAGCCGCTGGGATAACGTTCACGAAACCGCGCTGGCGCAAAGAACGGTTCATGCGGGTCAAAGCATTCCAGGTGGAGCACCCAGTTGTCTGACTCGCGATTGATGTCCAGGAATTCCATCGCTGACTTGAAACTGCGCGGGCAACAGAAATCCGCTTCGTCCTTGATGAACTCGCGATTGACCATCGCTTGCAAGCGCCCATCGTTCGGGCCTTCAGCTTGCTGCATGGGGTGGTACATCTTCTTGAAACGTTCCAGCGGCGGCTGCACCATCGCCTTCCATTTATCCCACTCTTGGCCGCGGATGAATTCCCATGAGGAATACCGGTTGTGGTAAGTGGCACCACCATCTTCCCAGTAATGGTAGTGATCTGAAATCAAATGCGTATAGGTACCTTTGGCGCGGAGCAACTCAGAGAACGACTGATCAAAGGGTTCCAGAGCACCCCAGCTGCGGTGCAGAAAATTGAGTCGCCCAGTGTGCAAATCGCGCCTCGCCGGCATGCACGGAAGACTGCCGACATAGTGGTTGTCAAAGGTGACGGCACGCTCAGCAAAGCGCTTGAATTGTGGCGTTGACACATGGGTTCCGCCGTAGCATTCCAGTGCATTGCGCACCAAGGAATCGAACAAAACGAAAATTGTTTTCAATTTTTTACATCCAAAATTTAAGTTTCATTGAGCCTGCTCTCATTGAACTGATCTCAATGAAAAATTGGTCATTTTCAAGATATACGGTACCATAAATAGGACTATCGGTTTTTAATCTCGCCTGTCCCTTTGTCTGAAAGCCCTCAATGAAAAAGATTGTTTTAAAAAGCACGCAGCGCACTCTTCAATGTGTCTTAGCGGCCGCAAGTTTGCTGTTGTCCCTGACTGTCGGCGCGGAAACTTATCCGGCAAAGCCGATCCGCGTGGTGGTCCCTTGGCCTGCGGGTGGGTTGGTGGATGTGGCGGCACGTCAACTCGGCCAGCGGATGCAGATGGCATTGGGCCAACCCATGGTCATCGACAACAAGGTGGGTGCAGGCGGAAACCTCGGTGCAGAAATGGTTGCCAAGGCGCCCGCGGATGGTTACACCTTGTTGTTCACGACGAGCGCACTGACCATGAACGCCGCGATGCGTCCCAAGATGCCTTTCAATGCCGTGAAAGATCTGGATCGCATTGCCGTAGTGGCCTACGCGCCGGCCATTTTGGTGGTAAGTCCCAGCAGCAACATCAAGTCATTGCAAGACTTGATCCAAGTTGCGCGCAACCAGCCTGGTAAATTAAGTTACGCATCGGCAGGCATTGGCTCTCCGGCTCACCTGATGGGTGAACTGTTCAAGTCGCGTAACAACGTCAACGTTTTGCACGTGCCCTACACAGGCGCGCCGGCGGCCATGAACGACCAGATCGCTGGCCTCATCGACTATCAATTTGCCAACGCAGCCGTTGCGCTGCAGCAAATCAAGGCGGGCAAGGTACGCGCATTGGCCGTGACCAGCACCCAACGCATGCCAGGCCTCCCCGAGGTGCCGACCATGAGCGAGGCCGGAATGGACAAGTTCGAAGTCCAACAATGGTTAGGGCTTCTGGCCCCCCAAGGGATGCCGCCCGCAGTGATGGAGCACTTGGTCAAAGAAGTCAATAAAGTGCTGGCGCTCAGTGATTACAGCCAATCCCTGCAGAGCTCAGGTGCAACCAGCGCCAAGCCCGGCAAGCCCGTTGAGTTTGAAACGTATTTCCAACAAGATCTGGCGCAATGGACGAGTGTGGTCAAGGCCGCCAACATTCAGCCTGAGTAAGGTTCATCCCCCCTGGTTTTTGATCCTCAAAGCCAAGCAAGCTCAATAGGCTGCAGCTTGAAACTGCTGATTCAGAGGGTGGCCCACTGAACACCTAAGACACGATGTAAGCCGCAGCCCCCGTCGACATCAAGCTGCCATCCGGCCCCATGAACTCCATGCGGGCCTGTCCAACACGCGAGCCCACGCGCAGGCATTGGGCGTGGATGTCAAAATAGGCACCGATGCCGGGGCGCAGGTAGTCAATGCGTAAATCAATCGTGCCCATTTTGGCGAAGCGCTCCAAGCGTTTGAAGGGTGCCTCGTCCATGTGCTTGGCCGCCAAAGTCGCCAGCACGGCCGCACTGCCAAGGGTATCGAGCACCGCGCTGATGACGCCGCCATGAATGCGGTTGTAGGCAAAGTGCCCCACTAACTCCGGCTTCATGGTGATTCGGGCAGTGACGCCTTCAGGCGTCACGCTGGTGAGTTTCAAACCCAGCGTTTGGTTAAACACCATTTTTTCTTCGTAAATTTGGCGCAAGCCTTCCAGGAACTCGGGCTCCAAAATGACCGGGGTCGCAGTACTTTGGAGCATGCCGTGGTTCTTTTAAATTTTCGAAAAATCAGGTTTGCGCTTGGCCATGAAGGCCCCAAACGCTTCTTGGGCAGCGGGTGCCTGAAGCATGCGTCCAAAACTGGCAATTTCCACATCCATTCGGTCCAACACCGTCTTGGATTGCACGCCTTTCATGAGTCGCTTGGTTTCGAGCACTGACGACAGGGGTTTGCCCGACAACTTGCGTGCCTGGGTCTGTACATAAGCGTTCACCTCGGTGGGTGGCAACACGCGATTGACCAAACCTACTTCCAAGGCGGCTTCCGCGTAAAAGGGCTCCCCGAGCAACAGGGCTTCAGCAGCCCGGTGGTAACCGAACATTTGAGGCACCAATAAACTGGACGCGGCTTCCGGACACAAGCCCAGATTGACGAATGGCATAGAGAACGCCGCATTGTCGCCTGCATAAACCAAATCACAGTGAAACAGCAAGGTCGTGCCAATGCCGACTGCGGGGCCTGCCACCGCTGCGAGCAAGGGCTTTTCGAGTTCAGCAATACCGCGCAGGAAACGAAATACGTTCGCCTGCGGTGTGGTGGGCGGATGCTGCAGAAAGTCTCCAATGTCATTGCCCGCGCTGAAGATCGATTCGTGCCCTTGAATGACAACCACCCGCACAGCCGCATCAGTTTGCGCTTGCGCGATGGCATCGGCCATCTCGCCATACATGGCCGAAGTGATGGCGTTCTTTCTTTCCAATCGATTGAAAGTCAGGGTCATCACCCCCGCATCGATGTGCTTCAGTATGTCGGTCATTGTTCGCCTTACTTCCATGCATTCAGTTGACGCGAATCCAAATTTGGCTTCGACCTATAAGGGGTGTGCCCATGTAGCCCCGCATTTCCATCTTCTTGCCACCTTCAATGGGGGTCAAACGGGCACTGTAGTTCTTGCCGTTTTCAGGGTCGAGGATTTTGCCGCCATCCCACACATCTTTGCCATCCACTTTTTGGCCACCGCGGATGATTTCCATACCGATTTTGGGTTTGCCTTTCCGGTCATCAGTGCACAGGTTGCAAAGAGGATCGACATCGGGCATGGGCATCAATGATTTTTCTACCACCCCCGACAAACCACCCGATGGACTCAAAGTAATGCGCACTTCGCCTTTTGGCTTTTTGGTTTCGTCATCGATCGTGTGCCAAGTCCCCAAGGGGGTCATTTGTGCCAGGGTATTCAAGCTGAACAGGGCTGCGCCCAGTGCCATTGAAAAATGTCTCATCTGTTTCACCTTTCAGTCAAAGCGAAGCGGCTGGCGTATAGCGCTCGCAAATGTGGATAAATCCGCGGCGTGCGCGATCAGCAGCCCCGGGGTTGCGCAAAAAACGCGCTTCGTAATGCAAGGCCAAAATCAAACCGTGAATTTCAAAAGCAATTTGTTGAGGGTCGGCTTTGGCATCGAGTTGACCGTGGCTTTGTGCCATTTCTACCGAACGTCGCAAGGCCGTTTGCCACGCAGTGACCGTGCTGGCCAAGGCATCACGCACCGGGCCAGGCCGGTCATCAAACTCCACCGCACCGCTGATGTAAATGCAGCCCGAGTCGATTTCGGTTGAGGTTCGCAGCATCCAGTTATCGAACAAGGCCTTCAAACGGGGCAAGCCGCGTTCCAGGGCCAGTACCGGATAAAAAACCTCGTTCTCAAAGCGGTCATGGTATTCACGAATGACCGAGATTTGCAACTCCTCGCGAGAGCCGAAGTGGGCAAACACACCCGACTTGCTCATCCCGGTCACTTCTGCCAAGGCCCCTATGGACAAACCTTCCAAGCCAATTTGCGAAGCAAGACCCAAGGCCGCCTCGACGATGGCCGCTTTGGTCTGACGACCTTTGTGCAACATTCGGGCTGCGCCTTCTTCACGAGGACGTGCGTTTGAAATGGGGGGTGGTGATGTGGCCATGAATTCAAAAAGAACGAGCGTTCGATTCTGCACCAAATCCAATGCCTTGGAATCTCAAAAAAATAAGGATTTGCCCTGAGGCAAACCCCAAATCGCCAGTGTGCACACGCGGCACACACTGGCAAACAGTTCAAGGCAGCAGTTTGAAGGGGATGACCTTTTGGGTTTGTTCGCCCAGCCCTTCGATGCCCAAGGTCATTACATCGCCTTTTTTCAGGAAAACCGGCGCCGGTTGGCCGTCTTTCTTGATCCCACTGCCCACGCCGGGTGGCGTGCCCGTGGTGATGATGTCACCGGGCTCGAGCGTCATGAACTGGCTCACATAGCTGACCAATTTGGCCACACCAAAAATCATGGTCTTGGTGTTGCCGGTCTGCATGCGCACGCCATTCAAATCGAGCCACATGGACAGGGCTTGCGGGTTGGGCACTTCGTCGCGCGTCACCAGACAAGGGCCGATGGGGCCGAAGGTGTCGCAACCCTTTCCCTTGTCCCAGGTACCGCCGCGTTCGAGTTGGTATTCACGCTCGCTCACATCGTTGATGGTGCAATAACCGGCCACATAACCCAGTGCGTCTTTCTGCGAAACGTAGCGCGCGCGGGTGCCAATCACCACGCCGAGTTCAATTTCCCAATCGGTTTTCTTGGAGCCCTTGGGCAACATCACGTCGTCGTTGGGACCTTGAATGCAGCTGATAGCCTTCATGAAGACGATCGGCTCTTTCGGGATCGGCATGCCCGACTCCGCAGCATGGTCGGCGTAGTTCAGACCGATGGCGATGAACTTACCAGTTTGCGCCACAGGGCAGCCCATGCGGGGCTTGCCGCGAACCAAGGGCAGTTTGTCGATCTTGACTTTGGCCAGCTTGGCCAGCGCTTTGTCTGACAACTGGTCGGGTGTCACGTCTTTGATCACGCTGCTCAGATCGCGCAATTTGCCTTGCGCGTCGATCAGACCCGGTTTTTCTTTGCCAACTTGGCCATATCGAACGAGTTTCATGCAGTGAGCCTTTCAAATAAAAAATAGATCTTAACGCGTCGACAACATCAGTAGGTAGATCGACCTCCCGACAAATCAAACACCGCACCCGTAGAGAACGAACAATCTTCTGTACATAACCAGGTGACCATGGCCGCAATTTCTTCGGGCTGTCCAAAACGTCCCATGGGGATTTTGGACAGCATGAACTGAATGTGCTCCGCCGACATTTGGTCAAAGATCGCCGTTTTGACCGCGGCCGGAGTGACGCAATTGACCCGCACGCCGGTGTCCGCCAACTCTTTGCCAAGCGACTTGGTCAGGGCAATGACAGCCGCTTTGCTGGCACTGTAGGCGCTGGCATTGGGGTTGCCATCTTTGCCTGCCACCGAGGCGATGTTCACGATGCGGCCGAAGGCACGGCCACGCATGTGCGCCGAGATTTCACGGCAGCAATAGAACAGGCCATTTAAATTCACGTCCATGACCTGGCGCCAAGCGTCTACCGGGTAGTCCCACACTTTGACGTTGGGGCCGGTGATGCCCGCGCAATTGACCAAGGCGTCCACCGAGGCCAAGGCCACCGTGGTTTGCGTGGCGTGCACCACTGAAGCGTGATCGGCCACATCCACACTTACGCAGTGCACCGCAGCACCAGGGTGCTCAGTCTGCAACTGCGCGCAGGCGGCTTGCATGCCTTGGGCATCGCGGTCCCACAGCGTGACCTGCGCACCTGAAGCCAGCATGCGCTGGGCAATGGCAAAGCCCAGGCCGGTGGCGCCGCCCGTGATCACGCCGTGACGGCCCTTCATGTCGAGTTGGTTCATTGCAGTGCTTTCGTTAAATGGTCATACCGCCATCAACCATGTAGGCGTTGCCGGTTGCGAAAATAGATTCGTCAGACGCCAAGAAGGTGATGATGGGCGAAATTTCATGGGCTTGCGCCAAACGACCCATGGGCTGGCGGTTGATGAAGTCCTTGCGGGCCTGCACCGGATCGTCGTAACTGTTGATCCGGTCTTGCAGCGAGGGGGTGTCAACGGTACCGGGGCAAATGCAATTGCAACGAATGCCTTGCTTGACGTAATCGGCCGCCACGCTCTTGGTCAGGCCGATCACGGCCGCTTTGCTTGCGCCATAAGCAAACCGATTGGGTAAACCGCGCACACTGGAGCAGACACTGGCCATGTTGATGATGCTGCTGCTTTGCCCCGTGGCCTGGAATTGCGCCAACATTTTGGGCAGCACCGATTGAATCATCCAAAATTGGGAGCGCACATTCAAGTTGAAAGCAAAGTCCCAGTCCTCGTCGGTGGCATCCAGAATCGGACCGTTATGCACATAGCCTGCGCAATTGAACACAATATCAATGTGGGGCAATGCCGCCACCTGCGCCTGGATTGCCCCCTTGTTCATGACATCCAGCACGGCGGTGTGGACATTCGCGACGCCTGCATAGTCTTTGAGCAGTTGTGCATTCAGATCGGTCGCATACACCGTGGCACCTTCGGCCGCCATGCCCAGCACGGCCGCTTTGCCAATGCCTTGCCCTGCCGCTGTGACCAGTGCGATTTTTCCTTGCAGTCTCATGGGGGTTCTCCTGAAATTTAGACCGATAGCGTCGAGCCTTCATGGATGGGGTTTATCCCGATCCTGCGAGCCTTGACGCCGCTGTAATAAGTATGCCACTATTGTGCAATTGGTCGGACCAATTTACCCATACGTGTATTCCCTGATCTTTGCATGAAACTGCCTGTTCAAGAACCGCCGCGCCTTTACCGCCAAATTGCTGAGCAATTGCGCGAGTGGGTGCGTGCGAGCGGCTTCAAAGTGGGCACCCGTTTGCCCGCAGAACGTGAACTGGCTTTGCAATGGGGCGTAAGCCGCTCTTCTTTGCGTGAAGCCGTGATAGCACTGGAGGTTGAAGGTGCTATTGAAGTTCGCATTGGCTCGGGCATCTATGTGACCGAAACAGCGCTGACCGCCCCCATCAACCCTGACCACCCCGATGTCCGTGATTGGGGACCCCTCGAGGTGATGCAAGCCAGAGAACTGATCGAGTGCGAAATGGCCGCCTTGGCAGCGGCGCATGCCAAGCGCAGCGATTTGCGAGCCATGGCCAAAGCCCTGATGCAAATGAAAAAAGATGCCGGTCGGAATGAAGTGCCCAAGCAGGGTGATGAGGCCTTTCACATGGCTATCGCCAAGGCGTGTGGCAACAGCGTTCTGGTGGACACTTTGCAGGGCTACTGGCAGTCGCGCAATGGTGTGATATTTGAACGATTGAGTGATTATTTCGAAAGCCCGGACGCATGGCAAGCGGCCATTGCAGAGCACGAAACCATTTACCAGGCCCTGTGTGAACACAAAGCCAGCGCGGCCAAACGGGCCATGAAGCATCACCTGAAGCAAACCCATAAACGCTACAACGCCCATTGGCGCAGCGTTTGAACTTGAAAGAAACCATGCAAACCTACATACGCCTGCACGCCGCTGACGACGTGGTTATCGCCCGCAGCCAATTGATGAGCGGCAGCCAAGTCGAGGGCATTGCCGTGCGCGGATTGATCCCGCCTGGCCACAAAATCGCCACCCGTGCTATCTCAGTGGGCGAAGCGGTGCGGCGCTACGACCAGATCATTGGCTTTGCAAGCCAGGCGATCGGGCCGGGGGAACATGTGCACGTGCACAATCTGAACATGGGCGCCGAGAAAGGCAACTTCACAAGAGACTATGCCTTTTGCGCCGACTTGAAACCACCGGCACCCAGGCGCCACGCCACGTTCCAGGGCTTTGTGCGTGCCGATGGCCGCGTGGCCACGCGCAACTACATTGGCATTTTGTCCAGCGTGAACTGCTCGGCCACCGCAGCGCGCGCCATAGCGGACCATTTTTCAAAATTAACCAACCCCTCGGCCTTGGCCGACTTTCCGAACGTCGATGGCGTGGTGGCATTGACCCATGGCACAGGATGCGGCATGGCCACTGAGGGTGCAGGCATGCAGATACTGGAGCGCACGCTCGCAGGCTACGCCACCCATGCGAATTTTGCAGGTGCCGTCGTGGTCGGGCTGGGTTGCGAGGCGAACCAACTCCAAACCTGGCTGGCCCACAGCGGCTTGCAAGAAGGTTCAAGCTTGCACACCTTCAACATCCAAGACACTGGGGGCACAGCCAAAACGGTAGTCAAGGGCATTGAGTTCGTCAAACAGATGCTGCCTCAAGCGAATGCAGTACAACGTGTGCCCTGCAGCGTGGAGCACATCGTGGTGGGCCTGCAATGCGGCGGCTCTGACGGCTATTCAGGCATCAGCGCCAACCCTGCATTGGGCGCAGCAGTCGATATCTTGGTCGCCCACGGCGGCACGGCCATCTTGAGTGAAACCCCCGAAATTTACGGTGCCGAGCATTTGCTCACACGCCGCGCTGTGCGCCGTGAAGTGGGCGAAAAACTGGTCGAGCGCATCCGCTGGTGGGAGCATTACACCGAGATCAACCAAGGCGAGATGAACAACAACCCGTCCCCCGGCAACAAAGCCGGCGGCCTGACGACCATTCTTGAAAAGTCCTTGGGCGCAGTCGCCAAAGGCGGAACAACCAACCTTGAAGCGGTTTACGAGTACGCCGAGACGGTCAAAGCCCATGGCTTCGTTTACATGGACACCCCCGGCTACGACCCGGTCAGTGCCACAGGCCAGGTGGCAGGAGGGGCCAACTTGATTTGCTTCACCACCGGGCGTGGCTCGGCCTACGGATGTGCGCCCTCGCCTTCGCTGAAACTGTCGACCAACACAGCACTGTGGACCAAACAGGAAGATGACATGGACATCAACTGCGGCGACATCGTGGATGGCAAGATATCGATCCAAGACATGGGTGAAAAAATCTTCCAACACATTCTGGACTGTGCCTCGGGCAAACCCAGCAAGAGCGAAACTCATGGCTATGGTCAAAACGAGTTCGTCCCTTGGCAAGTGGGTGCGGTGATGTAAGTGCCCACTAGGTATCCACCTGCGCTCTGTAGGACCCTTCCAACCCTTCTTTCAAATTAACGCCATGAACCACCTTATCCCTTCGCAAGAACTCGAAAACAAAATCACCGCTTTGTTCATCAAAGCGGGCAGTGCGCCTTCAGAGGCACAGCAGGTCGCGGCCAATCTGATCATGGCCAACTTGAGTGGCCATGACTCACATGGCGTAGGCATGGCGCCTCGCTATGTGGATGCCATTCTGGAAGGAAATTTGTCCCCTAACACGGGCGTGGCAGTCAAGGTGGACACCGGCATGCTGCTGGGTCTCGACGGCCAACATGGCTTTGGTCAAGTGGTGGGTGTGCAAGCCATGGAAATGGCTTTTGAAAGGGTGGCACAACATGGTGCTTGCATCATGTCCCTGTCCAGCGCACACCACTTAGGACGGATTGGTCATTTGGCTGAAATGGCTGTGGCCAGGGGCTGGGTGTCCTTGCATTTTGTGAGTGTTTTCTCGCGCCCTGTGGTTGCGCCTTTTGGAGGCGGTGATGGTCGCTTTGGCACCAATCCTTGCTGCATCGGCATTCCATTGGGATTTGGCGCCAACGCACAAGAGCCTTTTGTGCTGGACTTTGCCACCAGCCGCGTGGCGCAAGGCAAGATGCGTGTCGCGCACAACGAAGGTCGGCAAGTGAAACCGGGCACCTTGATCGATGAGCACGGCCACCCCACCAACGACCCTGGCGTGGTGGTGGTACCTCAAAGCAATGGGCGCATGGGTGCGCTGATGCCTTTTGGCGAACACAAAGGGTTTGGCTTGGCCGTGGCTTGCGAGTTGCTGGGCGGGGCATTGAGTGGCGGCGGCACTTGGCACAAAGACCCAGACGGTCGCCGTGCTGTGCTCAACAGCATGTTGGTCATCGTCATTGACCCGGCACGTTTGGGCACCCAAATGAGTTTTGCACAAGAATCACTGGCGTTTGTCGAATGGCTGCGTCAAAGCCCTGATGCCCCAGGCAGCGATGGTGTGGTGTTGGCCGGCGAGCCTGAGCGCGCGGCCCGCAAGGACCGTTTGCAAAACGGCATCACGGTCGACCATGCCACCTGGCAGGAGATCGAAGGCGCAGCCCAAAAACTGGGCATAACGCTCTAGCGCTCTAGGGCCTGGCGTTCAACTCAGCAAGGCCAGGCACGCATCCAGATGCGTCATCACAGATCGTTTGAAACCCGATCGAACAAATTGCTGCAGCCGCCCCAAAGTAAAGGCCATCAGCAGTGATGCTTTGATTTGGGCATCCACGCTGGGGGGGTTTGTAGGCTTGTTTGTGTTGGCTGCGCCCTCCCTGAGGGTTTGCCGCAACAACGCTTCAACTTTGTCAAACAACAAATTCACGCGTTCTTGCAAACGCCCGTTCTCGAGCAGCAGCGCATCGCCGGTCATGACACGCGTCATGCCAGGGTTCTTTTCGGCAAATTGCAGCACCATCGTCACCATGCGAAGAGCTTGCGTGACGCCCACAGGCTCACGCTCTTGCACTTGCCGGATCAGGGCCATCAGCGAGTGCTCCATAAAGTCAATCAAGCCTTCAAACATTTGGGCTTTACTGGCAAAGTGCCGGTACAGCGCCGCTTCACTCACACCCAATCGGGCTGACAAAGCGGCTGTTGTCACGCGCTCTCCACCGGGCTGCTCGAGCATGGCGGCCAAGGTTTGCAAGATCTGTACTCGCCGCTCCCCAGGGCGAGGTCGCTTGCGCGCAGGCGGCTCGTTCGGATCCTCGAAAGGCAAGTTGGCGGCGTCAGACATGGCCAAGTGTCTTTAACGACTGCGAATCATGGTGCCAAAGGCTTGCTCAGTCAAAATCTCAAGCAGCATGGCATGCGGCACTCGCCCATCAATGATGTGCACTGCATTGACGCCGCTTTTGGCCGCATCCAGTGCGCCGGCAATTTTGGGAATCATGCCGCCGCTGATCGTGCCATCGGCGCACAACTCGTCAATCCGATTGGGCGTCAACTCGGTGAGCAGTTGCCCTTCTTTGTCCAAAACTCCTTTGATATTGGTGAGAATCAATAATTTTTCGGCCTGCAACACCGTGGCCAGTTTGGCCGCCACCACATCGGCATTGATGTTGTAACTTTCGTTGTTTTCACCAAAACCAATGGGGCTGACCACAGGAATAAAGGCGTCGTCCTGCAAGGCTTTGAGCACGCTGGGGTCGATGGACACAATGTCGCCGACCTGCCCCACGTCATACTCCTTGCTGGCGTCTTTCGCGTCCACCATACGCAACTTCCGGGCACGGATCAGGCCGCCGTCACGACCTGTCAGGCCCACGGCTTTGCCGCCTGCGCGGTTGATCATGCCCACAATGTCTTGTTGCACTTCACCGCCTAACACCCACTCCACCACTTCCATGGTCTCGGCATCGGTGACGCGCATGCCTTGAATGAACTCGCCTTTTTTGCCCAAGCGGCTCAAGGCATTTTCAATTTGCGGCCCCCCCCCATGCACCACCACAGGGTTCATGCCGACCAGTTTGAGCAGCACCACATCTTCGGCAAAGGCTTGCTGCAAGGCGGGTTCGATCATGGCATTGCCACCGTATTTGATCACCAGAGTTTTGCCCTGGAATTTTCGAATATAGGGCAAGGCTTGCGCCAGGATTTCGGCTTTGATTTGCGGACTGATGAATGCATTAGGGGTATCGGTCATGGTGATGTAGTTCTCAATAGCCTTCAGGAGGAGGACAAAATTTCAGCCAGCATGCGCTCAACGCCATCTTGCCATGTTGGCATGCGCAAACCGAAGCTCGCTTCGAGCCGCGCCGTGGCCAGACGCGAGTTGTGCGGCCTTTGGGCGGCCGTCACAAAGGCACTGCTGGGTACTGGCGCTACTTCTTGAACCCGCCATTCAGACTCCGGCCTTAAGCGTTTGGCGATCTCGATCACATGGCTGGCGTAACCATGCCAGCTGGTTTGACCCGCCGCCACCAAATGAAAGATGCCCGTATGCTGCAATTGCTCTGTCGCTGGCAAGGCAAGCACTTGCCGTAAGGCTTGTGCCGTCACATCGGCAATCAAATCTGCACCGGTCGGGGCACCAAATTGATCATCAATCACGGTCAAGCGTTCACGCTCGCCTGCCAGACGCAGCATGGTTTTGGCAAAGTTAGCCCCCCTGCTCGCATAGACCCAACTGGTGCGGAAAATCAAGTGTTGGCATCCACTTTTCAAAATCGCCAACTCACCTTCCCGTTTGGTTTGGCCGTACACATTCAAAGGCGCGGTGGTATCGGATTCTTGCCAAGGCACTTGACCCTCGCCATTGAAGACGTAATCGGTCGAGTAATGCACAAACAATGCGCCGCACTGTTGCGCCGCCTCGGCCAAGGCGGCAGGCGCCGTGGCGTTCAGCAACCGGGCCATTTCAGGCTCAGCCTCAGCTTTATCGACCGCAGTGTGCGCGGCGGCATTGACAATCACGTCAGGCTTGTAATTGCGCACAGTGTGCATCAGCTCTTCAGGCCGAGACAAGTCACCACAGGCGTGTGTGCTGTGACGGTCCAGCGCCATCACTTCGCCCAAAGGCGCCAGGCTGCGCTGCAACTCCCATCCGACCTGGCCATTTTTGCCGAGCAGCAGAATTTTCATGGCACAAGTTCTGCGCCAGCGTATTGCTTTTGCACCCACTCGCGGTAAGCGCCGCTTTGCACATTGCGCACCCATTGCGGGTTGGCCAAATACCATTCGACCGTTTTGCGGATGCCGCTCTCAAAGGTTTCGGCCGGCTTCCAGCCCAGCTCTTGCTCGAGCTTGCGGGCATCGATGGCGTAGCGCCTGTCATGGCCTGGGCGATCGGTCACATAGGTGATCTGCTGGCTGTAGTTCGTCCCGTCGACCTGAGGTCGTAACTCGTCCAGCAACCGGCAGACAGTCTGCACGATCTCGATGTTGGGTTTTTCGTTCCAGCCACCCACGTTGTAGGTCTCGCCCAAACGGCCCGCTTCGAGCACCCGGCGAATGGCGCTGCAATGGTCTTTGACGTACAGCCAGTCGCGCACCTGCATGCCGTCGCCATACACCGGCAGAGGTTTGCCCGCAAGGGCATTGACGATCATCAGGGGAATGAGTTTTTCGGGGAAGTGGTAAGGGCCGTAGTTGTTGCTGCAGTTGGTGGTCAGCACTGGCAAGCCATAGGTGTGGTGCCAAGCACGCACCAGGTGGTCAGAGGCGGCTTTGCTGGCCGAATACGGGCTGTTGGGCTCATACCGATGGGTTTCGGTAAAGGCCGGATCTTTCTGGGCCAAAGAGCCATAGACCTCGTCGGTGGAGACATGCAGAAAACGAAAAGCAGCTTTGGGGCTGTCATGCAACGCCCCCCAATACCCCCTGACCGCCTCCAACAGCCGAAATGTTCCCATGATGTTGGTTTCAATGAACTCGCCTGGCCCGTGAATCGAGCGGTCCACATGGCTTTCGGCGGCAAAGTTGAGCACCGCGCGAGGCTGGTGCGTTTGCAACAGCTTGTCGACCAAGGCACGGTCACCGATATCCCCCTGCACAAACACATGGTGGGCATTGTTTTGCAGACTGCCCAGCGTTTCCAGGTTGCCGGCATAGGTCAGTTTGTCAAGGTTCACAACTGATTCTGAGGAGGCCGCCAGCCAGTCCAGCACAAAATTGGCACCGATAAAGCCGGCACCGCCGGTCACAAGAATAGTCATAGGGCAAACAGGTTGATTTGGCGCCATGCGAACTGCAAGGGACACCCAGCACTTTCAAGTGAAAGTAAGCTTGATTTTAGAAGCACTTGTGCTTTCCCATGCGTCAACTCTGCGGTTAAAGTATGAAATCGCATTGCAAGGAACACACCATGCCCAAGAAAACAAGCCCTCCTGTCAGTCAATCCGCCTCCACCAAGCGGGTTGAGCCTTCGGAAGAGTCCTCGCAGCACATTTGGTTGGCCGGATTGGGCGCGATGGCCAAAGCCCAATCGCAAGGCACCAAGGCCTTTGAGGGCTTGATTGCCGATGGCCTGGCTTTTCAACGGCAAACCCAAGCGGCTGCGCAGGAAAAAATCAGCGAAGCGACACAACAGCTGAGCCATTTGGCCAAAGATTTCGGCCATCAAGCCAGCGGACGCGTTGACCGGTTGGAGCATGTGTTTGAAGACCGGGTTGCCCGGGCATTGACCCGCTTGGGCATCCCCTCAATGACCGATGTTGAGGCCTTGACTCAACGGGTTGCCGCTCTTGAAACCCACATGGCACAGACGGCAAAAGCGCCAGCCAAGGCCGTGAAACGGCCCGCCGCAAAGAAGCCCCTCTGAGACGACTCGCCGCATGGTCAAAAAAGCCCCCCGCCGAACCGCTGAACGCATCGCGACGGTGTCGCTGGATCTTTTCAATCGGTTTGGCGAACCCAATGTATCGACCACCCTGATCTCTTCTGAACTGAACATCAGCCCGGGTAATCTTTATTACCATTTCCCGGCCAAAGACAAACTGATCAGCCATTTGTTTGACAGCTATGAGTCCGCCGTCATGACCTTGATGGAGGCCAGCAGCGATGTGCAAGATGTCGAGGACGCTTGGTTCTTTCTGCATTCGCTGTTTGAATTGATTTGGGATTACCGTTTTCTTTACCGCGACCTGAACGATTTACTGTCGCGCAACCGCCACCTGGAAACCCATTTCAAAACCATTCTCGAGCGCAAAACGTCGGCGCTGCGGCAACTTCTTGAATCGATGGTTCATGCCAAACGTTTGAAAATGGACCCGCAGACCATCGAAACTTTATCGGCCAGCATGGCAGTCGTGGTGACCTATTGGCTCAGTTACGAATACGTTCGCGACCCACGTCACGCGATGGAAGCGCACAGCGCTGGCTTGGCTCTGGCGCGCGGTGCGCGACATGTCCTTTCGCTGCTGATGCCCTATTTGGTGGATGGCTCACAACAAGCCCATTTGCAACAATTGACTGCCGCCTACCCCTGAATTCACTCGCCCGTTTTCAAGCTCCCGCGCCGAAACGGTGCATGGCCATGGTCAATAGACCGTCAAAAATCAAACTGTCCACCAAATCAAAATGAATCTGCATGCTGGGCGCCATTTTCCAGCCGGCGCCGCCCGTCATGAAGCACATCGGCTCTTGACCTGTTCGGTTGCGCAAATGTGCCACCATGCGCTCACACGCCCCTGCGATGGCAAACGTGCCGCCACTGGTCAAGGCATCGCTGGTGTTGGTGGGGAATTCCCTCACATCCCCCGTGGGCACATGCAAGCCAGCCGTACCCGATTCGAGGGCGCGCAACATGATGCCGTGACCCGGCAAAATAATACCCCCCAGAAAACGCCCATCGGTGTCAATGGCTTCGACAGTGACAGCCGTTCCGACCATGACCACAATCAAGGGACGGGCGGGCCCTAGCGCCAGCATGCGTTGCCGCGCTCCAATCATGGCCACCCAACGGTCAGACCCCAAGCGTGTGGGATGGTCATAGCCATTTTGCAGTCCTGCCTCAGACACACTGGAGACGACCCATTGCGGCGCAAAGTCCCACAATTCCATTTGTTCCTGCACGCGCCGTTTGACGGCATCACCCGCCACCACACAACCGATCATCCGGGAGGGTACAGGCAGGTTAGCCCAAGGCCCTTCAGAGAGTCTTTCGATGTTTTCCAGGAACTCCGCGCCATGGGCAATCACCTTGGCTTGGGGATGTGGGCGCTCATACAATGCCCACTTCAAACGGGTATTGCCAACGTCTAAAGCCAGTAAGTTCATTCAAGGACCATAATGAATTTCATGTTCCCTATTATCACCTTACCTCATAGCGCCGACGCATTCACGCGTGGGCAACTTTACGGACAGGCGGCAGCCTTGCGGATTCGGCATTCGGTATTGACCTACGCCAAACTGTTTGCCTGCTGCGGCATCGACTGGCAAGAAGCTTGTTTTCGCGCACGCAGTTACGCCCCCGTCATCACCGCCTTGGACGCTGACCTCATGGCAGAAATGCAAGGCATTGCCGATGGGAGCGGCTGGCGATTGGATGACATCTTAGCGCTCAATTGCCGCACCGAAATACTGCCCTCGAATTTCCTCAGTGACGACACCTTTGAAGCCGCTGCAGCTTTGGAGGCGAACCGACAAGCCGGACTTGCCGACTGGGAAACCGGCTTGCCCATCGACCCGCATATTCAAGATGGTGAATGCACCGCCATGTGCGTTCAAGGCAGTACCAGCATCGACGGGCACACCTGGTTTGCACAGAACTGGGATTGGATTGGCCGACAACGGCAAGCCTTGGTTCTGCTCAAAACCCATAACGCGCAGGGCCGTGCCATGGTCACTCTGACCGAAGCGGGCATGCTGGCCAAAATTGGCATGAATGCGGCGGGGTTTGCACTTGGCTTGAACATTTTGCGTTCCACCGGTGATGGCCATACGCCCGGTGTGCCTGTTCATATTGTGTTGCGGAATTTGCTCGACTCCGATTCGATTGCCGATGCGCGAGAACGTATGGCGCACATGGCCACGCTGGGTTTTGGCGCCGCATCGAATGTCCCCTGCGCCGACGCCTCTGGTGAAGTGGCATGCTTCGAATTGGCGCCCGCAGGCTGGGCTGAACTCCAGCCCACAAACGGGGTGGTGTTGCACACAAACCACTTCCTGTGCGACGCATTACGCGCAAAGCAATCTCCCATGGGACCGGGCCTGTCCAGTCAACCGCGTCTGGATACCGCCGAAAAACACGCGGCACAGCAAGGCCTGGGGTTTGAAAAATTGCAGTCTTTTTTACGTGACGAATCGGATGGGTTTATGTCCATTTGCCGCAGTCCAGACCCGGCACTTGCGCCGCAAGGCCGCGTAGAAAGTGTGGCGGGCATTGTGATGAACACCCACACGCGTCAAATTTGGATCGCCCCCGACGTGCCCAGCCGTGTTGGATTCGAAGAAATCAAAAACCTTTGGGTCTGATTCAGTTGCTGCTGCCTGCAACATACTGGGCTTTGCGGATGGCATTTTGCGCATCGGAGTCGCCCAAATTCGGATTTGAAGCTTCGCTCACATGCAACAACAGGCCCATCACTTTGGCGCCATGCTCAATTGCAATGGAGCCGTACCTGATGTCCCCTTGCACCACGCTGTCGGAATGCAACTCAATGCAGTCATGCGCGTGTAAATTGCCCGCAACTTTGCCTGCAATTACCACACGGTTTGCCACAATATCACCCTGCACATCGCCTGATTCACCGATCACTACAGTGATCAGATCCTCTTTTGCAGACGCGACATTCCCGACCACTTTGCCATCGATACGGATACTTTCAAGCAGCATCAAATTGCCGTGAATGACCGTTTTCTTACCGATGATGGTGTCAAACTTTTCAGGCACCGACTGGAACGTGCTACTTTTATTTTTAGCAAACTTGCTGAACATGAACATCTCCTGTTGTATAAAAAATAAACTACTTTCGCAACACTGTCAAAACTTGGGTCGGATTGATGAGCACATCTTTGAACATGATTTCATAATGCAAGTGCGGCCCTGTGGTACGGCCAGTGTTGCCCAAGGTGCCGATTTCTGATCCTCGTGTTATTTTGTCACCTTTTGCCACTTTTCGCAGATTTAAATGCGCATAGCGTGAAATAAAACCCTGCGCATGGGCCACTTCGACCAAGTTCCCATAGGCGCCTGACCATTCCGATCGCATCACCACGCCGGGTCCCGAGGCCACCACAGGCGTCCCAATCAGGCCGACGAAGTCCAGCCCCTCATGGAGGCTGGGACGCTGGGTGAAAGGGTCAAAACGAACGCCAAAAGTGCTGCTGACGCGCGCCTGTGCAGTGATGGGCAAGCCTGTAGGCAAGGTTTTCAACCAGTCAATCTCTTGCCGCCACTTTTGATGAAGACTGCCCAAGGTCTCATTCAAATCATCTGCGTCTTGCAGCGCAGCATCTATACCGGAGTCCAAAGTGGCTTGCTTGAAAGGGGCAAAAGAAACCGGTTTAAATGGCCCTCCCCGACCGCCCATGACAGCGTCCCCCTCCCCATTGCTTTGATTTCGAAGGTTCTCAATTTTGTTCAGATCGGCGATTTCGTTCTTGTCGGTTTCAAGCCGCTGGACACTGATCAACAGGTTTTTGATCTGCGTATTCAAGGCTTCTAGCTTTTCACGGTAACCCGCTGTCACGGATCGGCATTATGGAGCCAGGCATGATCGCCATTTAGGAGCCACTTTTTTTGAGTAATTTAGGGCTTTTCGAATGGGTTAATTGACGGTTTATTTTGCCCTTTTTTGGGCCGTTTGTAATGTGAATTTTGGCGCCAC
>CAMDKK010000019.1 GCA_945901045.1 Limnohabitans sp. Rim8
CCTTCATCTCGAACGGTTTGAATTGCGATTTGGTGATTGTGGTCGCCAAGACCGAACCCGAGTTGGGCGCCAAGGGGGTATCCCTGATTCTGGTCGAAGCCGACCGGCCCGGCTTTCGCAAAGGCCGCAAACTCGACAAGATGGGCCAGCAAGCGGCCGATACGGCCGAATTGTTTTTTGACGATGTTCGCGTGCCTGTGACCAATATTTTGGGCGAAGAAAACAAAGGCTTTGCTTACCTGATGCAAGAGTTGGCCCAGGAACGTTTGGTGATTGCACTGGGGGCAGCCGCCAAGATGGAAGCCATGCTCGCCGAAACCGTGCGTTACACCAAAGAGCGCGTGGTGTTTGGCAAACCGCTGTTTGATTTTCAGAACACCCGTTTCAAGCTCGCTGAGATCAAGGTGCGCACCACCGCCGTGCGCATGATGGTGGACCAGTATCTGTCTGAGCATTTAAAGCGCAAACTCACCGTTGAAGAAGCGGCCATTGCCAAGCTGTTTTCCACCGAAGAGCTCAGCAAAGCGCTGGACGAGTTGCTGCAGCTGTATGGCGGTTACGGCTACATGATGGAGTACCCGATCACCCGCGCCTATGTGGACACCCGCGTGTACCGGATCTATGGCGGCACCAGCGAGGTCATGAAAGAGCTGATCGCCCGCAAGCTTTGAACAAGGCTGTGCTGGCTCCAAGGTGACTCTGTCCTAGGGGAATCCCTGAGGGTGAAGTGGGTTCAGCCGGGGTTTTGTGGGCGAAGATCAAGACAATTCAATTCAGGAGTGAAAGCATGAGCCAAGCAGGTTTGATTCAAGACAAAGTGGTGGTGGTGACCGGTTCGGGTGGCGGTATTGGCCGCGACATTGCATTGGCCATGGCCCGAGAAGGGGCGCGTTTGGTGGTCAATGACATCGGTGCATCGGTGGCGGGTGAGGGCCTCGATGCCGGTCCCGCCCAGCAAGTGGTCAATGAAATCAAAGCCCTCGGCTGCCAAGCCGTGGCCAATACCGACAGCGTCTCTGACCCCTTGAGTGCTGCACGCATCATTCAGACGGCGATGGACACGTATGGCCGCATTGATGTGGTGGTCAACAACGCCGGTATTTTGCGCGACCGGTTTTTCCACAAAATGAGCATGGACGAATGGGATGCGGTGATGAAAGTCCATTTGTATGGTGGTTTTTATGTCAGCCGTGCTGCGGCCCCGCATTTCAAGGCGCAAGAAAGTGGTAACTACATCCACATGACTTCCACCTCCGGCTTGGTGGGTAACTTTGGGCAGGCCAATTATTCGGCTGCCAAGTTGGGTATCACGGCCTTGTCCAAATCAATTGCGCTGGACATGCTCAAGTTCAATGTCCGCTCCAATTGCATTGCGCCTTTTGCATGGAGCCGCATGATCGGTTCGATCCCGACGGACACGCCCGAAGAACAGGCCCGTGTGGACCGCATCAAGCAAATGACCCCCGCCAAAATAGCCCCCCTGGCTGTGGCCTTGGCGAGTGAGGGCTCGGCCCATGTGAATGGTCAGGTGTTTGCGGTGCGCAACAATGAAATATTCTTGATGAGCCAACCCCGTCCCTTGCGCTCGGTTCACCGCAGTGAGGGTTGGACACCGCAGACCGTGCTGGACCAGGCCATGCCCGCACTCAAATCGAGCTTTTTTGATTTGGAACGTTCCGGCGATGTGTTCAGCTGGGACCCCATCTGAAACCGTAATTTGTTAGAAAGTACCTGATGACCACCACCACCGTGCAAGGCACTTTGCAGCGCCACCAGGCCGCGCTCGACCAGGGCCAATTCTGGATTCAACAATGTAAGTCATGCCACAAGCATATTTATTTCCCACGAGAAATTTGCCCTCACTGCGGCAGCGACGCCGTTGATTTTGTCGCTCCCAGCGGCCTGGGCATCGTCTACGCGGTGACCACCGTACGCCGCAAACCTGCGGATGGCGGTGACTACAACGTCAGCCTGATCGATTTGGATGAAGGGCCAAGGCTGATGAGCACCATCACCAACCTGACCCCTGATCTGGTGAAGATCGATCAACGCGTCAAGGCCCATGTGGAGGTGACTGAAGGCCGTGGTTTGGTCAAGTTCACCGTCCTGCAAGGCGGTGCAGCATGAACTTGAACTCATTGCGCGGCAGTGCCGCCATTGCGGGCGTGGCCACTTTCGGTTGTGGTGAAGCCCATGGGTTTTCTGAAATGGAAGTGTTGGCGCGCTCGGCCCATGCGGCCGTGGCCGATGCGGGCCTGAAAATGAGTGACATTGATGGCCTGTGCACCGCCAGTGTGGGCTCGACCATGTGGTCCATGCCTGTGGTGGAGTATTTGGGCATTCGTCCGACGTTCGTGGATGGCACCATGGTTGGCGGTTCCAGCTTCATAGCCCACTTGTTGCCAGCCATGCATGCCTTGCAGTCGGGGCAATGCAAAGCAGTGCTGGTCTGCTATGGCAGTACGCAGCGCACATCTACTTTTGGTCGCGGTGAAATTGCCAAGGCGCGCCGCTGGATGGACCCGCAGCCCTACGAAACGCCTTATGAGCCCTTCAGTCCACCCAGTGCCTATGCGCTGGCGACTTCCAGGCACATGCACCAGTACGGCACCACCCGACGCGATCTGGCCGAGGTGGCCGTGGCCGCTCGGGCGTGGGCAGGTTTGAATCCAGAAGCCTTCATGCGCGAGCCTTTGTCGATTGAAGATGTTTTGAACGCCCGCATGATCAGCGACCCCTTGTCGGTGCGCGACTGCTGCCTGGTGACCGACGGCGGCGGCGCTTACGTGCTGGTACGCAGCGACCGTGCCAAAGACTTGCGCCAAAAACCGGTCTATGTCCTGGGCAACGGAACGGCAGTTTGGAACCGCCAAATTTCAGCCATGCAAGACCTCACGGTCACTGCGGCCACGCAGTCCGGTAAAGAAGCCTATGCCATGGCCGGGTTGGGCGCCAAAGACATGGATGTGGTTCAGTTGTACGACGCCTTCACCATCAACACCTTGCTGTTCTTGGAGGACTTGGGATTTTGTGCCAAGGGTGAGGCGGGAGCCTTTGTGCGCGATGGCGGCATCGCGCCCGGTGGGCATTTGCCGGTCAACACCAACGGTGGCGGACTCTCCTGCGTCCACCCTGGCATGTACGGCATATTTGCCTTGATCGAAGCTGTGCGGCAGCTGCGTGGTGAATGTGGCGATCGCCAAGTCAAGGGCGCTCAAACCGCTATCGCCCATGGCAATGGCGGCACCCTTTCAAGTCAGTCCACGGCTGTGCTCGGCACGGCCGATACCTTGTAAGGGCCCCATGATCCGCGACCCCGAAACTTTTGAGGCCTTGCTTGACTCGGTGCGCCGCTTTGTCCGCGAGCGTCTGGTACCCGTTGAGAAAGAAGTTGCTGAGACCGATCAGATTCCCGAGACCATCGTGCAGGAGATGCGCGCGATGGGCTTGTTTGGCCTGACCATTCCTGAATCCTATGGCGGACTGGAACTGACCATGGAAGAAGAGTCACGACTTTTGTTTGAACTCTGCAAAACTTCCCCAGCTTTTCGCTCCGTGATTGGGACCACTGTGGGCATAGGATCGCAAGGCATTTTGATGGACGGCACGCAAGCGCAAAAAGACCATTACCTGCCCAAGTTGGCGACGGGGGAATTGATGGCTTCGTTTGCATTGACAGAACCTGAGGCTGGATCTGACGCTGCATCGCTTCGCACCACGGCCATTTTGGAGGGTGACCATTACGTGGTCAATGGCACCAAGCGTTACATCACCAATGCGCCACATTCCAGCATCTTCACGCTGATGGCACGCACCAACCCGGCCGACAAGGGCGCGGGCGGTGTGTCGGCTTTCATCGTCGATGCCAAATCACCCGGCATCAGCTTGGGCAAGATCGATCAGAAGATGGGCCAAAAGGGGGCGCATACCTGCGACGTGATGTTTGACAATGTACGCGTGCCTGTTGCCAACCTGATTGGCGGCCGCGAGGGGCAGGGCTTTAAGACGGCGATGAAAGTGCTTGAGAAGGGCCGCATTCACCTTGCCGCCGTGTGCGTAGGCGTGGCCCAGCGCATCCTGGATGACGCGCTGCACTACGCAATAGAGCGCAAGCAGTTTGGCCAGTCGATTGCCGAGTTCCAGTTGGTGCAAGCCATGTTGGCCGACAGCAAGGCTGAGTTGTACGCCGCTGAATGCATGGTGATCGACGCGGCCCGCAAACGTGACGAAGGGCGCAAGGTTTCCACAGAAGCTTCATGCTGCAAGATGTTTGCCTCCGAGATGTGTGGCCGTGTGGCCGATCGGGCGGTACAAATTTTGGGTGGCGCGGGCTACTTGTCAGATTACGGCATCGAGCGTTTCTATCGCGATGTGCGTTTGTTCCGTCTGTATGAAGGCACCACGCAAATTCAGCAAATCATCATTGGCCGCAACATGGTGCGAGAAGCGCGCCTGAACGGTTAAGTTGTTTAAAAACTAAGCAGGAGACTTCGCATGAAAAAAATGAGCCGCCGTTTGGCCTTGGCTGCTTTGAGCAGTTTGACTGTGTTGAATTCAGGTGGGGTGCATGCGCAGACAGCCTATCCCAATCAGCCCATCAAATTCATCGTACCTTACCCTGCTGGCGGTGCGACCGATGCCTTGGCCCGCATGGTGGCGCAAAAAATGCAAGACAACTGGCAGCAAACGGTGGTGGTCGAGAACAAGCCCGGTGCGGGTGGCACCATAGGCAACAACCTGGTGGCCAAGAGTCCTGCCGACGGCTATACGGTTTTGTTCGGCATTGTGGCCTTGGTGCAGCAAATCTCCTTGATGAAATTGCCCTACGACCCCATGAAAGACTTTGCCCCGATCACCCGCGTGGCGATCAGCCCCAGTGTGTTGGCGGCAGCACCCAGCTTGCCAGTCAACAACTTGCAGGAGTTTGTCAGCCTGGTCAAGGCCAATCCCGGCAAGCACAGCATTGGCTCTTATGGGCCCGGCACTTCAGCCCACTTGCAGGGGGCCTTGCTGAATTTGCAGGCTGGACTTGATTTAACGCATATCCCCTACCAAGGCGGCGCACCCTTGGTGACGGCCATGATAGGCGGGCAATTGTCCTCGGCATTTTTGGATGCTGGTTCTTCTAAACAACACCTGCCCAAGTTCAAATTGCTGGGTGTGACGGGCAGTGAGCGCTTGACATGGTTGCCTCAGGTCCCCACGCTCAAGGAGCAGGGCTTGCAATCCTATGAGCCCATGGGCTGGTTTGCTTTGCTCTTGCCGGCGGCTACGCCCAAGGCAGTGATCGACAAGTTCTCCGCCGAATCGCAGCGGATTTTGAAGCTGCCCGATGTGCGCGAGAAAATCGAAGCCATGGGTTTGATCCCTGGCGGTGAAACACCCGAGAGTTTCGCCAGAATCATGAAGTCCGACGCTGAGATTTATGGCCGCATCATCAGCGATGCCAAGATCACCCTCAACTGAACTCATTCTGATAGGAAGCAACATGACAACAGCCTTCATTTCCAATTTCCCCAGGCGCAGTGTGTTGGCCATGGGGTTGGCCCTGTTCCTCTCAGGGGTGGGTGCACAAACCGTGCCTTCCACCGTCAAACTCATCGTGGGTTATGTCGCTGGGGGCCCTGTGGATGCCGCAGCCCGCGTCTTCGCTCCGGTGCTCAGTCGGGAATTGGGTCAAACCGTTGTCGTGGAAAACAGGGCGGGTGCGGGTGGCGCGTTGGCGGGGCAGTCGGTGGTCAAGTCCCCACCGAATGGCAGCGAGATTTTTTTCGCGGCCAGCCCGACCATGACCATCACTCCGCATGTTCTCAAGGCCATGACTTTCGATCCGCTCAAAGACATGACGCCACTGGCACCCATTTTGAGTTATGCCAATGTGTTGGTGATCAATCTGAATCAACCCTTCAAAACTTTGCCCGAGTTGTTGGCTTTTGCCAAAGCCAATCCGGGTCAACTGGCTTATGGCTCGGCCGGCATGGGCGCGTCCAACCATTTGAGTGGTGAGCTCTTTGCCCGCCGCGCAGGAGTGAGCATGACCCACGTCCCTTACAAGGGCAATGCGCCTGCCATGACCGATGTGATGGGTGGGCAGATTCAAATGATGTTTGACATCATCGGTGGCGCTAAAACCTACATCGATGGCGGTAAAGTGCGGGCCTTGGCTGTGACCTCTAAGGAGCGCAACCCTGCCTTGCCTCAGTTGCCCAGCATGGCCGAATTGGGCGTGCGTGATTACGATGTCGGCGGTTGGTTTGGGCTTTATGGCCCTTTGGGCATCTCGCCTGACCTGCAGCAGCGCTTGGCAACCGCAACGGCCAAAGCTTTGCAGGACGTCGATTTACGCAAACGCTGGGTCGATCAAGGTTATGTCATTTGGAGTGGAAAAGGTGCCGACTTGGCCGAACGCATGCGCCGCGAGCATGCCTTGTGGGCCGAAGTCACCAAAGGCATGAGCTTTGAATAACGCATGAACCCGACCCGCATTCATCACCTCTTTGATCAACGCGTCCAGGAAGATCCCGAACATCCCTTTCTTTACCTGAAGCAAGGTCAAATAAGCTTGGGTGAGTTGGCCTGCAGCGTGGACGCTCTTGAATCCGAGTTGCGCCAAAGCGATGTTCGCTTGGGCGATAGGGTGCTGGTGGTTGCAGAAAATTGTCCTGAACATGTCGCTCTGATTTTGGCTTGCAGTCGTGTCGGGGCATGGGCTTGTGGCGTTAACGCCCGCATGAGCGCAAGCGAATTGGCCGGGTTTGTTGCAAAGGCCGAGGCGCGCGTGGTTTATTTCACCAGTGGCGTGTCCGAGGCCGCGAGTCGTCATGCTCAAGCGCAAACGACCCTGCCCAGCACAGTGCCAAGTTTGCAGCGCACACACACTGTAGCCACGGCAACGGTGCAGCCCGGCGAGCTTGCCGAATCTGTAGCTGCCATCATTTTCACCTCGGGCACCACCGGTCAGCCTAAAGGAGTGATGCTGAGCCACGCTGGCTTGTTGCAGTTTGCCAAGGTGTCTTCGCTGTCAAGGCAGTTGGGCAAGACCGATCGGTCTTATGCTTATTTACCGATGACGCATATTTTCGGTTTAGGCACAGTGCTCATGGCGTCCATCTATGCGCGTTCCGGATTGCTGATGCGCAGCCAATTCGATCCTGCTGATGTGTTTGAGGCCTTGGCGCATCATCATATGACTCAATTGCAAGGTCCACCGGCGATGTTCTCACGCTTGCTGGCCTGGCTGGACGCGCAGGGCATTGACCACCCCATTGCGCCTGATTTGCGCTATGTTTACACAGGTGCAGCGCCGCTGGACCTGAGTGTAAAAAATGCCGCTCAAGCCCGTTTTGGCTTGCCTTTGCACCATGGCTACGGTCTGTCGGAATACGCCGGCGCGTTGACCCTGTGCCGATTGGGCGAATGGCGTGACGATGTCAGTGCGGGCTACTTGGTCGAGGGAGCTGAGTTGCGCATTGTCAGTCCCGAAGGCCACGATCTGCCGCATGGCGAGACAGGCGAAATTTACATGCGCGGTTTGGGCTTGATGCCGGGCTACTTTCGCGACCAGGCGATCACCGACCAAGTCATGAAGCCCGGTGGCTGGTATGCCAGCGGCGATCTGGGACGTCAGTCCGTCGATGGGGCTTTGCAGGTGGTGGGTCGCTTGAAAGAGATGATCATTCGTTCTGGCTTTAACGTTTACCCTGGCGAAGTGGAAGCCGTTCTTTTGAATTACCCCGGCGTGCAAAAAGCCGCGGTCATGGGGCGCAAGACAGCCGATGGCAACGAAGAAATTTTGGCTTTTGTCGAGCCCAAGTCCGGCATTGAGTTGGATGCATCTGCCTTGCAGTTGCATGCGCACACCCATTTGACGGCTTACAAGAGACCCTCCGTCATCACCTTGGTCGCGGACATGCCGATGACGTTGAGTGGCAAAATTCTCAAACGCGAATTACTGGAACGCATGACGCATGAAAACCACGCTGGATGAGTCGCAGATAGCGCACCTGCGAAGTTGGGAGGGGCGCGCTGAAACGTACCGTGACGAGATCACGGCTGCGCCACTGCGGGGCCTGAGCGCGACCTTGGACCGCAATGATCCCTTGCAAGGCCCAGGAACTGCGGTGCCGCCTTTGTGGCATTGGATTTTCTTTTTACCCCAAGCGCCGCAAAGTCAAATCGGCAGCGATGGCCACCCCCTGCGAGGTGGCTTTTTACCTCCCGTGCCTTTACCCCGTCGCATGTGGGCAGGTGGGCGTTTCCAATGGGAAAATAACTCTTTGGTGGTGGGTGATGTGGCCGAAAAAACCTCACGCATCGCCTCTGTTAAATACAAGTCAGGGCGAAGTGGCGACCTGTTGTTTGTCGAAGTTGAGCATGCCTTTCGCAACGCACAAGGACTGAGCCTGACCGAGACGCATGAGATTGTCTATCGCCCAGCCCCCTTGCCCGACACGCCTGACGTTCCGCCAACACCCGCCGAGACCGGTGCACCCTGGCAGCGAACTTTTGTGCCTGATCCCGTCTCGCTTTTTCGCTATTCGGCACTCACTTTCAATGGCCACCGGATCCATTACGACCGCAGTTACGTGACGAAAGAAGAAGGTTACCCCGGCTTGATTGTTCATGGCCCCTTGATCGCCACTTTGCTGATGGACTTGTTGCGCCGCCACATGCCCCAAGCGCAGGTGATATCGTTCCAGTTCCGCGCGGTGCGGCCTACCTTTGACCTGCATGCGTTCACATTGAATGGCCGACCCTCAAAAGATGGGCAGACCATTGACTTGTGGTCTGCAGACCATGAAGGCTGGCTTACCATGCAGGCGCAAGCCGTGATAGCCTGACCTCTTCCCTGATAAGCTGTCCTGAAATTTCATTACCAAAGAATATTGCCCATGCAACACGCTCCCGACGCCTACCAGGACATACGCGACGCCGTTCGCGACCTTTGCGCTCAGTTTCCTGACGAGTACCACCGCAATGTCGATCAAAAACGCGGCTATCCCGAAGAGTTTGTGGATGCTTTGACCAAGGCGGGCTGGATGGCCGCTCTGATTCCGCAGGCATACGGCGGTTCGGGACTGAGCATGGCCGAGGCCTCGGTCATCATGGAAGAGATCAACCGCTCGGGCGGCAACTCGGGTGCCTGCCACGGCCAGATGTACGTGATGAACTCCATCGTGCGCAGTGGCTCCGAGGCGCAGAAAAACACGCTGTTGCCCAAAATCGCCACGGGTGAATTGCGCATCCAGTCGATGGGCGTGACCGAGCCGACCACGGGCAGTGACACCACCAAGCTGAAAACCACTGCCGTCAAAAAAGACGGCCGTTGGGTGATCAATGGTCAGAAGGTCTGGATCTCGCGCATCCAGCACAGCGACCTGATGATTTTGCTGGCGCGTACCACGCCAGCTGACCAGGTCAAAAAACGCTCTGAAGGGCTGTCCTGCTTCCTCATTGATCTGAAGCAGGCCATTGGCAACGGCCTCACGGTGCGCCCGATCCTGAACATGGTCAACCACGAGACCAACGAGTTATTTTTTGACAACCTCGAAATTCCCGAAGACGCGCTGCTGGGCGAAGAGGGCAAGGGCTTCAAGACGCTGCTCGATGGGCTGAACGCTGAGCGCGTGTTGATCGCAGCCGAGTGCATTGGTGACGGCTACTGGTTCATCGACCGCGCCACCAAATATGCCAATGAGCGTGTCGTGTTCGGCCGCCCGATTGGCCAAAATCAAGGTGTGCAGTTCCCGATTGCAGACGCCTTCATCGAGCTCGAAGCCGCCAACCTCATGCGCTGGAAGGCCTGCGAAAAAATCGATACCATGCAAAATGCCGGAGCCGAAGCCAATATGGCCAAATACCTCGCGGCCAAGGCCAGCTGGGAAGCGGCCAACGTCTGCCTGCAAACCCACGGCGGTTTTGGTTTTGCGTGCGAGTACGACATCGAGCGCAAGTTCCGCGAGACGCGCCTGTACCAGGTGGCCCCCGTGTCGACCAACATGATCTTCAGCTACGTGGCTGAGCACATACTTGGTTTGCCCCGCTCCTTTTAAAAAGCCTGTAGCCGCTGATGATTCATGCCGCGATGTTCAGCCCCCGCCTTGTAGCAGCTTTCGCTGCAAGCGATATTTGTAGGTGCTTGCCCTGTAAGCGACATCCCCGCAGCCCCTCAACGCCCCTTCGCCAGCAAGGCTGGCGCCAACAGATCTCTTGAGGTGAAGCCATGACAAGACCCTTGGACGGTATCACCGTCGTTTCGCTTGAACACGCGATTGCTGCGCCGTTCTGTACCCGACAGCTGGCCGACCTGGGCGCACGCGTGATCAAGGTCGAGCGACCCGGTGCAGGCGACTTTGCCCGAGCCTACGACACGCGTGTGCGCGGCCAAGCCTCGCATTTTGTGTGGACCAACCGCTCCAAGGAAAGCCTGACGCTTGACCTCAAGCAGCCCAACGCCCTGGCGGTGTTACGCGACCTGCTCAAAGACGCCGACGTGCTGGTGCAAAACCTGGCGCCCGGCGCGGCGGCCCGCATGGGCTTGTCGTTCGATGCGCTCAGCCCCACACACCCTGAGCTTATTGTTTGCGACATTTCCGGCTATGGCGAAGACGGGCCATACCGTGACAAGAAAGCCTATGACCTGTTGATTCAGAGCGAAGCGGGCCTGCTGTCTATCACTGGCACGCCCGATGCGCCGTCCAAAGCCGGTAATTCGATGGCCGACATTGCCGCTGGTATGTACGCTTACAGCAACATCCTTTCAGCGCTGCTCTTGCGCGGCAAAACAGGGCAGGGCAGTCACATTGATGTGTCCATGCTTGAGGCCTTGGGCGAGTGGATGAGTTATCCGCTTTACTACGCTTTTGAAGGTGCCCCCCCGCCGCCAAGAACGGCCGCTTCGCATGCGAGCATCTACCCGTACGGCCCATTTGTTGCAGGTGATGGCGGCACGGTGATGTTGGGTTTGCAAAACGAACGCGAGTGGAAGGTGTTTTGCGAAGTGGTACTGCGTGATGGATCGCTGGCCACCGATGCCCGTTTCAACACCAATGATTTGCGCAACACCCATCGCGCTGAACTGCTTCAACTTATAGTGGGCATGTTCGCCAACATGAGTACGGCTGAAGTAGAAGCCAGGCTTGATGAAGCACAAATCGCCAACGCCCGCATGAATGACATGGCCGGTGTCTGGGCGCACCCGCAACTCAAGGCCCGCCAGCGCTGGCAGACCGTGGGCTCGCCCGCGGGCGATATTCCTGCCTTGCTGCCTCCTGGCCGCAACAGCCATTACGACTACCGCATGGACGCCGTGCCCGCTGTGGGCGAGCACACCGAAGCGATCTTGCACGAACTGGGTTTGGACGAATTGGCCGTGAAGGCCTTGCGCAAGACCCAAGCCATTTAAAAGGAGATGCACTCATGACCACCGACACCACATACACCGCACAGTTAGCCACTTTTGCAGCAGAGTTGAGATTTGAGGACATTCCTGAGCCGGTGGTTCGCAAGATCGAAGACCTGCTGGTGGACTGGTTCGGCTCAGCGGTGGCCGGTCATGGTTCGCGACCTGTGGAGAGCATGGGTCGTTTTGCACGAAGCATGGGTCCTGCTGAGGGTCCTTCCGAGGTGCTCATCAATGGCACAGGCACCTCGCCTTTTCTGGCGGCCATGGTCAATGCGGCAGCATCACACGTCGCCGAGCAGGACGATGTGCATAACGGCGCGGTCTTCCACCCCGCCACGGTGGTTTTCTCGCCCGCTGTGGCAGTTGCTCAGGCGCTGGGTGCCAGCGGTAAACAGTTGCTGGCGGCCTCAGTGGTGGGTTACGAAGTGGGCATTCGTGTGGGTGAATTTTTGGGTCGCTCGCATTACCGCGTCTTCCACACCACGGGCACGGCGGGCACCCTGGCAGCGGCGGCGGCTGTTGGACATTTGCTGGGCCTGAACCCACATCAGATGCAGCACGCCTTGGGCTCTGCCGGCACCCAATCGGCCGGCCTTTGGGAATTTTTGCGCACAGGCGCTGACAGCAAGCAGCTGCATACAGCCCATGCGGCAGGCGCTGGCCTGATGTCGGCTTATCTGGCCAAGGATGGTTTCACCGGTGCGGCTGATATTTTAGAGGGACCGCAGGGCATGGCCGCAGGCATGTCGAGTGACGCCGATCCGGCACGCTTGATCGATGGCCTGGGCACGCGATGGGCCACTTCAGAAACCTCGTTCAAATACCACGCCAGCTGCCGCCATACCCATCCCGCGGCGGATGCGCTGCTGCATGTGATGCAGTCGCACGGGCTCACCCATGGCGATCTGGCGAAGGTGGTGACGCATGTTCACCAAGGCGCGATCGACGTGTTGGGACCGGTGGTTCGACCCACAACGGTACACCAGAGCAAATTTTCCATGGGCACCGTTTTGGCCATGGTGGCGCAGTTCGGACACGCAGGTTTGCGAGAGTTTGATGCGAACTTCCAGAGTGAAGCCACAATGCTCGTGCGCGATAAAGTTGTGATGGTGCTTGACGCCGAAGTCGACAGTGCCTACCCCAAGCGCTGGATTGGCAAAGTCACCGTCACCACGAACGATGGCCGCGTGTTGCATGGCCGGGTAGATGAACCCAAGGGCGACCCTGGCAACACGCTTTCGCGCCAAGAAATCACCGACAAGGCACTGAACCTGGCCGCTTACAGTGGCGGTGCCAACCCGACGCAGATGCTTGAGTCTGTGAATGCGCTATGGCAAGTTGCTGATTGGCCTCTGGTCGGTCCTTTGTTGACACCCCAATTGCATGTGGCTTAAGTCAACAGTGAGTAACTTTCGATTAGGCTCGGAAATTGCTGGGATAGGGGGTATAGTCGACTTTCCGACCCCCCAATTGATCCATTTTTAGCAATGAAATCGCTCCTTGATTTATTCAATACTGTAGATTCTGAATCTATACTATTAGTAGACAAAATTCCTGAAAATAAAGAAGAATTTCATTATGAAGAAGAAAGATTTGATCTTCGTAAACTGAAAATGATCAAAGATGCAATTCATGAATTTGGCTATCCCATGAGCATGCGCAAGATTGATCTGAGCGTACTTTCAAATGACGCCATCTGCACCTTGTGAGCCAACAAGTGCACTAAATTACAAAGTCAATTTAGCCTGAATCCTTGGCCATAATTAAATCAGTAAATTTTTCTCCAACTGCCCCAAGGTATTGGGTTTGATTTGACTTGGATTCAAATTGCAAACCCAGGGGTCAGGGGCTGGTTGTGTGCATCCTGTTCGTCTTGCTACTATCGGCCAACGGAATACGGGAGTTGCAGCAACTTATCGGAGGTGCATATGATTTACAAGGAACGCATGACTGCAAAGATGGAGGGCGACTTTGTCGTGTTCCTGATTGGTATGCGCATCAATAAACCCCTGATGGTCCATAAGATTGTCCCTGTTTTTGCGGCAATGCCCAAAATGCTCAAAGAGTTATATAAACAACCTGAGCTTGGTTTTATTCACCACGAAATGTGGTTTTCTAGAACCATCATTCTGCTCCAGTACTGGAGGTCCATCGAGCAACTGCTTGACTACGCTAAGCGCAAAGATTCAGCGCATTTGCCGGCTTGGAAGGCATTCAATAATGCCATTGGAACAGACGGCACCGTTGGCATATGGCATGAAACCTACAAAGCCGGTACGGGCACTTATGAAAATGTTTATGTCAACATGCCTGCGTTTGGTTTGGGCAAGGCAGCAGCATTGGTTGAAGCCAAGGGAGATCTTAAATCTGCAAAAGATCGACTGAAATTGTGAGACTCATTTAACGGGCATTTTTCGAATGTAGTATGTCATCCAGAGTTTCAAGTAAACCAAAATGATGATCAAAGCCCTTGCACTGGTATCGACGGTACTTCTACTGATGACACTGGGATTTTCCGTATTGGGTACAACGCCGCTGTTGGTGCTCAAGCATGTTCAACCGATGGATTCACGCGTTATCAGGCAAGTATTTCATTACTGTTACCGCTTGATAGCAGTTGTGGCTATTGCGGCCTGTATTGGTAATGCCTTGGTGGACCGCCAGGATGTGTCTTTTTGCGCTGGCGCAATAGCGATTTTAGAACTGGCCTTGCATCACTGGATTCTGATACGCATGGATGCTTTGCGTGTCACCATGCATGACGGTGATGCCCAAGCCGTGAGCAACTTTCGGCAACTGCACGCCATCGGTGTCTTCATGAATATTGCACTTTTTTCTGTCGCGATATGGGCCATCACCCAAATCAAACCTTAGACCTGTACCGCTTCGATGTGTATCAGCACGGCACCTTTCAGTGTTTGTCCGCCCGCTTGCACTTGCAAGCCGTTCACCACGCCGTCGAATGGTGCTGTCAAGGTGTGTTCCATTTTCATGGCTTCCAGGACCAATAAGGTATCGCCTGCTTTGACGGCTTGTCCATTCGTGACTGCCACTTTCAAAACACGTGAGGTCAAGGGCGCGCGGACTTGGCCGCTGTGTAACTGTGTAGCTTGAAGTTGGTGTCGACTCGGCGTGTTAAAAGTCCATGCCCGCCCAGCGCAAAAAATCTCCAAGCCGGATGGCGTGATCGCAAGGCACAACTGCTCGCGCAGGCCGTTGCATTCGAGTGTCAGTTCGCCTTGCGCATCCATCCATTGCACATGACTGAAAATGCAGGTGTCTGTCTGCGAGTCTTCCGTGCATTGAACTTGCCATGCGTCACCTTGGGCCGAGATGCGGTAACGCCACAGGCGCTCACCCCATTGCAACAGACCCAGGGCGTCACCCTGGGACAAAGCGCTGGCGCGTACCTCACGCAAACCATTCACAGGAAAACCCGACACCTGCGCTGCCCATGCGGCCATGGCCACAGTGAGTGGGGTTGGCGCAGGCGAACTTGGTTGCAAGCCCAGGCGATCGGCCACAAATCCGGTGTGCACGTCTTGGCCTAGCGCAAATACCGAATCGGCCAAGCAGTCGGTCAAAAAACCCTGGTTGCTGGGCAAACCCAGCAGCACGCAGTGGCGCATGGCCAAGTGCAGTTTGCGCAGTGCCTCTTCGCGATCGCTTCCGTGGGCCACAATTTTGGCCACCATCGAGTCGTAATGGGGACTGACTTCACCGCCTTCACGCAGAGCGCTTTCAATGCGCACATCGTGCGCTACAGGGGGGCGCCATCTCAGCACCGGACCGGTTTGCGGCAAGAAGCCTGCAGGCACGTCTTCGGCCGTCAGCCGCACTTCAATGGCATGGCCTTGAAATTCAATCTGGGATTGTTGCCAGGGCAAAACCTGGCCTGCGGCGACGCGCAATTGCCATTCGACCAGGTCCAGCCCGGTGATTGCTTCGGTGACGGCGTGTTCGACCTGCAGCCGAGTGTTCATTTCCATGAAGTAAAACTGTCCATCGGTGCCGAGTAAAAACTCCATGGTTCCCGCGCCAATGTAGCCCATGGCGCTTGCGCTGTGCACGGCCACCTGGCCCATGCGTTCACGCAACGCGGCAGTGACAACAGGCGACGGCGCTTCTTCGATCAGCTTTTGGTGACGCCGCTGCACCGAGCAGTCTCGCTCTCCCAAATGCACCACATGCCCTTGGCTGTCGGCCAATAACTGAATTTCGATGTGCCTGGGGTGGATGAGGGCGCGCTCCAGAATCAATTCGTCCGAGCCAAAAGCGGTGCGGGCTTCTGAACGGGCCGAGGCCAGCACAGCAGGCAAGGCCTCGGGCGTTTCCACCTGCCGCATACCCCGCCCGCCACCGCCAGCAGCGGCTTTGCACATGATGGGAAAGCCAATCCGATGGGCTTCGCGCACAAAGGTTTCGTCGCTTTGGTCTTCGACTGTGTTTTGGCCTTCGTAGCCGGGGATACAGGGCATGCCCCAACTTTGCATCAGTCGTTTAGCGCCGGCCTTGTTACCCATGGCGCGGATGTTCTCGCCTGAAGGCCCAATAAACACGAGTCCGGCCGCATCTACGGCGTCGGCAAAGGTGTAGTTCTCGGATAAGAAACCATAGCCCGGATGGATGGCGTCAGCACCGGCTTGACGCGCTGCTTTCAGGATCGCTTCAATGTTCAGGTAAGACTGCGCAGGTTCGGCTGGGCCTATGCACACGGCGCGGTCAGCGGCTTGCACATGGGGGCTGTTCCGGTCGGCTTCGGAATACACGGCCACTGAAGCGTAGCCCAGACGGCGCACAGTGCGGAATATACGCAGGGCGATTTCACCCCGGTTGGCCACCAGTACGGTGTGAAAGGGACGGATGATTTTGGCTGTTTGCATGTCGTTTTCTTTACGCCTTAGCATCCATCAGGCCCATCTTGCGGGCAATGACCATCAGCATCACCTCGTCGGCGCCACCGCCGATCGAGCCGAGCCGGTAGTCGCGGTAGGCGCGTGAGACGCGGTTGTCCCAGGTGTAGCCCATGCCGCCCTGGAACTGCATGCACCAGTCGGCCACGTCTCGGCCCAAGCGCCCGGCCTTGAGCTTGGCCATCGAGGCCAGCTCGGTTACATCTTGGCCCTGCACATAGGCGTGGGTGGCCATGTAAATCAGGCCACGCAAGGCTTCGATTTCAGTTTTCAACTCGGCCAATTTGTACTGGATGAACTGGTTGTCCAGCAGCGGTTTGCCAAAGGCCACGCGCTGGCGCAGGTAGGTGGCGGTTTCTTCGATCAGCTCGATGCTGGCCAGGCGGCGTGCTGCGCCGTCCAGACGCTCTTCCTGAAACTGCTTCATCTGGTAGATAAAACCCATGCCTTCTTCGCCAATGCGGTGGCGCACGGGCACGCGCACATCGTCAAAAAAGATCTGCGCGGTGTCCGAGCTCCACATGCCGAACTTCTTGATTTTCTGCACCTCCACGCCCTTGGCACGGCGGCCTGCCGCGTCTTTGAGCGGCACGATGATGAGCGACTTGTTCTTGTGCGAGGGACCGTCCGAGGTGTTGCACAGCAGGCAGATCCAGTCGGCCTGGGTGCCGTTGGTGATCCACATTTTGGAGCCTTTGATGACATAGTCGTCGCCGTCGCGTCGGGCGCGGGTTTTGAGCGAAGACACATCCGAGCCCGCGCCTTCCTCGCTCACGCCGATGCTGGCAACCACCTCGCCCGCGATGGCCGGTGCCAAGAATTCGCGTTTAAGTTCGTCCGAGCCAAAGTTGGCCAGTGCCGGTGTGGCCATGTTGGACTGCACACCAATGCCCATGCCCACACCCTGCGCCTTGACGTGGCCAATGGCTTCGGCGGCCGCCAGTGCGTAGCTGAAGTCCAGGCCCATGCCGCCATAGGCCTCGGGTTTGGTGATGCCCAGAAAACCGAGCTGCCCCATCTTGCGAAAGAGTTCGTGCGCGGGAAAGATTTCTGCAGCCTCCCATTCGTCCACAAAGGGGTCGATTTCGGCGCTGATGAAGCGGCGAATACTGGCCATCAGTTCGTGGTGTTCGGCGGTGTAGATCATGGCAAGGCTTTCAGAAAATGTGCGGTATTCAGAAACGGGGTACGGCAAACTGCATCACGTGCGGGGTGCGGGCGGCGGCTTCGCGCACAGTGGCCAGCAAAAAAGCGAGGACGTCACGGGTCTGGCGCGGGTCGATAATCCCGTCGTCGAGCAAATGCCCGCTGGTGTAGAAGGCGCTGGCCTGGCTTTCAAACAGGCCGACGATCTCGGATTTTTGCGCTTGCAGTTGGTCTTCGTCGACCGCTTTGCCGCTGCGCTGCGTTTGCTGGCGGGCCACGATGTCGAGCGTGGTGGCGGCCTGCTCGCCGCCCATGACGGACGATCGGGCGTTGGGCCAAGAAAAACAAAAGCGCGGGTGAAACGCGCGCCCGCACATGCCGTAGTTGCCCGCACCGAAAGAAGCGCCGCAATGCAGTGTGATGTGCGGCACCTGCGAGTTGCTCAGCGCCTGGATCATTTTGGCGCCGTGCTTGATCATGCCGGCCTCTTCCGAGGCTCGGCCCACAATGAAGCCGGTGGTGTTTTGCAAAAACACAATGGGCGTGCCCGACTGGTTGCACAGGTGGATGAACTGCGCCGCCTTGGTCGCCCCTGCCGGGTCAATGGGCCCGTTGTTACTGATGAAGGCCACCGCATACCCTTCGATGCGGGCGTGGCCGCAGACGGTGGCGCTGCCATAGTCGGGTTTGAAGTCCAGCCAAGCCGAGTCGTCCACCAGCCGTGCTATGACCTCGCGCATGTCGATGGGCAGGCGGTGCGCCAGCACCATCACCCCCGCGAGTTCGTCGGGGCTGAGCCGAGGCGGACGCGGTGCTTGGTTAGGAGCGGGCACCACCGCTCGGGGCCAGTCGATGGCGGCAAGCACATCACGAGCAAGGGCAATCGCGTGGGCGTCGTCTTGCGCCACGTATTCGGCCAGGCCGCTCACGGTGGCGTGCATGTCGGTGCCGCCCAGGGCCTCGTCGGTGGCTATCTCGCCCGTGGCGGCCTTGAGCAAAGGCGGCCCTGCCAGAAAGGCTTTGGCTTGACCTCGCACCATGATCACGTAATCCGACAGGCCGGGCATGTAAGCGCCGCCTGCGGTGCACGAGCCGTGCACCACGGTGAGCACCGGCAGGCCCGCCGCCGACAAACGCGCCAGGTTGTAGAACATGCCGCCGCCGCGGATGAATTTTTCGACCCTGTACTTGCGCAGGTTCGAGCCTGCCGACTCGACCAAGTGCACAAAGGGCAGCTTGTTTTGCAACGCCATGTCCTGGCAGCGCATGAGCTTTTGGTTGCCCGCTTCGGTCAAGGCTCCGGCGTCGATACCCGAGTCGGTCACCACCACCATGCAGCGCACGCCGCTGACCATGCCAATACCGGCCAGCTGTGAGCCGCCGGGCACGCAGCGCGAGAGGTCCGAGTCGTCCATGCCATAGCCGGCCAGCGTGGCCAGCGGCAAGAACGGCGCGCCGGCGTCCAGCAGTTGCGCCAACCGCTCTCGGGGCAGCAAGGCACCGCGTTTGGCAAAGCGTTCGGCCGATTTGGACGAGGCGTCGCTGGCGCGTTGCTCCAGCGCATGCCATTCGTCAACCAAAGCCAGCATGCCTTGGCGTTGGGTGGCGAAAGCATCGGACGCTGTGTGAAGAGCAGATTGAAAAGACGTCATGGTGTTCTTTGAAAAAAAAGCAAGCTTGAAAGTGATTGAACATGAGTGTGTCCAAGAATGCCAGTGGCTTTCGCCGGGTTGTGCATAATGTGCACATAGTATTTTCCCTTATAAAAATGCCTGTATCCCACGCCCATGCCCTCGCCCTGTTGCCCATCGCCAAAGGCCCACGTCCCGGGGCACAAAGCCTTGACAGAGCGGTGGGTTTGATAAATTTGATCGCCCAAAATCACGACCAAGGCATTCCTTTGAGCGCTCTGGTTCAGGCCTCTCGACTGGATCGCACAACGGTTTGGCGCATGGTGGAGAACCTTCAGCACGCGGGTTTGATTGAAAAAAATAAGCAATCAGGCGCATTTGCTTTGGGCCCGCGTGCCACGGCCTGGGGGGCCGTCAGTTTCGGGCAATCAGCGTTGATTCGGCAATGCCAACCTGTCATGAAAAACTTGGCGCGTACCACTGGAGACAACGTCTTTTTGGTTTTGCGTATGGGCGACTACAGCCATTGTTTGCACTTGGAGCAAGGTGCGCATGCGGTCAGCTCCTTTCGGCAGACCGTGGGTGAAACCCGATTGCTGGGCTTGGGTGTGGGCAGCATCGCAATGCTTGCCGCTTTAGCTGATGAAGCGGTGGATGGACATCACACCCGCCAGGTGGAAAGTTACAACCAGGAAGGGGTGACGCGTGCGCAATTGCTGCGCTGGGTTCGCTCTGCCAGACACAGGGGATTTGCCTACCGCAACACGGCAGGCATTGCGGCGGTGGGCTTACATGGGTTCCTAGAAGGCGGCGCTGTAGCCGCCTTGTCAATCGGTGCGGCCGCTGCGCGATTGCCGTTAAGTCGAGCGACTGAATTGGCTGAAGTCATGCGCCGCCAAGTACCTGAAGCATTTCGCCTGTCGATCTGATTCGGCATTTAATCAACGAGCCGTCTGGCATCAAGCTTCAGGTTCGCAGCATTGGCAAGTGCCTCGCACGCTGGGGCTTTACCAGGAGCTATGCCCCTGAAGCGAACCAAAGCCAAATGACGCGAAGCTGCCAACGAACATAGGACCCTGTTGGAGAAAACACCTGAGCGGCTTATGAGCTACTTCCAGGACCGCTGGGTTCGATATGCCGCTTCAACTTCACAGGGCCGGAGCAATAACAACGGATGACGATGCTGCAGGATGGCAAAGCAATGCTGCAGTGCTTGCAATGATTTCTGGGCTTATTCGGCAAATATCCTCAAGGGGCTTGGAGTAGGGTACCGGTATCCTGGGGGATCCGATTCGCATGGGCTGCGCCTTCAGTTGCCCCCAAAACACCTCCGCAATTTCTGCCAGTAATTCACCCCCGAAGCCGCCGACTCGCGGTGACTCATGCGCGATCAAGATGCGCCCGGTCTTTTGTGTGGACTTGAATACTGTTTCGCGGTCCCATGGCCAAAGTGTCCGTAAGTCAATGACTTCTGCGGAGACCCCCTGCATTGCCAGCAGGTCGGCCGCCGCAAGGCAGGTGTTGGCTGTTTTAGACCAACTCAGCAGGGTGATATCACAGCCATACCTGCGCACAGAGGCCTTGCCGATTTCAATCGGTTCTGCGGCCTCATCAACTTCTCCTGTTTCCAGCCACAGCTCTTTGTGCTCCATAAAAACCACCGGGTCATCGGAGCGAATTGCGGCTTTCAACAGGCCATGGTTATCGGCTGGTGTGGCCGATGCCACCACCACCAAGCCCGGCGTTCCAACCCAGATGTTTTCATTGCTCTGCGAATGTTGGGCCGCCATGCCCCAACGCATGCCTATGGGCTGTCGAATCACCATCGGTACTCGGACCTGCCCATCAAGCATGTAGCGAATCTTGGCCGCTTGATTGATGATTTCATCTGCTGCGCACAAGGCGAAGTCGGCATACCGCAATTCCGCCACGGGCCGCATGCCCAGAAGTGCTGAACCGATGGCCGCAGACATGATCATGGACTCGGAAATAGGCGTATCCACAATTCGCGAGGCACCAAAGCGTTTTTGCAAACCCAGATATTGACCCGCCACGCCGCCCTCCGGGCCCACATCCTCGCCTAGCGCCCAGACATTGGCGTCCCGCTCCATTTCTTGGCGCAGAGCAAGGCAGCCCGCTTGCGCATAGGTCATCTGGGCCATAGGGGACCCCCCACATCTTGAACCTCTGTAAAGGCCATTTCAATAGAGGGGAAGGGCGCATTCAATGCGATTTCCACAGCCTCTGCAATTTGTTGGCGCACAGTCTTGCGCAGGGCATCAATTCGTTCAGCGTCGGTTCCGCGCTGCATTAACCAATGCTGGGCATTCAATAAGCAGTCGTCTTGTCTCGCCTTTTCGACTTCCACAGGGTCACGGTACAAGCCTTTATCGTGGGCAAGGTGACCATACCAACGGTAGGTGCTCGCATGCAGGAAATGAGGCCCGTCTCCAGCACGGACTTTTTCAATCAAATCCCCCGCTGCTTGTTGAACCGCAACCACATCATTGCCATTCACGTGAGAGACCGGTATACCGAATGCGGCAACGCGTTCCACTGCAGGGGGGCCTGCGGTGACATCACGGGTCCTTAAGGTGACGGAATAACCGTTGTCTTCGCAAACAAAAAGCACCGGAAGATTGAACAACTTGGCCCAATTGAAAGCCTCAAAGAGAGGGCCACGGTTCATTGCACCATCACCAAAGAATGCAACAACAATTTCGGGTCTGGCTTGCATCTTGATTGCATGGGCTGCACCTACGGCCATGGTGACACCATCGGGTACGACCCCGTTGGCGCCCAGCATCCCTTGGGAAAAATCCGCAATGTGCATGGAGCCGCCCTTGCCGTTTGAGGTTCCACCTTGACGACCAAACAATTCAAGCATCATGCGAGAGGGGGACAAGCCTTTGGCAATTGCATGGCCGTGTCCACGGTGATGGCTGGAGACGTAGTCGCTGCTATTCAAGTGACTGCAAACGCCCGTAGCAATGGCTTCCTGACCTGTGTATTGATGTACCGACCCCCGAACATGGCCTTCAGCCAAGGCTTGTCCAGCTGCCTCCTCGAATTCGCGGATCAGGCACATGGTTTTTAGAAGTTCCAGAACGCGCTCTTGGGAGGGCAGGTCTCTTAAGTTTGGCATCTGTCCGGTCGCACTTTTAAAAAATAAAAGTGTCGCAATTGCTTGGGGTTGTCGTTTCGATTGTGATTCGCAATGCGCAGCTTGAACTCATTCGAGTTTGATCCCCAACTCATTGATCAATTTACCCCAGTAGGCGTAGTCGGCCGCCATGCCCGAGTTCACCGAAGCAGCGGGCGTGCCGGTTGGTGTCAACCCAAGTGAACGCAATCGAGCCTGAATTTCAGGCGTCTTCACGATCTTGACGATTTCAGTGTTGAGTTTATTGATGATGTCATCGGGTGTTCCTGCGGGTGCGAAAAAGGTGTGCCAAGAGTTTCCGATCACACCATTGGGGTCGAGCTCAGGATTGAACTCGGTCATCGTAGGCACATCAGGCAGTGCCGGAATGCGTTCGCTCCCTGAAACGGCGAGCGCTTTGATGCGTTTACCGAGAATTGATGGAATCGCTGTTGTTGAGGCTTCAAGATAAAGGCTGACAACACCACTCATGACATCTGGCGATGGATTGGTTTTATAAGGAATGTGGGTGAGCTTGATACCCAAGCGGCGAGCCCACGCTTCAAGCGCAACATGAGGTTGGGAGCCAATGCCGGCTGAGGCGTAATCAATTTTTCCTGGATTGCGCTTGGCATAATCCACCAATTCAGCCATGGTGTTGAAAGGCGCATTCGGTGTGGCCGTGAGAATGTGCGGAACAATCAAAACTTGCGTAATGGCTTTAAAGTCCTTCAAGGGGTTGTACTTTGCGTTGAGGTACAAATGCGGAGCGATCGCCATGACGCCCTTGACTGTATAGAACAAGTTGTATCCATCGGCCGGCATGATTGCCGCTGCCTCGGCGCCAATCATCCCGCCCGCGCCGGCTCTGTTGTCTACCACCACGGGCTGGCCCAGAGCTTGACTCAGCTTGTCACAGATCAAGCGCCCAATCACGTCGGGGGATATTCCCGCTGCATAGGGGATGATCAATTTGATAGGCTTGTTAGGGTACCCCGCGGATTGACTCCAGGCAGGCAAGGCCATCGAAGCGGCTAAGCCAGTGGCGGTGTTCAAAAGGGTTCTGCGTTTCATTTTTGTCTCCTAAGATGGGATGGAAATAGCAACTTCAGCGGCCACCAGATACATCAAACAGTGCGCTATCGATGTAACTTGAGGCGGGGCCACACAAAAAACTCACCACTTGGACCACCTCATCTGCGCTGCACATGCGGCCCATAGGCACCGTGGGTGCGAGTTTGGTTTGAGTTTAAAAGACCGTTCTTGCATGTTGACTCACATTTTCCCTATGGCAGTGAGCTACAGATGACACTCGCTAATTAGAGCTGTCCAAAGCTTTATTTCACGATGCACAGTGTTGACAGTATGGTCAAGCGTCCATCAAAGACATATTGAGATTGGCAGCGAGGTCTTTCAAAATTTTGTATTCGACCCGGCGAACCCACCGCAGATATTCGGATGAATTCAAAGCCACGCATTCAGCGACCTGCCTAACCCCCGGCGTTTCAGTTGCCGCTGTGGTCGGCGAGCATTGTATGAATTCAGACGTCTTGCAACGCTGGCTCAAGGAGCATCGGGCTCTGGCGCTTGTTCAAGCGCCCGACAGCATCTCACCAACAACTGACATCGAACTGTCGCCACAAATAATTTTACAATCCTATTTTTTGTGAGTACAATAAATAACATGGAAATCAGCTTCGACCCCGCCAAAAGTGAACTTAACGTGACTGATCGCGGTCTGCCGTTCACGCTGCTTGAGCAAATGGAATGGTCAGGTGCGGTGATCAAAGAGGATGTCCGTAAAAACTAAGGTGAGCGCCGTTACCTTGCACTTGGAATGATCGGTGATCGGCTAAATGCCGTGGTGTTCACACCCTGCGCAGACAAGTTGCATTTCATCAGTCTGCGCAAAGCGAACCAACGAGCGGTGAAAGATTATGAGCAAGAAACCAAACCCTGTACTGATTGACGACGAGAACCCCGAATGGACGGTGGCAGATTTCGCTAAAGCACGTCCGGCCAGCGAGGTGCTGCCGCAAATCTTTGGCGCAAAGCTTGCGCAGGAAATCCTCAAGCCTCGCGGTCGTCCGCGTGCCGAGTACCCGAAAGAGCGCATCAACATCCGTCTGTCACACGAGGTTGTCGAGTACTTCAAGTCAGCGGGTGACGGCTGGCAGACTCGCATCGACGCAGCATTACGCCAGTTCATCACCGAGCGTCAAGGCCGGTAATCGGCTGCACAAACGACAAAAGAACCCTCCGCACTCAGGACGCGAAGTCGCTGAATGCGGGGGTTGTCTTACTGGCAGGCTTGAGCGCACAGGCGATCGATTGTCCGAGCTGAAGCTGCCCGTTTGGGTGAATGTCGAGCCATCAGATCAAAAAGTGTGGTTGCCCATGTTGGTGTAGATCGTCCCCTTGCTGCTCACACTGGTCATATCACGCATTCGCTGAATGATTTCCCCTTCGCCGGAGAAGGCCAGTCGACCCCAAAAATTCCAAAACGACATGGTAGCTCTTAAACTGTGACCGCTTTGGGTAAATCAACCCGATTTCCCAATGCATCTTGAAGGACTCCTAACTACAAAAAAAGCGCTGCAAAAAATCAAACTCGACTGAACCGGGTTTCAGCGTGTTTTTGTGTCGCTGCCTGGGGTGGACCAGTCGCCGCCCAAGGCTTTGATCAAAAATACAGAAGATAATTGGCGTTGGCCCAACAGTTGAGCGGCCAAGCGTTCCGAGTTCAGTTGGGCTTGCTGCGCGATGATCATGTCCTGGTAATTGGACACGCCACCCTCATACCGGACCTTGGCAATCTCCATGACACGGCGGTTACTTTCAATGGCACGTTGCGCTTGAGTGATGGCGCGGTCCAGCGCAGACACGCTGCTCAAACCGTCTTCCACTTCCTGCATGGCGGTGAGCACCACGCGGCGGTAGTTGGCCACGGTGATGTCGTAGCCCGCACGTGTGAAGTCGACGTTGGCGTTGATGCGTCCGCCATCGAAGATGGTTTGCGTGGCTGATACGCCGAGAGACCACAGCACGCTGGCTTGATCGAAAAGGGCGGTGATACGGCGACTGTCGTTGCCATAACTGGGGCCAAAAATCACGCTCGGGTAAAAGGCGGCCTTGGCCACACCGATTTGCGCATTGGCCGCAGCCATGGCGCGCTCGGCAGAGGCTATATCGGGCCGGCGCTCCAGCACATCAGAGGGAATACCGATTGGAATGAGCGGCGGATTCATTGCTACAAGTCGCTGTGGCAATTGAAACAAGGGGGCGGGTGTACCGGTCAGGGTTGCCAGCGCATGTTCAAAAAGAGAACGTTGCCTTTTGAGAATGTCGATCTGGGTCAATGTGGTGTCTAGTAAGGCTTGCTGCTGAGCCACGTCCAAACCGGATGCATTCCCACTGTCACGCCGGTGGTTGGCCAAGGCCAAAGACGATTTTTGCAAATCGATGGAACGGGCTAAAACATCCAGCTCTACATCGAGGGCGCGCAAATTGAAATAGTTCACCGCCACATCGGAGCCGAGAATCAAGCGGGTATTGACGAGGTCGGCAGCAGCTTGTTCGGCCGATGCGCTTGCACCATCGACCTGACTTTGTACACGGCCCCACAGATCGGCTTCGTAGTTGACCGACAAAATGGCCGAATAGTCATTTTGGATTGTGGACCAGTTGGATGCGTTGTAATTTGTCAGAGGTCGGTTGGCTGAGATCCGCAGTTCGGAGACTTTAGTGCCCAGACCGATCTGCGGAAACATGCTGGCGCTGCTGACAGCCACCAAAGCACGTGACTGCGCCAATCGGCCCTGTGCGGCCGCCAATGTTTGGTTGGCTTGCATGGCTTTTTGCACCAAGGCTGTCAGGTCAGTATCGCCAAATCGCTCCCACCAGGGGCCTTTGGCTTGGTTGTCTGACGGCTGGGCAGTGCGCCAAGGCGCTTCAAGGGTCCAACTGACAGGCATGTCAACTTGCGGCTTGACGTAGGCAGGCCCCACGGCGCAGGCACTGAGCAGTGCCGCAGTGACCAAGCTGCCGGTGAGAAGGCGCAGTGATTTCACGGCTTGGCCTTTTCCGATGGGACTGTGTCTTTGGTGCCGCCTACTTTGGCGCCGCCTTCTTCTTTGGGCGCATCGATTACAAAGTTCACTTGGTCGCCATCGGACAAGGCATCCGGCGGGTTCAGGACCAGGCGTGCACCGTCTTTCAGGCCGCTCGTCACCTCCACCTGCTCACCCAAATTGCGTCCGAGTGTCACAACTTGCATCTTCACGCGTTTCTCTGCGTCGACAACGGCGACCTTGATCGCACCAGCGCGAATGATCAGTGCGTTATTGGGAATGGTCAGAGTCGCCTTGCTTTGCAAGGGAAGATCAACCTGCACAAAGGCGCCCGGCAGCAGGATGCCGGATTTGTTGGGCAGGCTGATCTCCACCTGCATGGACCGGGTCAGGGGGTCAATAGAGGCTCCGGTGCGGGCCAATTTGCCCTCAAATTTCTGGCCTTGTAATTCGGTCTGCCGCACGATCACGGTTTGACCAGGCTTGATTTGTTGGGCGTAGGTTTGCGGCACGTTCACAAACAAACGCAAGGGGTCGGTTTGTGTGACCACGAAAAGGGCTCTCGGCAGACCACCGACCGCTCCGGCATCGACCAGATCGCCGGTGTCTACGTTGCGGCGAGTGATCACGCCATCGGTCGGTGATAACAGGCTTTTGAAATTGCTCAATTGTTTGAGCCGCTGCATGTTGGCTTCAGCTGCCGCCAAATTGGCCTGGGCTTGGGTGCTGTTGCTGCGTTTTTCATCCACCTCTTGCTGCGACACTGCGTCTTTGGAACGCAGCGCGATCCAACGGGCTTCGGTGCTTTTGGCCAGCTCCAAACTGGCCGTGGCTTGTTGCCGGGTGGCCAAGGCTTGTGACAGCAGTTCTTCGGTTTCAGGCGTTTCGAGTTCGGCCAGAACTTCGCCTTTGCGGACGCGGCTACCGATGTCTTTGTGCCATTTTTTGACATAACCTGGAACGCGCGCATAGATGGGCGATTGCACATAACCCTGCAGACTGCCAGGCAGGGCTATGGTTTGCCCGGCTTCGCGAACTTTGATCACCGTCGTTTTGACGTAGATTTGGCTGCGTGCCTGCACGTCTGCTTTGAGCTGGTCCATTTTTTGGGACTGGCTGAGAACGGTTCTGGCGCCTCCGACCAGCAACAACAAGACCACTGTGGCTGCCGCAATTTTGCTGCTGCGGATCACTTGCCTGCGCTGTACCAGATCATGCGGATCTTGGACGTCCGTGGAATGAAGGGCCAGTGATGAATGACGTTCTGAAGACATGAATCAATTCTCCTGCGCCACAGTTGGCGCATCCTTGGATGCGGTTTTTTGAGCTTGCCGATGCACCAGCCGTTGGTGAATTGAGGCATAGACCACGGGGACAAAATACAGCGTAGAGACCGTGGCAAAAAGCAATCCACCAATCACGGCACGACCCAGGGGGGCGTTTTGCTCGGCGCCTTCGCCCAGGCCCAGAGCCATGGGAATCATGCCAATGATCATCGCCAAGGCGGTCATCATCACAGGCCGGATCCGGGTCGAGCCCGCCTCGAGCGCTGCAGCCAAAGGTGGCGCGCCTTCATCGCGTCGTTGGCGTGCAAAGGCTACCACCAAGATACTGTTGGCCGTGGCTACCCCCATGGTCATGATGGCGCCTGTCAGGGCCGGCACACTCAAGGTGGTGCCGGTGATGAACAGCATCCATGCAATGCCGGCCAAAGCGGCAGGCAAGGCGGTGATGATGATGGCAGCATCGGTCCATGACTGGTAAGTGACCACGATCAGCAGGTAAACCAACACGATGGCCATGGCCAAGCCCACGCCCAGACCTATGAATGAGGATTTCATGGTTTGCACCTGACCGCGAACGGTCACCTGGTTGCCACGTTTGAGTTTGGGCGTGATTTCATCCACAAGTTTTTGAACTTGGTTGGCCACACTGGCCAGGTCGGTGCCTTGCACGCTGACATACACATCCACGGCAGGTTGAAGGTTGTAGCGGGAGACTATGGGCATTTGCCGTCCAGCTTTAGCTTCTACCAAGTTACCTAACAATTGCGGCGTGGTCGTGGGCAGGGCCGCGCCATTGGCACCACTGTTGGCGTTGGGGGCGGGGCCGATCGTGAGTCCCAGCAAGGCATCCATAGAGTCGATCTTGTACTGGGGCGACTGGACCACTACGTTGTAGACCACACCGTTTTGCGGATTCAGCCAAAATGCAGGGGCAGTTTGTGAACTGCCGGACAAGGCAATCAAGACGTTCTGGCCCACGTTGGTGGCCCCCAATCCAAACTGTTGCAAGCGGGTGCGGTCCATCTGCAAGTCCACCACGGGGCCGTCCTGGCGTTGGTGAACGTGTGCATCGACAGCGCCAGGGATTTTCTGGATTGCCCGAGTTAATTCCGAGGCCAGTGCAGAATTTCCAGCGATATCCGAGCCGGAAAACTGAACATCGATGGCTGCGGGCAGACCGAAGTTCAGAATTTGGGTGGAAATGTCAGCGGGCTGGAAAAAGAACTCCACATTCGGAAACCGCTTGGGCAACTCATTGCGCAACAGTGTGACAAATTCCTCTGTAGGCTTGTGCCCTTTTTTGAGCGACATGAGGATCTCGCCATCCATGGTGCCGATGGTACCCGCGTTGCTGTAGGACAAATTAATGCCGCTGTTGGGCAAGCCGATGTTGTCCAGGATGGTCTCGAGTTGGTCTTCGGGCACCATTTCGCGGATAGCCGTTTCAACAGCGTCGGCGATGCGAACTGTTTCTTCAATCCGGGTGCCCGTGGGTGCCCGCATGTGAAGGCGGATCTGACCTGCGTCCACGTTCGGGAAAAAGTCTCGTCCCAGAAAGGGATAAAGTCCGCAGGAAAGCACACAAAATAAAAAAAACAAACTCATGAACCGTGCCCGGTGTGTGAGGGCTGCTGACAGTGACAAGGTGTAGACACGCCGCACACGTTCAAACTGGGCGTCGAAACTGCGGTAAACCCGCTGCAGCAAACTGGGCTTGCCTTGCTGGGAGGCCTCGTGGACGCCGTCCATCAGCATCATTACCAAAGTGGGCACCAAGGTCCGTGACAGAAAGTAGGATGCAACCATTGCGAACACCACCGACTCGGCCAGAGGCACGAACAGGAACCGCGCCACGCCCGGCAAGAAGAACATGGGCACAAACACAATGCAAATGCACAGCGTGGAGACCAAGGCGGCCGGACCGATTTCTTCAGCGCCCACCTCGATGGCCGGTATCAAGGGCTTGCCCATGTGAATGTGCCGTTCGATGTTCTCAATCGTCACAATGGCTTGGTCCACCAAAATACCCACTGAGAGCGCCAGGCCCCCCAAGGTCATCAGGTTCAAGGTTTCGCCTAAAGCGTACAAGGCCATGATGGAGGCCAAAATCGACAAAGGAATGGTCAGCGAAATGATCAAAGTGCTGCGCCAGTTGCCCAGGAACAGCAAGACCATCATGGCGGTCAGCACCGCAGCGATCAAGGCCTCGGTGACCACCGCTTCGATGGCGGCCAGCACGAAGACCGATTGGTCAAACAAGGGGGCTACTTTCACATCTGGCGGCAGCGATTGGACTGCTTTGGGCAGCAGTGCCTTGACGTTAGAAACAATGTCCAGTGTGGAGGCACCCCCGTTTTTGAGCACCGAGATCATCACGCCGCGCACACCGTCCTGACGGACCACGTTGGTCTGTGGCTGAAAGCCGTCACGCACGTAGGCCACGTCTTTGAGGTAGGTGGTGATGCTGTTGGTGGTGCGAACAGGCAGTTCATTCAAGCCTGAAAGCACGCCGGGTGAGCCGTTCATACGGACGGTGTATTCGGTCTCTCCGAGCTTCACAGTGCCGGAGGGCAAGATCAAGTTCTGGGTGTTGACCGCGTTGACCACGTCAGCCGGCGACAGTCCGCGGGCCTGCAAAGCCTCGGTGTCCAAGTCCACCGAAATCACCCGCACCTTGCCGCCGTAAGGGAAGGGTGAGGCCACGCCGGGCACCGTGATCAATTGGGGGCGAAGGCCATTCACCGCCACATCGAACAAAGCGTTTTCGGCCAGGGTTGGGCTCGACAAAGCCAATTGCATGACCGGAATGCTCGATGCGGAGTACTTGATCACCAAAGGTGGGGTGATGCCCGGTGGCAATTGGCGCACTTGGGTTTGCACAGAAGACACCACTTGGGCAAGGGCGGTCTGGATGTTGATGCCAGGCTGGAAGAAGACCTTGACCACCGTCACACCGGCCAACGAGGTGGATTCGATGTGTTCGATGTCACTGACCAAGGTGGTCAAACCGCGCTCGGTTTGAGCCGCAATCCGTTGGCCCATTTCCTGAGCGGGCAGGCCGTTGTAATTCCAGATGATGCTGATGACCGGAATATTGATATCCGGAAAGATGTCCGTAGCCATGTTCTTGAGCACAAAGGGTGTGCCTAAAACAATGAGGATTGCCATCACGATGAACGTGTACGGTCGCTTAAGCGCCAACTGAACCATCGACATCGTGAGCTTGCTCCGTCTTTTAAAAGTTGCAGAAGTTTATGTCAACGAAAAAAATATTGCTTATGAAAGTAGCTCACAGACTTGCCACATTGATGCACTTTTCGAGATGCCAAAGCTTTTTCAGCAAAACAGTCGCATGAGGCTGACCCACTACCGGGGTCACCAACTCCATGAATTTGTTACTTAAGTCGTCATCCGTCAAAGGGGCCTCGGGATCACCTTTTCGGGTCGGTTGAAAGAACGATGCCGTTCGACCGTTATTTAATTCAATGCGCACATGGGCCGCCCGCTGACCCGGAAACGCAGCATCCAACGCGGGATCGACACTCAGTTCGATTTTGGTCATCAAATCCCGGATGGCCGTGTCGGCCAAACGCTCAGAAGTGAACGCAGCCAGTCGAACGCTGCCAAACAGCAATGCCGTAGCCACCACATAGGGAATGCTGAACCGCGCCTGCGCTGCTGTGACGGGTTGAAAGTTGCCCGCGACCTCCAAGGCCGGGCGGTAGGTGGCTATATGGATGCGATGGATGTCATGGGGCTGAATCTCCATTTGCTTTTGCAGAGCCAGGGCGCCATCGATGGGTGCAAAGGTGTGACCGCAGCAGGCATGGTTTTTGAAGGTCATGCTGTTGATATGAAAAACTGTCCCTAAAGTGAGTACTGATTTTCCCCATTCCGGCCCCGGGCCCATGGCTTTGCCAAATCCAGCCTCGCCATCAATGACATCCAGTGAACCTGTTACCCCTGCAGCGGCCGATTGCGCTGCCAACAAACCGGCCTGCGCCGCATGGCCGGCATGCAGTGGCTTGGACATGGAGTCCATGCGAAAGGCCTGCTGCAGACCGGCGGCAAATGTAGCCCCTGTGCACAACGCATGGGTGTATTGGTTGGCGTCAAGCTTCAACAGCTTGGAGGCCGCCGCCGCCGCGCCAAAGGTGCCTACGGTTCCCGTGTTGTGCCAATAGCGGTAATGTTCGCGCCCCATGGCTGCGCCAATTCGTGTGGAAATTTCATACCCCGCCACTACGGCCGTCAGAAACGCCAGGCCGGAGGCTGACTCTGCCTGTCCAATGGCCAGCGCCGCTGCAATGGTCGGTGCACCCGGGTGGTAAATCGCTTCACGGTATATATCGTCTACCTCGACCGTGTGCGCGGCCGTTGCGTTGATCATTGCCGCCGTGCGGGGCGTTGACAAGCGGCCTTGCGCCAATCGGGCTGAGCCCCTGTCCAAGTCATCGCCCATGGCTATTTCCAGCAATGTTGCTGGAGGCTCTATTGACCCAGGCAGCCAAGCAGCGTACCAATCGATAACAGCCCTTTTGGCGTGATGAATCACATCGGGAGACAAGTCTTGAGGCCGCAGCTCTGCGCCGAAATTGGCAAAAATTTGTGCAATGGTCATAAAGCTCCTGGCAATAGCGTGACCTTACAACACGCATGGCGTGCAGGCTGCCACGTAGGCAACAGGGGGCAGTGATGTTTGCAGGCATGATTCAATGCAGTTTCCAAACTCAGATAGACACGCTATGGATTTCGCTCTCAACGAAGAACACACGGCTTATGCCGAATCGGTTGCGCGTTTTGCGCAAGACAAACTCAAAGATGGAGCCTTGGCCAGAGCGCATGCTCCCCAATACCCCTGGGAGACGGCCGCATTGCTGGCTGAGCAGGGCTTGTTGGGAATTGCCTTTTCTGAAGCCGATGGCGGTCAAGGCGGCACGCTGATGCATGCGGTGTTGGCGATCCAGCAAGTGGCATTGGTTTGCCCTAAAAGTGCTGACATCGTTCAGGCGGGCAACTTCGGGCCCGTTCGAACTTTCGTCGAATACGCCACGCCTGCGCAAAAAGCCCGTTTCCTGCCTGGCATTTTGGCAGGTCAAAAATTGATTTCTTTGGGCATGAGTGAACCCGATGCAGGCTCTGCGGTTACCGAACTCAAAACCAGCGCAAGGCGGGATGGGGAGCATTACGTCATCAATGGCAGCAAGGTGTTTTCGACGCACAGTCCCGATGCTGAACTTTTCTTGATCTATGTTCGTTTTGGCCCCGGTGTCGGCGGCATTGGATCTGTTTTGATTGAGAAAGGAACCCCGGGATTTCAGGTGGGGGAGCCTTCGAATTTCATGAATGGCGAAAGGTGGGCCCCGCTGTTTTTTGATGAGTGCCGGATTCCGCTCGAAAACGTTTTGTTGGGGCCAGGCGGTTTTAAAAAACAAATCTCCGGATTCAACGTTGAGCGTTTGGGCAACGCCTCAAGGGCATTGGCTTTGGGGCGCCATGCTTTCAATCTGGCACGTGAACATGCGATGCTTCGCAAGCAATTCGGACGTGAACTCTGCGAATTCCAAGGTCTGCAATGGAAGTTTGCCGACATGTTCATGAAACTTGAACAAGCCCAATTGCTGCTGTACCGTGCAGCGCTGGAAGGCGAGCACGCTTTGCCTTCAGCACAAAGCACCGCGATGGCTAAACTCGCCTGCAATGTGGCCGGTTGGGAGGTGTCCAACGAAGCCATGCAGATCATGGGCGGGACAGGTTTCAGCCAGGAGTGCCTGGTGGAGTATTGCGTGCGCCGAACGCGCGGCTGGATGATTGCGGGGGGGTCGATTGAAATTCTGAAGAACCGGATTGCCGAAGGGATTTTTGAGCGTTCATTTCCGCAACGTTTACTGCCTATTTCCTGATTGGGCTTGATTAGCGCAAGGAGGCATTGATTTTTTCAAGCGATGCATTGCCTGGGCACAGGTCTCTTTCCCGCAATGCATTGAGTGGTTTGTGACTTGTATTCAATGAAGCATGTAAATCGAGGGCGAGCGGGTCCAAGTACAAAAGTCCGGTCACAACCTCGCCTCGCTCTTGGTGTTCATTCATGTAGCTCAAAGCGGCATAGCGGTTACAGGGGTCGTAATCACTGTCGAGTTTACGTAATTTCAAAATAGTGCCGTCATGTTGCTCCACTTCAATCGTGTCACCTTCTGCATAATCTGCCGTGATTTCTGAGCGTCTGGGGATGAAGTCAATGCGACTGACCGACTCGTTGTGTTCTCGAACGTAGTCATAGCTTTTGGTACTCCCGCTGTGGTTATTGAACGCGACGCAAGGACTGATGACATCAATGAACGCGGCGCCACCATGGCCTATAGCCCCTTTGATCAGGGGCACGAGTTGTTCTTTATCGCCAGAAAATCCTCGTGCGACGTAAGTAGCGCCTAATTGCAGAGCCATACCGACCAAGTCAATCGGGCTGTCATTATTCACAGCGCCTTTTTTGCTTTTAGAGCCTTTGTCTGCTGTCGCTGAAAACTGTCCTTTGGTTAAGCCATAGACGCCATTGTTTTCAACAATATAGGCCATCCGAACCCCTCTGCGCATGGCGTTGGCAAATTGACCCAGGCCTATGGATGCAGAGTCACCGTCGCCAGAAACGCCTAAATAAAGCAGATCGCGATTTGCCAGATTGGCCCCAGTGAGAACCGAAGGCATGCGCCCATGCACGGTATTGAAACCGTGTGAGGCCCCTAAAAAATAATCAGGTGTTTTGGAGCTGCAGCCAATGCCCGACAGCTTGGCAACGCGGTGGGGCTCTATATCGAGCTCCCAACAGGCTTGAATAATGGCGGCCGATATGGAGTCATGTCCACATCCGGCGCACAAAGTGGATACGCGACCCTCATAGTCTCTGCGGGTGTAGCCAACTTTATTTAACCCCAGCGTCGGATGATGCAGTGCAGGTTTGGTGATGTAAGTCATGCCGTCATTTCCTGATGAGCTTGGGATGGACGCTGTTGCATCGTGTTCAGATGGCTGCGAATCGCATTCACTATGAATCTTGCTGTGATGGGTGTGCCGTCGTAATGCAAAATTTTGACCAAGGCTGTGCCATCTAATTCGAGTTCAGTCGCCAACAGCGTGTGCATTTGCGCATCCCTGTTTTGCTCGACCACAAAAACTAGTTTGTGTGCGTGGATAAAGTCAGCCACGGCGTCTGGAAAAGGGAATGCCCTTAAACGCAAACCATCTAGCCCTAAATTTTCTGCATTCAGAATGTCAAATGCCTCGTCCATTGCGGGGCTTGTCGAGCCGAAGTAAATGACGCCGTAGTCAGTTTTTTCGGGTGCTGGTCTCAAAATGGGCTGCGGAACGATGTGCGCCGCTGTTTTGAATTTACGGATCAGGCGCTCCATGTTGTAGATATAGTCGGGCCCACGTTCTGAATACCTTGCATAGGGGTCGCGTGTGGTTCCTCGGGTGAAAAAGCTGCCTTTGGTGGGGTGGGTGCCAGGCAGTGTGCGCCAAGGTATACCGTCACCATCAACGTCTTTATAGCGACCAAAGTCTTTACCTGCCTCAAGTTCTTCCGCTGTCATGACTTTGCCTTGATCAAATTGACGATCAGGACCCCATTCAAAAGGTGCACACAAGCGTTGGTTCATGCCGATGTCCAAATCGGTCATGACAAAGACAGGTGTTTGTAATCGGTCGGCCAAGTCCAGAGCTGTGGCCGAATGCTCAAAGCACTCATAAGGATCCATCGGGAACAGCATGACATGCTTGGTGTCACCGTGAGATGCATAGGCACAAGAAATCAAGTCTGCTTGCTGCGTTCGGGTGGGCATGCCGGTAGAAGGGCCGCCTCGTTGCACATTGATGATCGTGATCGGAATTTCAGCAAAATACGCCAAGCCGATGAACTCAGTCATGAGGGAGACGCCGGGCCCCGATGTCGTTGTAAAAGCACGCGCACCATTCCAACCTGCACCTACAACCATGCCAATAGATGCCAATTCGTCTTCTGCTTGAACAATCGCGAATTGATTTTGACGTGTACTCGGATCAATCCTGAATTTTTCGCAGTACTTCTGAAAGGCTTCAGCCACAGAAGACGAAGGCGTGATCGGATACCACGCAGCGACTGTGGCGCCACCGTAGACGCAGCCCAGGGCCGCTGCACTGTTGCCATCTGTGAATATTTGATTCCCAACACAGTCCGCATGTTTGACTTGCAAACCAATTGGGTGGTGCAGGTGCTCGAGCACATAATCGCGACCCAAATTCAGGGCGCGGACATTGGAGTTCAGCAGTTGTTCTTTGCCTTTGTATTGCTCAGCAAACAGCTTCGTAATTTCTTCGGGATCAACGTTCAGAAGTACTGAAAGTGCGCCAATGTAAATGATATTTTTGAAGAGCTGGCGCTGTCGTGGGTCGGTGTAGTTGGTGTTGCTAATTTCTGTCAGTGGTACGCCGATGACACACAGATCCTCACGGAATTTTGAAGCAGGAATGGGCCGAGTCGAGTCATAAAAAATGTAGCCGCCAGGTGAAATTTCGGCCATATCAGCATCCCAAGTTTGGGGGTTCATGGCCACCATCATGTCGATGCCACCTCTGCGGCCTACATAGCCTTTTTCAGAAACCCGTACCTCGTACCAGGTCGGCAGTCCTTGGATATTGCTTGGGAAAATATTTCTGGGGCTGACGGGAACGCCCATGCGCAAAATCGATTTCGCAAACAACTCATTGGCAGAAGCAGAACCTGACCCGTTCACATTCGCAAACTTAATTACAAAATCATTGACAGCTACTGTATTTTTCATGCGACCTCTGCGGTTTTTGTGGCGCCATGTTTGGACTCGCCAGCTTGGGCTGTGTTCAGCAGAAACTTTTGCATGTCCCACGCACCGGTCGGACAACGTTCTGCGCACAGTCCACAGTGCAGGCAAACGTCTTCGTCTTTGACCATGATGCGACCTGATTTCAGGGTCGTTGAGACAAATAAATCTTGGCTGAGGTTGGTTGCAGGTGCTTTCAGTCGGCCTCGCAAATCGGATTCTTCGCCAATTTTGGTGATCGTAAGACTGTCCATCGGGCAGATATCGACACAGGCATCACACTCGATACAGGTTTCGGTTGTAAATACGGTTTGAACATCACAGTTAAGACACCGGTGGGCCTCCTTGAAAGCGGTTGCCGCATCAAAACCCAGTTCTACTTCGATGCGAATGCTTGCCAAGGCTTTTTCTGCATTCGCCCATGGCACTTTAAAACGCGTATCGTTGGAGACGTCGTTGTGGTAACTCCACTCGTGAATTCCCATTTTCTGTGACATGAGATTCGTCAGCGGGTCAGGACGAATGGCCACGTCTTGTTGCTTCAAGAAGAGGTCTATGGAGACCGCAGCCTCATGGCCATGGGCTACAGCTGTGATGATGTTTTTGGGCCCCCACGCAGCATCGCCGCCAAAATAGATATTGGTGACAGAAGATTGAAAAGTTTTTTCATTCAGATCGGGCATTCCCCACTCATTCATTTGAATGCCGCAATCATTTTCGATCCACTGAAAAGCATTTTCTTGACCAACGGCCAATAAAACGGTGTCACATTCAAAGAAGGCATCAGGCTCACCCGTAGGAACCAGTTTGCGTCGTCCTTTCTCATCAAAGACCGCTTTTACAAGCTCAAAGCGCATGCCACTTAATTTGCCATTCACGTGTTCAAAAGTTTTGGGGACATGGAAATTGATGATGGGTATGCCTTCGTGAAGAGCATCTTCTTTTTCCCATGGAGAGGCTTTCATTTCTTCAAAGCCGCTGCGCACAATGACTTTGACATCGCTGCTGCCAAGTCTTAAGGCTGATCTGCAGCAGTCCATGGCCGTGTTGCCGCCGCCCAGGACAATCACTTTTTTCCCCACCTCTTTGATGTGTCCAAAAGAAACAGAAGCCAACCAATCGATACCGATGTGGATGTTCGATTTGGCTTGCTCTCTTCCTGGAATGTCCAGGTTTCTGCCTCTTGGCGCGCCACTGCCGACAAAAATGGCATCAAACCCCATGCCCATCAAGGACTTCATGGAGTCGATGCGGTGACCACTTTTGAAATCAACACCCATGTCCAGGATGTAGCCGGTTTCTTCGTCGATCACAGTTTCAGGTAATCTGAATTTGGGAATTTGAGTTCGAATGAACCCACCGGCTTTTTTCTCGCCATCGAAAAGGGTCACGTGGTAACCCAGTGGTGCCAAGTCGCGGGCAACGGTAAGCGAAGCTGGCCCTGCACCAATACAGGCTATTTTTTTGCCGTTGAACGACGCAATCGTGGGCATTCGGTCTGAGATGTCATCTTTGAAGTCTGCCGCAACGCGTTTGAGGCGGCATATCGCCACCGGCTCGGGTTTTTCTCCATTGTTTTCTTCTACGCGGGATCTTCGACAAGCCGGTTCGCAAGGGCGGTCGCAGGTTCGACCCAAAATACCCGGGAATACATTCGAAGTCCAGTTGACCATGTAGGCATCGGTGTACTTTCCTTGTCCAATCAAGCGGATGTACTCCGGAACCGGGGTGTGAGCGGGGCAAGCCCACTGACAGTCAACTACTTTATGAAAATAATCGGGGTCGCGGGTGTCGGTAGCTTGCAAATTGCTCTCCTAGAATCTTCAGGACCAGATCAATGACACGTGAAGTCAAGTCATTAAACACGGTTTAATTCAAAAAACAATAAGTATTTGAACCTGAAAACCCAGAAAGCAGGCTTGGATTAAGTTGGGATCGAAATGCCGGGTAAATCTGTTTTTGGGGCCAAAATTGCCATGGTTATGCGTGAAACGCATGTCAATTCACCGGCATCGTTGTGCATATCGATGTGCCAAACATGGGTGGTCCGCCCTCTGTGGACGGGTCGGGCGATCCCCGTGACCCAGCCCGAACTGGTGGCTTTGATGTGGTTGGCATTGATGTCCAGTCCCACTGCTCGGTGGTCTGGAGGCGATGAGTAGGCTGCCCCACAAGACCCTAGGGTTTCTGCCAGTACCACAGAAACACCTCCGTGCAAGATGCCATAGGGCTGGCGGGTGCGGTGATCTACCGGAACGCGTGCCCGTAAAAAATCTTCGCCCACTTCAATAAACTCCATACCCAAAGTACCGGGTGCGGTATTGAGGTGATTGCGCATAAGGATTTCCACCGAGACGGGTTTTTGCCATATTGAGGCCATCGTTTAAAACTTTCTAAAATTGGTACTGAGACCTCATTTATAGGCATATTCTCTGGATGGTCAGTCCAAAGGGAGACAGCCAAACGTCTGTTTCTTCGTTCCGCCTGTGTTTGGCGTCTGTATGCACCCCTAAAATGGGCTTATTCTTCAATAACTCTTACCCAAGATTGGTCTCATGAAACTTCCGAACAGTTTGCGTGCCCTTCAGCATCGCAACTTTCGTTTGTTTTTGATCGGGCAAGGCACCTCACAAATTGGCAATTGGATTCAACTGGTGGCCACCAGTTGGCTGGTTTACCGATTGTCGGGCTCCACTTTGATGCTGGGGCTGTCGGCCTTTACATTGCAAATTCCTTTGTTGTTCATTACCCCCTTTGCTGGGGTGTTAATTGATCGTCTGGATGTACGGCGAGTTTTGTATGCCACCAATGTGTTGGCCATGTCTCAATCTCTGGTGATGTTGATCTTGATCGCTACGGATCACATTCAGGCTTGGCATATCGTTTTGGGTAATTTGGTTTTGGGTATGGGCAATGCCTTTGACGCACCAGCCCGTCAAGCCTTGATCTCCAAGCTCTTGCCCGATCGTCAGGAGCTGACCAATGCCATCGCTTTGAATGCCACAGTGATGAATGGCGCTCGTTTCATCGGTCCGATGATCGGTGGCTTGATCACCGCAAGCTTTGGCGAAATCTGGAGCTTTGTCATGAACTGTCTGATGCGTTCTGCAGTGCTGCTTGCTTTGCACGCTACCCATATCGGTGCTCACATTCGGAAACAAGCCACTTCAGGAATGGTGCGTCAATTGATGGCCGGGCTGGTTCATGCCTACGGGTTCTTTCCGAGTCGCTGTGCACTGTTGCTCTTGGCCATCAGCAGCTTCAGCTTGCAGTCGTATAGCTCTTTGATGCCTTGGTTTGCCAGCGAACGTTTTCATGGCGACTCGCAAATTTTGGGGCTGCTGTACAGCGCTTCAGGCATGGGCGCAGTTTGCGGCATGCTGTATTTGGCTTCACGCTCAAGTATTCGCGGTTTATACAAGCTCATGGGCTGGAGTACCGGCGTGTCCAGTGTGACTTTGATTGTTTTTTCAATGGCCACTTCTTTGTGGTTGGCCTTGCCACTGCTTTTTATTTCGGGGCTTGGCATGATGCTGACGGCGGCGGCAACTAACACTGTGCTTCAAAGCACAGTGCCCGATGCTTTACGGGGCAGGGTGGCAGCGCTGTATGTGATGTCCTTTTTGGGGATGACGCCTTTGGGGTCACTGTTTTCAGGCTGGGTGGCGGATGAACTGGGCAGTCCCCAAGCTTTAGCGCTGAGTGCCTGTATGGGCTTGTGCGCAAGTTTGATGTTTGCATATCATTTTGCACGCATTCGACGGGAGTTGATACCGCTCTACAAAACTCTGAACATTCCCCGTAACAACAGTCGGGATGACGTTCATTGATTGAAGGGTTGCCAATCTGGGGAAATCAGGCCAGACGAAATTTGGCAGCCAATGCGCGCGCTGTCTTTAAAATTTTGTGTGGCAAAGCGTGCCTGTTCACGTTGCCGGTGAAGGTGGGTCAGGATGCTTGCTCTACCCAATCGGGCATCACGCGTGCGTATCGAATATGCTGACGGAACATGGTGTAGGCAAGATGCAAGGCGCCATCTGTGGATTGTGCAATCGAGGGGTACGAATACTCGCGGTTCAAACGCTGCTCCGAGTTGTTGCTCATGCACCAACCGTCACCAGTTTCTACGTTGCGTTGCCAAGGCCAGTTCAGGCCATCATCTTCGGACAAGGCCAGGGTCAAAGGGGCTCGGGGGGCACCCCAAAAAGCTTGCCGAGCCAAGGCGGTTGAATCAGTAGATTCGGTGAAATCGGCCAAGTCCTCCAAATCGTCATACAAAGATGCGCGGCGCTCGCTGGCATTGGCTGCACTGCTGGCGTTGAAGACCATGGCCAAACGGCCATCTTGCAAGCGCAAAGCCTGGATCGACGAGTTGTTGTTGGGCAAAAGCGTTGGGGCTGGGGCTTGCCACGTCATACCGCCATCTTGGCTGGTGGACCGGTACACACGATCGGCCCAGCGGCTGCGGTAAAAAGCCAGCAATTGGCCATCGCTGGCGGGCACGATGTTCATATGCACACAGCCCAGGCTGCCGGGCACTTCGATCAGTGACCACGATGCGCCTTGGTCTGTTGAATGCAATACTGCACTGTCGTCCAAGCTTCCATCCCAGGCTTTGCCTGGGACCGGTTTGCATCTGAAAATAGGCAGAAACCAGCTGACTTCACTCTGAATGTAGATGGGCTGTCGCACAAATGAGCCGCGCGGCGCGCCAGGCAAGTCTTCAGTGGGGCCCCAAGTCTGGCCTTGGTCAAGTGAGATCCGTCGCCGCACCACCGAAGTGTCCTGATGGCCCGAAGTTTGTGCAGTGTGCAACAACCACAGTTCACCCTGAGGCATGACACAGAGCATGGGATTTTGCTCTGAGCGCAGCGGGTCGTGAGACAACTGGACAGCCTCGCTCCATTGCTTGCTGCCGGGTTCGAGTTGCGACTTGAAGACGCTGATGTCGGCGCGCCCTTCCATGGAGCCGCCGAACCACACGCATGCGAGAGCGCCATCAGGCAGCAGCGTGAGATTTGCGGCATGGGCCTGAATGCGGGGTGCAGGCAGATCGGCCACTGTGCGCTGGGGGTCCTCAGGGTGTTTATGTAAGTGTCCTCTCATCAATCGGCTTTGATGTTGGCGGTTTTGATCAGACGGCCAATGCGTTCGTTTTCAATGGGCAGAAAGCGCGCAAGATCAGCGGCATTGCCATTGCCAAGCGTGACGCCGACCCCATTGAGCTTGGTCATGGTTTCGGGGTTCTTGAGCGCAACAGACAAGGCGTTGGACAATTTGGCGACCACATCTTTTGGAGTTTTTGCAGGCGCAAACACGGCGTACCACGCCGAGAAGTCGAACTGGGGAAATCCAGCTTCAGCAAAAGTGGGTACGTTTGGAAAGTCGGGTAAGCGTGCGGTCGCACCCACTGCCAGGGCACGTACTTTGCCTGATTTGAGCAAAGGCACGCAGTTGGTGGCGGTGTCAAAAATCACCGGCACACGTCCACCGATCAAGTCCAGAATGTGCGCATTGCCACCCTTGTATGGAACATGCGTCATATCGATCTTGTTTTGCGAGGTAAAAAGTTCACCGGCCAGGTGCAATGGCGAGCCATTTCCCGAGGAGCCGTACATGACCCCCTTGGGGTCTTTGCGCGCAGCGTCAACCACGTCTTTAAGGGTTTTGTAGGGCGACTCATTGAAAGTGATGGCAATGATGGGCGCGCTGCCGATCATGCCCACCGATTCAAAATCTTTCAGCGGGTCATATTCGGCCTTGAGCAGGTAGGGGCTGGCCGCATGGGTGGCTAATCCACCGATCAACAGGGTATGGCCATCGGCCACAGCGCGTGCCACCACCGTTGCGCCCAAAAGCGCAGCTGCGCCTGGTTTGTTGTCCACAATAGATGTTCCGCTGAGTGCTTCAGACATCTTCTGGCCAATCAAACGACCCAGCATGTCATTGGCACCACCGGCGGGGTAGGGCACCACAAAGGTCATGGGTTTGCTTGGAAAGGCAGTTTGTGCCCAACTTGCCAATGGCGTTACAGCCGCGGCAGCGAGTCCGCAAAGTGCCTGCGTAAAAAACGGCGAGGGTTGGCATTCAAAGTCATGTTTGTCTCCGGTTTTTAAATACAGACAGGTCAGAATTTCAAGGTGCGATGAAACAAACTGAACAGGCGCTCCCAATGGCGTTCTGCCGCGGGGGCGTTGTAAATCCCTTCGCGTCTGGGAAACACAAAGCCGTGCTCCACTTGGGGATACCATTCGATACGGTGGTTCACTTTGGAAGCCAAAAGTGAAACTTCTAATTTTTGGATATCTGCAGGCGGTGCCCATTTGTCAATTTCTGCACACGCAAAGTAGCACTCGCATTTCAATTTGGATGCCATGAGGTGAGGTGAATCAGGTTCATCACTTGCCATGTTGGCGCCATGAATGGAGGCAATGCTTTGCAGCCTATCTTGAAATTGTGCGCCAGCCCACATGACGATGGGACCACTCATGCAGTACCCGACCGCACCAATTCGGGATTGATCGGCCATGGCGTGGCGATCCACAAAATTGAGCATAGCCTGCGTGTCAATTTGACTGGTGGTCGCATTCAAAGTACCCATGTGGCTGAACATGACTTCCAGAGCCTCAGGTGTACGTTCCTTGAGGTAAAAGTCGCGACTGCGTCGGTAGTAGAGGTTGGGTAAAACCACAAAATAACCTACGCTGGCAAGTCTTCTGGCCATGTCGTGCAATTCTTCACGTTTGCCAGGTGCGTCCATGTAAAAAAAGACGACAGGATGAGGGCCGTCTTCCTCTGGGAATACGACAAATGTGTTCATTGAACCATTGGCGGTTTGGATATCAATGTTTTCTTCAATCATGTTGAATAACTCCAAAGGGAAGGGTCACCATTATGAGGTGACCGCAGTATTTTTGCTTCGCGGGACCGACTTGCACTAAAAACCACCTAAGTTGACAATACCCACTGCACATTCCTTCAAGGAGATACCGTGTTCAGACTCGACGGAAAAGTTGCTTTGGTCACCGGCTGCGGTACACGAGGCGAGGGTTGGGGTAATGGCAAGGCGATTACGGTTTTACTCGCGCGCCAGGGAGCGACCATTTTTGGGGTTGATCGTGATCTTGATGCAGCCAAGGTCACTCAAAAAATTATCCAAGATGAAGGCGGTACTGCCTATGTCACAACGGCTGACGTGACCCAAGCTCAAGAAGTTCAATCCATGGTGAATGCCTGCCTGGAAAAATGGGGTCGCATTGACATCTTGGTCAATAACGTTGGGCAATCCGAGCCAGGCGGCCCTGTTGAGATGAGCGAGGAGACGTGGGACGGGCAAATGGATTTGAACGTGAAGACGGCTTTCCTGACCATGAAATCGGTGCTTCCCATTATGGAAAAGCAAGGCAGCGGTTCGGTGATCAGTATTTCTTCAGTTGCTGGGCTGCGTTACGTAGGCAAGCCACAAGTTGCCTACGCTGCAGGTAAAGCAGCTTTGATGCAATTGACAAAAACCACAGCGGTGCTTTATGCCAACAAGGGCATCCGCTTGAATTGTGTCGTGCCCGGTTTGGTTTTTACCCCATTGGTTAAACGTTTGGCAGACAAATATGCAGGCGGACAGTTCGACGCGTTTGTGGCACATCGCCACAAACAAGTGCCAGCGGGTTACATGGGTGATGCCTGGGATATTGCCAATGCGGTCGTTTTTTTGGCCAGTGACGAAAGCCGATACATCACGGCTCAGAGTATTGTGGTGGATGGTGGTTTGACCTCCGCTACGCCATAAGCACAGGAAGATTCACATTGCATGCACATACCTGAACGCAGATTAGAGAACAAGGTGGCAATCATTACCGGCGCGGGATGCGTCGGTCCTGGTTGGGGGAATGGTCGTGCCATAGCGGTGCGATTTTCCCAAGAGGGTGCAAAGGTCTTCGCGGTTGACATCAATTCGGAGTCCATGACCGAGACCCAGCAATTGATCCGTGAGTTTGGTGGCGATTTCACACCTTACGTTGCCGATGTCACCCAAGCAGAATCTGTTCAAGCCTTGGTGCAGGCTTGCTTAGCCCGCTACGGAGGCATTGATATTCTTGTCAACAATGTTGGCGGTCCTGCCCCAGGGGGTCCGGTCGATTTGTCGGAGGCTTTGTTTGATGCACAAATTGACTTGAACCTGAAGTCCGTATTTTTGACCTGCAAATATGTGATTCCCGTGATGGAGCAAAAGGGTTCAGGCGCGATTGTGAATATTGCCTCTATTTCCGGGATACGCTTCAGCGGTGCACCCCAAGTAGGCTATGCCGTTTCCAAAGCAGGAGTCATACAGTTTGGTCGCGTGGTTGCCGTTGAGTATGCTCAGAAAGGCATTCGAATAAATTCGATTTTGCCGGGTCAACTGCACACCCCATTGGTGGACGCCGTTCTGGCCAAAACTCAAAGTGCAGGGGATTTACAGGCCCTTTTAAAGCGCAGACAAGCGCGTATTCCGATGCCATTTATGGGCGATGGTCGAGATACCGCTCATGCAGCGCTTTTCTTGGCTTCTGATGAGGCCAGATTCATTACCGGTACCGAGCTGATTGTCGATGGCGGTATGACAGCTAAATGCGATTGATCAGCAGCAGAAGACAGATGAATGGCTGCCAATACATTTCTCATTAAGCCGATGCGCACAGTGATTGCTGAAGATGACCAGCAGTATCGCAAGGACTGCACTGCGTTTAGGCGGACTTTTTGAGTCGTTCATTCTGAGGGAACATCGCGCGTTTTGCCTCGTCGTCCATTTCGGTTTTCCATTGAAATGACGTCCGCAAAACTTCGACACGCTTTGCCGCGGGCCGCTCATTGAGCTCGTCGAGCAGCCGCTTGACGTTAGGCAGTTTTGCCCAAGTATCATCGCCACCTAGAACAAAGGGCGCCAGACGAGCCCAGCCCCACAGTGCCATATCGACAATGCTGTAATTCTCGCCCAGCATGTAGTGATGTGAAGCCAGTCGATCGTCAATGATTTTCCAATGCCTGTTGGCTTCGAAGTCATAACGATTCATGGCATATTCTTTAGGCTCTGGCGCTGCAACTCGGAAGTGAACAGCCTGTCCTGAGTAGGGACCAATACCGCTGGCAATAAACATCAGCCAAGAGAGCATCTCACCACGCTCAGAGTTGTGCGATTTATCAGGTACGAACTTGTTTTCTTTGTCAGCAAGGTAAAGAAGGATGGCATTGCTGTCAAATACAAGGGCATCGCCATCAATGATGGCTGGTACCTTGGCGTTCGGATTGACCTTGGTGAAATTGGGCTCGTGCTGTTCGCCTTTGCGGGTATCCACTGGAATGGTTTCATACGGGAGGCCAAGCTCTTCGAGCAGCAGGGCTACTTTGGCTGGGTTGGGGGCGGCATTAAAGTAAAACTTGATCATGATAAAAACTTAAGTTGATTGATGGGTTGAAATGGAGGGCTCATTCTTTGATGGCCTTGAGCCCCTTGATTTGGTGATTCTCTATGGAGCGAGAAATAAAACCGGACGTGATCAATTCTTTCACAAAATGATGCAAAAAAGCATTTGCAGCTTCGCGTCCGAGAGGCACTGCGAAACCATGGTTGACCGTCATGAAAGTGCCATCCAATAATTTGGCGTCAGCAAGCACGTGCATTGACTCCATTAGATTGGGCTTCAGGCCCGCAAGTGCGTCTACTTCTTTGTGGTTAAAAATTTCTAATGACTTTGCAAAGTTAGCTGTGCGAACCAGGGTCGCGTTTTTGAGTGAACCGGTGAGATACAGCTCATAAGCTGCTTTTTCTGGTGCCGCAATTTTTACTCCTTTTGCATCTACCAGTTCAGGGCGCAACAAAACAGAATTTTGATGCACAACATACCCCGCTTCAATCTCAGTCATTGCAGGGGAAAAAGAAATGGTTTGCGCTCTGGTTTTTTCAATGGCCAAGATGGCGACATCCCACATGTCTTTTGTAGATGCATCCGCCACTTGCCCCGGTTGTGCAAAACTTATCATTTCAAGCGGAACCTCTAGCCGTTTAGCCAACTCTCGCATCAAGTCGACACTCACGCCCTCTAATTCTCCGAGACTATTTTTGCGAGTGAAAAGTGTATTGCCAAGATTCATCCCAGCACGAAGGTTACCGCTGGGGGCTAATTCATTTCTGACATTCATTTGCGATCTGATTAAGTCTTAAGGCCGATGTTTATTTCAGTCGTCAATATACATGAATACCGTCTTCGCAAGTGCTTGTTTGAATTGGTATTCAATATGACTTGGGCAGGTTCAGTACTTTTTCAGCAATGAAACACAAGATGAGTTGCGGACTCACAGGGGCTAAGCGCGGAATCCAGGACTCTCGCAGATAGCGCTCCACGTGGTACTCTTTGGCATAGCCCATGCCGCCATGGGTGAAAATAGCATTTTCGCAAGCGTGGTAACAGGCTTCGGCCGCAAGGTACTTCGCGCTGTTTGCTTCAGCGGCACAAGCTAAATTCTGGTCATAAAGCCAAGCGGCTTTTTGCACCATCAAGTCAGCGGCTTCCAGTTCCATCCAAGATTTAGCCAGAGGATGCTGGATGGCTTGATTTTGTCCTATTGGCCGGCCAAAAACTTCTCTGTCGTTGGCGTACCCAGCTGCTCTTTTTAATGCCGCACGACCCAGTCCGACGGCTTCACTTGCTATCAAAATTCGCTCAGGGTTAAGCCCATGCAATATGTAGCTGAAGCCTTTTCCTTCTTCTCCGACAAGATCTTCCACTGGGATACGCAAGCCATCTATAAATACCTGATTGGAGTCCACGCACTTGCGGCCCATTTTTTCAATTTCTCTGACCTCAATTTTGCTGCGATCAAGGTCTGTGTAAAACAAACTCAAGCCTTCCGTTCCCTTGCATTCTTCGACAGGGGTCGTGCGAGCCAATAGCAGCATCTTTGTAGCCACTTGGGCTGTACTGATCCATACCTTCTGGCCATGCACAAGATAATCATCACCCTTGCGCACAGCCAGTGTTTTGAGCTTCAAGGTATTCAGGCCCGTATCCGGCTCAGTCACCGCAAAGCATGCCCGATCAGTGCCCGAAATCAGGGGAGGCAGCCACCTTTTCTTTTGCGAATCGGTGCCGAAAACAACGACAGGATGGAGACCAAAGATATTCATGTGCACTGCAGATGCCCCAGACAGGCCAGCACCTGTCGCTGAAATAGTGTGCATCATGAGTGCTGCTTCGCTGATACCCAAACCAGCCCCTCCATAAGCCTCGGGCATCGCGATGCCCAACCAGCCAGATTCAGCCAGCGCTTGGTGAAAGTCATCAGGAAAGCCGCCTTCTTGATCCTTGCGCATCCAGTAGTCCGCATCGAATGGCAAACAAATTCGCTCAATGGCATCGCGTATTTGCGCTTGTACGGGGCCTGGCACAAAGTTCATGACATGCATAATTTCAGTCCTTTTCTTCGAAAGTTCGGCAGGCACCTTGTGTGATCAAATCGTCAATAGCTTCTGGTGCGTAGCCAGCTTCGCCCAAAACATCCCGGGTATGTTCACCCAATCTGGGCGCGGGTGAAAAGCGCCGCGCTGGAGGTGTTTCAGACCACTTGGTCGGGTGCGCTAAGGAGTGAATAGGACCTTCACTTGGGTGAACGGTCTGACTGACAAAGCCCGTGGCTCGAAGTTGCGAATTAGACAACAGGTCTTCCGGCGTGTTCATCGGCATATTGGGCACGTCGGCTGCATCCAGCAACAACTGCCACTGCGCGGTGGAACGGGTACGCAAGATATGAGCGACTTGTGCATAGACCTCGTCAATATGGACTGCGCGTGCACTGTGCGTTATAAACCGCGGATCACGGGCGAGACCCTCAGACTCGCCAATGGCTTCAAAAAAGCTTTTCCAGTGCTTGTCGTTATAAATCAAAACGCACAGCATGCCATCACTTGTCAAATAAGGCTTGCGGTTTGGGGTCAACAGCCTTGCGTATCCGGGTTGACCAATCGGAGGCTCAAAGCTCAGACCCGCCATGTGATCCCCCAAAATGAACTGGGCCATGGCCTCAAACATGGGGACCACTATAGACTGACCCACACCCGATTGACTGCGAGCGAAGAGTGCAGCCGTCACCGCATAGACCGTGTGCAAACCTGTCAAGCGATCAGCCAATGTGGTGGGGGCGTATGCGGGTTCAGGCATGCCATATTGCTTCATGAGCCATGGCACTCCGGTCGCACCCTGGATCAGATCATCGTAGGCTGGCCGGGCTGCATCGGGTCCGTCTTGATCGAAGCCACAGCAACTGACGTGAATAATACGTGGGTTGCGTTTTCTGACCGATTCAAAATCCAATCCCAGTCGAACGAGAGCCTGTGGCCTCACGTTGCTGATGAAGACGTCGCAACCCTCAGCCAATTTCAAGGCCGCTTCACATCCTTGCGGATGCTTGAGATTCAGGACGATGCTTCGTTTGCCTGCATTGGCATTTAAGAAAATATGCCCCATGCCAGGATTGTTCATCGGTCCAACATGACGCATGTTGTCGCCTTCAGGGGATTCCACCTTGATGACCTCTGCGCCTAATTGGGCAAGAATTTGTGTTGCAAAAGGCCCCATCACGACAGAGGTGAGGTCGAGAATTTTGACCCCCACAAGCGGGCCGGCGGCGTTAGGCGCTGATGTAGCGGTCATCTTTATTCAGCAACCATGCCGGCTTGTTTGATGAGGGCACTCCAATGTGTGAGTTGATCCGCCACGTATTTGGCAAACTCCTCTGGGGTTTTGGTGGGCCAAGTTTCAAAGCCGAGTTGGTCCAGTGATTTCTGAACGTCCTTGTCTGCCAGAACTTCTTGCATTTCCAGATTCAGCTTGTCAGTGACTTGTTTGGGCATGCCGGCAGGTCCAAAAATTCCGTTCCAGGAGGTCAAGTCAAATCCAGCGACCACTTTGGCGATAGGAGGAGCGCCTGGTATTGAATTGAGGGGCTCTTTTGTTGTAACACCCAGAACACGAACACCACCAGATTTGATCATGCCAATACCTGAACCCAGATCCACAACGTACATCTGAACAGAGCCCCCAATAAGATCAGTGAGGGCTTGCGGGCTGGACTTGTAGGGCACCCCTACAACGTCGAGACCCGCAATTCGTTTGATGGTTTCGGATGCGACTAAGGACGTGCTGTTGGGCGTGGCGTAGGAGAATTTTCCAGGATTGAGCTTGGCTTGGTCAATCCATTCTTTGAGAGTTTTAGCGGGGTCATTTTTGTTGACCACCAATGCAAACGGAAGCTCACCAACGCGCGTAATCGGGGTGAAATCCTTGATTGGGTCGTACTTGAGGTTAAGAACCAAGCTGGGATTGGCAGAATGCGATGTGTTGGTAGACATCAATAAGGTGTAGCCATCAGGCTTGGCTTTGGCGACAAACTGAGCGCCAATTTGGGCATTTGCTCCGGCCTTGTTCTCGACCAGCACAGTTTGCTTAAGTCGCTCACCGAGCTTCCTTGCAACAATACGTGCCACTGCATCTGTCCCACTTCCGGCCGCAAAAGGTACGACGAGTGTGATGGGCGAATGAGGGTAAGTTTGACCCAGGGCCATGGACGTCACAAGCAAGCCAGCCACCAAGGTGAGTGCACGCGATACTGCAGTCATAAAGTATCTCCTTGTTTTTATTTGGCATAGACAATGCACTATCGCGCATCGCCTCGCAGAATGAAGCGCTGAATCTTCCCACTGGGTGTCTTGGGTAAGGAGTTGACGAAATCAATTTCTCGAGGATAGGCATGCGTTGATAAGCGCTGGCGCACCATTTGCTGAATTTCGGCTTTCAATTCTTCTGTACCTGAAAAACCGGCTTTGAGTACGATAACTGCTTTGACGATTTCCGTGCGTACGGGGTCGGGTTTGCCGATGACGGCGACTTCGGCAACGGCCTTGTGCTCCATGACGACACTTTCAACATCGAACGGACCAATGCGATATCCGGCTGAAGTGATGATGTCGTCGTTGCGACCGACGAAGAAGAAATGACCCTCTTCATCCTTCATCATCGTGTCCCCTGTGACGTACCAGTTTCCATTCACATTCAGGGTCTCAGCTTTCCAATAGCCTGCAAATGTGTACAGCGGGGAGTTCGGTATATCGACTGCCAGAACGCCAGGGGTATTGGGAGGTTGGACGACAAGATTTTCATCAAGAATTTCTAATTTAAAGCCTGGCATCGTCAAGCCCGCAGCACCGGGTTTGACTTTGTGTCTTAGCGCATGGTGGTTGTTGATCACCATGCCCACTTCAGTCTGACCATAATGATCAGCGAGCGGACAATCCAGAACACGACTCGCCCAGCGAATCACTTCTGGATTAAGAGGTTCTCCGGCGCTGGATGCCACGCGCAATTGATTTGCGATGGGTGCCATCGCATCTTCTCCAGCAGCCATCAGCAGGCGATAGGCTGTCGGGGCAGCGGCCAAATTTGTGATTTTCCGGTCCAACACTATGCGTACTGTTGATTCGACGGTGAAACCACCTTCATAAAAAGTCGTCGTTTGGCCTAGAAGCAGCGGGCCAACGACAGCGTAAAGAATGCCATAAGCCCAGCCCGGGTCAGCAACGTTCCAGTAGGCGTCTTGCGGTTTCAGATCAACAGCATCGGTCATGTAACTGGACACTGGCAGCAGAAGCGAAAGTGGATAGCGAACACCCTTGGGCTTGCCGGTTGTCCCCGAAGTAAACAGCATGAGGAAGGGATCATCACCCTTCAACATGACAGGATCAAAATCGCAAGACTCTGTTAAGAGCATTGTGCGGAAACTGGTACCTACAACCAGCTTTTCAGGACAATTTGGAACGCCGTCTAGTTTAGGTAAGTTGATGGCATCAGTGACAATCAGCTTCGCTTGACTGCCGCTTTGCGCTGTCACGCGACTCTCAATGGCAGCCGGTCCGAAGGCCGTAAATAAAGGCTGATAGACAGCGCCAATGCGCCATGCGCCAAGGATGACCGTGAACAGATCGGGAATTCGGGGCAACAGGCCAGCAATCACATCACCTGGGCCGATTCCTTTGCTTTTGAGATGGTTTGCAAAACGTGCGCTGTCATCGCGCATTTCTTGAAACGTCACGGTTTGTCGATCGCCAGTCGCACCGTACCACTCCAGAGCGATGGTGCTGTTCGCGGACCAGCGGTCACAGCATTCGAAGCAGGCATTGATGCCCAAGGACAGTGACCCCTTCAGGACCTTCTTTTCCAGTTTTTCTATTGAAAAATCTTGAATGGCATCCAAATAATCACGCACGGCAATCTCCTTGCCCTTTGAAGGCATGTTGTGCATTTGAAAATGCATTATCTATTACCCAGACAACGCTTGATGGCACTAGAGCTGTAGCAAAAGGCGACCCGCAATATCAACAGAATTATGCGATGAGAACCTGAGTTATGGGGAGATTTATCGCCAGACTATTTAATTCAAGCTTTCAGTCGCTTGGTTAGAGTACCTCATAAACTTCATACACAGGCCCTGTGCTTTCTCGGCGGCCTGTGCCAACACCGATGATGCGATTGAGCCATGCGTATTTTTCACTGGAAGTTTCAAAAACGGGTGACATCCGGAAGTAATATAAAGAAGGGTCTACTGGCTCACCTTTGTTGACTTTGTCCATGACTTCTTTGGGCCCATGTCTTAAACCACGGTAGGACATGTAGATGTAATCTCCGTCATCTGTTTTCAAAGTTAAGCGCACTTCAAGCGTTAGAACTTGATCAGAGCGCATTAACAGCCAATCACCTCCAGGCGCGTTTACAACGCTGCCACGAATGCGATCACCAGAAAACTCACCTCCACTGACTTGCGCAATTTTGCGTCCACCTAAAGGGGTTTGGCCTAAATCAATGATGTTGGGTACTGTTAACTTGATGCTGAAAAGATGGCGTGTTTGAATCATTTGGAATATTTCAAAAAAATAATTTCATCTTTAACGTTGAAATAATGGGCTGTTTTTGGATGGGACTAAAGTATAGCGACCATCGCAATGAAGACTGCGAATTCAAGTTCAAAGTGTTGTTTAAAACGGGCGCCTTTGACAGGGTTTTCACTCTTCGATTCTCCAACAGCACAGTGCATAGTTGAATGTGTTGACCAACCCTTTGAGGAAATGTTCATGCGCCGCACTCATTTGTTACTCGGTACATTTTTAGCCCTCACGCTAACCCACATGCCTTTCGCCTTGGCGCAGGATGCATCCAAAGATGCCCTCAAAGATTGGCCAAGCAAACCCATACGCTACATCGTACCCTTTGCCCCTGGTGGGGCTACCGACATGTTGGGGCGGATGGTGGCGCAAGGCTTGTCGAAGTCACTGAATCAATCTGTGGTGGTTGACAATAAAGCCGGGCAGGGAGGATCCGTGGGGTCTTCGGAATTGGCCAAATCTAAGCCCGATGGCTATACGCTAGGCGGTGGCACGATCAGCTCACATGCTTTGAATGTGTCGCTCTATCCCAAATTGGCCTATGACCCGATCAAGGATTTTGCTCCAATTACCTTGCTGGCCGCATTGCCCAATGTGTTGGTGGTCCACCCCTCATTGAATGTCAAAAGTGTGCCCGAACTGATCGCCTTACTCAAAGCAAACCCTGATAAATACGCATTTGGCTCGGCGGGCAATGGCACATCACAGCATATTTCAGGAGAGATGTTCAAGCTGGCTACTGGCACACAAATGCAGCATGTTCCCTACCGAGGCAGCGGACCCATGATGGCGGATTTGTTAGCCAGCACGATTCAGATTAGCTTTGAAAACAGCAACACTGCGATTCCGCAAATCGCTGGCAAAAAACTGATTGGACTGGCTGTCACGTCAGCCAAGCGCTCCAAGGCCGCACCTGAATTACCCACACTTCAAGAAGCGGGTCTTGACGGTTTTGATCTGAGTTCTTGGCAGGCCATGTTTGCACCAGCAGGCACGCCTTCAGCCATCGTCAACCGCTTGCAGCGTGATGTAGCGGAGATCTTGAAACAACCCGATAACCTCAAACGCCTGGCTGAAATGGGGCTTGAGCCTGGCGGAGGCAAGCCTGAAGAATTAGCAGCATTGGTGGCGAAGGACATTCCAAGGTTGTCCGAGGTCGTTAAGCGTTCAGGAGCCAAGGTCGATTGACCTATTCCACCTTGATGCCCGCAAACTTAATCACCTTTGCCCACTTTTCCGTGGCCTCGGAGAGGATGGTCCCGAATTCAGCAGGCGTTCCGCCAAGTACTGTTCCACCTAGATCAGTAATCCGCGTTTGAACTTTACTGTCGGCAAGCCCCAGATTAAGTTCTTTGTTCAGCATGTTGATAATTTCAACGGGGGTATTTTTCGGAACCCCGATTCCAGCAAAGCCACTGGCCTCATAACCGGGAACGAACTCTCCCACCGTTGGCACATCTGGCAATACATTCAAACGGGACGTTGTCGTGGCAGCAAGGGCACGCAGTTTTCCCGATTTAATGTGTTGAATGGATTCCGACACAGGCGCGAAAACCACCTGCACATGGCCGGCGATGAGATCTGCAACAGCAGGCGCGCCGCCCTTGTATGGCACGTGAACCAGATTCAGCCCGGTCATCATCTTAAAAAGTTCGCAAGTAAAGTTCTGCGGAGTCCCTTGGCCAGCAGAGCCGTAGTTGATTTTGCCAGGATTGGCCCTGGCATATGCAATCAACTCTGGCATCGTCTTGGCCGGGAATGAGGGGTTAACAACGACGACATAGGCCAGTCGCGCAGCGCATATGACTGGTGTTATGTCCCTGATAAAGTCAAAATTGAGGTTGGTAAACAGGGCGGCATTGATGGCATGTGGGGTAACAATTTGCAGAAGGGTATAGCCGTCAGGTGGGGCTTTAGCAACTGCGTCAGTTGCAATGTTGCCGCTTGCGCCAGCTCGGTTTTCAACGACGTAGGGTTGGCCAAGACGATCCGAAAGCCATTGCCCCATCAAGCGCGCTTGTATATCGGTGGCCCCGCCCGCAGGAAAGCCAACCAAAATTTTAGCTGGCCGTGTAGGATAGTTTTGCGCCCAGCCTATGCGGCTCACCGCCGACAAAGCCGATGCCCCCAAAGCCATGTGCAAGAATGATCGTCGAGGAAATTGCATGATGACTCCTCTAGGTATGTTTTACCTGACATCAAGATTGAATACTATCAATAAATGTGCAACTCAGGGTAATTATGTTTCTGGTGTTCAGAGGTCTGGTGGTTACTGAAGTAGAAGTTCAAATTCTTGCTTGTGGTCATTTCTTTTTTTGAGAGAATTGATGACCTTCAGCCATGAGAGCGTTTAAACAAAATCTAAGAGTCGCCCCTGCTTAATCGTTCAATTGAGTCCGACATGCCCGTCCATTGCGCATACGTGCCATGTTCCTTTCTTAAGGGTATGGGTACTTGTTTGTTCATCAATACTGAAAGACCCGCGGTTGCGCTGTCTATGACTTGCAGAGAGATCAGATTTTGAATTTGTGCTGCATATCCCGCCAGACCGGCACCACCTAGGATGATGGACCTCACATCAGACTTGGCAGCCTGATCGCAGGCTTTTTTCAAGCATTCAATGGCCATTTTGGGGTTGGCTTGAAGTTCGGCTCCCGTAGCTGTGACGGTTTCTACGTGTCTCAAATGATCACTGAAGCCCAAGCTCATTGCTAAGCGTTGAAGCATAGGCTTCCAACGTTCTCCGCCTGTCACAATGGAAAAAGGTCCTAGCTGAGCTGCCTGAATAAAGGATGCCTCGGCCAGCCCAGTGACTGGATAAGCTGCTATTTCACGAAGCGCAAACAATCCTGGATCTCCAAAGCAGCCAATAAGTACGCCATCAATTGGTTGGGTTGCCATTTTGGTGTGATCTGCCCATGCATCTAAGCAAGCATGTGATGCAACGGCATGGCTTGCCTCGCAGGCTATATAGCTTGCACCAAAAAGAGCCGTTGTGAATTCTAAATGCACATTTTCCGGTAGGTTAGTCGCTAAGACTTCTTGCAATCGACGAGTTGTCAGTGCATTGGTGTTGGGATTGATGACCAGGTAACGACTTGGACTTGGCTTTTGCATTTCATTTTGGTGCGTTTGGGGAATAATTTGGTGCATTTATTTTTCCATTCCTCATTTTGAGGCGTCAGAAATTGAAAATGACAGGCATGTTTTGTGCTGAAAAAGGACTGGTTTGACAAACCTGATTTCATCTTAACTTTTCCATTGATTCAATACAAGGAGTCTTCATGAAGCGTCGCGATTTACTGGCCGTTGCTGCGTCTGCGGTTGCTGCACCGTGGGTTCATGCCCAGTCTGCTGCATGGCCTACCAAGGGCTCTATTCGTCTCATCTGCCAATACCCCCCAGGTGGGCTGGTCGATACAGTGGCCAGGCTGTTGGCACCCCACTTATCTCAAGCGCTTTCGCAAACAGTTGTTGTCGATAACAGAGCAGGCGCAGGCGGTTTGATTGGGACCGAATTTGCGTCTAGGCAACCGGCGGATGGATACACACTCTTAGTCAGTCACGCTTCTGTTCACATTTATGCAACAGCAACTCGCAAATCCATGCCATTCGATCCGGTGAATGACTTCACGCACATGGGTATGCTGGTGGAAGCACCTATGTTGCTATTGGTAAGAGCTCAATCGCCTTACCAAACATTGGCCCAATACATCAGCGCAGCGAAAACCAAACCAGTCCGTTACGGCACTTCAGGTATCGGTTCCGCCAATCACCTTTACGGCGAATTGTTAAAAATAGAAGGTCAAGCCAATGAGCACGATCACGTGCCGTATCAAGGCAGTGCACCTGCCATGCAAGATTTGTTGGGTGGCCAAATCGACAGTGTTTTTGATCCAGTCACGACCAATGTGAACCAACTCAAAGCGGGTTCTTTGCGTGCATTGGCCGTTTCAACGCCCAATCGTTTGCCGGCATTGCCCAATATCCCAACTTTTGCAGAACTTGGCTACAACTCGCTCACGGGTTCTCAGTGGTTGGGTCTGTCTGCCCCTAAGAATTTACCTGGTCCCATTGCACAGCGAATTACTGCACTTATTCCCGAGCTGTTGGCCAAACCAGATGTTATGGCTCGTTTAGAGGAGGTTCAAACCTTGCCACGTAAAACACCTGTTGTGGGTGATGATTTCACCAAACTGATTCAATCTCAAATCAACACTTGGACTGCTGTTGCAAAACGCGCAAAAGTCGAAGTGATTGTGTAATCGCAACGGATCAAATTTTTTTCTATCCCAAGGCAGCAGATCTCCAATCGCTTTGATTGGGTCTGCTTTTTTTTTAGTTAAGATATTCAATCAACCTAAAACATATGATTTATGACTGAAGTCGACTTCGCACAAATAAGCAGCTATGAACGTTATAAATTAATGGCAAGTCTGATTGTTCCAAGGCCTATCGCTTTGGTCACAAGCCTCGGTTCAAATGGTGTGGTGAACGCGGCACCATTTTCAATGTTCAATATGATTGGTGAAGACCCGCCCATTTTGATGATTAGCATTAATCGACTTCTTGACGGACAACTGAAAAATACAGCAGCCAATATTTTGCTGAACGGTGAATTTGTGGTGCATATGTCTGATGAACCTATGGCGCAAAAAATGCACGCCTGCGGTAAAGCTTTCCCATCTGATGTGAGTGAGTTGTCTGCTGTAGGTCTTACCTCAACGCCTTCTCAAACAGTAAAACCTCCCAGAATTTCAGAAGCACCTATCGCTTTTGAGTGCGTGCTACACGAGACTCTAGAGACCCCCAGTCGGTATGTCTTCATTGGCCGCATCAAGTGGTTGGCAGCCAGAGATGGGCTCATTGATACGCAAGCATGGCGAGTTAATTTGAAAGACTACCGACCTGTAGCAAGGTTTGGCGCAAGTTTCTACACCAGAACGAATGATCGGTTTGCCATTTCAGATCAAGAGGGCGAGGAACCGAAAAATAATTCATCCATTGATCAAATTTAGTCTACTCGATCACAACTCAGTCAGTACCTTAAACCAGGGCGAAAGGACGTTTTCGATGACCCTACCGGTGACGCAGGCCACGGTGTCGGGCGGCATACGGCTTTAGGTCATGCTGCCCGCGGGCGTGAAGATTGAATCCGCCCCTGAGCTGCTGGACTCGCGGGTGAATTGCTCTTGATTTCTCCCAGCCTGTGTGAGGCTTTGCCTTAAAAAAGGCCTCCCCATTTTGGCGCACTACAACGAAGCTGTGACGCCTTTTTTTAAGTGTCGTAGCGAAATCTGATTGGTACAGAAATGATCCCTTTAAATGTCCTGCGCTCTATAAGCGTAGCCTTCTTGATTACTACCAGCTTCGCACTGGCGCAGTCTGCTGCACATGCAGACCGCTATAGCCAATTGCCGGCCAGCGCCGACGGCATTGGTAAAAACTATATGGGGCGTGAGATTTCGGCGGTGATGGGCTGGCAGGGCGCAGCATGGCTAGAGCGCCAAGAACGTCATCGAGAAGAACGTACCGACCTGTTGCTGGCCGCATTGGTGTTGCAACCTGGCATCGTGGTGGCCGATATCGGGGCCGGCACCGGTTACCTTTCTCGGCGCATGGCGCCGGCGGTGATGCCGGGAGGCAAGGTCTGGGCAGTTGATGTGCAGCCCGAAATGGTCAGCCTGCTGCAGGCTGGGGCTAAGCGCAGCGGGCTGGCGCAGATTGAAGCACGGCTGAGCGCGGTTGACGACGTTAAGCTGCCCGCTTCTTCAGTGGACCTTGCGGTGATGGTCGATGTTTATCACGAACTGGCCTACCCCTACGAGGTGTTGGCCAGTGTACTTAAGGCCCTGAAGCCCGGCGGCCGTCTCGTTTTCGTCGAGTACAAGGCCGAGGATCCGCGCGTACCTATAAAGCAGCTGCACAAGATGAGCGAGGCTCAGATAAAGCGCGAGGCTGCTGTGTTCCCACTGGACTGGGAGCGCACTGTGAGCACGCTGCCCTGGCAGCATGTGGTGGTGTTCCGCAAGCGGGACTGATTTTTTGAACCAGCTTTGACATTTGATGCCATTATTTAACAGAAATCCAGGCTCGTCAAAAATCTATATAAATCAATGACTTATAGTCAAAAATAACCGACGTGTAATATTTCGTGTAATTGACCGAAAACTGTAATTTACAGTTTGGCCAGCAATTTCGTAGATTTTGCACTCAGTGCAGTCACCGAGCACGCGAAAAGTTAGAGGGTTGGCTTGGCACTCAAACGGATGATGGCGAAAGTTTGGATCTTCATCCGGAAGTCGAACTTGATACTTTGAGCAACCCAGGAATTGAAAATCGT
>CAMDKK010000020.1 GCA_945901045.1 Limnohabitans sp. Rim8
GAACCCGTTTGTGCCCAGGACACTGCCATAGCGCATGGTGGCCGCCTTGAGATCGGCCATGGCCGCCACATCGGTATTGACCTTGGCTTGCTGGACGTATTGAAAGCCAGCGAAGGAGCCGACCAGCGCGATGACGGAGACCAAAATACCGATAGCCACTTGCACGGTGGTGATGCCGCGCTGGGCTTGTTTGTGCGCCGTCTGGCGCCGCGAGCAGAAAGCAGGTGAAGCGAAATTTTTCATGATGTAGTCCCTATGAAGTGAATGACGATTGAAAATAAAAGGGTGGGGGTTCAAGATGGGTTTAAGTCATTGCAGCGCTCCTTGGGTCAGGGCTAGGGTGAGGGATGATGCGGGGGGTTAACGCGACTGGCTTTGCATGTAGCGACTGGTCGCTTCGTTCACGCCGCTTTGTTGCACAGCCATTTGGTACATGAAAACCATGCCGGTCAAAATAGAAAACACGGTGCCGGTCACGATGGTCATGGACTTGACGCGTTGCACGATCAGGGGCATGGCGTCGGTGCCCAAGTGCGACAGGGCCGAGTCAAAGCTTTTGTTGCGCGCGGCGTCTTCGATCAGGTCCAAAATTTTGTAAGAAAACAGGCCGGTGTTCATGGCGGTTAAAGGGTTGGCGCCGACCACCGCCAGTTTTTGGCGCATGTTCATGATGTGCCAATTGAGCCAGGGTGAGGCACACGGTTGCATCCGTGCCAAGGCTGCGTCCAGCTCCATCCCCGCAGCCAGCAAACCGCCCAACACGCCCAAAAAAACCGCTGACTGCCGGTCGCGGTAAATAGACCAAGGCGGCACCTGGTCAAACACGCTGCGTACCCGACCTGTCCAGCGCGGGATGGACCAGAGGTAGAGAAAGATGAACACAAAAATAGAGCCCATCACCTGCCAGTGCTGAGCCAGGGCAATTTCAAAATGGATCAGCGGCAAGGTCCAGGCAGGCCAGTATTTTTCGGTCACGACTTTGAGCAACTCGGGCCACAGCGAGTTGCCGCAGAACCAACCGGTCAAGCAGATGGCTGCCAGGCTCATGGCTGGCTCGGCGATGGCGGCCAGCACCAAGCCATTGATCTCGGCGCTGGCGTTGCGCTGCGCATTGACCGAGCGCAGGCCTAGCGTCAGATGGCCGGAGGCCTCCGCGGCTTCAAGAATCAACGCTTCTTCTTGGGGGATGAAGGGGGCAATGGCCACGGCGAAGGCCATGCCGTTGTCCAGCCGCTTGACAATGGCGCGGTGCGCCAAGTGAATGTCGTTGTTGCGTGAACTTTCGCGGCTGGCCCAGGCGCTGAACAGCTCACGGATGGTGGAAACTCTGCGCGAGCCGGTTTCGGCAAAGTTGGCTTCGAGCAGCGTGTAAATTTCACCTCGCTCGCTCATGAAGGCGTTTTTGGCCAAAAAAATAGACAGCTGATGGAGCATGGTGATCAATGTGGCGATGAAGTGGGGACCGTGGCCAAACGGCGCACAGCGGCGGGGGGCTCGATGGCATGCAAAAGGTAGGTGTCGAAGGATTCAAAATCGGCTTCGATGTCATTGGGGTCGACCAGTCCGGCGCAGGCTTTGTACAGCGCGTGCTCGTAGGCTGTTTTGCCTGCCATGACGCTGGAGTCAAAGCCGTGCTGGCGCTGCGAGCGCCACAGATGCTCAACCTGCATCCAGTCGCGCTCACGGATGGCGTGCAAGATGGCTTCGTTGGGGGTCAGGATTTCGGCCACCACCGTCAGACCTTTGGTGCCGGCCAGTCCCACTGATTCGACTTTGCAGTGTGGGCAGCCTTGTTCATTGGCGACAAACATGGTGCCCGGGTCGACCGCAAATTTATGGCGCAGCTGCTGTTGTGTGCGTTCAGGCAGGTGCGCGGTGGCGGGCAACTTGCAATGGGGGCACAGCTTGGGCAAGAGCTTTTGGTACATGACCGCCGAGAGGTATTTTTTGGCCGCCAGGGTGGAGGGGTGCAGGCCGATTTCCTCGCCCGTCAAGCGGGCCAACACGTCCACGCAGCCGTCGCCGTGCACGGTGGTGAAAACGCGGTGACCGGTGCGGTTGAATTCCGAGGCAAGGGAGGCGGAGTCGTGATCGCGAATTTCGCCCAGCATGAGCACGTCGGGGTCCATGCGCAAGACGCTGCGCAGGGCCGATAAGAATTTCATTTTGACCACATCGTCGGGGTCGTCGGAGTTGCGTTGCACCGAGATTTGGCGCATGAAGGGGTTGAGGTATTCGACCGGATCTTCGACGCCGAAAATTTTCAGCTGCTCTCGCTCTGGCAAGGCGTAAATGAAGGAGCGCAGCGCTGTGGACTTGCCCGAGCCGGTAGAGCCGGCAATGACCATCATGCCGGCATTGCGGCGGATGGCGGGAAGGATCTGGCTCTGGACGTGGTAGGGCGAGTAGCCCAGGCTCTCGATGCTGGGGATGGTGCTTTTGGGGTCGCTTTCGAGCAAACGCATGACCACGTCGTAGCCGTTGACCAGGGGGTAGCCGTTGAAACGTCCGTTGTAGGTTTTTTGGTTGACCACTTGCTCGGTGATCGTGTTCATGGGCCGTTCAAAGGACAGCGCCCCAGCCGAGTTGGTGCCACTTTTGGTGCGCTTGGAGTACGCCGAGGACAGTGCTCCCTTGACCAGTTCAGTGGGCAGCCATTTCCATTCGCGCAGCCGTCCAAAAATGCGCAGCTTAATCGGCGTGGTCTTGGTGTTCGTGATTTCGAAATGGATGTCAGATGCCTCCAACTGGATGGCCGAGCTGACCAGGTCGTCGTAGGCGACGATGAATTTGTTGTCTTCGTTTAAGACCACCGCGTCGTGGAACAATGAACGCTTGTCGTGCTGATTGCGAATGCCTTGCTGGTTGCGAATGTCTTGCAGCAGCGCTTCGCTGGTGATCCATTCACGCACGGGGGTGCATAAAAACCGCGGACCTTTGAGCGTGCTGAGCAAGCTCAGGTAGTTGCTGGAGCCGTAGAAGGTACTGGTGCAGACCACGCCCACTTCGGCGCAACCCAAGTCGAGCACACACACTGATTTTTGCAAGGTGATGTTGACGGTGTTGGGGATCACCCCTTTGAAAGAGTCCAGATCTTCCAGGCGGCTGATTTTGGCCGGGGTTTTGGAAGTAACGGCCGGCAAGCCCGCAGTGAGCGGGGGATCTGTCGTCAGCACAGGGTTGGGCAGTGGGGGGCTCATGGGGCTCATCAACTGACCTCGAAGTACATGACTTTGACTTCGCACTCTTGGCGCAGACTGCATTTGCTCAGGTGCACTGCTTGGGACGTGATTTTTTCAATCACCCAGCCGCCGTGTAAGCGATCACCGACCGACAAGTACCGCACTTGGCCATTGACATTGAATTCGGCGGTGGCCTTATAGCGGTTCAGATACAGTCCCACCAACACGGCGCTTTGGCCCTGACTGGCAGCCCCGGGCGGTAAGGGCGTGGACAAGCTGGGAGGGCGAGGGAGTGTGGGTGTGGGTGTGGGTGTGGGTGCCGCTGTAGCCGGGCTTGGGGAGGCACCGCCCGGCAGTTTCTCTGGCAGTCTGCCCAGGACGGGGTCGGACTGGGCGGTACTTTTTCTTTGCGCAGCCTGCACGATGTCGTCCACCGTTTTGCGGGCATTTTGTGGGGCTGGGTTGATCCCTGGCGTTGCAGCGGTAGAGGGTGGGGCTGCGTGGGCGCAGGCTTGCAGGCACACCCAGGCTGTGAACAGGGCCCATTTATTTGCGCACATAAGCCATACCTGAAGCGGTGAAAGTCACCGTATCCAAACGCTCATCGATTAAAAAACTGAATTTGTCCAGCGTGAAGTGGGTGCCCAAAGTGGCAAAGATGTCGCGGGTCAAGGACCAGTCAACCGCCGTCACACTCCAGGGCATGGCATAAATGGCGTTGGGGTGGTCGCTCACTTGTAGCGCGGTGAGGCCGGGGGGGATGGCTTGTTGCGTCGCAGGGCTCAGTTGCAGGGTCCATTTCAGGCCTTTGAGTTTTTGCATATGCACGCCCATCTGAAACACAAAATCATCGCGGCTGGGCCATGAGGCCAGGGGGGGCAATTTTTGCTGCGTCAAGGACAGCTTTAAGCCGTGTTGCAAGGTTTTCAGATCGCCCAGGGGCGTCTTATCTGTGCCACCAATAGACAACTTGCCCCATTCTGTGGGCGCAGCACGGCGAAAGTCTTCAAAGGTGCCGCCGGTGGACTGCCAGGTCAGCTGACATTGGGCCAGGGTGCAGGTGATGTCGCTCAAGGTCCAGCCCTCGACTTGGACGGGGAGTTGGCGCAACAGATCGTTAATGGGTTCAACGACCGTGGGCACCAGCAGGTAGTCTTGCACCAAAACCGTTTTGATCGAGGTGTCATAGAGGTAGGCTGGTGTTTTTAAGGCGCTATTGAATTGGTCTTCCAGCTTTTTTTGGTTGAGCTCGTACCAATCCCAGGCCCAAAAAAGCAGAAGAATTGCCACCAGAGCGATGGCTGCAGAAAGAGCGAGCAAGATTTTTTTGTCGTTTTTCAGTGTTCCAAGTTTGATTTTTTTGCCTTTACCGCCTTCAAGCAATTCGGTCAGGGTGAACGGATGATCCAGACTCATGCCTTCGGGTGCGATGTCGCCGTGGGTCACAAAGTACCGACCACTGCTTTCGCACAGACCCACAAATTTGAGGTAGTGGGTCGCTATGTCGGTGATGGTCAGTTGTTCGTCCATGACCACGTTGCCATCGACCAAACCAATGGCATAGGCCATGGGCTCCTCGGTGTGCTCGATGCGCAACAGCGCCAAGGTGGTGGTGCGCCTGAACCGAGGGTGCGTCGCTATTTGGGCCGCCACACTGTAGACGCGGTATTTTTTCAGGGCTTCGTGCGCGGTGCTGCTGGTGATGCCCATGTTGACATCGGCCCCATTTTTGTATTGCAAAAAATAGCGGTAGCCTTCGGTAATCATTTGATTGATCTGGTCGTGAATCAGCAACTTGTTGGCAAAAGGGTCCAGCACCTGCCAGTGCAAATTGCTGACAAGCACCTCTTTTTTATCGGGCCAAGTTAAGAGTTGCATGTCGCGTAGGCCTTTAGAGGCTTTTGAGAATGCGCGGTGTGACGATCACCACAAACAGGCTTTGGGTGTTCGCTACCGAGGTGGATGCGCCGCCAATGCCGTTGTTGGTGCGCGCGTTAGCGTTCTCGCCACTCGAGCCGACGATCACCATAGATTCTTCTTGGTTGAGCAACAGGTTGCCAATGGTTTTGGTGCCTGTGGTGTTGGCCCACTGAATTTGTTGTAAGGAGCTCCCCGATCCTGTGCTGGCCGAGCCAATGTCCACGAGATCGGAAATGTCCACTGACATATTGATCAAGATGGTGTTGTTTTCGCGGATGGTGGGCAAGATGCGCAAGAACGAACCCGTGGTGATGGAGCCGGGCAGAAGGCCCGGTGTACTGGTGCCCCCCGCCACGGTGCTGGGCACTGAGATGGTTTGGGCCAAGAAGCCCACCGTTTTGAAGGAGCCCGTCATCGCCGGCACGCGGTTGGTCGTGATGACCGATGTGCTGCTGTCGCCCACAACGGTGCCAAATTGATTGAGGCCTTGGACGACGAATTTGCTGCCATTGAAGCGGGACAGCGAATTGTTCATGCTGAAGGTCAAATTTCCTGCCACCGACGTGGTGCGGGTGGCTGGCGGGGTGACGTTGAAGCTGGAGTTGTCGATACCGTCGGCGCTGAGCACTTTGTAAACGCTGGTCAGGTCAAAGCCCGCTTCGGATATTTTGTCCAAATTGACACGCAAAATGCGCACGTCGATGATGACCTGTTGACCCAATACCGAGGTCTCGTTTTGGATGATTCGCTCAATTTTGTTCAGGGCGTCGCGCGTGTCTGTCACCGTGACCACACCGGTGGATTCGTTCATGGTGACTTTGCCCAAAGAGCTGCTGGCCGACTCCAACATCGGCTTGAGTAATTTCCAGAACGAATACGCGACCCGGATACCCACGGACGCATTGCTGCTGAAGCTGCCGGTGGAGCCGCTGTTGGCAGCGCCAGTTTGACCTGTGCTGGCCTGCCCTCCCTTGGACATGCTGTCGTTCAAGTCGACATCGCCAGGACTGATGTTGGACAGATTAAAGGTTTTGGTGAGCAGGCGATAAAAATAGATGGCGCCGTCTTTGTATTCCCACTCCACACCTGCGGCATTGGCCACTTCTTTGACATAAGCGTGCAGCGTGCCCGTAAAGTCCAACCGAACTTGCAAGCGGTTGTTCATCGGCACCACGCTGGCGCTCGGGGGCTCGTTGGCGTCTTTGGGGGTTGGCGCTGCCGCAGCGGCTGCCCCGGCGCCTTGCCCCCCGGCAGCAGGCATGGCGATCAGCTCGACATCGGGGTTGATGCGCACCGGGATGCCCGTGGCCAAATAAATATTGCGCGCCGCTTGCGCCACCGAGCCAAAACCCACACCCCTGGATTGCAGAGAAATGGTTTCAAAAAATGAACTCGGTAAACCGGCGGCGTAAGGCAAATCGATGGGCTTATCGCCCAAGTAGTTACCCTTGATGTAGGTCATCCTGGCTTCGCGTTGCAGTTGCGTTTTGCCTGCCCGCACAGCCTGTTCAGCTTCTTGATTGACCTTGTCTTTGGTTTTGTTCACTTCAGCCGGCGTGACGGCGCACCCACCGAGCAGCCCCAGGCACAAGATGCTCAGGCACAACTGGACTGAATGGGGCAATTTCAAAGCCTTTGGCATGCTTGAGAGACGTGAAGAATGCGGATGACTCGGTTGGCGTAGGAACACGCATGCAGCGGGTAGTTGGATCTCTCGGTATCGACCATGACCATTTCAATGGCTTCATGCAAGTCTTTGGCGGGGTAGGCCGTGTTGCGCGCTGGAAAATCTTTACCCGCATCCCAGATCAGCTGTACACCCTGCGTAGTCGTCCAGCGGCGCAGCGCCAAAAAAAGTGTTTCATCGGTGGCCAGGATTTCAAAGGAAATTGTGTCGGGGGCCGGACTTTGAGAGCGATCCGATTCCTGCTTGCCGCTGGGCAGGGAATGCGGGACGGGGCTGGGGGCCAACTTCACCGTTTGGATTTCGGCAATAGGTTTGGCAATCTCTTCGGTATCCATAGAATCGAGAATGCGCTTCAGGATCAATTTCATCGCAGGGGATCTTTCCAGCGTCTCACCGCCTTGCGCTGCGGAGACTGAGGCCTCCGCTTCCGTAATTGCCGGCCGCAATTTCAAGACGTACACCGGTTGCGGGAGACTGTCGGTAGCAGCACTGCTCAACCTGCCCAGGCCCAGGAGCGCAATGATCACAATTGACTGGATGCCATCGATCGACGCGAAAGGGGCAGGCAGAGACCACAAACGGGGAACCGAAGGTAAAGGCAAAGCCGCTGAAATCGGTTCAGGCTGGTGCCATGCGCAAAAACTGCACCAAAAAATCATTGTCTAAAACATCCTTTTCCGACATACACCTGTGTTTGGAAAACGTATATTTATCACAATGTATCATCAAAATGATAATTGTCAATAATTTTTTACGTATTTCTGATAAATTCAAAATACTCACGAAACCTCTACCGAAGTCCAAACTCGTCAATACGAGCGTCGCGAAGCAATCTATTTTTGCTTGTCAATCAAACACTTATGGATCGCCGTATCCCGCCACGGCGCAAGCGCCTCGCAGCTCAAGACCGCTCCTCGCGATGACAGATGCAAATGCACATAATAAAAATATAACGTAATTATTTATAATTATCATTGTTATTTTTTGTATCAAGAATACAATTTGACCCATGAAACGGCTGAACACCTTTGAGTCCAGACTCATCTCACAAGGTGAACAAAAGCACGCGCGTTTCAAAAAGCCGGCCATAAGGTTGGAACGAAGTTCATTGCCTATGTGCCCATGGCCAAGTACCGCACAGAGTGACGCAATGGCCTTGAGACCCCTTAGCGCAGGGGTGCTCCAGGCATGGTCTACAGCACGCCCTCAAGGACTTGGAGCGAGCGCACAAGAACTTCTTTGCCAAACGTGCCGACCGCCCACGCTTCAAGCGCAAAGGCGATGCCCAGTGTTCTCGCCACCCAGATGCCAAGCAGGTCGAGATCGATCAATTCAACAGTCGCATCAAGCTGCCCAAGCTGAAATGGATTCGCTATCGCAACAGCAGGGATATTCTTGGTGTTGCAAAGAACACCACTGTCAGTCAGTCCGTCGGCAAATCGTTGGCCAGCATACAGACCGAAGGCGAGATGGGTCAGCCACTCCCCACGTCCCCAACCGCTGTTGGTATCGATGGTGGCGTTGCACGTTTTGCCACACTGAGCGATGGCGACTGCATTGACCGCTCAATAGTTGCTGCAGCGCGGCAACTTGAAGGCGAGTTTTCAGATGTTGCAGTTGATCGGAATCAACAAATCTACCAAACTGTGAGAAATCCGAGCGATGAATATCAGCATATCCCGCCTGTCCCGGTTGATGCTTCGGTCCATCCAGAATAAGCCGATCGGCTACAAGCTGCGCCATGTGGTGACCATGAGCGTTTTGCTGGCCTTGGCGGTGTTCTTTGCGATCACCTCCTTCTGGCAGGTCGGCCAAGCGCTGCAGCGGATTGAAAATGAGGCAGTCGCCATTGCCGAGTTGACGGCGGACGCCAATGGATCAGCCTTGCGTTTTGACGACCCCATCACCGCGCATGAGCAACTGCGAAGTTTGCGTCACATTCCACAAATTCAGAGTGCGATTTTGCTGAACAAGCGAGGGCACGTTTTCGCCTCTTACCCCGCAACGGCGCCTGACTACGCCCCGCCTGTGGGCAATGGCTGGAACACTGGCCCGTTTGAAAGCATGCAATGGAGCTGGGCCACGCTGCGTTTGCAGCACCAAATTGACCAGGGTGATGAAAGGATTGGCGGTTTGATTTTGGAGCTGGACTTGTTCAGCGTCTGGCTTTCCTTGATGCTCAACGGCGCCGTGGCCTTGTTGGGTGTGGCCATGGGCCTTTATTCAATCCGAAATCTGACATCTGCTATGCACCAGATGGTTGCCCGGCCAGTGTCGAAGCTGGCTTTGTTGATGCGCCAAGTTGCACAAAACAATGACTACAGCCACCGCGCACTGCCTGGCAATGCAGATGAAGTTGGCGAATTGATCGCCGGTTTTAATCACATGTTGAATGAAATTGAAAGGCGCGACCGCATGCTGGCGCAATACAGCGCCGAGTTGGAAGATCAAGTGCAGGCGCGCACCGCCGAATTAATTTTGGCCAAAAACCAGGCAGAGGCGGCCAGCATTGCCAAAAGTCAGTTTTTGGCGAATATGAGTCACGAGATCCGTACGCCCTTGAATGGCTTGTTCGGGGTGTGCGAAATGCTCCATGACACTGCGCTGGATGAAACACAAAAACGGTTTGTTGACCTGGTCAGTAGCTCGTCCTCAACGTTGTTGTATTTGATCAATGATATTTTGGATTTCTCCAAAATTGAAGCGGGCAAGTTACAGCTAGAGTCTGTACGGTTTTCTCCAACCAAGGCCTTGGAAGAGGTCAGTATGTTGTTTGCTGAACGGGCTCAGGACAGAGGTCTGGAGCTCATCCAAATGGTCGACTACCATGTGCCCGATACGGTGATGGGCGATCCGCACCGGTTCAAACAAGTGCTGAGCAATTTGGTGGCCAATGCCGTTAAGTTCACTGAGCGTGGGGAGATTCATATTGAGCTCAGTGGATCTGTAGATCCGGTGCAATTACCGTTTTTGCGATGTAGCGTTGAGGATTCAGGGATTGGCATGACCCAAAAAGAGCAGTTTGGGCTGTTTGAGGCCTTCTCGCAAGCCGATATCTCCATGGCCAGGCGCTATGGTGGCAGCGGCCTGGGTTTGGTTATTTCAAGGCAGTTGGCGCAATTGATGGGGGGCGTAGTTGACTTCACCAGCGTCAAAGGTAAGGGATCAACTTTCTGGTTTGATTTTCCAATGGGGCAGCCCGAATTTTTGACCCCAGTTGCCATGGGTACACAACTGGCCTTGATCATTACCCAGTCTGACTTTGTAGCCAAGTCACTCCAAGCCGTACTGCAAAGGCTGGGTGTTCCATCGGAGTGGGTGCCGCAGATGTCCATGGATGAACTGGCGCGCTTCAAACAAAAAAATGTGAGTTGGGCCTTCATTGACCATCGGATTCAAGATAGAACCCGATCGCAATGGCTGCAGACTTGGTCCACGGCCCTGGGGCCTGATGTGCATCTGATCGCCTTGACCCGAATGCGCTCGAGCAGTGAAAGTGAAAGGGCCAACCAAGATGGGATCGAGGTTTGTGTTGCTCACCCTTTGCTATTGGAGGATATTGCGCATGCATTGCAAATAGGTCTTTCTGCTAGGGGTGCGGGTGATGGACTTAAGGAGAAATCTGCACCAGCCGTGCCACTGCTTAAGTGCACCGTGCTGGTGGCTGAAGACAACGCGCTGAACCGCGAAATTGTGACAACCATGCTGCGCAGCATGGGCTGTGTCGTCATCATAGCCAGAGACGGCGTAGAAGCCGTGCAAGTGAGCGCTCAACAGGCTTACGATTTGATATTGATGGATGTGCAAATGCCGGAGATGGATGGCTTGGCCGCTTGCCGGGCTATTCGGCAAAGAGAGGCCGATCTGCATTTGCCGTCCAAACCCATCTTGGCCATGACGGCCAATGCGCTCACCGACGACCGTGATAACTGTTTGGCGGCCGGCATGGATGATTATTTAACCAAGCCCTTTAGGCGTGCCCAGCTATCGGCCTTGTTGCAACGCTGGAGTCGAATCGAAACTTAAAACGTGACCGATGCCGCAAGGTATCGGGAAGCTACACGGCTAGGGTGGGTCTTCGGCCTTAACCTAGAGGTTTTACGGCGAGACGGATAAAAGTTGAGCGGTAATTCGATTGTCAATTTTTAAATATCCCCCAAGGAAAAATCGCCCTAGTGTGCTGATCGCTCTCGCCCTTGCCCTTGCCCCATAGGGTGCGTCTGATTGAATTATTCGAGTCTGTCACGGGCAATATCTCGGGCACAATCCCCAGGTGTCACCCCAATAGAAATACCCAGCATCGGCCGCTATGCTACGCCCTCACGACCCAGGTTTTTGAACCATGCACATGCCCTCACCTTTGGCTCAGACATTGGCGTTGTTTCATCTGAGCACGCTCTCAAGCCGCCAAAAACTGTTGTTGAGTTTGCTTGTAGGCGCCGTGGTCAGCGCCCTGCTGTTCAGCGTTGTCAACCACCCCGACTGCTCGCCTGTAGCCAATCTGATCGCCAGCGCCATATTTAGCCTGTTGTGCCTGATGGTGCCCAACCCGAAACTGTTCACTACGGTGGTCAATGTGGCCTTGGTGGTCGCGGCTGGTCTGATGTTTTATATCACCAGCCAAACGGGTGCCAGTAACTCACCGGCCATGGTTTGGATGACGATTTTGGCCATCCCCGCCTTGCTCTTGTTGGGCCGGCGTTGGGCCGTTTTTTGGTTAGGGGTCATTCTGTTTATAAGCCTCCTGCAATATCTGGCAGTCATGCAAGGCTGGCTCAGCGGTGAGGTCAACACCACCGAAAGCACCGTCTTTTGGGTGCTGCTGAACCAGGTCGTGGTCATGCTCACCCTGATGCTGGCGGTTGTTTTTTATGCCAAGCTGCACCAAACCCAAATCAACGAAGTTGAGCAACGCAGCCACAAGATAGAGCAAACGCAAGCGGCATTGCTGCAAACGCAATCGCACAAAGACGAATTCATCGCCTCTGTGGGGCATGAATTGCGCACCCCCATGAACGCCATCCTGGGCCTCAATGGCGTGCTGTTGGCCGAATTGTCAGCCGACCCTGCCCGCGTGCGCATCGCCGAACACATCCGGGACTCCACCCAACAACTGTTGTACGTGGTTAACGACATTTTGGATTTCTCCCAACTGGAGGCATCACGCCTGGTGCTGGTGCCCAAACCGGTGCAATTGGAGAAATGCCTGCGCGAGTCTTTGCGCCACTTCGAAACCAGAGCCCAACTCAAAGGTTTGAGCACAACGTGGCAGTTCCAACCAGGCTTGCCCTCTTGGGTTTTGCTGGACAGCCACCGCATGCATCAAATTTTGGGCAACCTGCTGGACAACGCCATCAAATTCACCCCGCAAGGGGGCATTCGGGTGGTGGTGGGCATGCAAGGCACACAACTGCGCTTGGAAGTGCACGACACGGGCTTGGGCATCCCCCCCGACCAGCAAAAAAACATCTTCAACCGCTTTGAGCACGCAGACATCCAGACCAACCGGGCCTATGGCGGCACGGGACTGGGGTTGGCCATCTGCGAAAAACTGGTCGGCCTTCACGGAGGACGCATTGGCGTGCACAGCACACCGCTGCAAGGTTCACAGTTCTGGTTCGAACTCCCGCTTCAAACGGCCCAAGTTCCCGCCGAGCTAGAAGCCTCCTTCAGCGCCAATTTACCCAACCACCGGGCGCTGCATTTTTTATTGGTCGACGACGACACCGTCAATCGCATGGTGGGTGAATTGGTGATTAAAAAAAGCTGGCCAGATGCCACCATCACTACCGCCAGCAGCGGCAAAGAGGCTTTGGATTTGCTGAACACCTTGCCAGTGGATGTGGTGCTGATGGACATGGTGATGCCCGACATGGACGGCATGGAAACGACTCGGCGACTGCGCACCCATCCCAATCCATCGGTGGCCAATTTGCCGGTTTTGGGCCTGACAGCCAACAACAACTCACAAGACCATCTGCAATGCATGCAAGCGGGCATGAACGCTGTGATGACCAAACCCATCGACACAGGAATCATCGTGGATCAGGTACACAGCCAACTCCGAATCTTTACCAGGTCTGTCCGATGAACCCCCTGGCCGTGGCCAAGCACTTTTTACTCACCGTTTTGGCACGCCTGCCAGCGCGGGTCAAAGAAGATAAATCTTTGTACATGTTGGGGGTGGGCAGCGCCGTGATTTTGGCGATTTTGCTGCTCAGCATCGTCATTCCCTACCCCGGTGCCAGGCTGAGTATGGGACTGCTGGCCCTGGGCGTTTTTTTGGTGCTGGCGACCATGGTCTCTGGCCTGTCCGTTCAAACGGCAGTGAACATCGCGATCAGTTTCGCTGTGGTGCACTTGTTTTATGCAGCCTGGCAGGTTGGCGGCATTTACTCGCCCCGGATGGCATGGCTGACCTTGGTGCCCATCCCGCCTTTTTATGTGATCGGCCGTCGCGCCGGATTGATTTGGATGGCGGTGGTGCTGTTAGCCCAATCCGTCATGGCCTACTTGACGTGGGCCAACTTGCTGGGCGAAAGCATCACGTTTGATCAGAGCCACGCCACCTTCTCGTTTGTGGTCTATGCTTTGGTGTGCACCTTCCTCATGATCTTGCCCTGGCTGTACCACGTGCTCTACGAGCGCAACCTAGGCCTGAGCCAGGCGCACCAACAAGCCTTGCAAACCAAACAGATCGAACTGGAAAGTGCCATTCAAGTGCGAGAGCACTTTATCGGCCTGGTCAGCCACGAATTACGCACTCCCATGAACGCCATCTTGGGCCTCAATGGCCTGCTGCTGGGGCAAGTGAGCGATAAACCCAAAGCCCAAATGGTGCTGGAGCACACACAACGGTCGGCTGACCATTTGCTCTCTGTGATCAACGATGTGCTGGACTACTCGCAACTGCAATCGGGCCATATCAACGCCTGGATCGAACGAACAGACCTGCACCAAACCCTGCGCTCCGCCTTTGAGATGGTTAAACCCCGCGTGGAAAGCAGCCGCATCGACTACCGCATGGCGATCGGTCCTGGCGTGCCCGAATGGGTTGAAACCGACCGCCATCGCCTCACGCAAGTGCTCATGAACCTGTTGGGCAACGCCATCAAATTCACCCAGCACGGCCACATCGAGTTGCGCGTGGACAAGAGCCCAACAGGTTTGACGTTTGCCGTTCAAGACACCGGCATGGGCATTCACTCGAGCCAGCAAGCCCTGATCTTTGAACCCTTTCACCAAGGGCCCGCCCAGACCCAAAGCCGCTATGGAGGCAACGGCTTGGGCTTGTCCATCTCGCGGCGACTGGTGTCTATGCTGGGTGGCCAACTCAGCGTGGAAAGCCAAGAAGGCCATGGCAGTACGTTCGGCTTCACCCTGCCGCTGCAAGGCGTGCCCGCACCAGAGCCTGCAAGACACGACAGCATCCAAGCCTTGCAAACGGCCTCCATGCCGCTGCATTTTTTGGTGGTGGATGACCACGCGGTCAACCGCCTTTTGCTGCGCTTGCTGCTCGAACGCTCATGGCCCCAGTGCACCGTGCGCGAAGCTGAAGACGGGCGAAACGCCGTGCAAGCCCTGCAAGACCAACACCACGACCTGGTGTTCATGGACATGGTGATGCCTCACATGGACGGCATCGAAGCCACACGCATCCTGCGCGCCAACCCAGACCCCAGAGTGGTCCGCACGCCGATCATCGGCTTGACCGCTAATGTGGACCAACAAGACTTGGTGCGATTTGAATCGGCTGGGTTGAATGTATTGATGCTCAAACCCTTCACGCCTGAAAAATTGCGCGAACAAATCGAACGGTTGCTGCACACGCAGGCCCCTGCAAGCGACACGATCCCATAAACGCAAGTCTACTCTGGCGAATTGAAGGGCCACGATCGGACCTTGGTGAACGGCAGCTGTCTGTATTTATTTAACTTTACAAAAATGACGCCTTGGTAGAAGTCATTTTTGACTAGAATTTACATTCACTTGTGTATTGATTTTGACATTCCAAAAGGTAGTTACTGACATGCGGGTTCATTTTTTAAGCCGACAGACGCTGAGTGCAGCGGTATGTGCACTGGGTTTGGTGGCTTGCGGGGGCAGCAGCACCAGCGGTGTCACTGTTTCCGGCGCACCCACTGTCAGTGCTTCCACCGCTGGCAATGCGAGCGCAAGCATCGCGTTCAGTGCGCCTGTTTCCAATGGAGGCGCCAGCATCACCGCTTATACCGCCACATGTGTGAGCGGTTCTACCAGCGTCGTTGGCACGGGCACCGCCAGTCCGATTGCGGTTTCAGGCCTGGCCAATGGCACTGTTTACAACTGCAGCGTCACCGCCAGCAACAGTGCCGGCACCAGTGCGGCATCTGGCACAGTTGCTGTGACCCCGACTTCAGGCGGTTCGGCCGCCACCACAGCGGGTGTCCTTTGCAGTGTGATGAACAGCGGCAATCAAGCTTTGTCATACACCAACTCTGCTCCAGGCAGCGCGTCCACAGCGGTGAATGAAACCTTGCCTTTCAGTTACAGCTGGTCTTGCACCACCAGCTTGCGATCTTTTACAGGCAATGGCGTACCCAACCATGAAGTGACTGACGGTAAGTTCGCAAGCAAGGTGTCGGCCCAGACGATCTCGGGCAGCGTGACCTTGACCCCAGTGGCCAACAGCACCAGCACGCTCGTTAAATTGCCTGGCTATGCCATCAACAGTGTGAAGATGGACCCGGGCACTGCGGGCACTTGCACCAATACAGCCACTTCGGTCACTTCGGGCTGCGACTATGCCGGTGGGAACGGCACATGGCGCATGGAGGCCATGGGCGACCCCGCTGTGAGCCCCTGGAAGTTCGACTTTGGCACCGATGTGAACAACGCGCACGTGCAACCCAACGGCCAGTACCACTACCACGGCATCCCCACCAATTTGATTCCCAAGCTCAACAACGCCAGCACCTCCAGCATGACCTTGGTGGCTTGGGCGGCCGATGGGTTCCCGATCTATGCCAACTATGGCTACAGCACGGCCAACAATGCTTCTTCTGCGCTCAAAGAAATGAAGGGCAGCTACCAGGTGAAATCATCGCCCGATGCCAACCGGCCTGCCGTGACGCTCTTTGCCATGGGCCATTTCCAACAAGATTGGGTTTACGCTGCAGGTCAGGGTGATCTGGACGAGTGCAATGGCCGCACCGGTGTGACGCCTGAGTTTCCGCAAGGCATTTACCACTATTACGTCACCAAGACGTATCCCTTTATTCAGCGCTGCGTGAAGGGGACGCCCGCTTCTTGGGCCTCCTCCATGCCTTGAGCCTCTCACAGCGTACCGGGCGTTGGCTGGCATGGCTGTTGCTGTGGGCTTGTGCCAATGCACAAGCCCATTTGATGGTGGCGCAAAAGGGCACGATCAATCTGCAAGGCGACGGCGCTTACATGGTCGTCTCCTTGCCCGTATCGGCTTTTCAGGGCATTGATGACGACGGCGACGGTGCTTGGTCAGCACAAGAGTTGGGTTTGCATGCGGCCCAGATTCACATTCAATTGGCGCAGCAGTTGCTTCTTCGCGACGCGAAAGGCCCCAGGCCCATCGAGGGCGTGACGCTGATTCCCACCCCTCCTGACGACAAGCCCAATGACCCCGTCACGCAGTTGGTGGTCATGGCCCGATTTGTTTTGGCCCATCCCGTGGCTCTCGATGCACTGGACCCCGAGAAGGGTCTGTTATTTCATGCAGGCCTGTATGGTCAGCAAGCAGCAGAAAAACAGTTGAGCATCACAGTGACCCAAGGGGCGCACAAACAACTGTTGATGCTTTCACCTGAGCGACCCGAACAGGCCTTGTTTCCCAGCGGATTGCAGGTGCTGATGGATTATTTGCATTTGGGCATCTTGCACATTCTCACGGGCTGGGATCATTTGCTTTTTTTAGCCGTGGTGTTGCTGGGCGGAGGCAGTTGGCGGCAGGTCCTTTACCTGCTTAGCGCCTTCACAGTGGGTCATGCCGTCACGCTGGCTTGGGGCTTGCTGGGCCAGGTTCCGTTCCGTCTTCAATGGGTAGAGGCCAGCATTGCCGCCAGCATTGTGATCATGGCAGGCATCGATGTCGCCTTGCAACGCCGACAAAAAACCCTGTCCATGTTGTGGCGTATGGTTTGTGTCTTTGGCTGTGCTTTGTTGCACGGATTGGGCTTGGCTTCGAGTTTGTTGGGCATGGGTTTGGACCCTTCACATCGTTTGTGGAGCTTGCTGGGTTTTAACCTCGGTGTGGAACTAGGACAATGCCTTGTGGCACTGGCAGGGGCTGCGCTGTGGTGGTTGCTGGTGATGCGATTGAATCCCCTGAGTCAGACAAGATTTCGATATCTTTGTTTGGCTGTGGCGATGATTGTGGGGACGCTCTGGACCATTGAGAGACTGCTTTGATGTGTGTCAAAGCACGCCACGTCAAGGGCTGGCACCCAAAGGGCGTGTCAGAAGGTGAAATATCATTCACTTTTGTATTCTCCATAGCCGCCTCATGCCGACGCCTTATCTGAGTGAAATTGAAGCGCCCGCACGCGCCAGTGTCAACGCCTTGCCAGGATGGACCCTGTTGGAGTTCGGCACCGACTGGTGTGGTCATTGCCGTGCTGCCCAAACGCTGGTGGCCCAAGCCTTGGGCCCGTTCCCGCAATGGCAACATCTTAAAATTGAAGACGGCAGTGGTCGAGCATTAGGGCGATCTTTCAGGGTGACGCTGTGGCCTACGCTGATTTTTTTGCGAGACGGTCAAGAGCTTGCCCGCTTGGTGCGCCCTGCCTCTGCTCAGGATATTCTGACTGCGATGTCGAAGGCTTGAAGTCATGAGCCTGTTGGCCAGATCTAAGTGAGCAACGCGCCCACCTCCTCGTGCCACCCCATCAGCGCGGCTTCATAGCTCTCCCAAACGCAGCCGTTGCAGCCGCGCCCGCAGCATGTGGTGGGCTCGGGTGGCGGTCCTCTGAAGTTGTGGCCCGCAGCCAGTAAGCGCTGCTGGCATTGCGCGATGCCGTGGCGAACGGCTTCGCGTTGGGCCTGGTTGGGGTCGATGATGGGAGCCGAGTTCCCGGCGGTCATGCGCATGGCGAGCAGCCATTCGGGCGGAGTTTGAGTTTGCGCTGTGCGCCGCGCCAGCCTTGAAGTTCTGTCAGAGGGGGGAGGTTGCGCATGGGTCGGACGGGGATAAATACGGGGATAAACACGGGGAAGGACAGGGTCTCTGGAGTGGTACATTGTGCGGCAATCTCGTCACTTGCAAAACACGAGCTTGTAAAGCACGTGCTTGTTGTTAAGGCACGGACTTTGCAAGCGAAACCATTGAATCAATTTGATTCCCATTTTCCCCTGACATGACCACACCCCTTTTGTCTTTGCAAGGCATTACCAAACACTACCCGAGCGTGGTGGCCAACCAAGATGTGTCGCTGACTGTTTTGCCCGGGCAGGCTCACGCCGTGCTGGGCGAAAACGGCGCGGGCAAATCCACGCTGATGAAAATCATTTACGGCGCGGTCAAGCCCGATGAGGGGCAGGTGTTTTTCAACGGGCTACCGGTCCATATACGCAACCCGCAAGAAGCGCGCAAGCTCGGCATCAGCATGGTGTTTCAGCACTTCAGTCTGTTTGAAACGCTCACTGTGGCCGAGAACGTCTGGCTGGGTCTGGACAAATCCCTCGGCCTACCTGATGTGACCGAGCGCATCGTGGCCAAGGCCAGTGAATACGGTTTGGACCTGGAACCCAACCGACCGGTACACACCTTGAGCGTGGGGGAGATGCAGCGGGTCGAGATCATCCGCGCTTTGCTGACCGAGCCTAAGTTGTTGATCCTGGACGAACCCACTTCGGTGCTGACGCCGCAAGCGGTTGAGAAACTTTTTGTGGTGCTGCACAAACTGGTCAGCCGGGGGTGCAGCATTTTGTACATCTCGCACAAGTTGAATGAGATCCGAGCGCTGTGCAGTGCCTGCACTGTGTTGCGTGGCGGTCAGGTGACCGGGGTGTGCGACCCCCGAGAAGAATCCAATGCATCGCTCAGTCGTTTGATGATTGGTGCTGAGCCAGCCGCCTTGGCGCTCAAGCCTAAAACGCCGGGTGCTGTCATGCTGTCCGTTAACAATCTGCAGCTTGCGACTGAAGATCCCTTTGGTGTGGAACTGGTCAGCATTGCCTTGCAAGTGCGCAGCGGTGAGGTGGTGGGCCTGGCCGGTGTGTCAGGCAATGGTCAGCGCGAATTGATGTGGGCTTTGTCAGGTGAAGACACCCGCGCAGACCCCGCCGTGATTGAGGTGGCAGGTCAGCCTGCAGGCCATTCAGGTCCTCAGGCGCGTCGTCAACTGGGTTTGTACTTTGTGCCTGAAGAACGCTTGGGCCGCGGTGCAGTGCCGACTTTGAGTCTGGCGCACAACCTGCTGCTCACGCGCAGCGAAGCACTCACCACCGGTGGCTGGATTCGCATGGGCATGCTGGCCGAGCAGGCACGCAGCGTCATTGCGCGCTTCAATGTGAAAGCGGCCGGTCCCGGTGCAACTGCGCGGTCGCTGTCGGGGGGCAATTTGCAAAAATTCATAGTGGGCCGGGAAATCAGCGCGGCGCCTGCTTTGCTCATGGTTTCTCAACCCACTTGGGGTGTGGATGTGGGCGCGGCGGCACAGATCCGCGGCGAGATCCTGGCTTTGCGCGACGCGGGCTGCGCGGTGCTGGTGGTGAGTGAGGAGCTGGAAGAGTTGTTTGAAATTTCTGACCGTCTGCATGTGATGGCCAAAGGGCGTTTGTCGCCCTCGGTGCCCAGGGCCGAGGCCACTGTGGCGCTGATGGGCGAATGGATGAGCGGCCTGTGGCCTGGCAACACGGTGGAGGCCACGCATGCTCAAGCTTGAAGCCCGGCCCGAAGCTTCCAAGTTGTGGGGCTACGCTTCTCCGGTGTTGGCTTTGTTATTGACCGTATTGGTCGGTGTGGCCATCTTCATGGCCTTGGGTAAAGACCCGGTGCGTGGGCTGCAAATGTTCTTTTGGGAGCCGGTCAAATCGGCCTATGCCTTGGGCGAGTTGATGGTCAAAGCCACGCCGCTGCTGGTGATTGCCCTGGGCTTGGGGGTGTGCTACCGCTCCAATGTATGGAACATCGGCGCCGAAGGTCAGTTTGTCGTAGGGGCCGTTGCGGCCGGGGGCGTAGCTTTGCTGGCGGGCAAAGACACCAGCCGATGGATTGTGCTGGCCATTGTGTTGGCAGGCATTCTGGGGGGCATGCTCTGGGCAGGCCTGGTGGCGCTGCTGCGCGACCGCTTCAATGCCAACGAAATATTGGTCAGCCTGATGCTGGTGTATGTGGCCGACATGGTGCTCAGTTACATGGTTTATGGCCCCTGGAAAGACCCAGCAGGCTACAACTTTCCGCAAAGTAAAAGCTTTGAGTCTGTGACGCAAATTCCGCGTTTGATGTCGGGCTCGCGTGTGAGTGTGGGACTGCTCATCGCCTTCGCGGGTGTGGGCCTGATGTGGGTCTATTTGTTTCGCACCCGTGCAGGCTTTGCACAGCAGGTGGGCGGCTTGGCACCTGCAGCAGCGCGCTATGCCGGTTTTTCATCGCGCAAGGCTTTGTGGGTGGCGCTGCTCGTGTCAGGAGGCGCGGCGGGGCTGGCCGGCGCGCTGGAGGTGGCGGGCCCTATTGGACAACTCACGCCCTATATTCCCTCAGGCTATGGTTTTGCGGCCATTATCGTGGCCTATGTGGGGCGTTTACACCCCGTGGGCATGGTGTTTTCGGCGGTACTGATGAGCATGTTCTACATCGGCGGTGAGCTGGCGCAGTCGCGCTTGGGTCTGCCCAAGTCCATCACCGGCGTGTTTCAAGGTTTGTTGTTGTTCAGTTTGTTGGCGTGTGACACGCTGGTGGCGTTTCGCCTGCGTTGGTCGAGCAGGAGGGCATGATGGAATCGTACGCACTGTTGATGGCGGCCACGCTGAACGCGGGGACGGTGCTCGCCTTGGCGGCTTTGGGTTTGCTCATCAATGAAAAAGCGGGCATCGTGAATCTGGGCGCCGAGGGCATGATGCTGTGCGCCGCCATTGCAGGTTTTGCGACCGTGGTCCACACGGGCAATGACCTGCTCGGCTTTGCGGCAGGTATGGGGGCCGGGGCCCTTTTGGCCGGGCTGTTTGGTCTGCTGGTCATTTGGCTGGGCACCAACCAATACGCGACCGGCCTGGCGCTGAGTTTGTTTGGTGTGGGGTTTTCAGCCTTTGTGGGCATCGGCTATGTGCAAGAAAAACTGCCGACGCGGATGCATTTTGAGCTGCCCTTTTTGAGTGATATCCCACTGATCGGGCCTGCACTCTTCCGCCAGCATCCGGTGGTTTATGGCGCAGTGGCGCTGGCCGGTGGCTTGATCTGGTTTTTGTACCGTACCCGCACCGGCTTGGTGCTTCGCTCGGTGGGCGAGTCGCCGGAGTCCGCGCATGCCTTGGGCTACAACGTCAGACGGATTCGCATGGCCGCCGTGGTGGCTGGCGGCGCGCTTTGCGGTCTGGCGGGCGCTTACATCTCTGTGATCTACACGCCGCGGTGGGTGGAAGGCATGGTGGCCGGCAAAGGCTGGATCGCTCTGGCTTTGACCACTTTTGCCACTTGGCGGCCGGCACGCGTTTTGCTGGGTGCTTATTTGTTTGGCGGTGTGACCATGCTGCAGTTTCACTTGCAAGGCACGGGTGTGGATGTGCCCAGCCAGTTGCTCACCGCGCTGCCGTATATGGCGACCATTGTGGTGTTGGCCTTGATCTCACGAAATCCGGCTTGGATTCGGGTCAATATGCCTACATCGCTAGGAAAACCCTTTCATCCGGGTTCATAATTATTCTTTTGTTGTTTTCTCGTGTGCAACCCTCTTCATTCTTTAAGGAATTTTTCATGACAGACTTGACCAAGCGTTCGATCTTCAAAACTGTGGCTTTGTCAGCCGTGGCTGCCGCCGCTGCCCTGACTTTGCTCGGCTGCGGTAAAAAAGAAGAGGCGCCTAAAGCCGAAGCGCCCGCAGCCAAAGTAGAGCCTCTGAAAGTGGCCTTTGCCTACGTCGGCCCCGTGGGCGACGGCGGTTGGACCTTTGCGCACGACAACGCCCGTAAGGCTGTCGAAAAAGAGTTCGGCGACAAGATCGTCACCAGCTTTGCCGAGAAAGTGCCTGAAAGCGCTGACGCTGAGCGTGTCTTTCGTGACATGGCCGGGCAAGGTAACAAGCTGATCTTTGGAACGACTTTCGGCTACATGGAGCCGATGCTCAAAGTGGCCACTGACAACAAGGACATCAAGTTCGAGCACGCCACAGGTTACAAAACCGCCGACAACATGCGCACTTACGACAGCCGCACCTATGAAGGCGCTTACATGGCGGGTGTGATTGCCGGCAAGATGACCAAGTCCAACACTTTGGGTGTGGTGGCTTCCATACCTATTCCTGAAGTGGTTCGCAACATCAACAGCTTCACTTTGGGCGCGCAATCGGTGAACCCGAAAGTCAAGACCAAAGTGGTATGGGTCAATGAGTGGTTCAACCCACCGAAAGAAACCGAAGCTGCCACCGCTTTGATCAACGGCGGCGCTGACGTTTTGATGCAAAACACCGACTCGTCTGCCGTTTTGCAGACCGCTGAAAAAATGGGCAAACGTGCCTTCGGTTGGGATTCCGACATGACCGCCTACGGCCCCAAAGCCCACCTGGGTTCTGCAGTGATCAATTGGGCCCCTTACTACATCAAAGCCGTGGGTGAAGCCTTGGCGGGCAAGTGGACCACCGGCGTGAGTTGGTGGGGCGTGAAGGAAGGCGCCATCGACATGGTCTCGCTGGCTGCTGACATACCAGAAGATACGAAGAAGAAAGTGGATGAAATCAAAGCCGGTCTGAAAGACGGCAGCTTCAGCGTTTGGAAAGGCCCGATTGTGGGTCAAGACGGTAAAGAAGTGCTGGCCAAAGACGTTGTGGCTGACGACAAATTCATGGGCGGCATTATGTTCTACGTCAAAGGTGTGGAAGGCAAAATTCCTGGCAGCAAATAAGCTGGATAGAACCATTTATTCTGCGCAGAACCGTTTAGGTTGAACAGAACAACCTGGTTCTCAAGGATTCCATTTCGGACTTGATCCGAAATCCATGGCCGCTTGACGAAAGTTAAGCGGCTTTCTTTGTTGCCGCGCTTAACATAGGTCGACTTATCGGGAGAAATACATGTTCAAAGTCCACGCCATTGCCCCTCACCGTCTGCCTTCCTTACTCAAGGCCATGCCCAAGGCCGAGTTGCACATTCACATTGAAGGCTCGCTCGAGCCTGAATTGATCTTTGCGCTGGCCAAGCGCAATGGACTGAGCTTGCCTTATGCCAACGTTGAGGCCCTGCGCGGCGCCTATGCTTTCAGCAATTTGCAAAGTTTTCTGGATGTGTACTACGCCGGTGCCAGCGTTCTGCTGCACGAGCAGGATTTTTATGACATGGCCATGGCCTATTTTGAAAAGGCCGCTGCCGACCATGTGGTGCGCGCAGAATTGTTTTTTGATCCGCAAACGCACACCGCCCGTGGCGTAGGCATGGGTGTCGTTATTGAAGGCCTGCACCGGGCCTGTCTGGATGCACAGACCCAATGGGGCATCAGTGCCGATTTGATTTTGTGTTTTTTGCGCCATCTGTCTGAAGCAGATGCGATAGCCACATTGGAAGAAGCCTTGCCTTGGCGAGACCAATTCATCGGCGTGGGGCTCGATTCAAGCGAGTTGGGGCATCCGCCTGAAAAGTTTGCCCGCGTATTTGACCGCGCCCGTGGGTTGGGTTTGCATGTGGTGGCCCACGCCGGCGAGGAAGGGCCGCCTGCCTACATCTGGAGCGCCCTCGACACTTTGAAAGTCGAGCGCATTGACCATGGCGTGCAGGCGATTCACGATGCACCCCTCATGAAGCGCCTGGCCGACACCCAAATGCCGCTGACGGTGTGCCCTTTGTCGAACCTTAAGCTGTGTGTGTTCACGCAACTGAGCGATCACAACCTGGGTCAGATGCTGGAGGCCGGGCTGTGCGTGACGATCAACTCTGACGACCCCGCTTACTTTGGCGGCTATTTGAACGACAACTATCTGCAGACCTTTGCCGCCTTGCATCTGGGAGGGCAACATGCGTACAAGCTGGCCGCCAACAGCATTCAGGCCAGCTTTGCCACAGAGGAGAAAAAGCACGCCTGGATGCACGAACTCAAACAATGCTTTCAGGGGTTTTCTGAGCAGGATTGAGATTACTGTTTTTCTGCAGCCTTCTTGCTCGCCCCCGCATAGTCGCCCGCATACACATGCAAGAACTTCGCGGGGTCGATGTATTTGCGCAAGGCGGCATTCACTTCGGCCAGGCTGGCTTTTTCAATCGCTGCATCCACTTGCTGAGTGAAGGCCATGGTCCGCCCTGTGTTCAATTGGCTGGCCAGGCCAGCGGCCAGTGATGCGTCTTGGGCACGCGAGATTTTGCGATCTTCTTGCAAAGATTTTTTTGCATCTTTCAGTTCTTCTTCGGTCACGCCGTCCTGGACCCATTGGGCCAGTTCTTCACGCACGCCGGTTTTGAGTTTGTCCAGGTTGTTCGGGGCATAGATGGCATAGAGCTTGAGCATGCCGACGGCTTCGAAGGCGCTGACCGACAGGCCGCTGCCTGCACCGTAGCTGATGCCGTCTTTTTGACGCAAGCGGTCAAACAAGCGTGACTTGACGCCGCCGCCCAGCACTGTGTTGGCCAGCACCAGAGGCACGTAGTCGGGCATGTCGTCCTTCAGGGCTACAGGCAAGGCGGCGAGGTAAAAGGCGTTGGCTTTGTCGGGGGCCTGCAAGGTGGTTTCGCCGGGCTTGGCGTTGCGGGGCAGGCTGCTCAGGCGTTCGTAACGGGCTTTGCTTTTCCAGTTGCCAAACAAGGTTTGAAGCTGGGTTTGCACAGCTTTGGCGTCAAAGTCGCCAACCAGCGCAAATTCGGCATGTTCTGCGCCATAAAACTGGGCATGAAAGCGTTTGATTTCCTCCAGTTTGACCGCTTTCAAACGGGCTGTCATGTCGTCAAAACTGAGCGTTGCGCGGACGTCTCCTTTGCGGTAAACGTCCATGGCTTGGGCAATGGCTTGAGAGCCCAGGCCTTGGGGTTCGTTGCGCTGGTTGTCGATTTGCGCCAGGTTTTCTTTCACCACCATGTCGAGTTCGGCTGCTGGAAATGCGGGGTTGCGCAGCGCATCACGCACCAGGTCCAGTATTTGGGGTAAATTTTTACGCAGGGTATCAAAGCGCACCGTCACGTTTTGGCCACCGCCCGCGATGCTGAGTTGGGTTTTGAGTTCATCCAGTTTGGCCGCAATGTCGGCACGCTTCATTTGCGTGGTGCCGCGCAGCAGCAGGTCGGTGACCAGGCTGGAGGTGATGGCTTGTCCGAACAGGGTTTTCTCGTCGCCTAAGCGCAAGTTCAGGGTGCCGCTGACCGTTTCACCGCGTGTTTTTTTAGGGATCAAGGCCAGTTTCATGCCGCCGGTCAGGCTGCTGCGCAGGGTGCGCTTTTCGATGTTGGCGGGGGTGGTGTCAAAATTTTCTCCCTCGTTCAGCGCAGCGCGACCTTGGTAGTTTTCAACCAGTTTCGCCACGTTCACCGCGGCGGGTGGAGTGATGCGATCAGGTGTCTTGGTGGGCACAAACTGACCGTAGGTGCGGTTGCTTTCTTTGAAGTAGTTTTGCGCGACGCGTTGCACGTCTTGCAGGGTCAGCGCTTCGATGCGGTCGCGGCTTAAAAAGAACAAACGCCAGTCGCCATTGGCCATCGACTCGGAGAGTTGCACGGCAAGTTTTTCGGGGTCGTTGAGGGTCTTGTCGATCTCGCTGAGCAAGCTGGCTTTGGCGCGGCGCAATTCGATGTCGGTGATCGGTGTTTTTTGGATGTTTTCAAGGCTGTCGAGCATGACTTTTCTGACATCTGTCAGTTTTTGGTCTTTGCTCAACTCGCTCATGAAAATCACATAGCCCGTCTCTGCCAACTCAAAATTCCAAGGGCTGATAGAGACCGCTTTTTTGCCTTGCACCAGGCTTTTGTGCAGGCGCCCGTTGGGCGTGCCTGCCAAGATTTCACTGAGCGCCGAAATCGCAGCCGCATCAGGGTGGCTGCCCGCCGCCGTGTGGTACAGCACGCCCGCCAATGGGGTGTCGCCAACACGGCTCACGGTCACTTCGCGAGGGCCGTCTTGCACCGGGTCTTGCGTGTAGGTGACGGACAGGGCGCGGGTGGGTTTGGGAATGGCGCCGTAAATCCGCTGAATTTGCGCCAGTGTGGTGGTGGCATCGAACTTACCGGCCACCAGCAGTACCGCGTTGTCAGGCTGGTAGTAATGTCGGTAAAAGACTTGCAGGTTTTCAATCTTGACGTTTTCGACATCGGTGCGCGCTCCGATCGTGCTTTTGCCGTAGTTATGCCAGTCGAATGCGGTAGAGGCCATGCGCTGCCAGAGCGATTGAGCGGGATTGTTTTCGCCCGACTCCATTTCGTTGCGCACCACCGAAAATTCGGTGTCCAGGTCTTTGCGTGCGATCAGGCTGTTGACCATGCGGTCGGCTTCCATCTCGAGCGCCCAGGTCAGATTGTCCTCGTTGGCGGGAAAGGTTTCAAAGTAGTTGGTGCGGTCGTAAAACGTGGTGCCATTGAAATTCATGCCGCGCTTGCCCAGTTCTTGCATGATGTTGCCGCGCGCGGGTGTGCCTTTAAAGACCATGTGCTCCAGCAAGTGGGCCATGCCGGTTTCGCCGTAATTTTCGTGTCGACTGCCCACCAGATAGGTGATGTTGACGGTGGTCGTGGGTTTGGACGCATCGGGGGCCAACAGGACACGCAGGCCGTTGGCCAGACGGTATTCTGTGATGCCCTCGACCTGCGTGATGCGTTGTGGCGCCGAACCGATACTGACAACGGCAACGGAAGGTGCTGTTGCTGTTGCTGGTGCTGTTGCTGGTGCTGTTGCTTGTGCTGTTGCTTGTGCTTGTGCAGACCCATACAGGCCACCCCATGCGGCGGCAATGATCACGGCAGCGGCGGTGAAACGCATGCAAACTCTCCCTGTCATTTAAAGTGCTTTGCTTATACACCTGCCCAATGTCTTTTCATGACATGGCCGCACAAAGCCAAGGCTGTATGCGCTTCGCGAATCAGCTTGCCCATGGTTACGAAGCCATGTATTTGGCGCTCAAAGCACACGTACTGCGTGTCAACGCCGGCTTTTGATAATGCATCGGCATACAAGCGGCCTTCGTCGCGCAAGGGGTCAAAACCCGCTGTCAACACCAAAGCGGCAGGCAGTCCTGCGTGCGATGGCGCCAGCAAGGGAGATGCGCGCCAGTCGTCGGCATGCTGATCTTGGCTCAAGTAATTGGCTGTGTACCAGCGCATGGCGTCTTGTGTGAGCATGTAGCCTTGGCCATTGGCGTGGTAAGAAGGCGTGTCGGGTCGCATCGTGACTGCGGGGTAAATCAGCAACTGAAAATCGGGATGCGCCGCTTGACCGCGCAGTCCCAGGCTTACAGCGGCTGCAATGTTGCCACCCGCGCTGTCACCACCGACGGCAATGCGTGCCGGGTCAATGTGCAGAGAAGCTGCGTTGGCTACGGCCCACGCAAAGGAGGCCATTGCATCGTCATAAGCGGCCGGAAAAGGAGCCTCTGGCCCCAAACGGTAGTCCACCGAAAATACCGCACAGCCTGCAGCGTTGCACAAGGCGCGGCAGACCACGTCGTGGGTTTCGATGTTGCCCACAGTCCAGCCGCCGCCATGGAAATACAAAAGAGCCGGCAGGGTTTCTTGCGCCTGGCTGCCCATGGGCCGGTATTCGCGTACCGCAACGGAAACACCGCCGTGCAACAGCGTATGGTCATGCGTGGCTGCTACGGCTGTGGCCTCGGGTTGACTCAGGGCGCGGCGCTGCAAATAGGCCTGCCGTGCCTGCGGGGCCGTGAGGGTGTGCGCGGGTGGCACGCCTTGGGCAGCCATGAGGTCCAAAAATTGTCGGGCTTGGGGGTCGAGCATGGTGAGGTCTCCTGATGTTTGGGGTTGGACTGAGTCAGATTTAACTTTAATGCAGTTGCCGTCGTCGAGCTGTCATGTCTGTAAAATAGGTCAAAGCCCGCGCTCCGGCGGGCTTTGCTTTTGTTTCATCCGGAGCCATGTAGAGGACCACCATGTATAAAAACCTCGCAGCCGCTTTCGCGGCCGCTTGTTTGTTTTCGCTTTCCCCATCCACGTCTGCGCAGCCGCTCAAAGCAGGCTTTGTGTATGTCACGCCCATCACCGAAGCCGGTTGGACGCGGCAGCACGAAGAGGGCCGCAAAGCGGTCGACAAGGCCTTGGGGGCCTCCGTCAAAACCACTTTTGTGGAGAATGTGCCTGAGGGTGCAGACGCTGAACGGGTGATTCGGGATTTGGCCCGTGAGGGCCACACCATCATCTTCACCCCCAGTTTTGGTTACATGGAGCCGACGCTCAAGGTGGCGCAAGAGTTTCCGGATGTGAAGTTCGAGTCCATCACCGGCTACAAAACGGCCGCCAATGTGGCAGTGGCCAATGCCCGTTATTACGAAGGCCGTTATTTGGCCGGCGTGGCTGCCGGGCGCATGACACAAAGCAACCTGGCCGGTTTTGTGGCCGGCTTTCCGATTCCCGAAGTGTTGCAGGGTATCAATGCATTCACTTTGGGCATGCGCTCTGTCAATCCGCGCGCGCAGGTCAAAGTGGTGTGGCTGAACACCTGGTTTGATCCCAGCAAGGAGCGTGACGCGGCGATGGCTTTGTTCAACCAAAACGTGGACGTGATTGCGTTTCACACCGGCTCTACGGCGGTGATGGCAGCCGCGCAAGAGCGCGGCAAGATGGCGGTGGCCTATCACTCTGACATGCGCAAAGTCGCACCCGATGCACAGATCATTGCGGTCACCCACGAGTGGGGCGCTTATTACACGGCGCGCATCAAGGCAGTGCAGCAAGGCCAGTGGCAAACCGGCAATGTGTGGGGCGGCGTGAAAGAGGGCATGGTCCGCGTGGGCGACTTTGGCCCCAAAGTGCCCAAGGCCGTGCAAGCCGAAGTGCTGGCCAAACAAAAAGACGTGGCCAGCGGCAAGCTGCATCCCTTTGCCGGACCGATCACCGACAACGAAGGCAAGCTGGTGGTGCCCGCCGGGCAGGCCTTGAGTGACGCGCAAATTTTGTCGATGAACTACTTGGTGGCTGGCGTGCAGGGCAAGGTCATCAAATAAGCCCGTCTAATAAAACCGCAGCCCACGAGGTCTGCGGCGCGGCTCAGGCCTAATTCAGTTACTCACGACCGCGCTTCCATTTTTTAGTGATCGCTCAGTCAAGCAAGTTGAAAGGCTGGAGTCGACCCACAGCGGTTGTTTGACTTGGGAGTCCTAGTGACTCCAATGTCGCGATTGCAGTCGTTCGGGGGGCATCTGAAAATCGGGTGGTTTTCTCCGAAGCGGTCACACCCTCTGTTCCTCCAATTTGGAATAAGGAAGCCAACGAATTAACATTCGTCCTTTTTGCACAAAATTCGGGACACCCTCGACTGTCAGTACCCGGGCTATCACCCAACTCAACTGGCCAAGTACAGTTCAACCCGATCGGAAGTCCAGGTCGCAATCCCGGTGCCAAAGAAGTCCGCATCCTCCGTCCACACAGGGCAACCTATCGTCATGGCGCAAGCCAATACGGGCCAATCATCAGCATCTCGAATCGCAATTCTTTGGAGTGCCTGCGTTTTTAAGCCCCCATAGACGCCAAGTTCCAGAGGCCAGACAATGGATTCCAGCGCATCCAAAACTGTCATTACGGGCCCACTTTTAACGCCTCTTTTTTCCAATAAGCCGGGAAGGTACTTTCGGGCATCAGCGTAGGCTACATCTGGCGCGAAAAATTGGACCGCATCTGCGTTGTCGACAATGAGTTCGCGAACACGCTTGCCCAGCACCGCTCGGATCAGGATATTGGCATCCAGAACGATCGCTTTATTGCTCATGTCGCAGCGATTGAGGGCTTCTTGGGTGCAGACGAGCGTTTACGTGCCGATTTGAAATCAGACACTACGGCGTCTATATCAACACTCTTAGCCGCGAGAAGCCGATCCAACGTTTTGCTCGCTTTCTTTAGCGAGGCAACATCTGCCTCGGCCTGTCCATGGGTCGGAATGAAGTAGCCAATAGTTTGACCATGGCGTGTCACAGCTACCGGCGTGCTTGACGCAATGAATTCGGCCATTCCGGCACGAAATTCCCGAATGCCTACTTTAGTTGCTTCCATTTTGTTCCTTTGGAGTCAAAGCCATATTGTGGATCATAGTGTACACAAATATAGAGGTCATTGCGAATGTATGGCTGTAGCAAATTCGTATGCCGCTTTCCTCCTCTCTCAGGTCAGCACGCAAAACCCATGACAGACCCCAAAGGGTCTGACGTTGACTGTCCCCATGAAATGCAAGAATTTTTAAAACACGGACACCCGTTGTGTCGCGATTGCTGTCAACGGATCAGACGTGTTGACGGACAGCAGTCGGCCGTAAGCGGACGATGCGGTTGTGGCAACAGAAGCGTCTAAGGCTGGTAAGGCACTCATAATCTAGTCCCTCCCCTTTGCTTTTCGAGATGCCTACCTTTCATCATGGATAAACTCTTGCTACAGCAGCTGGTGCTGGAGCGGCTCGCCGAAGACCTTCTGCAAGCCGAACAGGCAATGCGTGCGGCCCATGAAACGGCGACTCACGAAGAAAACATTGCCGAAAACAAATACGTCACATTGGGACTCGAAGCCGCCTACCTGGCCACCGGCCAGGCTCGGCGTGCTGAAGACCTTCGCCAGGCGATCGCCAAGTGGCGCCAATTCCGCCCGCGTGCCTATGACGCCAGCAAAGGAATACAGCTCGGCGCGCTGGTCTGCCTAGTCAATTCCGACGACAAACAGCAACTGCTCTTTCTCGGGCCGGATGGGGGCAGCATGAAGTTGGTCAGCGGCGCACAGCTCATTCAGGTCATCAGCAGCGAAGCCCCTTTGGGTAAGGCCATGCTGGGTAAATACGAGGGTGATGACGTGTGGATACAGGTCGCTCCAATCCGACAGCAATTTGAGGTGCTGCGGGTTAATTAATCATCAAGCAAGCCCAAGCCGAATTGGCTGAGGTCATCAGATGTGCCTGGAAGCTAGACTTCGGCTGCGGGCCATTTGTGGCAGCTCCAGAGTGATCGGTATGGAGCATCAAATCTATTCAAATTCAAAGATCCATCCGCCGACATCCGTGAATGGCAGCTATAGAGTGACCTGCCCCCTTTGAGACTTACCAAATCGAAGGAACAAAGTGCGCAAATTTTGGAGACTTCCACTGATTGCTTTACTTTTTTGCATTGATTTAGGCGTTTGCAGCGACAGTCCGCTTAGGGCCTAAAGGCGTAATTTAACTCTGCGGGTCGACCGCCAACTCCTTGCCCATAAGAGCCAGACCCAGGGTGTTCAATAAGAATATTCCAATTCGTCACGATGCTGGACTGGATGGCCCGCATCGCTGGCGTGCACGAATCAAGAATCCAACTGGATATTGCGCGCCTTGGCCAGCGCCGTCCAGCGGGCAATGTCTTTCTTCATGTAGGCCGCAAATTCAGTGGGTTTCATGGGCATCAACTCCACGGCTTCGGCGCTGAGTTTGTCTTTGAACTCCGGTTGCGCCAATACGGCCGCCATGCCGTCATTGAGTAGCTGGACGATGGCTGCGGGCATATTGGCCGGGCCAACGACGCCGTACCACTGCTGGGCATCAAACCCTTTGAGGCCGGCCTCTTCCAGAGTCGGTACGTCTTTGAGCTGAGGGTGACGCTGAGCGCCCGTCACTGCCAAGGCGCGAATGCGGCCGCCGCGAATGTGCGGCAAAGCTGCGGCCAGGCCCGGGAACATCATCTGCGTCTGCCCCCCAATCAGGTCGGTGATGGCTGGCGCAATGCCTCGGTAGGGAATGTGAACCAAGAAGGTGTTGGTTTGCATTTTGAACAATTCAGCCGTCAGGTGCGTGAGCGAACCCGCCCCTGCGGAGCCGTAGGACAGTTTGCCTGGGTTTTGCTTCAGAAACTCGAGGAAGGATGTGATGGTTTTCGGTGCCAAATTGGCGTTGCAGACCAGCACATTGGGTGTCGAGCCGATCATGCCAATGGGTGTGAAGTCGGCAATCGGGTCATAAGGCAATTTGCGCGTGGCCGGTGAAGTGCCGTGTGTTGCAACGTAGCCTTGCATAAGGGTGTAGCCATCGGCGGGCGCTCTGACAGTGGTTTGGGCCGCGATCACGCCGCCACCGCCGCCCAGATTGTCGACCACCATGGCTTGTCCCATGACGCGGCTCAAGCGGTCGCACAGGGCGCGCCCGACCATGTCCGAGCCGCCGCCCGCGGCGACGGGCACGATGTATTTGATGGGTTTGTTGGGGTAGGCGCTTTGGGCGTGCACCCATTCGGGCAGGCCGAGCAAGGCGGGACTGGCTTTTAAAAGCGTACGGCGTTTCATAATGGCTCCAGAAGCTTTGCGCAAGCACACCAAGGTAGTATGGTGCCTGAGATGAGTTGACGGAATGAAAAATGTTCCAATCCTACAATCCGATTATTCACACAGGAACGACAAACGCATGAGCATTAAAAGTGACAAATGGATTCGCCGCATGGCCCAAGAGCACGGCATGATCGAGCCTTTTGAGCCCGGTCAAGTTCGCTTGAATGCTGCGGGTGAAAAAATCGTTAGCTATGGCACCAGCAGCTACGGTTATGACATCCGTTGCGCACCAGAATTCAAGGTGTTCACCAACATCTACAGCACGGTCGTGGACCCGAAGAATTTCGACCCCAAGAGTTTTGTCGACATCGAATCCGATGTCTGCATCATCCCGCCCAACAGCTTTGCGCTGGCCCGCACCATGGAGTACTTTCGAATTCCCCGTAACGTGTTGACGGTGTGCCTGGGCAAAAGCACTTATGCGCGCTGCGGGATCATTGTGAATGTCACCCCTTTTGAGCCCGAGTGGGAGGGATTTGTGACACTTGAGTTCTCCAACACCACGCCGCTGCCCGCCAAAATTTATGCCGGAGAGGGTTGTGCCCAAGTGCTTTTCTTCGAGAGTGACGAAGTTTGCGAGACCAGCTACAAGGACCGGGGTGGCAAATACCAAGGCCAGGTGGGCGTCACTTTGCCCAGAGCCTGAGTTGTATTTGAGACAGGGGACGGCGATTTTCTTGTGTCGAATGGGCTCATTTTGGAAGCGTCATCCCAAAGTGCGACAATGGCGGGTTAATGACAGACTCTTTTTCCAACCTCTCTCTGGCTGAGCCCTTGGCTCGTGCGGTAGCCGAAATGGGCTATGCGTCCATGACGCCTATCCAGGCGCAGGCCATTCCTGTGGTGTTGACCGGTCAAGACGTGATGGGCGCAGCCCAGACCGGTACCGGCAAAACGGCGGCGTTTTCGTTGCCTTTGTTGCAACGCCTGCTCAAACACGAGAACAGCTCCACCTCGCCCGCGCGCCACCCGGTGCGCGCTTTGGTGCTGCTGCCCACGCGTGAACTGGCCGACCAGGTGGCCCAACAAATCAAGCTCTACGCCAAGTACACCCAGATGCGCAGCATGGTGGTGTTTGGCGGCATGGACATGAAGCCGCAAACGCTGGAGCTCAAAAAAGGCGTTGAAATTTTGGTGGCCACGCCCGGTCGTTTGCTGGACCACATTGAAGCCAAAAACACGGTGCTCAACCAGGTCGAGTATGTGGTGCTCGACGAAGCCGACCGCATGTTGGACATTGGGTTCTTGCCGGATTTGCAGCGTATTTTGAGCTTTTTGCCCAAGCAACGCACCACTTTGCTGTTTTCGGCCACCTTCTCCCCTGAGATCAAGCGATTGGCAAACAGCTATTTGCAAAACCCCGTCACTATCGAGGTGGCGCGGCCCAATGAAACCGCGTCCACCGTCGAGCAGCGTTTTTATGCCGTGCAAGACGAAGACAAGCGCCGTGCGGTCAAACATGTGTTGACCAGCCGGGGCATCAAGCAGGCCTTCATTTTCGTGAACAGCAAGTTGGGTTGTGCCCGCTTGGCCCGTTCATTGGAACGCGAAGGTCTGAAGACCACGGCTTTGCATGGCGACAAATCCCAGGACGAGCGATTAAAAGCCTTGGAGGCCTTCAAACAAGGTGAAGTGGATTTACTGGTCTGCACCGACGTGGCTGCGCGTGGCTTGGACATCAAAGATGTACCCGCAGTGTTCAACTTTGACGTGCCCTACAACGCCGAGGATTATGTGCACCGCATTGGCCGAACCGGCAGGGCAGGGGCTTCGGGTCTGGCGGTCACCTTGGTATCGCCATCTGACACACGTTTGGTCAGCGATATAGAAAAACTGATTAAGAAAAAGCTGGAGATCGAGGCCCTTGATTTAGGCGATGACCGAGACGATCGCTCTGATGAGCGCAGGGCTTCAGACCGTGGGCATGAGCGTCGTTCTTCCTCCCGTGAGTCGGCTCGAGAGTCTGCCCGCTGGGGCTCACGAGAAGCTTCTGACCCGCGAGATGGCATCGATTCGCAGCGAGAGCGCCGGGGCGGCTTTCGGCCTGCGCCGATCAACCGAGATCCATTTTTTGAAAAGCCGTACGAGGCTCCATCCCATGTGGCTTCTCCCGTTTGGGAGTCGGCCAGGCCTGCGGCCACTGGACGCAGTAGCATCTCGGCCAACATCAAGCCTAAGCGAAAATTGGCGGCCTTGTTCAAGACCGCAGCGGTAGAAGCCAGTTAAGTATTTCGCATGGGTCGGCTCGGGTCTTTACCCGCCCGTCATCGACATGAGCACAAGTGCTGTCAAAATCAGCAGATGCAACGTACTCAACTCACCCACCCCTCTCCCTTTGGCCGCGCCATGTATTCGCCATTGATTGTGAGTGCCCATGGCATGCTTTTTGGTATGACTCTGGCCGCAGCCGCAGCCGCAGCCGCACAAACCACAGCGCCAGCGGCTGAACCTGTGCAAGCGACTGGCGATGTGGAGATCAAAAGCAACCGTGACAACGACACCGCAGTGCGTCGTGAATCCACGGCGGCCAAGATCGTGATTGGTCGCGAAGAGATCGACAAGCAGGGCGATGCCAGTCTGGGAGAAGTTCTGAAGCGGCTGCCTGGCGTCACCATCCAGGGTACACCGGGACGCGGCGGTGCTATCCGCATGCGTGGGATGGGCGGTGGCTACACCCAAATTTTGCTCGATGGGCAACGTGTTCCACCGGGTTTTTCAGTCGACAGCCTGACGCCAGAGCAGGTGGAAAAGATCGAAATCATGCGTGCGCCCACCGCAGAGACCGGTGCCCGTGCGATTGCCGGCACCATCAATATTGTGCTGCGTGAGGGGCAAAAGGCCAATCCGGACGACTTCAAACTGGGCACCAGCTTGGAGCATGGCAAGCTGTCCCAGCAAGTCAATTGGGTGCACAACCTGAAAACCGAGGGCATGAACGGCACCTTCACGCTTTCGTCTTTCGACACCCGCAAGCCTGAAGATGCGACCACGCACACGGTTGCCACGGCGGATGCCAACGGCGCATTGCCTGCGTCTTCGTCAGACCGTGTGCGCGACACGGTCAGCTTGGGTCATCGACAAGGCATCTATGCCAATGCCCGGCTGCAGTGGCGTGGGGAACAAGGCTCCAGCCTGGTGTTGATGCCCTTTGTGGTTTACTCGGATTACAACAGCCACGGCCGCACCGATTTGCGGCAAATTGACACCGTGGGCGGTGTGGTCTCGAGCCGCACTGACAGCGCAATTTTGGAGACACAAAGCCGGTTTGTGATGACCCGTTTGAATGGTCAATGGAATCGCCGCCTGAGCCCTGATGACTTGATGGAAGTGAAGTTTGGTTTGGGCCGTTCAACCTACAAATACGACTTCAATCAGGCCCCAACAGGGGGCACGGGCTTGCTGCTCAACTTGGCCGAGAACCAGAATTTCACAGACTTGTCATCGAGTTTGACCGGCAAGCTGACCCAGGTTTTGAAAAATGGCCATCAACTGGTGAGTGGCTTGGAGTATGAAGCGGTGAACCGCGACGAGAGGGCCAACAGTTCGGTGACGGACGACATTGGCGACCTCAAAGCCAGCACCAAGCGATGGGCCATTTATACCCAGGATGAATGGAAGTTCAATGAGCAGTGGTCAGCCCATGCGGGTTTGCGTTACGAAAATATCGTGACCTCGGGCACCAGCAGCGATGGCCTGCGGCGCAACACCAGCAACGTACTTTCTCCACTGCTGCATGCCTTATGGAAACCGGTTCCCGGCAGCCGTGACCAAATTCGGATGAGTTTGACGCGCAGTTACAAAACGCCGACTTTGTACAACTTGGTGGCCTTGCCCGCTTTGTCTCGTGAGACCAACAGCCCGACACGGCCCGATCGTGTGGGCAATCCTGATTTGCGCCCTGAGTTGGCCACGGGTATTGACTTGGCTGCCGAACGCTACTTTGAAGGTGGTGGCTTGATCAGTGCCAATGTGTTTCGACGCAACATCTCCGATCTGATTCGGTACACGATCAATCAGCGGGCCAATCCGGCATGGGCGCCTGACCAAAACCGTTGGGTGTCGAGTCCCCAAAACGTGGGAGATGCCGTCACGCAGGGGATTGAGCTGGAAGCCAAGTTCCGTTTGAACCAATGGTGGACCGAGGCCTGGCCCGTCGATATTCGCAGCAACATGAGTTTTTTCCGATCCCAGGTCAAGGATGTACCCGGCCCCAACAACCGGCTCGATCAGCAGCCCGACATGACTGCCAATTTGGGGGCTGACTACCGCTTTCGCAGCGCGCCCTTCACTGTGGGTGGCAACTTCAATTTCAACCCCGACTACAACATTCGCCAGAGCGACACCCAGACCTCTTACCAAGGGGCCAAAAAAGTGGTGGACGTCTATGGCTTATGGCGCTATTCGGCAGCCACTGCATTGCGCCTGACGGTGAGCAACCTCACCCCTTCTGACTACATCACGGGATCAAGTTACATGGGCAATGGCGTGTCTGAAATCGCACGCACGACCAACCGCAATTGGCAGAACGTCACCTTGCGTTTGGAAATGAAAATTTGAGCATCCTTCGGAGACATTGATGAACGCTAAGACTGACCGCACTCCCCTGCGCCGTGGCACCAGCGCCTGGTACGACAGCATGTACAACAACCGTGCGTTGGTGCCGGACTTCGCGGATCATTTTGCACGCTGGCAAAGCGCGTCTGAAGCGACACGCAGTCAGCTTCAATGCACCCTGGATGTGGCTTATGGCACGGGGTTGAACGAGACGCTTGATATTTTTCCGGCTCAAAACCCCAATGCTCCGGTGGTGGTTTTTATTCACGGTGGTTACTGGCGCAGCCTGGACAAATCAGACCACTCTTTTGTGACGCCGGCATTGAACGCGATGGGGGCTTGCGTGGTGATCGTGAACTATGCCTTGTGCCCTGGAACACAGGGCCAGGCTGTGACTGTGCCAGGTATCGGTTTGCAAATGGCCCACGCCTTGGCCTGGACACATCGGCACATTGCGGCCTACGGTGGCGACCCCCAGCGCATCACGCTGGCTGGACACTCTGCGGGTGGACATTTAGCGGCCATGTTGTTGGCCTGCGATTGGAAAGCTGTGGACAAAAAACTCCCCACGCATCTGGTTCGCAAGGCTTTGTCAATCTCGGGTTTGTTTGACCTGGCCTCGGTGCGCAAAGCGCCTTTTATTCAAGCATCATTGCATTTGACTGCCAATCAGGTGAAGATGGCCAGCCCGGCCCTGTGGGCATCGCCCAAAAAGCGTGTGTTGTACACCGTGGCCGGTGGCGATGAGAGTCCAGAGTTTTTGCGCCAGAACCGTTTGATTCACCAAACTTGGGGCCCTCGTGCGGTTCCTGTTTGTGAGGTCTTGCCGGGGCTGAACCATTTTTCGGTGCTGGGTGATTTGCTTCATTCCGGCACCCGTCTGAATGACCTGATGCGGCAGTTGATCGCCGCATAGGTCTTTTCACAAGGGCTTCAGGTCCATTGAGATGTTTGATCAAATCTACTGAGAATCCCTTGGGGCCGATGCTGACCGGGCCTTATGTGATTTTTTATTTTCAGGCGGGTAAAAACCGCTCGACCAGCAAACTCCAATAAGCCGATCCGATGGCCACGTTGCCATCGTTGAAATCGTAGCCCGGATTGTGCACCATGCAGGCACCATGTCCGTCGCCGCTGCCGTCGCCATTGCCAATCAGCAAGTAGCAACCGGGGACTTTCTCGAGCATGAAGGCAAAGTCTTCGCTGCCCGTCACAGCGCGCCCTTGGCGGGTGACGTTGGCGGCGCCAACGAGTTCTTCGCCCACATCACGGGCAAAGTCGGTTTCGGCCAAAGTGTTGACCAGCACAGCATAGCCACGCTGGTAATCGATGTGCGCTTTGACGCCATAACTTTGGGCTTGGGCGTGCACCAGTTCCTTGATGCGTACTTCCAGCAGTTCACGCACTTCGCGGTTGAGCGAGCGCACGCTCAGCTTCAGGGTGCAGGTTTGTGGAATCACATTGTTGGCCATGCCGGCATTGAAGGCGCCCACGGTGATGATGGCCATCTCCAAGGGGTCGACGTTACGCGACACAATGGTCTGCAAGCCCATCACAATCGCTGAGCCTGCCACGATGGAGTCAGCCGCTTTGTGCGGCATCGCGCCGTGACCGCCAAACCCTTCGAGCATGATGGTCACATTGTCAGAAGACGCCATGGCCGAGCCATCACGAAACACCAGTTGGCCTTGCGGGTGGCTGGGCATGTTGTGCATGGCAAAAATGGCGTTGCAGGGGTATTTGGTGAACAAGCCGTCTTCCATCATTTTGACGGCGCCGCCCAGGCCTTCTTCGGCAGGTTGAAAAATCAAATTCACTGTGCCCGAGAACTGGCCTTTTTGCGCAATGTGTTTGGCGGCGGACAGCAGCATGGCGGTGTGCCCGTCGTGACCACAGGCATGCATGATGCCGGTGTTGCAACTGGCGTAGGGCAGACCCGTGGCCTCGTCGATGGGCAGCGCGTCCATGTCGGCGCGGATGCCAATGGACTTGCTGCCTGAGCCGCGTTTCAATTGGCCCACCAAGCCGGTACCGCCCAGGCCCCGCTCGACCTGGTAGCCCCATGCGGTGAGTTGTTCGGCCACCAGATCACTGGTGCGGTATTCCTTGTAGCCCATCTCGGGGTGCTTGTGGATATCACGGCGCACAGCAATGAATTCATCGGCTTGGCTTTGCAGTGCCTGGATTTTGTCGTGCACAAAAGATTCACGTGGGGCGTTCATGGTGGAGCCTTTTAGAGAGTCATAAAAGTGCCAGATTAAACGATTTGGCACAGAACGGAAAGAGGGGCTGACCCTGACTTTTTGGGGTCCTGCACAGGTATGCTTGAGGCGTTGAAGGAAATCTCAATGCAAGAATGGATATACCCGCTGTGTGTGGTGGGCTTGGGCTACACAGTGCTGGGTTTGACTGGCTTTGGATCGGCCTTGGTCATTGTGCCGCTGCTGGCGTGGCGCTGGCCTTTGCCCGAGGTGGTGGCACTGACCTTGCTGATGGACGTGCCCGCCTCGATGTTCCACAGCGGATTGAATTGGCGCCAAGTGCAGTGGGCAGAATTGATTCGCCTGCTGCCGGGCTTGGTCGTGGGCAGCTTGCTGGGCCTGTGGCTCACGCATGAAGTGCACTCCAACTGGCCCTTGCTGGTGTTGGGTGTGTATGTGGCTCTGGTGGGTTTGAATGCCTTGCGTCAGCCTTCGGCAGCGCGAGCCCCGGTGGCACCTTTTTGGGCCTACGGCGTGGGCACGGCGGTCGGTGTGGTGGAGATGATGTTTGGCACCGCAGGCCCCTTGGTGGTGGCCTGGCTGTCACGCCGGGTACCTGACATTCAGGCCATGCGGGCCAGCACACCCATGATCATCACTGTGGCTGCCAGCACGGTATTGTTTGGCTTGGCGTGGGACGGCCGTTTGTCCAGCCCCGAACTGTGGTCGCGTTGGCTGGTGTTGGTGATGATGGCGATGGGTGGCATCTGGCTGGGTCACCGCTTGGCGCACCGCGTGCCGGTAGCTCGCCTGCGGCAAATCATTTGCGGCCTGTTGGTGGTCAGCGGCGGGATGCTGGCGCTGAATGCGTTGCAGTGATCACATCAGCAAATGTTCACCCGCGTTGTCGCCGCCCAGCGTCACGTAGTTCACTTTGCGGATGTCCATTAATTTTTTGCCACCTGAATAGCTGATGGAGCTTTGCACGTCTTGCTCCATCTCAATCAAGGTGTTGGCGAGCTGGCCTTTGATGGGCTCAAGGATGCGTTTGCCTTCAACGTGCTTGTATTCGCCTTTGTTAAAGTCCGAGGCCGAGCCGTAATACTCTTTGAACACTTCGCCATCGACCTCGACGGTCTTGCCGGGCGACTCTTCATGACCTGCAAACAGCGAACCGATCATGACCATGCTGGCACCAAAGCGGATGCTCTTGGCGATGTCGCCATGGTTGCGAATGCCGCCGTCGGCAATGATGGGTTTAGTGGCCACGCGGGCACACCATTTGAGGGCTGAAAGTTGCCAACCCCCCGTACCAAAACCTGTTTTGAGTTTGGTGATGCAGACTTTGCCAGGGCCTACGCCGACTTTGGTTGCATCGGCGCCCCAGTTTTCCAGGTCAATCACCGCTTCAGGCGTCGCCACGTTGCCTGCGATCACAAAGCTCGTGGGCAATTTGTCCTTGATATAGGCAATCATGTCGCGCACGCTGTCGGCATGCCCGTGCGCGATATCGATGGTGATGAACTCGGGCGCGAGGTTTTCAGCGGCGAGTTGATCAACCGCGGCGCGGTCAGGGGCTTTGACACCCAAGGAGATGGAGGCGTAAACGCCTTGGCTGTGCATGTCGCGGACAAATTGGACATTGTCCAAATCGAAGCGGTGCATCACATAAAAGTAATTGTTTTTCGCCATCCACAAACAGATCTTCTCATCGACGACTGTTTTCATGTTGGCCGGCACCACAGGCAAGCGGAACTTGTGGCCACCGAGTTCGACGCTGGCGTCGCATTCTGAACGGCTTTCCACCCGGCACTTGCGGGGCAGTAACAAGATGTTGTCGTAATCAAAAATTTCCATGAAAAACCAAGCTCCAAAAAGGATCGTTAACTGAACGAATGAGCGCTTGGCTTGGCCGGTTTTTTGGCGAAAAAAAACCGGGCGCAAAGATCTTGGGCCCGGTGACTGATTCTACCCGCATTACCTGACAGGTTTTGTTGCCCAAATAAAGGTGAGCGATCCCAAAGCTGACAACAAGGCCAAAATGGTAAAGCCCAGTTGGTAATCGCCTGTCAAGTCGGCCATCACGCCGGCGATCATGGGGCCGCCAATTTGACCCATAGCAATGATGGCGGCAGACAAGCCCAGAATCATGCCGATGGCATTGCGCCCAAAATAATCAGCCCGAATCGCCTGCATGAAAGGGCCGCGCAGGCCCCATGCGATCCCATGCAGCACGGCAAAGCCCATCAACATGGGCATGCTGATGGCGAAAGTCAAACACACCATGCCCAAGGCGTGCGCCATCATGCACAAAGCAGCGACTTTCCTCTTTTCAAACCGGTCGCCCAAGGCGGCACCGATCAAGACCCCGCCCACTTGGAAGCAGGTCATCACCAGTATCACCCAGCTTGCCGTGGACACCGAGTAGCCCAGACCTTCTTTCATGTGCGTAATCGCATGCACATTGATGGCTGAAACCACCAGCAAAGCCAGGCCGTGACCAATGGCTAAAAGCCAAAAAGCCCGCGTGCGCAAGGCCTGTTTGACGGTGAATTCAATGGGAGGTTCGACGGTAAGCTGACCAGTCTGCGCATGCGCTTGGAGGCGCGCGGGGTCCAAGCCGTCCACATGCTCGCCGTGGTCTTCTGGGCGACGCCGAATCATTTTTGCAAGAGGTAGCCCAACGCACAGAACGAAGATACCCGTCCCAATGGATGTATTCCGCCAGCCCCAGTATTCCATCGACCAGGCCATGGATGGAACGGCCAATCCCCCCATGGCCAGGCCCAAACTCATCAAAGACAAGGCTCTGGCACGGAATTTTTCAAACCAATGCACAAGCGCAACAGACAAGGGGAAATAGCCACCTAAACTGGCGCCAATGGCCATCAAAATAGCGCTCAAATAGAAAATACCCACGGTCTGCACCTGACTGAGCATCAACAGACCGGCACTGAACATGATCATGCCCCAGCGGACCATCAGTTGGGGGCCAATGCGGTCCATCACCCAACCCAGCAAGGGGCCAATGATGGCCGATTCAACTGATTGCAAAGCTGCCGCGCCAGAAAGGGTGGTTTTGCTCCAGCCCATCTCTTCAGACAGGATGGCAATGTACAAGCCCATGGCCTGCGTCAGAAAGGCGGCCAGCAAAAACTGTATCCCGAAAGCGGCGCCCACCATCCGCCAACCGTAAAATAGTTTCATGCGGGTTCAGACCTGGAAGAGCAGAGAAAAAAGCAAAATAGGACCCAAAAAGGGGGCGTTGAGACGCCTTGGTCGATAAATTGAGTTTGATCTTGACACAAGTCGCTGATGATTCGTGTCCCTGAGTCGACCTTTGGCGATGTTTCTACAATCACCCTATGCCCTCAGAATTCACAACGAACGCTTTTTCAACGTCCCATGCCTTTCAGCCCCCTCTGCTGCATAACTTGAATGAGGAGCAGTTGCGTGCAGTGACTTTGCCCGCCGAGCCGGCGCTCATTCTGGCGGGAGCAGGCTCTGGCAAGACCAAGGTGCTGACCACGCGCATTGCCTGGTTGTTGCAAACCTCGCAAGTCTCGCCCGGTGGTATTTTGGCCGTGACCTTCACGAACAAGGCCGCCAAAGAAATGAAGTTGCGCCTGCAGTCCATGCTGCCGGTGAACGTGAATGCCATGTGGATAGGCACCTTTCATGGTTTGTGCAATCGCTTCTTGCGAGCGCATTACAAGCTGGCGAACTTACCGCAGACCTTTCAAATTCTGGACACACAAGACCAGTTGTCAGCCGTCAAGCGTTTGTGCAAGCAGTTCAATGTCGATGAAGAGCGTTTCCCGCCCAAACAGGTGCAGTACTTTATTTCGGGGTGCAAAGAAGAGGGGAGTCGCCCACATGATGTGATGGTGCGAGACGATGAAACCCGCAAGAAAGTGGAGCTGTATGCGCTCTACGAAGAGCAATGCCAACGCGAAGGCGTGGTGGATTTTGGTGAGTTGATGCTGCGCTCTTATGAACTTTTGCGTGACAACGAACCCGTGCGCTCCCATTACCGTGCCCGTTTTAAACATCTCATGATCGATGAGTTTCAAGACACCAACAAACTGCAATACGCCTGGATAAAGATGGTCACGGGCATGCCTTCAGAGGGCGGTGGCGCGGTGTTGGCGGTGGGCGACGATGACCAAAGTATTTACGCATTCCGTGGCGCCCGTGTGGGCAATATGGCGGACTTTGTGCGCGAGTTCGGGGTTCGTCATCAGATCAAGCTGGAGCAGAACTACCGCAGCTACAGCCATATTTTGGATTCGGCCAATGCGTTGATCAGCCACAATAAAAACCGCTTGGGCAAAAACCTGCGCACCACCCAAGGCGCTGGCGAGCCGGTCCGGATGTACGAATCCACCAGCGATTTTGCTGAGGCGCAATGGTTGGTCGATGAGATGCGACAGCTCGTCAAGGGTGATGGGTACAGCCGCAAAGAGATAGCTGTTCTGTACCGCAGTAACGCACAAAGTCGGGTGATGGAAACCGCCTTGTTCAATGCCGCTGTGCCCTACCGGGTCTACGGTGGATTGCGGTTTTTTGAACGTGCCGAAATCAAGCACGCATTGGCGTATTTGCGCTTGATTGAAAACGCCAACGATGACACCAGTTTTTTACGGGTGGTGAATTTTCCGCCACGCGGTATGGGTGCCCGGACCATCGAGCAGTTGCAGGACATTGCCCGCACCTCGGGTTGCTCGCTGCACGACGCCGTCAGCGCCGCTACGGGCAAGGCCGGTGCCAACCTGGGCGGCTTTGTCGCCATGCTCGATGTGATGCGCGAGCAGATTGCTGGCATGACTTTGCGCAAAATCATTGAATTGCTGTTGGATAAAACCGGCTTGGTGGCGCACTACCGTGCTGACAAAGACGGTGCCGACCGGGTAGAAAACTTGGAAGAACTGGTCAACGCTGCAGAGAGTTTTGTCACCCAAGAAGGTTTTGGTCGCGATGCAGTGGCGATGACCGATAAGTCGGGCATGGAGGGAGCAGGCTTAAGCCAAAGCCCCGTCAGCCAAGGCTTGAGTGCAGAGCCTGGGGCATCGGAGATCGATCCTGCCCCGGGCTTTGAAGAAACTGGCGAAGTCATGTCGCCCTTGGCTGCTTTCTTGACTCACGCAGCACTGGAGGCCGGAGACAATCAGGCGCAGGCGGGCGAAGATGCTGTGCAATTGATGACGGTGCACGCCAGCAAAGGACTGGAATTTGATGCCGTTTTTATCACGGGTCTCGAAGAAGGTTTGTTTCCACACGAAAACGCTATGAACGATTACGACGGCCTCGAAGAAGAGCGCCGACTGATGTATGTGGCGATCACACGGGCGCGTAAACGCTTGTACATCAGCCATTCACAAACCCGCATGCTGCACGGTCAGACCCGTTACAACGTCAAGAGCAGATTTTTGGATGAATTGCCAGATGCCTGCCTGAAATGGATTACTCCCAAGAATGGCGCTTTCTCAAGCGGATTGGGTGGCGGCTGGACGAGTCCCGCGCAAGCCAAACCTGCATGGGGCCACAGCAGTCTGAGCAGTGACACCTTCAAGAGTCCGCCAGTGCCTGTGCAAAAGTCAGAGCCTGAACACGGTATCAAGTCAGGCATGAATGTCTTTCATAACAAGTTTGGTGAAGGTAAAGTGCAAGCTGTGGAGGGGCAAGGCGCGGATGCTCGGGCGCAAGTTAATTTTCCTCGGCATGGGGTCAAGTGGCTCGCCTTGTCGGTTGCCAAACTCACACCCGTTTGATTCGGGCTCCCATTTTTTTATTCAAGAAAGAACACCATGAAAATTGGAAAAGACACGGTTGTGACAATGACCTACAAGGTGCTCAACGCACAAGGCAAGACACTCGATCAATCCCAAGAACCCACAGCCTATTTGCATGGTGGTTATGACAATACCTTGCCTAAAATAGAAGCGGCATTGGACGGTCAAGAGGTGGGCTTTGGCACCACCTTGAACTTGTCAGCGACCGATGCTTTTGGGGAGCGTGACGAAGGGTTGTTGAAAACCATTCCCAAATCTGAATTCCCACCTGGCGTGAAGGTGGGCGGCCAGCTCAGAGGTCGTGCCGATGATGGCAGCGAGCATGTTTTCAATGTGCTCAAAATCAAAGGCGATAAAGTTTTGCTGGATGGCAATCATCCTTGGGCGGGTCAGGCCTTGCGCTTTGCCTTGAAGGTGTTGGAGGTGCGTGCGGCTTCAGCCGATGAAGTTACCCATCGCCACGCGCATGGTGCACACGGCCACCACCATTGATCAGGGCAGGGGCTTTTCGGTTGCGGGGACCATCTCGCCAAAGCAATCCCTCACGGTGAAGTACACCGAAGTGAAAAACATGGCGGCCATCAAAAGTGCAATGGGCATCATGATGGTTTCTGCCAAGCCAGGATCTCCGACCAAGCTGACGACGATCAGCATCGCTGCGCCTGCAACCAAAAACACAGCCAACCAAGCCAAGGTGTACACCGTGAAGGCACCAAAATTGCGCCAACTGGCCACCAAACTGAAGAACAGGCTCTTGACGGGTGGCACACCATGCCAATGCAATAGGGCGGGGGCATGCCAGAACATCATGGACAGCGGAAGGTACAGCCCCATGGCGACCCACATGGCATTTTGAAAGGCAGGGTTGTTGACCTTTTCGCTGTTGATGGGCGCGCCCATCAAGTACACACCTGCAAACAAGCCGCCATCGACCAGTACGGACAGGCCCATCACGCCAATAAAACCCATGGCGTAAAGCAAGCCCAGAATCAACATGTCTTTCACTTTCGCTTGCCCACTGCGAAAGGCCACGAGCAAGATGCCGGGCATGGGGAACTTACCTTGTTCGGCCACTGAGGTTGCCGCCATCAGGCCCAAGGTCATGGCGGGTAACAAGACCAGTGCAATGACATTGCCAATCATCGGAATCATGGAGACGAGTGAAACCCAGGCCATGAATAAAAAGAACAGCCCTGACATGGCCAAGGGTTGTTTCCAGAAAGTGCGAATACCCTGGCGCACCCAAACGAAGCCCATGCGGGCGGGGACAATGGTCAGTTTCATGCAGGACAGTTCAAAGTGGTTTCAAAGCAAAATAGCGTGTGCCAGGCGCTCACGCACAATACGTTCAAAATGGCTTGGATCATGCGGCATGAGCATTGAAGCTTCTCGTGGCAAATGAAAATCCCATAAACGCGAAATCCAAAAGCGCAAAGCACCCGCCCGCATCATGGCGGGCAGCATTTGGCGCTCTGCACTGCTCAGTGGCCTGACTTGTTGGTAGGCGTCGATCATAGCCTTGGCCCGTTCAGCTTCGTGTCGGCCTGAACTCAAGTCGATGCACCAATCGTTGAGGCACACGGCCAAGTCAAACAACCAGGTGTCCACACCGGCAAAGTAAAAATCAAAAAAACCGGTTAAGTGTTCACCGTTGAACATCACGTTGTCTCGGAAGAGGTCTGCGTGAACCGGGCCGCGGGGCAGGGCGGCATAGGCACTGCTGGCAGCGGTGTGGTTTTGAAAGGCCAGTTCACTGCGAATCAGGGCGGCTTGGTCGAGGGTCAAATAGGGCAGCACGACCGGTACGGTGTCATTCCACCAAGGCAATCCGCGCAAATTCGGTTGGCTGCGCCTGTAGTCAGCACCGGCCAGATGCATGCGAGCCAACATGCCGCCTACCCCAGCGCAATGGGCGTTCATTGGAGCCAGTTGGCTTTTGCCCTCGAGTTTATTGACGACTGCCGCAGGCTTGCCGTTGAGGGTGTGCAAAATGTCACCGTCTCGGTTCGGGGCTGGATCTGGCACCGGAATGCCTCGTTCGGCCAGATGCTTCATTAAATGCAGATAAAAAGGCAGTTGTTCAAAGTTGAGGCGTTCAAACAAAGTGAGCACATACTCTCCTTTGTCGGTCGTGGCAAAGTAGTTGGTGTTTTCTATGCCGCCTTGAATACCGCGCAAACCGGTCAGCTTCCCCAGGTTCAGGGACTGCAACAGTTCGGTTGCCTGGGATTCGGAAACTTCGGTGAATACCGCCATGCTTGCAATCAATAGATCCGGTCATCGCCGGGTGGATATCAAAGCACCGATTGTAGGGTGGCAAGTCAAAGACCCATGGTGGGTGCAAGACGATGACCTTTCAAGCTTTTACCGACCGCACTTTGGGGCCCCGGTGTGCACCCCGTGCACAATCGGGGGATGAGCGAAAACACTTCTCCTAAAAAGACCCTTTTGCTGGTTGACGGCTCAAGCTATTTGTACCGCGCCTTTCATGCCATGCCCGATTTGAGGGCCGTGCCGGGCGATCCGAGCAGCCCGGCCACGGGTGCCATTCGCGGCATGATTAACATGATGGAGCGCTTGCGCAAGGATTTTCCGTCGGACTTTGCCGCTTGCGTTTTCGATGCCAGGGGGCCGACCTTTCGCGACGCGCTCTACCCCGAATACAAACAAAATCGCAGTCCGATGCCGGACGATCTGCGCACCCAAATCGAGCCGATACACGACTTGGTTCGCCGCATGGGTTGGACAGTATTGGACGTGCCAGGGGTCGAGGCCGATGACGTGATTGCCACTTTGGCCAACGTGGCAGCGCAACAAGGCGTGCAAGTCACGGTCTCCAGTGGTGACAAAGACCTGAGCCAGTTGGTCAACGAGCACATCACCATCATTGACACCATGAACGGCAAAAAACGTGATGTGGCCGGGGTAACGGCTGAGTTTGGCGTACCGCCTTCACTGATGATTGACTTTCAGACCCTGGTCGGTGACACGGTTGACAACGTGCCGGGCGTCGAAAAAGTAGGCCCTAAAACAGCGGCTAAGTGGCTGCTCGAGTACGGGTCACTCGATGCCTTGGTCCTGCGGGCCGACGAGATCAAAGGCGTGGCGGGCGAGAACCTGCGCAAAGCGGTGGATTGGCTCCCCAAAGGTCGCGCCTTGGTCACCATGAAGACCGATTGCGACTTGAGCGCCTGGGTTCCTCAGTTGCCCGCACTGGCCGATTTGCTTTTTCACCAACCTGACGAAGCCAGTTTGCTGGCGTTTTACGAACAATACGGTTTTAAAGGTCTGGTTCGCGCCAGGGGTCATGGCGGTGGTGATCCAGCCGCCGCAGGCGTGATGCCTACAGGCGACAGTGGCAAAGCCGCCGCACCCCAGGACGATTTGTTTGCGGATGCCCCAGTGGTCAGCGCCGTCATGGGCGAAAAGCACTACGACACGGTCACCACTTGGGATCAATTTGAGGCCTGGCTGGCCCGCCTTCAGGTGGCAGAACTGGTGGCGCTGGACACCGAAACCACCTCGCTGGATGCCATGAAAGCTGATTTGGTAGGTATCAGTTTGAGCGACAAACCCGGGGAAGGCGCCTACATTCCTTTGGCCCATTCAGGTCCTGACGCGCCCGTGCAGTTGCCTCAGGCGCAAGTGTTAGGCCGCCTTAAGTCCTGGCTGGAAGATGCCAGTCGCTCTAAAGTGGGACAGAACGTCAAATACGATCGGCATGTGCTGGCCAACCAAGGTATCGAGGTGCGCGGTTATCAGCACGACACGATGCTGCAAAGCTATGTGCTGGAGGTGCACAAGCCGCATGGCCTGAGCAGTTTGGCGCTGCGCCACTTGGGTCGTTCGGGTTTGACCTATGAAGATCTCTGCGGCAAAGGGGCGCACCAAATTCCATTCACCCAGGTGGATGTGGCGCGCGCTGCCGAATACGCCTGCGAAGACGCAGACCAAACGCTGGACGTCCACATGGCCTTGTGGCCTCGGCTTGCGCAAGACCCCAAACTGCGCGAGGTTTACGAGTTGGAGATCGCCACCAGCGAAGCTTTGTATCGGATTGAGCGCAATGGGGTGTTGATTGACGCGCCCACTTTGGCCGCACAAAGCGCCATATTGGGCCAGCGCATTGTGCAACTCGAGACCGAGTCTTATGCCATTGCCGGGCAGCCCTTCAACCTGTCCAGTCCCAAACAACTGGGTGAAATCTTCTTTGACAAGTTGGGCCTGCCCGTCATCAAAAAAACCGCCACCGGTGCGCGCAGCACAGACGAAGAGGTGCTCGAAAAATTGGCCGAAGACTACCCTCTGCCAGCCCGCATTCTGGAGCATCGGGGACTCTCCAAGCTCAAAGGCACTTACACAGACAAACTGGCACAGATGGCGCTTCCCCGCACAGGCCGCGTGCACACCCATTACGCACAAGCAGTTGCGGTGACGGGTCGCTTGTCCAGCAACGATCCCAACTTGCAGAACATCCCTGTCCGCACCGCCGAAGGCCGCAAAGTGCGTGAAGCTTTCGTGGCGTCAACAGGTCATGTGATTGCCAGCGCCGATTACAGCCAGATTGAACTGCGCATCATGGCCCATTTGAGCGATGATGAAGCCCTGCTCAAGGCCTTCCACGAAGGCTTGGACGTGCACAAGGCAACCGCATCAGAGGTCTTTGGTGTGGCGGTTGAACAAGTCTCTAGCGAGCAGCGGCGTTACGCCAAAACCATCAACTTCGGTTTGATTTACGGGATGAGCGCCTTCGGCTTGGCCAAATCACTGGGCATCGACAACACAGCAGCCAAAAATTACATCACTCGCTATTTTGAGCGATTCTCAGGGGTCAAACGTTACATGGACGAGACCCGTCAGCAGGCGAAAACGCAGGGCTATGTGGAGACCGTGCTGGGTCGGCGTTTGTATTTGCCTGAAATCAATTCGCCCAACGGCCCGCGTCGTGCGGGAGCTGAGCGCGCCGCCATCAACGCACCTATGCAAGGCACTGCGGCCGACTTGATCAAGTTGAGCATGGTGGCGGTGCAAAAAGCGCTGGATGATCAGCAGCGCAAAACGATGGTCATCATGCAGGTGCATGACGAACTTGTGTTTGAGGTGCCCGAAGCGGAGGTGGACTGGGTGAAGTTAGAAATCCCACGCCTGATGGCGGGTGTGGCGGCGCTGAAAGTCCCCTTGTTGGCCGAGGTGGGCCTGGGTCTTAATTGGGACCAAGCGCATTAAGCAGGCGATTTCGAAAAGACTTCAGCGCAGACCGTGATGATCTCGCCTGTCCGCTGTCCGCTGTCCGCTGTCCGCTGTCTGCTGCGCGCGACTTGAAATCTGCCAAAAATTTTTCAGTAAGGCACAACCTGCCAGGCTGTGGGGCACTGGGTCACGTTCGGGTAGTACTGCTGGTAGGCAGGGCAGTAGTAACTGACGCGGGACGGATCGGTAACGACCTGTTGCTGGGGGACTGCCACAGGCACTTGCTGAATGACCACGGGAGCCGAGGGCAGGGTGGAGTAAATGGCCCCACCGATAATCGCCGCACCCAAAAGTGGCGCTACCCAGCCGCCGCCGTAGCCACGGTGGCCGTAGCCGTGACCACCGTGGCCATGACCCCCGTGGCCATGACCCCCACCCCAGCCTTGACCTCCATGGAAACCACCGCGGACCGCGACAGTGTGGTGCGCGTGAGCGCTCGAAAAACCCTTGCCGTGAGGGCCGGCGTGGGCCGCACCGGCAGCTGTTGCAAGCGTGCTGAAAAGGGCCAGCGCAATCCAATGTGTAGAAATATGTTTCATGATGTCGACCTTTCTGGGATTCAGGTTCCTGATGTCTTGAGCGTTCAAGTCTTTTTATAACGGGCCAGGTTGGTTTGTGGATGACACCATCTGCATGTCCTGTAACGAGGCGTAAGGTGTTTCTCAAGAAAACCCCAATTCGGGCACCATTTGAAAAGATAATGTCCCCTCAACCAACGCACAACACTTTCAGGAGACATGGATGGATTTCTTGCGCTCAGATACCCGAGGCTTATTGAACGTTTCTGAAACCGATATGCAGGCTTATCAAGGCCCCACCCGTCGTTTGGCACTCCAAACCGCATTGGGTATCGGTTATGCCGCGTCAGCCATGCCCTTGATGGCCCAAACAGCCATCAAAACGAGTGGGCAAGGATTGGTTTCCGGGGAGGTCACCATCGATGTCAATGGGTTCAAAATGCCGGCCTACCGATCAACCCCCCAAGGCGCAGGACCTTGGCCAGTGGTGTTGGTTATTTCCGAGATTTTTGGGGTTCATGAATACATTGCAGACGTGACCCGCCGGTTGGCCCATTTGGGCTACATGGCCATTGCCCCGGAATTGTTTGTGCGACAAGGTGACCCCTCTTCGTATGGCGAAGTGGCCAAATTGTGGGCCGAAGTGATCAATAAAGTGCCTGATGCGCAGGTCATGGCCGACCTGGATGCCAGCGTGGCTTGGGCTGGCAAAAATGGTGGCAACACCACCCAACTCGCCATCACCGGATTTTGCTGGGGCGGTCGCATCACTTGGCTGTATGCGGCGCACCAACCCCTGGTGAAAGCCGGCGTGGCTTGGTACGGTCGCTTGGTCGGTCAAAATACCCCTGTCACACCAAGCCATCCCGTCGATAAAACGGCTCAATTGTCTGCCCCAGTTTTGGGTTTGTATGGCGGCGCAGACACCGGCATTGGTCAAGATTCTGTCGATAAAATGAAGTTGGCTTTGGCCTCAGGCTCCGCTGGGGCCAAAGCCTCTTCCTTTGTCGTGTATCCTGAAGCGCCACACGCATTCCATGCGGACTACCGTCCCACTTTCCGCCAGGTACCCGCTGAGGACGGATGGTGGCGCTTGCAGGACTGGCTCAAGCAATATCTTTAAATTGCTCCCCTCAAAGGCGACAGCTCACCCATGATTTTTTTGGCCATTTTGTTAGGCACCTTGACCGCAGGTATTGGCAGTGTCTGGGTCGCCGCTTGGTTGAGCTTCGGGGTCATGAGTCGCTATACCCAGCATATGCTGAGTTTGGCTGCGGGTGCGTTGTTGGCAACCTCGTTCATGCATTTACTGCCGGAAGCTTTTGAAAGCACGGTTGTACCGCGCGATTTGTTTTTAACCCTGCTCATCGGGCTGGTTTTTTTCTTCTTACTCGACAAAGCCGAGCTCTGGCATCACGGGCATGAGCACGGCGCAAGCCTGGAAAAGGCCCATCACGCCCATGAACACCACCATGATTCCCATGAAGAGGGTACTTCTGGTGGCTGGGCCGTTTTGGCGGGAGACAGCGTGCATTGTTTTGGGGACGGTATTTTGATTGCCTCGGCCTTCATGGCCGATCTGCGTTTGGGAGCCATTGCTGCTTTGGCGGTGATGGCCCACGAAGTGCCCCACCACATGGGTGACTTGGCGGTCTTGCGCCAGGCTCAGGGCCCCAAGCAGGCGGCGGTTTTAAAGGTCTCTTTGGCGGGTGCGGTCACCGCTTTGGGAGGGGCAGTGGGTTTTGTCTTGGTGGAGTCATTACGGGCGACCTTGCCGTATTTCCTGGTCATCGCCAGCAGCAGCTTCATCTATGTGGCCTTGGCCGATTTGATTCCGCAATTGCAAAAGCGCTTGTCATTGCGCGAGACGGCGGCTCAAATCACCTGGCTTGCCATCGGCATCAGTTCAGTCACCTTGGTGAGTTTGCTGACCCACTGAGGAAAGTTCAACCCTGAGCGCAAGGCAGGCCGGGGGTGTTGCACCATTCACTCCAACTGCCCGCATACAAAGCGGTTGGACCCAAGCCTGCAATTTCCATGGCCAACACATTGGGAATGGCGCTCACACCGCTGCCGCAGTGGTGTACCACGCTGGACGGATCGCGTCCGGCCAAGATGGTTTCGAATTCAAGTTTCAATTGCGCTGGTGATTTAAAAAAACCATCGCTGTTCATGTTCTCGTTGAAGGGGCGGTTGAGTGCGCCTGGAATGTGGCCCGCAATCGGGTCGAGGGGTTCGACTTCGCCTCTGAAGCGCGCAGCGGCACGGGCGTCGATCAAGGTCTGACTTTCCCGTCCCAGGTGTTTTTCTATCTTGCTGGTAAGGGTCAATTCCCGCAATGCAGGCTTGAGCAGGAAGCTCGTAGCAGGCCTGGCTGGTGGCAGCGCACTGTCTACGGCACCCCCCGCGGCTTGCCAGGCTTGCAGTCCACCGTCCAAGACAGCGACATGGTCATGGCCTAACCACTTGAGCATCCACCACAGGCGGCCGCAGTAATTTGCTTTGTTGCGGTCGTAGACCACCACTTGCATGGTGTTGGCCAAGCCAAGTTGGCCTAACCAATGGGCCACACTTTCGCGCGCAGGCAGGGGGTGCCGCCCACCGTTGACCGCAAGAGCCGGGTCGTGTGCGCTGAGGTTGCGTTCCAAATGGGCTTGTAGCGCACCGGTGATGTGCCCTTGGGCAAACAGCGCATCTGCTGCTGCAGGGTTCATCAATTCGAAACTGCAGTCAAACACCATCAAGGGATCGCCCGAGGTTTGAAGCGCTTGCAGCTGGGCTGCAGAAATGAGGGTGGTGTACACAGCTAGTCTCCTTGGTAAATTCAATGCTCTTGAGTGGGCGATCCGGGCATTGGGCGCTCACGCAATACGGTTGAGGCAATGCCGCTGACGGTGGTCGGATGCAAGATCATGACCACACCAGTCAATGCCACTCATGTCATTGAGGGTCATCACTGCGAAAAAAAGCGACCCCAAAATCATCAACCAGGCTTGTATTCGGATTTGTTCAGATGGGTTGGTTATAAGGGGCCCATGGCCCGGCGGTACCATTCGTGGAAATGTTGCATCCCGTCTTCCATTGGACTTTGGTAAGGGCCGACTTCATTGTCCCCTCGAGCCCATAAAGCCTTGCGCCCTGCGTCCATGCGCTCGCCGATTTCATCGTCTTCCAGGCAGGTTTCCATGTAGGCGGCCTGCTGGGCCTCAACGAACTCACGCTCGAAAGCCACGATTTCTTCGGGGTAATAAAACTCGACCATGTTCATGGTTTTGTCAGGTCCCATGGGGTGCAGGGTAGAAACAGTGAGTACATGGGGGTACCACTCGACCATGATGTGGGGGTAATAAGTGAGCCAAATTGCACCATGCTCAGGCATGGCGCCGCCTCGGTAGTTCAGCAACACGTCATGCCATTTTTTGTAAATAGCTGAGCCTGGTTTGCCAAAAGCACTCGAAACGCCGACCGTCTGCACCGAGTAGTTTTCCATGAATTGCCAACTCAGATCGTCGCAGGTGACGAATGAACCCAATCCAGGATGAAACGGGCCGACGTGGTAGTCCTCCAAATAGACCTCGATGAAGGTTTTCCAGTTGTAGTTGCACTCGTGCATCTCAACCCGGTCCAACGCATAGCCTGTGAAGTCCAGTTGGGCACGAGGCCCCATTTGCGCCAGGTCTGCTGCGATATCGCGGCCGTTGTCTTCAAACAGCAAGCCGTTCCACTCTTGCAATTTATAGTTGTTCAGGTTCAGGCAGGGGTCATTTGAAAAATGGGGTGCCCCAAGCAATTTCCCATCTGGCGCATAGGTCCAACGGTGCAATGGACACACGATGTTGCCTGCGGCGCTGCCTTTTTGCTGTTGAGACAAATTACCTCTTCCCTGCAGCATGACCGCTTGCCGGTGACGGCAAATGTTCGATATGAGCTCAACCCCGTCTGCTGAACGTACCAAGGCGCGGCCAGAGCCCTCTTGGGCGAGGGCAAGGTAGTCGCCCACATGGGGCACGGCCAGTTGGTGGCCGACATAGCGGGGCCCTCGCTGAAAAAGGGCTTGAACTTCGCGTTGATAAAGCGCGTTGTCGAAATAGCTGGAAACTGGTAGTTGGCTTGCGGCCTGCTGCAGTTGAAGACTTAAATCAGACATGGATGACCTGACCTAGAGACTCCCCCTATGAAGGGGCAGGGACAGCGCTTAGCGTCTGGGACATTGGCGCGAAATAGCAGGGATGACCCCACCGGGGAACCGAGATTCTACCCTGACGTTCAAGGAACTCAGTCTCGAACGTCTAAACACGTGCAAAGCGCCTAAAATCAGGCATTTTCCCGGATACTGCTCATGCCGAAAGTCCCTGCTCAAGATCCCCAAGCTTTGCCTGCCAGCTACGAACTGGCATTGGCCGAGTTGGAACAATGGGTTACCCAGCTCGAATCAGGTCAATTGCCCTTGGACCAACTCCTCAGCGGTTACCAACGGGGCGCCGCATTGCTCAGCTTTTGCCAGGCGCGTTTACAAGCCGTGGAAGATCAAATCAAGGTGTTGGATGATGGCGCCCTCAAGCCTTGGCCTGGGAGCGACACCTGATGCAAGCTAAGCCGTTTGTTTTATCCGATTGGATGGCGCCACGTTTGCGTCAAATTGAACTTGCGCTTCAAGATTGGATTGATTCTGAAGCACCCGCAGGTTTAGGGCAGGCTATGCGCTACGCCGTTCTCGATGGTGGCAAGCGGTTGAGGCCGCTGTTGGTTCTGGCCGCTGCCGAAGCAGTGGGTTTGCAGGATGAAGCGCCTGGTGCAGCCGCATTGCGTGCGGCCTGCGCTATCGAATTGATCCATGCCTATTCTCTGGTCCACGACGACATGCCGTGCATGGACAACGATGTACTGCGCCGTGGAAAACCCACAGTGCATGTGCAGTTTGGCGAAGCGCAAGCCTTGTTGGCGGGGGATGGCTTGCAGGCGCTTGCCTTTGAGTTGATGACCCCGCAAGACGGCTCGGTGAGCCCCCCTGTGCAAGCCGCCTTGGTCGGATTGCTGTCCCGTGCGGCAGGTTACAAGGGCATGGCAGGAGGTCAAGCCATTGACCTGGCCAGTGTGGGATTGGCTTTGACGGAAGACCAATTGCGGCACATGCACCGTTTGAAAACCGGTGCCTTGCTCCTGTGCAGTGTGCAAATGGGGGTTGTGGCTGCCGGACAGGCCCAAACTGCTGCCATGCTTGCTTTGAGCCGTTTTGGCGAGGTTTTGGGCTTGGCGTTTCAGGTGGTGGATGACATTTTGGATGTCACCTCCGATTCGGCTGCGTTGGGTAAAACAGCCGGCAAAGATGTGGCATCAGACAAACCAACGTATGTGGCCCTGATGGGTTTAGCGCAGGCAAAAGCCTATGCACAGACCCTCAGGTCGCAAGCCTTGACTGCTTTGGATGAGAGTGGCTTGTCGGCAGCGCAAACCCAGTCTTTGCGGGCCTTGGCCAACATGGTGATTCACCGGGACAATTGATTACAGATGAATTCTTTTCTCGACAAGATTGACAGCCCTGCCGACCTTCGTCGGCTGGCACGCAGCGATTTACGTGGTCTGGCCGATGAGTTGCGCGCATGCGTGATCGACAACGTGTCCAAAACCGGTGGTCATTTGAGCTCCAACTTGGGTACGGTGGAACTGACCGTGGCGCTGCACTACGTTTTCAATACCCCTGAGGACCGCATTGTCTGGGATGTGGGTCACCAGACGTACCCGCACAAAATTTTGACCGGTCGCCGCGACCGCATGCCCACTTTACGCCAACTGGGCGGTTTGTCAGGTTTTCCAAAAAGGGACGAAAGCCCTTACGACACCTTTGGTACGGCACATTCTTCCACCAGCATTTCAGCCGCTTTGGGCATGGCGCTTGCCGCAAGACAAAAGGGCGAGTCCCGCTTTGCCGTGGCCGTGATTGGTGATGGGGCCATGACGGCCGGCATGGTCTTTGAAGCGATGAACAATGCGGGCGTAGAAGATTGCAAGTTGCTGGTGATCCTCAACGACAATGACATGTCGATCAGCCCGCCCGTGGGGGCACTCAATCGCTACTTGGCTCAACTGATGAGCGGCCGTTTTTACGCAACAGCCAAAAATGTGGGCAAAAATGTGCTGAAGGCTGCGCCGCCTTTGTTCGAGCTGGCCAAACGGCTTGAAGAGCATGCCAAAGGCATGGTGGTGCCCGCCACCTTGTTTGAAAAATTCGGCTTCAATTACATCGGGCCAATTGACGGTCATGATCTGGAATCATTGATCCCCACACTGGAGAATGTCAAACATTTGCAGGGGCCACAATTTTTGCATGTGGTGACCAAGAAAGGACAGGGCTACAAACTGGCCGAAGCCGATCCTGTGGCCTACCATGGGCCGGGCAAGTTCGATCCCGCTGTAGGTT